>JABIHH010000006.1 GCA_018649725.1 Rhodospirillaceae bacterium | reverse complement strand
TGCACTCACAGGCGCACTTAAACAAGGTGGCCCGGCAACTCAATGAGCGGCCCCGTAAGACATTGGAATTTGCAACGCCGGCAGAGAAATTTAACGAATGTGTTGCGTTGACCGGTTGAGATAGCAACCCAAAGCGGACATAGTCCGGTTTTCTGAATCTTGTTGGTTGCAAAAAGAATTGACCTATCTTGGCGTGTTAAAATTGCTGAATTTAACCAAAGTCAATTACCTGTCCCATAGGACAGTAGACCCTAATTTTGATCTTAATCGTCTGCAAAATTTGTCCGATTTTGATGCAATATACGTGGGCACAGTTCAAAGCTGAACAGGTGAATTATAAACAAAATTCTCAAAACCGGACATCACATAAAGTTTGGCACTTTACGCGATTGGATTTTTGAGACCGAAATACTCGGAGAACCAGGACATGTCAAAGGTGTCAGTTGGGAAGAGGATATCGGTCAATCACGAAATTGGTGGATTTGAGCCAGACCAACATCCCGGGGGAAAAACCTAAATGTCGGAGGACCATTCGAAATGAAAATATTCGAACCCCTGGATATCAATGGCATGGTCATCCCTAATCGGGTCCTGGTGCCCGCGATGGTGACACGTTTATCGAGAGAAGACGGCCTGATTAATCAAGATATCATCGACCGCTACGTCCGTTATGCCAAAGGCGAAGTTGGCTTGATTGTCGTTGAAGCCATGGCCATCCATGGTGCGAAAGCCGGACCGCTTTTGCGCATTAGCGATGACAGCTTCATACCAGGGCACGCTGAGCTAACCAAACAAATCCACGACACCTCAGATTCAAAGGTGGTGCCACAGATCATTCATTTCATGAAGATTGCCCGCTCCGGCTGGCGGCAAACGCTGGATATGCTTTCAAACGAAGACATTGGTCAGATTGTTGAAGAATTCGGCGACGCCGCAGCGCGGGCCAGAGAGGCCGGCTATGATGGCGTTGAGCTTCATGCTGCCCATGCCTATACCTTGGCATCTTCGCTTTCACGCCTCAATGCCAGACGCGACGAATATTCCGGCCGCACCCTTGAAGGGCGGCTGAATATGGTTGGTAAAGTCGTCGCCAATGTTCGCAAAAAAGTCGGCAACGACTTCCCGGTCGGCATCCGAATGCTGGCGGATGAGTATTTGCGTGATGGTTACACGGTGAAAGACGCCAAACTGATCGCCCTCAGAATGGCCCAATTGAGCCTCGACTACATCTCGCTTTCAGTTGGTGGTAAGTTTGAGGATGCCGTCCACACCCCGGGCGAAATTCTCCATGGCTATTCGGGTTACTCCGGTGAGCGCTGCATGCCGGGCGCCAACCATTCCGATATGCTGCATGTTCATCTCGCCGATGAAATTAAATCCTTCATCAACAGTAAGGGCTTTAATACGCCAATCGTGACCGCCGGTAAAATATCCAGTCCGGAGCATGCCAAAATGGTTTTGGCAGAGGGCAAAGCGGATATCGTTGGCATTGCGCGTGGCCTGCTGGCAGATGCCGATTGGGTTGTTAAAGTACGGGACGGTGAGGAAGACCGCATCGTGCACTGCACCTATTGCAATGTCTGCAAGGAATTGGATGGCGCACATAAGGAAGTTCACTGCTTTTTATGGCCGAAACATGCCCGCCAAGCCCCTGATGATTTGCCGGAAAGTGACGCACCTATTTGGGGGGTCGATAAGGGTAGTTTGGAAGTTACCCTCAAGGAGGGCGTTGCGACGCTGAGCTGGTCAAAAGCCTCAGGCGAAGTCTCCGGCTACGACATTTACCGCGCTGATGACAATGGCGAGGTTCAGATTATCGAAGCTGTTAAAGGTAAACGGGTCGTGGATCGGTCGTTATTAGCGGGCATGCCATATCGCTATTACGTTCGGGCCTATAACAATGTCGGCCAAGCGGGCCCGCCATCGAACAGTATTCACATTGAACCCGCGCTGCCGGATTATGCAGCGGCAATCGCTTAATTCGATAGGAGGGGAAGCAGATGCTAACAGGATGCACGCCATGGCCGGAGGAACTTCAACGTCGATACCGAGAAGCCGGTTATTGGGAAGACATCACGCTCTGGCAGATGTTCGAGCAAAGTGCGACCAAGACACCTGATCGCATTGCCTTGGTATTCGAAGACCAACGTATCACCTATCGAGAGCTCGAAAGACAGGCCAATCGCCTGGCCCTTAAATTTTCAGAAATTGGCTTGAAGAACCGGGACCGCGTTGTCTTCCAATTGGCAAATTCACCAGAACTGATATACGCCTTTTATGGCTTAACCAAAATTGGCGTTATTCCGGTCATGGCCTTGCCGGCACATCGCTTCACAGAAATCAGTCATTTTGCTGGGCATGCTGGAGCGGTTGGCTATCTTATCCCGAATCAAATCAAGGATTTTGATTATCGCGAACTGGCCGGTGAGATCACGGTGGCGGTGCCCAGCGTTCAACACATTATTGTTGCCGGTCAAGCCAATGAAGGGCAGCATTCCTTGACCGACTGGTTGGCTGAACCAAAAGTGCCGGGTGATGAATACCGCGGCGATCAGGGTGACCCGGAGGATGTTGCCTTGATGCTGTTATCGGGTGGCACAACAGCACTCTCAAAGCTCATCCCCCGAACGCATAATGATTTTGTCTATAATTGCCGACAAAGTAGCGTGGTCAGTTCCATCGATGCAAAAACTGTTATGCTGACATTGCTACCGATGTCACATAATTACAATCTTGGATCGCCCGGAATTTTGACCGCCCTCGCCAGTGGCGGATGCGTGGTCATTGCCTCCAGCATCAATACCGAGCATGTTTTTTCGCTGATTGAAAAAGAGCAGGTCAGTCTCATTTTGGGCGCTGTCCCCTTGGTCACAAAATGGCTCACTTCTGATATCCCGGAGCAACATAACTTAAGCTCGATCAAAATCATCATGAACGGTGGTGCCAAGCTCGCCCCGGAACTGCGCCAACGTATTCAAACTAAATTTGGTTGCGTCTTCCAAGAGAGCTTCGGTATGGGCGAGGGTCTGTTAAACCTGACCCGTCTCAACGATGAAGACGAAGTGATTTTGCATAGCTCGGGCAGACCAATGTCCCCCGGCGATGAAATTAAAATCGTCGATGAAAATGGCAATGAAGTGGCAGATGGCGAGAAAGGCGAACTGACTTGCCGAGGACCTTACACCATCCAAGGCTATTATTACGCGCCGGAAAGCTCAGCCAATGCCTTCTCCCCGGATGGCTTCTACCATACAGGTGATTTGGTGTGCCGACGCAATGGCTATCTTTATGTCGAAGGTCGGATCAAGGATTTGATAAATCGCGGCGGTGAAAAAGTCAGTATTGATGAGGTTGAAAATCACATCCTCGCCGATGATAGAGTGGAAAATGTTAGCATCGTCGCTATGCCTGACGCTCAATACGGGGAGAAGGCCTGCGCTTTTGTTAAGTTGAAAGCGGGTCAAAAATTAACGCGTGAAGAATTGACCAGTTTTTTGCTGGATCGCGGTATCGCCAAATTCAAATTGCCAGAACGGCTTGAAATTGTTGAAAGCTTTCCTCTAAGTCCAGCTGGTAAAATATTACGCCGAGAATTACGCAGGATCATTGAAGAAACCATAAAGGCCGAACAAGAATCGGAACAAGCAAAACAGCGAGTTAGCCAGCTTTAAGCGTCGTCCCTACCACGGGCTTTGGTACGCACATTTAAGAGAACAGGTATTCCCGCACGCACTTTTTTAGACCGCGCCGGATCATCTCCTTAGTGGTACCAACATTATCGAGACAGTTCGAAAGAGTCTTCTTTTGACCCAAAGCGGGCATTATAAGGTGCAGAATTCACTGTCAAAAGTACGCCAAAGCAGGGCACCAAGGTGCAAATCACCTTCCTAAAAGAAAAGCTGATTTACTTAGGTTGAATGTTCTCTTCCTCCGCCATTCTCTTAATTATACGGCGCATTTCGACAGCACCTTTGTCGGCGGGAACATGGGTTTCTTGGAAATCTGGTCGATCTTCGTTAGCCCATTGCTGTTCCATCCATTCAATCGCGTCGCCGTCTTCCCTGAAAACATCGAGCGTTGTATCTGAATAAAACTGAGAGGCCTTCTTGTCCTCAGGCTTAAAGTCGCGGGCAAACATCCACCAATAATTCGTCGTGTATTGGGTCTCGGGCGAAATGAAATGCAGTATCCTGAGACGATAGTCTTTGCGGCCATCGATGGTTCCCGCTGGGTCCATATAAAGCGAGTAGGCATAGTGGAAGCCCGGCGTCATGAATTTCGAATGGGAGTCTCTCGTTACCGGTGCAAAACCAATGCCCATGTAATCTCTATGCAGATCGGGGACGTGTTCCCCATGGTTGATGCGATAGTTGTCGACGACTGATCCCTCAATAGTAACATCTATCTTGGACTCAGCGTGGCCGGGGGTGCCTAGGGCACTGCCGTGCAAAAAGGAAAAATGAGTGATGTCCATAAGGTTTTCATGGATCGCTAAATAATTGCCATCAAGGTGGTAATAACCGTGACCGTATCCCCATTCCTTGGTATTTACCCAGTCATAGTCGGGAATTAGCGCGGGGTCTGCTTTCTCCGGATCTCCAGGCCAAACCCAAATCATCGGCGCGCGATCCACGACGGGATATTTCTGTACTTTAATGCCACTGGTTTTTTTGTCCGGTGCTGACGGGATCTTCACGCACTGGCCTGACGTATTGTAGATGAGGCCGTGATAGCCGCATTGAATGGTGTCGTTCTCAAGCAGGTTGCTTCGATGCAGCGGGAAACACCGATGAGCGCAGCGATTTTGCAGGGCGCAGACCTCGCCTTCTTGATCCCGGAAATAAACCAAGTCCTGACCGAGCACCATCCGATTTTTTAGTTCGTTCGAGACTTCGGCGCTCCAATCGAGAACGTACCAGCAATCTTTGATGAGTGGCGTGTCGCGGTCAGCGATGGCGGAGCCTGTTTTTGCGCTCTTCGGATTTGTCCGTTCTTTCACTGATCCATCCATAATCAAAAGTCCTTTATATTTATCATTTTACAATACCTGAAAGTCAGAGTTCTATATTCGATCTACATAAATGGCCGGTTTACTCACCAATGCAAACATAACACAGTTAATGGAAATGAGTCTGCTTTTGACTGCGACCTCAACCGGTCGACGCAACCCCTGGGCGCTACCTAGCCTTCTTCAATCCGGGCTGCCAGGGCGGCGGCCATGAATTGGTCGAGGTCGCCATCCAGCACAGCCTGTGTGTTAGATGTCTCAACCTCGGTGCGCAGGTCTTTGATCATCTGGTAGGGCTGCAAGACGTAGGATCTGATTTGGTGACCCCAACCGATATCGGTCTTTGCATCATGTTCGGCTTGCGCGGCGTCTTCGCGCTTTTGTAATTCGGCTTCATATAGTCTCGCCCGCAGCATGTCATAGGCGGCGGCACGGTTGCGGTGCTGAGAGCGATCATTTTGGCACTGCACGACAATGCCAGTCGGTATGTGAGTGATACGAATAGCTGAATCAGTTTTATTGATATGCTGGCCACCGGCGCCGGAGGCCCGGTAGGTATCGACCCGCAGATCTTTTTCCTCGATCTCGATATCAATATTGTCATCAATCACGGGGTAGACCCAGACCGAGGCAAAGCTGGTGTGACGGCGGGCGCTTGAATCAAACGGTGAGATGCGCACCAAGCGATGCACACCGCTTTCGGTTTTGAGCCAACCATAGGCGTCGGTGCCGTTGACCCGCAAAGTGACCGACTTAATACCTGCCTCTTCGCCGGCACTTTCTTCCAGCCATTCGAGTTTGTAGCCGTGTTGATCGGCCCAGCGCGAATACATCCGCAACATGATCGATGCCCAATCCTGGGCCTCGGTGCCGCCGGCGCCGGGATGAATTTCGATATAGCAATCATTGCCGTCAGCTTCGCCCGACAACAGGGCTTGAATACGGGCTTTTTCAACACTGTCGCTGAGCGCGCCAATCGCTTCTTCGGCTTCCTTGACGACGTCTTGATCGTCTTCGGCTTCACCTAGTTCGAGCAGTTCAACATTATCGCTTAAATCACTGGTGATCTCATCGACGGCTTTGACGCCATTTTCAAGCTTGGTGCGCTCGCGCATCAGAGCTTGCGCTTTGGTCGGTGCATCCCAGAACTTGGGGTCTTCGGTAAAAGAGTTTAGCTCTTCAACACGCCGGACGGCGTTGTCATAGTCAAAGCCGCCTCCTCAGCAGTTCTATGGACTGCTCGATCTCACTAATCTGACTTTCGATCTCTGCACGCATTGAAGGACACTTTCGATAAAATGTTACTGAGCCGATTTTTATCCGGTTCGGGAATTGTCTGCAAGGCTCTGGCGCAATAAAAAAGACCGGAGATTGAACGCCGGCCTTTTTAAATTAGCATTTCCGATTAAAGACTATTTCTTCTTTTTCTTCCGCTTCTTGCCGCCTTTAAGGAATTTCTTTAGGTAAGTCACAATCTCCGGCTTAATACTGTCGACCGAACTCACGATCGCCTCACCTTCTTTGACACTGACAAAGTCGATCGGCGCGCCAATAATCTTCAAGCTCTCTTTGAGATAAGCTGGATCGGCTTTCATTTTATTAAAGCCGGTTCTGAGATCAGCAATCTTGGCTGGATCAGTACCCGGTGCACCGAAGGACGTATAAATCATATTGCCGGTAACCAGATTGATCCATTTCAAAGCATCCCAAGCAGGGCCGGCGGGCTCTTTACCCTTAACCTTTTTATAAAAGTCGTAAATGCTCGGCATATCTTTGATGTGCTGAGAAGGCTTAAGCTTACCGTCAGCGGTCACCGCCGGATAATAAAACAGCGGGATAACCTTGCCGGTCTTTACCATGCTTTTTTCAACGCGGTTGCGATAAAAATTAACGCCGACCGTGGTCAAATCCACTTCACCGCCGCGCAAGGCACGGTAAGCCTTTGGCGGATTGAGACCCGGTACATAACGATAAGGCACGCCCAATAGATCAAGGCTCAAGCGAATGGAAAGATCAAGAATACTGGTCGGACGGTTACCACCAAGCTTGATGTTTTTTGCCTGCATCAATGCTTCGCGGGTTTTAACACCCCGGCCCTCGGTCGTGATATAGCTCATCCGCGTGAAGTTCGCACCGCCAATAAAGGGCATCTTGGTGTAGTCAGCGCGCAAACCTTTGGACTTGGTCACCCGGCCAACTGGATTCCAGGCACTAAAAATAATCGTCAGGCCATCATTTTTGGATTTCTCATAAAGCAAATTCCAGGGCTTTTGACCACCAGCTCCCGGCAGATTTTTAACCACAATCGTTGGGTGACCTGGAATGTATTTGGTAAGGTATTTGCTCATCACACGCAATGTCGTGTCGGCACCACCGCCGGCTCTGGAGCCGGTAATGATGTTGAGCGTTTTGCCGTCATAAAACGAGGCTGCTTTAACGGCCTGATCCGAAATTGCGAGTGACGAGGCAAGCGCAACACCGGCAATTATGTAACGGGTTTTAAACATTTAGAATCTCCACTGTTAGGGGCTAATCTATTATTTTTATGTTTAGTCTCAATAGGCTAGCACAGGCAGCCCAAATATCTCAATTCGTAGTCAGTCGATGTGGGATCAGATTTTCGTGAGCGCGTAAACGATTGCTAAAGCTCAAGCTCGCGGATGGCATCCTTGTAAGCGACATTGTCGTTCCAGCGACTAACCACTTTCTCGGCCGCACCTTTAGACATCAGATCATATCTTCCGAGCATTTTATTAATTTCCTGGCGGCGAATATTTACGCCGTTGCGGTTAGCTTTGTAGCTATGGGCATAGATCGAAGAAAATATCGGTCGTTCCAGATGCGCCGCCTTACACGCAATCGCCAACCCTGTTCCATCCCGATCTTTTAGCATCTCCAACACCATTTTATCGGTTAGGCCGGTATAGCGCTGGAACATGGCAATGAAGAGACGCACGTCGCCCTCTTCAAGAATGCGCACCATGGTGCCGGGGTCCAACTGCCCGTCGACCTCAAGTTCATCGATCAGTCGCTTCTCAGGGGCTGGTTTATCAGCATTTTTCGGCTTGGTGCTTAATTCTTCTTCGGTAGCCTCGTCAACAATGTCGCGAACAAATTCAGCATCAAGCTCATAATTGTCCACAATATATTGCTGCAAAGCCGACGATACCCAGCCATACATGCGTTGGGAAAGAGCGGGATCAAGATCTTCCCGCCGCAATATTGGCTCTTGCAGTGACGTCAGACGTTTTGATTCTTCGACCAGATACTCGACCGTGGTACGGGAGATCTTCGAATTCGGGTTGAGCAATAGGCTGCGAATGACATCTTCTTCACCATGTTCGACAATGGCTTTTGAAACCTGCTCACTCACCATCGGTCTCTTGGTAACAGCCAATTGATGTTCGACCGAACGGTTGTGAATAATTTCAATCAAATCGTCATCTAACAATGCATCACTCATTGAGAGGATCGGAAAGGCGACTTCGATTTCATCATTGGCCAGAAGTTTAGCTAACTCACGCGGCACGCCCTGCTCAGCGGCCAATCGCTTACTGACTTTTTCGCGCAATCCCATTTCGGCCTGATGAACCGATTGCTGAAGAATTTCATACATCAAGCGTCGTTCGCGCTTGGTCAACTCGGGGAAATGATCGAGAAAAACATCGGATATGGATTTGGCAAAAGCCTTTTTCCCGTCGGACGATTTGTCGCGGGCCAGCTTAAATAGATAGAGACTCTGTACTGAACCCATGTTCACACCCTTATACGAACGTACTCATGAAGGAATTTGGCACGTTTCATGTACAATTGAGAAAGTACTTATCACTTAGTCCATCGAACCCATTATACTCATATATGGCGTTCACGACACTATTTTATTCAGCGGCCTCGCTTTTTAGCGGCTCACCCGCCGCCAGATCCGGTAACACGTCGTGCAAATCCTCAGCCTGACCCAAGATCACAGAAACCGAACGGATGTTAAAACTCTCGGATTGGCTAGCCGCTTCGGGCTCTTTGCCGTTCTCGAGATCGTCGGCCATTTTCAGCATAAGACGGCGGAACATAGCGATACCGCTATCGGAATGGCCAAGATGTTCTTTGGTGCGGTCAACAATCGGCCCCATGCTTTCGACCACCGCCGCATCTTGATTGCGCACTCCGGCAATGCCGGAAAAGTTATATTTGCGTTGGCGCTCGAGATCGAACTCATAGCGATTAGCGGCATTTTGATGGGCGTGGTAGGTGTCATCCAGATCGCCCCAAATGCCTTCCGGCCCCATGACGCCCCGCTGGCGCTCGGTCAAAGGCTCGACATCCGAGCTAAAACCCCAATTCCAGGTGTTTTCATCATCAATCGGCACCCAGACATTTCCGGTGACCGGACTGGTCTTCAGCCGTCCCTCGACCAGGATTGGAGGGATCATTTGAAAACATGGCACCATAAACTGGGTCACCCGATAATAGACATCATCGATATCGTCGAGCGCACGTTTGGCAATAATCTGCAGGCCATAATCGGTTTCATTGACACTGAATTCCGGATTGCGGCAGCCGACGGCAAACTTTGCATGGACATTGTCGGGCCCGGAATTGGATTTTTTGGCCGCCGGGAAATCTCGATGAAGAAATGAAATATGGGCAGAATCAATACCACCTTCCAGAGCTTGCGCATAATTGCACGGCTGGAAGCGCTTGATCGCCGCCATGCGGTCTTTCGGAAAACGCGCCCATTCATATTCAGGCGGGGCCGGCGTTTTATTTTTTGGACCCATATAGATCCAGATCGCTCCGCTGCGTTCGACCGCCGGATAAGAAGTGAGTTTAATCTTGTCTTTCATTTTCTGATTGGCATTCGGCTCAGATGGCATGTCGACGCAATTACCATCGACGTCAAACTTCCAGCCATGATAGATGCAGCGCAGTCCGCATTCTTCATTCCGCCCATAACTCAGCGACGCCAAGCGATGAGGACAATTGGCGTCCAGCACACCAAGGCGGCCCTCGGTATCGCGAAATGCGACCAAATCTTCGCCCAAAATCCGAAAGGGAACAGCTTCTTCGTCAGGACCGTTAAGCTCTGAGTCCAACAAAACAGGCAACCAGAAGCGGCGAAACACCTCGCCCATCGGCGTGCCCGGCCCGACCTGGGTTAGACGTTCATTGAGTTCTTTTTTCATTGGCTTTTCCCGTTCCCGATTTTGCCCCCGATCCTATGCTTGATCAGATGACGTGTCGATAGAGCGGCACTCAGAAATTAATCATTGCGGAATTTTGGTGAATTAGTAGAGCCCGCCGGTGCCTTCGGTCGGTGCAGAGGTCGGGGTTTCTTCGGAGCCATCCAGCACTTGGACTTGGCCAGTCGGCACGGTGCCGGGCTTGAAGGCCTCCAATATGACCCGCCGATCACCCGGCCGGGCGGGCCGGCCGGTATTGGCCTCAACCCGAACGAGGCGGATACCGGGTGGAATTCGAAACGGAATAGCAGGCTTATCGGCCAGCGCGTTTTTCATAAACTCTTTGAAGATGGGCGCCGATACGCTGGCGCCTTGCTCACGTTTACCGAGTGATCTCGGCGTATCAAAGCCAGAGAACACGCCCACCGCCAGATCGGGCGAAAAACCTATAAACCAGGTATCCAACGCTTGATTGGTCGTGCCGGTCTTACCAGCCAACGGTTTACCTAAATCCTTCATCCGCCGCCCGGTACCGCGTTGCACAACGCCTTCCAGCATCGAGACCATTTGATAGGCACTTGCTGCATCGGCGACTTGCTTGCGATGGTCCGGCACAGCGGGAACGGGCTGCTGGGTCCAAAAAGCGGACAGGCATTTCTGACAGGCGCGCGGGTCATGTTTGAAAACGGTCTTGCCGTGGCGGTCTTGGATGCGATCGATTAATGTCGGCCTGATCTGCTTGCCACCATTGACCAGCATGGCATAGGCGGCTGTCAGTTTAAGCAATGTCGTCTCACCCGCGCCTAAGGACATGGAAAGCTGCTTTGGCAATCTTGGAGCAATGCCAAATTTCGCCGCATATTCGGAGATCGCCTCAATGCCGATGGTTTGCGCCAAGCGAACTGTCATCAAGTTTCTGGATTTTTCGAGGCCGAGACGCATGGTGCTGGGCCCGTAAAACTTTTTAGTATAGTTGGCTGGCCGCCATTTCGGCAGACCCGGTCCCTGATCAATCACAAACGGCGCATCGAGGATCAATGAGGCAGGCGTAAAGCCTTTGTCCAAAGCTGCCAGATAGACAAAAGGCTTGAAGGCTGAGCCAGGCTGACGACGCGCCTGAATGACCCGATTGAACTGGCTGCGCTCATAGGAGAAGCCGCCTGACATCGCTAAAATGCGCCCGGTATGCGGATCGAGCGCCACGACAGAGCCTTCAATCTCGGGCAATTGGCGCAACTGATAGGTACTATCCGGATAGGCTTTGCCGTCTTTGGTTTCAAGCACCGGCTCAACCGCGACAACGTCGCCCGCTTGCAAGACCTCGGCTGGACTGCTCACCCGTTTGCCAAGCTTCTCGCCCTTAAGCCAAGGCCTCGCCCATTTCATTTCAGCCAAAGGAATGGCGCCGATGCTGCCATCATCAACGCCGATATCAGCACGATCTTCCAGCACCTCTCTCACTACAGCCAGCCGCCAAGCACCTAGGGCCTTTGGATGTTTTACTTTGGCGAGCGCTCCCAACCAATCGATCGAGGCATCAATATTTGTGATCGGACCCCGCCAGCCATGGCGGCGGTCATAGGCGATCAAGCCATTGCGCAAGGCCTTATCGGCTATGCGTTGATATTTTGGGTCGAGCGTCGTTCTAACCACCAACCCGCCCCGGTAGAGATTGGTCTCACCATAACGCTGTGCCAATTCGCGCCGCACTTCTTCGGCGAAATAGTCAGCTTTGACATATTCGGTTTCCTGGCGCTTGCGGGTAATCAGCGGGGTGAGTTTGGCAATGCGCGCTTGTTCGGGTGTGATGACGCCGTCTTTGAGCATGCGTCCCACCACCCAGTCACGCCGACCGCGCGCGGCTTTTGGGTGCTTGAACGGATTATAGTTATTGGGTGCCTTGGGCAGAGCTGCCAGAAAGGCAGCCTCAGCAATCGTCAGACTATCAAGTGATTTATTGAAATAGTTGAGCGCTGCCGCGGCCACACCGTATGAGCCAAAGCCCAAATAAATTTCATTGAGATAGAGCTCCAAGATGCGATTTTTCTCGAGCGCCCGCTCAATCCTGAAAGCAAGAATAGCTTCTTTTACTTTGCGCTCCAGCGTGACATCGGCAGACAGCAAAAAATTTTTAGCCACCTGCTGGGTAATTGTCGACGCCCCGACCAGCCGTCGCCCCGTGGTTATATTTTTAATATTGGTAACGACCGCCCGGGCAATGCCCATCGGATCAATGCCTGGATGATAATAAAAATTTTTATCTTCAGCCGATAAAAAAGCTCTGACCACACGCCGGGGCATGGCGGCTTGCGGCACGAAGACCCGCTTTTGCTCAGCATATTCAGCGAGCAATCTGCCATCACCGGCATGCACGCGGGTCATCACCGGCGGCTCGTAATCCGCCAATTGTTTGTAATCCGGAAGACCGCGACCAAATTTGTAAAACACATAGACACCACCGCCGACGCCGGCAAAGGCGACCAAGATCATAAGACTGAGAATTACGGCAAGTGTCCGAAGCATGTTCTGCCCATTTAAACGGCTAAGTTTATCGTCTATGGAAGTATTGGGAATTAGACGAACAATATGGCGGGGTTATGGCAGATCGCAAGCCACAAATTCATGCGCCATCAGCGCTGAACCTGTTCGTTACGGGAAAAATAGCCATCGACAGCCTTACCGATTGAACGCGCCAGATTTGCCCGAAACTTGGAGTTGAGGAGCGCACGCTCATCCGTGCGGTTGGAGAGGAAGCCCATCTCGATCAAAATCGACGGCACATCCGGTGCTTTTAAGACAGCAAAGCCGGCAAAACGATGCGCGTTCGACAAAGTTTTGATAACCTTCCGAATATGCGCCACCAGGCCAGCCGCAAATTTGGACGACTCATTCATCGTCTCACGTTGGGCCAGATCGATGAGAATATTGGTCACTTCTTTCGACTTGGTTGAGAAATCCATGCCAGCAATCAGATCGGCTTTATTCTCCTTCTCAGCCAAATCAGCCGCTTCTTTATCTGATGCTTTCTCAGACAACGTGTAGACCGACAATCCCCTAATACGCTTGTTTTTGATGGCATCGGCATGGAGCGAGATAAACAAATCCGCCTTATGGGCCCGAGCAATCGCAATGCGTTTGCGGAGCCTGATAAAGCTGTCTTTTTGCCGGGTGAGCTTAACTCTATATCGACCGAGAGAATTTAGATGTTTTTGGATCGTTTTGGCGACGGCAAGGGTAATATGCTTTTCAAAGACACGGCCACTGGTAGAGCCCGGATCGATACCACCATGGCCGGGATCAATAACAATCACCGGCTTTCTTGCTGCAACCTTCCCGCCACTCGCCAAGCCTTGGCGATCTGGTTTGCGTCCAGGTGGTAAAATATCCGACGTCGACGACGGGGCTATATTCTCCACTTGGGCTTTGGTCGGGGGCCTGAGATTTGCCATATATTGCTCCGCCGATGTCGGGGCAAGATCAAGTACCAAGCGGTAGCGTTTTCCCTCCGCCGGTGGCAACACAAAGGCCGCTTTAATTTTCACTGGATGCGTGAGGTCGAGCACGACCCGGGACAACCCCGCTTGGAATAAACCATAGCGAAAACTGGCTATAACGCCGGTTTTGCGAGAGGCTACTTTGCTGGGCAATCGCCACCCCATTTCCGGCAGATCTATCACCACGCGATAGGGATCTGACAGGGTGAACACTTTGAATTTAACGTCCTCGGAGATATCTATCACGAATCGGGTTTTACTGGCATGCGAGCCGATACGGATGTCAGTGGCCACCGGTGAGGTGGCAAAAACGGCGCGTATTGGCATGGTAACGGCCGTGCCAGCGATCACAATCGCGATAGCAAGCGTGCGAAAGCCGGGCTTTATCAGCTTTAGGCCACAAGACGACCGATAAATATTTGAAAAAATGCTCAACACCGCATCCTAATAGCGTTTTTCAGGGCTTTAACACAATCATTTTCGCTGACTTTTAGGTCTTACTCTACGCCAAAATTGGCTTTAATTGTGACGTATAATCTCAAAAAGCAGCCAAAATGCCCGATGAAATCCTTTGGCACGCATAAAAATAATTCTAAATGTGATTGTCGAACCAAAATCCTACCGTTATGTTAACGACTACCGGAAAAGTCAGATCACCGGTTTGACGCTTGATCTGTATATTATAACGAAGGAATGACCGGTACTTTTTCCTCGTAAGCGTCAGACGAATTAAACTAAATTAAGTGTAATTATACTGGAATTTTCCATGCTTGTGAGAGCAGCCCGCACAAACGAAATGTATGCATCACCGTTCACCCTTCTGGTGAGCGCACGTCATGCATGTTTCGATCTGTCCGATGGCCCCGCAAGCTTTATTCAAAACATTATGCGTAACACTCAGAGCCTGATTGGCAAAGTGGGATCGCATATTCGGAGTTTACAAGTAAATGGCAACCAAAAGAATGTTAATCGATGCCGCCCACCCGGAGGAAATCCGGGTCGCGGTCATGGACGGGAACCAACTCGAAGAACTTGATGTAGAATCTGCTGCCCGGCGTCAATTAAAGGGCAATATATATCTGGCAAAAGTCACCAGAGTCGAGCCGTCTCTACAAGCAGCCTTTGTCGATTATGGCGGAAACCGTCACGGATTTTTAGCGTTTAGCGAAATCCATCCTGATTATTATCAAATCCCCATCGCCGACCGCGAAGAACTTTTGGCGGAAGAATCTGCTGCGTCTGAAAATGATGACGAAGCGGATGATGACGTCGAAGATGCAGAGAGCACTGAGGGCGAAGGCAAATCCGTCGAAGAAGTTGGCGGTGATGATATCGACGAAGTTGAAACGCGCCGTAAATTCTTCCCGGCAAAACGCTATAAAATCCAGGAAGTCATCAAACGCCGCCAGATTTTGCTCGTTCAAGTCGTTAAAGAGGAACGCGGCAATAAGGGCGCTGCACTGACAACCTATATGTCTCTCGCCGGGCGCTATTGTGTGTTGATGCCCAACACCGGCAAAGGCGGCGGCATATCTCGCAAGATTGCGAGTGGCAGCGACCGCAAGCGCCTCAAGACCATCATCAATGAATTCGACATTCCGCAAGGCATGGCCGTCATTGTCCGTACGGCAGGTGCCGATCGCAGTAAAGCTGAGATCAAGCGCGATTACGAATATCTGATTAAATTGTGGAGTGGGGTACGTGATACCACGCTCGAATCAACCGCGCCTGCTCTGATCCACGAGGAAGCGAGTATCATCAAGCGCGCGGTGCGCGATCATTACAGTAAAGACGTCGAGGAAGTGATCGTCGAAGGTGATGACGGCTACCGCCAAGCAAAAGATTTGATGAAATTGCTGGTGCCAAGCCACGCCAAGAAAGTTCAGCCTTATAAGGATCCAATTGTCCCGCTGTTCAATCGCTATCACATCGAAGCCCAGCTGGAGACCATGAACAGCTCTCAAGTTCAGTTGAAAGCGGGTGGCTATATTGTCATCGATATCACCGAAGCCCTAATCGCAGTTGACGTTAACTCAGGCCGGGCAACGCGCGGCCGCAATATCGAAGAGACGGCGCTTAAAACCAATTTGGAAGCCGCGACCGAAGTTGCACGCCAGCTACGTTTGCGCGATCTCGCCGGCTTGGTCGTGATCGACTTTATCGATATGGAAGTCCATCGCAATCAAAACTCTGTTGAGCGACGCCTCAAAGAAGCCATGCGCAAAGACCGCGCCCGCATCCAAATTGGCCGCATTAGCCCCTTTGGTTTGTTGGAGCTTTCCAGACAACGTCTGCGCCCAAGCATTACCGAGACAATGACCGAGGTTTGCCCACATTGCGGCGGCTCCGGTATCAGGCGTTCGATCGAATCAACAGCGCTGCACGTGTTGCGGGGTGTTGAAGAGGAAGGTGCCCGCCAGCGCGTGAAAGAGATAGAAGTCTTTGTTCACTCTCAAGTCGCCCTATATATCCTCAATCAAAAACGCGAAGCAATTGCCGAGATTGAGCAGAAATTTGAGATCAAAGTTATCATTCTCGAAGACGATAATCTGATCCCACCGGATTACAGCATCAACCGGACGGTGACCAACAAGCAAGCCAATGCTGATTCCCGCACCGAGGTTAAATCTTCTGGTGGCCAAAACACACGGTCAGGCGCCCCTGATCGTGATGAGGAATCAGACGACCAGCCTAAGAAAAAGCGCCGCCGTCGCTCCAGACGTCGTCGTCCTAACGACGAAGACGGCGCACAGTCGGCTCAAGAGGGCCAGGAAGCTTCGCTCGAAAAGACCGAGAGCAAAGAGGCGGTTGAGCCAATAGAAACTACTGATAAAGACGGCGACGAGAGTAAAAAACCAACCCGCCGCCGGAGAGGCCGTCGCGGCGGACGTCGTCGCAACAGGTCCGCCGAAAGCTCGGCTGAAACTGCGACTGAAGAGACCGCAACGACGCAAGAGACTACTGAGACACCTGCAGAAGCAACTACCGATACGCCAAGCCCGGAAGCAACAGAAGCGGACGACACCGCAAATGATGCCAGTGCAGAGACTGCCAGCAAAGCAGACACTGATGAACCGGCAGCAGGGAAGCCCAAACGCCGCCGGGTACGTCGCAAGAAAGCCGCTGCACCTAAAGCAGAAGAGGCAAGTTCTAACGAGAGCGATGCCAAATCAGAAAAATCTGACGAACCTGTGGTGGTCGAAGCTGCACCCGAGCCTACGCCAGAGCCAGAAGTTGCACCTGAGCCTGAAAAAACTGAGGAAGTGGCGACAGCTCAAGACGCCCAGCCTGACGCTGAGCCATCTTACAATCCAAATGTTACGGTTGTAGGCGAAGCAGATGAGGCTGCGGATGGTGAAAATCGCGGTGGCTGGTGGAATAAAATTACCGGCAGCTAGGCCCGAATTCTAAGCAAGGAATTCGCCCAATCTATTTGCTGCTTCCACCATATCCTCGGTCGCACCGGCAAATGAAAATCTGACATATTGCGAGCCGCGCTCGGTATCAAAATCGATACCGGGCGTGATTGCAACGCCGGTTTCAGCCAGCACTTTTTTACAAAAAACCTGACTGTCATTGGTGTAACGCGTCACATCTGCATAGACATAAAAAGCACCATCCGACGGGGCCAATCGATCCAGCCCGGCTTTGGGAAGCTCGTTCAGTAACAAGGCTCGATTTTCGGCGTAACGGGCAACGTTCGCATCCAACTCGTCGAAGCAATCAAACACCGAAATTGTTGCCAATTGCGACAAAGTGGGCGGGGATATAAAGAGGTTTTGTGCCAAACATTCCGACGCCCGGATGAGGTTTTCCGGCACAATCATCCAACCCAAACGCCAGCCGGTCATCGAAAAATACTTCGAAAAACTGTTCACGATGATCGCATTGTCGCCATATGATAAAGCCGTATTGGCTTTACCTTCATACGTAATACCGTGATAAATTTCATCTGAGATCAAGCGCACGCCACTGGCATCACACCATTTTACGATGCCCTCAAGCGCCTCGGCGGACAGCATACTGCCGGTTGGGTTAGACGGGCTCGCAATGATCAGGCCATCAAGATCAACGTCTAATTTTTCTAATATCTCAGCTGTCGGCTGAAAAGCAGTCTCCAACCCAACCGGAATATCAACCACCTCAACGCCAAGTGCGCGCAGGATATTTCTGTAAGCCGGATAGCTCGGGCTCGCGAGGCCGACCTTATCGCCATGATCAAACACCGCCAAAAATGACAACATGAAAGCACCAGAAGATCCTGTCGTGATAATGATCTGCTCAACCGGAATGGTAACGTTGTAATAGTCTTTGTAGTAAGCCGCCAGGCGTTCTCTTAAAGGCGGCACGCCAAGCGCATCGGTATAGCCGAGCAAATCTTGGTCCAAGGCTTTTTTAGCGGCCTCAATGACGGCTTTCGGGGCAGATGTGCTGGGCTGGCCAACTTCCAGATGCAATACATCCTTGCCGGTCGCCGCCCGCTCATTTGCAGCGCGCATGACATCCATAACAATAAAAGGCGGTATGACGCCCCGCTCAGCAATTTTTAAAACCATTTTACTCGCTCGCGTTGGAGGCCAATCCGCTGCCGCGCGGATCGGTTTGAATGACACATGTCCCAGGATCCCGGGGCAAGCCGCCGGAACAATAAACCGCATTAACCAACCCTAAGATCGGTGTCGCCGCAATGTGATGACCACGCTGGGTTAAATAAGATTTTGTTGAGGCGTCCATGCTTGGCTCATAAAAAGTCACATCCGGTGCACCGCCATGATGGACACGGGGCGCTGACATCGCCCGACCAAGCTTTTCGCCAGCCAGCATAGCCCGGCCGAACACGTTCATCAGCGCCGTCGGTGCCGCTATGCCGCCCGATGCAGCACCAGCAAAAAATATGTTATTGGAGCTTCTGTTATGAACCAGGATCGGACCCAACGCGGTCGGCCCTTTACCGCGATTGGTCGGCGCAGCGGCCAGCATTATTCCGGTACCTTTTGCCATCCGGCCGATCCCAAAACTGTTGTTCATAGTGAGAGCACAAGCGACGGCCGAGCCTTCCCGATCAATCACAACAAAGCTCGTTGCCGATGGATTTTCCGCCCGCTGCTTCGGCGCTGGCTGGAATGCCTCAGGCGACAGATGACGGCTCGCCTGATAATTACCGATCAATTGGTCCAAATGCCGGTCCGAAATAAGTGTTTTTGGTGGATTTGCGATGGAGAAATCTTCCCGCAGCCAGCGCTCTCTATCGCCATAGCTTCTAAGCGCAGTCTCAGCCAACACATGATACTTCTCGTCGGCTGAAGCATCATCGAATAAGTCTCCGTCATCCAACATGCCGAACATTTGCGCGGCGACCAAACCACCCGAAGCGGGTGGCGGCATAAAATGAATTTGATGATTGCCGACTTTCTTAACCAAGGTCTCTTTCCACTGCGGTTTAAAGGCCCTGAGATCGCTTAGCGACAATGAACCACCGGCTTGGCGGACACCGGCAACCAGCTGGCGCGCGAATTTGCCTTGATAAAAATCTGCCGGACCGCGTTGCCGTAAACTGGAGAGCGCGGTCGAGAGATCAATTTGCCGCATAAAACTCCCCTCGCCGATCATTTTGCCATTAGGCTGGAGAAATACTTTGCGGGCTTCAAGATCGGCAACCAGAGCACCGGCGACCGGATTTAAATCCGTCACCAGCGAGCGCGAGGCTTGCGTGCCAAAACGTGCCAGCTTTTCTCCTATCGCTACCAAACCTGCCCATTGAAAACGGCCATAGCGGGTATGCAGCGCAAATATACCAAGCGGATTACCCGGCACCGCGCTGGGCCGCGACGCGGTCGGTGGAATATTTGCCGGCACACGGCTCAGAAAATCAAGCGCCTCTATTTTTTTAGTTTTGTGATCAAAGACCATACACACGCCGCCGCCCCCAAGACTGGCCTTTGAGGGCAGCGTAACAGCGAGAGTAAAATAAACAGCTGTCGCCGCATCGGCAGCACTACCGCCCGCCGATAGAATTTTCTGACCTTCCAAGACGGCCCTCGGCTCATCAGCCGCAACACCGCCGATAAAGCCTTGAACATATCCTTCCGTGCCAAGCTCTTCCGGCGAATTGCCACAAGCCCCTAATACTAAAATTAGGCCAAAGAGCGTCCCAAAAGCTGGCAAATTGCGATTTAATAACCTCATAGATTCACCTGTGATTTGACGACGCCCCATGCGGGAACTACTTTAATTATATATTGTGCCAAAGCCAATTGCCCAATTTGGGGCTTTAATGGAACTATTAAATTGAAATATCGCATCTATCCGCTTGTCTTATTCATGGCAATTGCCGTTTTGTTGCCTTCGCCCGTTAGCGCGAAGGGTATTTCAATGATCCGCGATGCCGAAATAGAAAACACCATTCGCGATTATGCCAAGCCACTTTTGCTGGCGGCCGGACTTGAACCATCATCCATACGCATTCATATCGTAAATGACAACACGCTCAATGCATTCGTTGCCGGTGGCCAGCAGATATTCATCAATACCGGCCTCATTATAAGAAGCAAAAAGGCCAGCCAGATTATTGGCGTGCTGGCCCACGAGATCGGTCATATCGCCGGTGGCCATCTGATCAAGGCCGCAAATGCGAGAAAAGATGTCTCGGCGGCGACCTTACTGGGCATTCTTCTTGGCGGAGCAGCGATTGTTGCTGGTCGGCCCGATGCCGGCTCAGCTGCAATTCAGCTTGGCACCAATATTGGCATCAAAAATTATCTAAGTTTCAGCCGCACCCAGGAATCTTCAGCCGATCAGGCTGGCTTGCGCTTTCTTGATGGCACTCAGCAATCTTCCCGCGGGTTATTAGAGTTCATGGAAGTCCTGGAAGATCAGGAACTCCTGAGTGCCCGCAATCAAGATCCCTATGTGCGCACCCACCCGTTAAGTCGCGATCGTATTGATTCCATCCGTCATCATCTCGAGAAATCGCGCTATGCCGATAAGGTGGAATCCGTTGCCAATCGCATCTCACATGCCCGTATCAAAGCGAAGCTTATCGGCTTCACCCAATCGCTCACCCGCACGCTTAGAGCTTATCCTGAAGATAGCGACACCTTGGATGGCAATTATGCCCGTTCGATCGCCTATTACCGCCGACCAAATCTAGCCAAGGCGATCCCGCTGATTGACAAACTAATCGCTCAATTGCCGAACGATCCTTATTTCCATGAATTAAAGGGCCAGATTTATTTCGAGAATGGTAAAATCGATTTAGCCCTGCCCTCCTATCAGAAATCGGTTGATTTGCTACCTGAGTCGGCCCTTTTAAAAGCCCAGTTAGCGCAGGCTCAAATCGAGAAAAATTCTCCAGGATTGCTTAGGAAGGCGGTAGATAATTTGTTATTCTCGGTCGACCGAGATGCCACCCGACCCTTCGTTTGGCGCCAATTGGGCATTGCCTATGGCCGCTTGGGGAAAATGGGCGAAAGTTCAAGGGCCTTGGCCGAAGAAGCGATTTTGATTGGTCGCTACCGCGACGCCATTGGCATTGCTGAGCGGGCCAAGAAGCAATTGAAACGCGGCTCCCCCAATTGGCTACGCGCCGAGGATATTATAAACACCGCCCGGCAGAACATGAAAAACCAAGAGAAGCGTTAGACATGCATATCCGGTGCGGAACGTGATGGCTAAGGCGATCAAACTACTTTTTCTGACACTCGCTCTCGTTGGCTGCACCATACCTCGCCAAGATATTAATCCTGAGGGCTATCTCGAAATATTTGGTCCCGCTTCTGCGATCACCAAAAGCAACCTTCCCGCTGAATGGTTTGTCGACGGCATGGCTGAGACGCAGTTTTTAAAATCCCATCTCAACATAAACAACATCGATGGCTCACCGGCCCTCATCCTATCCGGCGGCCCAAAAGCCTATGTCTTCGCCAAGCGAACCAAAGCCAGTTTATTGGCCACGCCATTTCTCAGTTGGTCCTGGAATTATCCCGCAGATCGCAACGACGAACATCCGCTGCGTCTTATAATCGGCTTTCACGGCGGCGACCCCAAAAGCGGCTCATGGGGCAGTCAGCCTTTGGTTTATCTTGGCAAGAAAGCCCCGCCTTACGATCGAGCAATTTCCATCATCTGGCACCGCAATGCTTTCTTGCGGGGTACGATCAATCATAAATCAAAACTGCCTAAATACATTGCCCGAGGTGGCCTGGAAAATACTGACAAGTGGCACAATGAAAATCTTGATCTTGCGGCCTTGTACAAACGTATTTGGCCAAAAGATGATATATCCAGAGTTAAAATTATGTATGCCGGGTTTGCTGCTACCAAGGCTCCAGCTTTGGATAAGTCCTCGCCAGCCGCTTTTGCAGATATTGTGTTATCAAAATAGTTAAACGTCATATTTTTGTGAGAATAGCTAAAAATGCGTGCAATGCCCCTGCTCCCTCTTGTAGAGAAGAGTATGATAATTAGAAAACTAGGTAAAAATTTATGAAGAATCGCTTTTACTTTTATTTGGTGATCGCTCTGGTGCTCAGTATTGCAGGCTTGGCCGGTCAGATTAATTCTGCCCAGGCTCAAGAAAAGAGCAGTCCGTCCTTTACTGCGCTGCAGAAGAAGGAAATGGAGAAGATTATTGGCGATTATATTCGCGCTCATCCGGAAATTATTTTGGAATCCGTTCGCGCCATGCAAGAGCGTGAACGCGCCAACGAAAAACAACGCGGACTCAATAATCTGGTTACCTATCGCGAGCTTATTCTCAATGACCCAACATCGCCAATTGGCGGAAATCCGAAGGGTGATGTGACGATTGTTGAATTTTTCGACTACAATTGCGGCTATTGCAAACGGGTTCACCCAACCATTGAGAAACTCATTGCTGAAGATAAAAACATTCGTTTCGTCTATAAAGAATTCCCGATTTTATCACCTCAGTCAGAACTCGCCGCACGTGCTGCCTTGGCTGCCTGGCGCCAGGATAAATCTGTATATGTTCCTCTCCATCGGGATTTTATAAATTTAAAGGGCGGATTTTCTGAAGGCCGAATTCTGCGCCTAGCCAAAAAATATGAACTAGATACAGCTCAATTGAAAAAAGACATGAATTCCGAATCGATGGGTAAAATCATTGCCGGCAATCGAGCGCTTGCCCAACAATTGGGCATAACAGGAACGCCTGGATTTATTATTGGCAATCAGATTGTCCCGGGTGCCGTTGATTTAGCCACGCTAAAGCAAATGGTCGCGGAAGCCCGCAAAGGCTAGTTTTTTATTTACTATTAAGGGGAAGCAGCGAATAGCGGTAGCCGCCTGGGCTTTCAATTAAAATTAGGATTTCTTTTTTGCCGGTTTTTTTCGCCGCCGTAATAATTCTGGTGAGCTGTTTCGGCTGCCAGACCTCCATCAAATTGGCCTGAAGAATTACATCGCCCGGCTGAAGCCCGGTCGCGACAACTTTGCTTTTTTTATCGACCAAGGTGACAACGATGCCACGGCTGTCCCAGCGAAGCGCAAATCTTTCACGTACTTTATTAGTAATGGAAGATACGGTTATGCCGATATCAGGGTAATTTGCAAAGGCCCCGTTGGTCACTTTCCAGGAAGCCGGACGGGTGCCGGATATCAGGTTCAACTTCACTTTACGGCCATTGCGCATCACGACAACGGAAATTTTTTGGCCTGCTTCGGTTTTGACAACCGCTTTCACTAAAGAGTCGAAATCATTAATCTTTGCCCGGTTAAACTCAACAATAAGATCGCCGCGCCTAAACCCGGCCATTGCTCCAGCTTCACCAATTGCGACATTTTTGACCAATACGCCTGACTGATTGATATTACCAAGCAACTTGCTGACACGTTTATCAAAACCCTGAATTTCAAGACCCAGAAATCCCGTCTCAGCCGCAGCTGCCCCGACCTGCACGCCCCAGAAAAGGGATGCGAGGCATAAAACCTTTATTGTATTTTTTATCAACCGAGTACTCATAAGGACAACTTATTTTGTAAATGTAGCCAAAATTTGGCAGATTGGTTAAAGACTAACGCCTTGCATTTGACCAAACAATAGAACAATTATGAAAAAATAGTTAGGAATCAATGACTTTCCTTTTAAATACATACTTGCGACAGGCCCCAACCCACTTTATTTAGTCATGGAATGAGCGGATTTGGTGCGCTTTTAACCCACTTTAAGATAGGTAATAATTGGTGAGACTATTATCAATTTTTGGCACGCGGCCTGAGGCTATTAAGATGGCACCTGTGGTCAAAGCGCTTGATGCTGAGACAGACATCGAATCTTTGGTTTGTGTGACTGCCCAGCACCGCGACATGCTGGATCAGGTTCTCACCCTTTTTGACATAAATCCTGACTATGATTTGGACATCATGGCCGCTAATCAAGGTTTGATGCATATCACAACAGCCGTTCTTGAGGGTCTGGAGAAAGTTTTAAATGACTGCCAGCCTGACCGGGTTCTGGTCCATGGTGATACAACGACAAGTTTTGCAGCTTCACTGGCGGCTTTTTATCAGAAAATTCCGGTGGGCCATGTCGAGGCCGGCTTGCGCACCGGCGACATTTACGCGCCTTGGCCAGAGGAAATGAACCGGCGATTAACCGATACAATCTGCGACATGCATTTTGCACCGACCCCGTCGGCCGAGCAAAACCTGATTGATTGCGGCACACCCAACTCAGGCATTTCAGTTACTGGCAATACCGTGATCGACGCTTTGCTGCAGATTAGCGATCG
The DNA here is from genome assembly GCA_018649725.1 of Rhodospirillaceae bacterium. Lineage (GTDB taxonomy): Bacteria > Pseudomonadota > Alphaproteobacteria > Rhodospirillales > UBA2165 > TMED23. Next base: position 30,111 of record JABIHH010000006.1, on the reverse strand, counting down.
GCTCGATAGCGATGAGGCCGTATTTGCCGAAGCCACGCAAAAGATACCCCGCTTAGATGAATCCAAAAAACTTATCCTCGTTACCGGCCATCGGCGTGAGAATTTTGGCGATGGCTTTGAGCGCATCTGCAAGGCGTTGGCTGAAATCGGTGCCCGGGACGATGTACAGATTATATATCCCGTTCACCTCAATCCCAATGTTCAGGAACCGGTAAATCGAATATTGAGCGATCAGGCCAATATTGAACTCATCGCACCACTTGATTATTTGCCCTTCGTCTACTTGATGAAAGAATCCCATTTTATCATTACTGATTCGGGCGGTGTTCAGGAAGAGGCGCCCTCACTCGGCAAACCCGTTTTGGTGATGCGCGATTTAACCGAACGCCCTGAAGCCGTGGACGCCGGCACTGTCAAACTTGTTGGCACCGATGAGCGGAAAATAGTACAAGAAGCGATGCGGTTACTTGATGATGAGAAGATGTATAGCGCGATGTCCGAGGCTCATAACCCTTACGGTGATGGCAAGGCAAGCGCCAGAATAGTAACGGAGATTTTACGTGGCATCTAAAACTCCAAATGAGATCAAAAAAGTCTCGGTCATCGGGCTCGGCTATGTTGGACTGCCGACGGCAGCCATAATCGCCAATCGCGGCATTAATGTTACCGGTGTCGATGTTAATGCAGAGACAGTAGAGACCATCAACAAAGGCGATATCCATATTGTTGAGCCGGATCTGGATATCCTAGTCAGAAGCGCCGTTGCCTCCGGAAATTTAAATGCCACGACATCTCCAGAGCCGGCAGATGTCTTTATTCTTGCCGTGCCGACGCCATTTAAGGATGGCAACAAGCCCGACCTTTCCTATCTTGAGCAAGCATCAAGCACTCTGGCTCCGGTTCTTGAGAAAGGTAATCTGGTCGTGTTGGAATCAACGTCGCCTGTCGGCACCACCGCCCAAATCGCCGCCTGGCTGGAAGCTGCCCGGCCTGATCTAACTTTTCCCTCATCCGATAATTCTGATCCCGATATATCTATCGCTCATTCGCCAGAGCGTGTCTTACCCGGACGGGTACTGATCGAGCTGGTTGACAATGACCGGGTCATTGGCGGGCTTTCAGAAACCTGCAGTGAACGGGCGAAAAATTTCTACAGCCTGTTTGTCAACGGCACCTGTCAGCTGACCAACGCGCATACGGCAGAGCTGGTAAAGCTGGCTGAAAACGCTTACCGGGACACCAATATTGCTTTTGCCAATGAAATGTCCCTAGTCTGTGACAAATTGGATGTCGATGTGTGGAAGATGATCGAGCTTGCCAATCTTCATCCACGAGTCGAAATCCTCAAACCCGGCCCCGGTGTTGGTGGCCATTGTATCGCTGTCGATCCCTGGTTCATTGTTGACTCAGCACCGGAACAGACACCGCTTATTCAGGCCTCGCGTCACGTCAATGACGGCAAACCAGATTGGGTGATTGAGCAGGCACTGGAGGCCACGGAACCCAAGGCCGCAATCGCCTGTCTGGGTCTCGCTTATAAAGCCGATATCGATGATTTGCGCGAAAGCCCGGCGATGGAGATCGTCGAGAAGCTGGCTGCTCAACATGATGGAGAAATCCTCATCGTTGAGCCAAATATCGCAGAACTGCCGCCGAACTTGAAAATTCTGGAAAACACCAAATATTGTGGATACGAGCAGGCTGTGCAGCAAGCCGATACCGTGATTGTATTGACCGATCACAGCGAATTTAAAGATGTTGATCAATCGCTGTTGACGACTAAGAAATTAATCGACACCCGTGGCATTTGGCGCGACAGTCGAAAATGACTTTAACTTGGGGCCCCAAACCATGACCAAGAAAAAAGCCTTAATTACCGGCATCACCGGACAAGACGGGGCCTATCTGGCCGAACTACTACTCACCAAAGGCTATGAAGTGCATGGCATCAAGCGCCGTTCATCGTCTTTCAACACCGGCCGTGTCGACCATCTCTATACCGACCCGCATATCGAAGGCGGTAATTTTTTTATGCATTTCGGCGATATGACTGATGCGACCAATTTGATCCGCTTGGTTCAAGCGACACAGCCCGATGAAATTTACAATCTCGCTGCTCAAAGCCACGTGCAGGTTAGCTTCGATACGGCAGAATATACCGCCAATGCCGATGGCATCGGCCCGCTCCGTATTCTGGAAGCCATCCGCATATTGTGCCTCGAAAAAACTGCCCGGTTTTATCAGGCCTCAACCTCGGAGCTTTATGGCAAGGTTGTTGAGACGCCGCAAAATGAAAACACGCCCTTTCATCCGAGAAGCCCCTATGCCGCCGCCAAGCTATACGGCTATTGGATTACGGTAAATTACCGTGAAGCCTACGGCATTCACGCCTCTAACGGCATTTTGTTTAACCACGAGAGCCCGATCCGAGGCGAGACTTTTGTCACCCGCAAAATAACGCGCGCTGTAGCAGCAATTGAACTCGGCCTGGAAGATAAACTCTATCTAGGTAATATCGATGCGCTCCGTGATTGGGGCCATGCCAAGGATTATGTCGAAGGCATGTGGCGCATGTTGCAGCAAGATGAACCCGGTGATTATGTCCTGGCGACAGGAGAGCAACATTCGGTACGTGAATTTGTCGAACTGTCCTTTGCCGAAATCGGCCGTAAAATTATCTGGCAGGGCAATGGCGTAGAAGAACAAGGGCTGGACGAGAAAACCGGTGACGTTTTGATTGAAATCGATCCGCGCTATTTCCGCCCGACGGAAGTAGAAACGCTGCTGGGTGATCCGTCAAAAGCGCTGGATGTGCTCGGCTGGCAACACTCAACTTCTTTCCAGGAACTGGTCAGCGATATGGTCAAATACGATATGGAATTGATGAAAAACGGGAATAACGGTCGATAACATGACGGAAAGTGAACACGCCATATTAGCCAAACCCTTTAAATTAGCGGGTAAAAAAGTATGGATTGCTGGCGCAACCGGCATGGTCGGCAGTGCCACCGTCCGGCGGCTGGCATCCGAAAATTGTGACATCCTGACCCCGACCCGCCAGGAGGTCGATCTCGTCAATCAGGCCAGCGTCAACAATTGGATTTCAGCCAATAAGCCAGATGTTGTCGTAGTTGCAGCCGCCACTGTCGGCGGCATTCTTGCGAATTCAACCAGACCGGCAGAGTTTATCTATAATAATATCGCGATTGAGAGCAACGTCATCCACGCTTCATACCTTAACGATGTCGAGAAACTATTGTTTTTGGGCTCAGCCTGTATTTATCCCAGAGAAGCCAGCCAACCAATGGCGGAAGAAGCCTTACTTACCGGCCCGCTTGAGCCAACCAATGAATGGTATGCCATCGCCAAAATAGCCGGCATTAAAATGTGTGAGGCTTACCGCAAACAATATGGCTGTGACTATATTTCTGCTCAGCCCAACAATCTCTATGGCCTCGGCGATAATTTTGATCTCGAGAGCAGCCACGTAATTCCAGCGCTGATGCACCGCGCACATCTTGCGAAAATCGCTGGTGACAAAACCCTGACGATTTGGGGCACAGGCAAAGTCTTCCGCGAATTTCTCCATGTTGATGATTGCGCTGATGCGCTGGTGCATCTGCTTAGACACTATAGCGGCGCAATTCATATCAATATGGGCACCGGCGAGGAGGTGACCATTGGTGAGCTTGCCCAAACTATCGCCGACGTTGTTGGCTTTGAAGGCAGCCTAAAATTTGATACCTCAAAGCCAGATGGCTCGCCTCGCAAGTTGCTCGATAACAGCCGCTTGGAAGCCCTGAACTGGAAATCAAGCATCACTCTCCGAGACGGGCTGGCCTCTACCTATGACTGGTTCCTGGAAAACATCGTCGATTAAGACTTTTCTACCAACATCCGATAAGCCGCGATCGCACGGTCGATATAATCGTCCCAGCTATAGCCTTGCTCGACACGAGCGCGGGCGGCGCGAGCCATTTGATGGCGGGCATCACTGTCTTCTGAGAGCTGGCGAAGAGCATCATGGAGGGCAGCGACATCTTTCGACGGCACGATCAATCCTTCGCCTTCGTGGTCGAGAATATCATGAGCGCCGGCTTCGGGAGTCGTCACTACCGGCAAGCCACTTGCCATAGCCTGCAGCAGTGATAACGGGAAGCCTTCCTCCAGAGACGGTAGGCAGAATATATCGGCGGCCTGGAGCTCATCCGCCAGATCATTGGACGCCACCGCCCCTCTAACTACAACACCTGTCAAATTCTCCCCCGCCAATATTTTTGCAAAATCTTTATCGACCGGACCAATCAGATGCAGCTCAGCCACATCTGACAGACCTTCAAAGGCACGCAACAACCACGGCACACCTTTACGAATACCGACGCCGCCAACAAAAACAATGCGCAGCTTATCGCGCACAAGCGGTTCCGGATTGGGCGAGAAGCGCAGCAAATCGACGCCATAAGGATTAACGATCAGTTTGTCGCCCAGCCCCTTATTCTCTCCCATATTTTCCCCGTGGGCGCGAAACGTCTCAGCTGCAAAATTTGTCGGCACAGCAATCGCGTCAGCCTGCTCATATTCCTGCTCTTCCCGAGCTATAATCTCAGGATGAGTAGCCTCAAACTTGAGGCCAAATTCCTGGTAAGCTTCGCTCAGAACTTCGGTCTGATGAGCAATATGACTAGACCCCCGCTCGATCACCACTTTCATACCTGCCTGATGTGCTAGTGGGATCGCTTCCAGAGTCGCCGAACTCCACCCAACCAAGACATCAACCTTGCCAATTGCATGACGGCAAGCAAAGCCTGCGAAGCTCTTGGCGATCGCCAAATCGGGTTTGCCGCCAATCCCTGTCTTATCATAAAAGCGGCGGCGCAGTTCCAACCAGGGCGCTGTCATCAGGGGCACGCCCGGCGGCAAAAACTTTGCGGCCACCGACGCTGGATAGGTCGTCAAAAGCCGGGCCAAGACACCCCGATGATACAGGCCGTCCGCGAGATCAAAGCCATGCCAACGACCATGGACCGAAACAACTATTTTCAAATCTTCGATATTTGGATCACTCATTCGGTGCGTTCACCATTCTTTCCATGGTCTCAACCAAGCGATCGACATGATCTTCCCAGCCAAATCTCTCCACAGCGCGAGCCCGACCTATTTCGGGGAGTGTCGTCCGAAGCTCCTCGTCCTGATCCAACTGCCGAATGCAATCGACCAATCCAGATACTGAAAACGGCTCAAAATAAAGCGCTGCATCACCACAGATTTCTCGATTTACCGGCGTATCAGCTGCAACCACCGGCAAACCGCTGCTCATCGCCTCCGCCATAGGATGACCGAAAGTCTCGGAGACCGACGGAAAAATAAAAACATCATGATTATGATACAATTTCGGCAGCGTCTCATATTTGTGATGACCGAGCGAAACAATACCGCGGCGAGCGGCATCTGTCACAATGAGCTCATCCAGATCACTTCCTGCCATTTCTTCAAATTCGCTCGGCGACATCGTTATTGTCGCATGACTTTTGAGGCCAGATTCATTTAACAAATCGGCGGCCTGACATAAAAGCCGGGGCACCTTATGAGGATAATAGACCGAGACATATATCAAGCGGACGACGCCATCTTCTCGCCATTTCCGCCGAACGGGAGCAGGTTTAAAGGCTTCATTAATCGTGCCATAAGGATTAACCGTACATTTTCCAGCGATCTCCGGTCGCCAAAGCGCCACCATATTGCGCATTGTTTTTGTCGGCGTCATAATTTGATCCGCCGACATTGCCGACAGTAGCATCAAATAACGACGGAAATAGCGGTTGATACCATACCAAACCCCAAGGGGTGCCGACATATTTGCCAGATAAAACGGATCAAACAACCCGCCTTCGCGCAGCAGCAAAATTTGCTTCACCGGACAGCCAATCAAACCAAAATTAGCCGAGGAGAACAGGATGTCTGGATTATGCTTCTTAACGAAACGCCGCCAAGCTGTTTGCTCCCAGATCAATCTTTTTAGTGGTGAGAAGCCGGAAATGTTCATGCGGCTCAGGTTAGTTGGGTGTTCGGTTTCAAAGTCTTCAGAAACGGCAACCGTAACATCAACGCCGCGTGCCTCGAACGCCTTTATAAGATTGTTGGTATAGGTGACGATGCCGCCTTTACGGGCTGATAGGGCGTTTACAAGAACTCTCATGACGCATCCTGGTCCTGGCTAGGCGCAAAAGCTTCGGCAAGAATTTCCTGTAGACGCTCAGTATGACTGAACGAACCATTTGAAACCCGACCGAACCCTTCTGCCGCCACCGCCTCACGTTCCTGGTCAGCGGCCAGCCACTTGTTACATTGCTCCAGCAATTCCTGATTTGTTTCAAAATAAGCCGCTTGCTGATCCTCGATCAGTAGATTTTTCATTTCAGCATTTCGTTCATGCAGCATAAAACCGCCACAGGCTGGAATCTCAATTGACCGGCATGTTTGCAAATCACGATTTTCTTTACGTAAAAAACACAAGTTTATTTTGCTCGCCGAGATTACTTTAATATAGTCGTCATCATAGACGGGACGATTCTCAATCATCAAACCTGCCACTTTGTCTTTCATACCAGCCCATCCATTACCCCAAACCCTGACCGAAACTCCCTGCTTGGTCAGAAACACCAAACTCTCGGCACGGTGTTTTGCATGCGTGCCGACAAAACTGATATCAGCACCAAAATCAATTCTATCTTGGTCACTCACCGCCACGGGTTGGTGGAGTGTGGCATCATAGGAGTTGTTGACGAATAAAATATTTTTGACGCCAAAACTTGGCACTTCCTCCGGCCGGGCATTAAAGGATTTAGTTGTCACCCAGAGATCATAATAAGGCATTGCGGCTTCAACTTGGCGGCTGCGGTGATGAATATTCATCATATCGTCTTCGGCGTACCAAACAATCTTCAATGCTGGATTAAACTCCTTCGCCGCTTGCAATATCTTAGGGCCGATTTCAACAGCACGCTCCAGCCACAATACATCATATTTGCTCGCCCTCATTCCATCCAGAATTACCTGCCCGGCCTCGGCTGAATCTTTTGGCATACGCAGCCGATAACGAATACGGGTGCTTAAGCTCGGCTTATCTTCATAGCGCGCACCGGGTAAGTTTGTCGGTATAACTTCAACCGAATGGCCCAATTCCTTGAAAGCGTTAATTCGTTGAAAAGTCCTGGAGCCTGGAACCGTTTGGCCGACAAATAAAATAGCACGCGACGTCATTTTGCCACCCCTGCAAGATATTCGAGTGCCGACTTTAAACCTTTAATATCTGCTGAAAAATCCCATTTCGCGATCCTATCCTTGGCTGCCCGCCCTTTCTCATCCGAGTGTTCCAGGCTTTCAACCAAAGCATCCGCCAAACCAGCCACATCCCCAGATCTCACCAACAATCCGGTTTTCTCGTTGATAAGATCAAATGCCGCTCCGCATTGATCGGATGCTATGACCGATGTGCCGCTGGCCATAGCTTCATTGATCCCAAGGCCCCACGGCTCCTTTTCAGAAGCCAGTACAAATATAGCGGCGGCCCGATAGACACCCGGCAGTTCTGTTTGATTACGAAATCCGGTGAAGTAGATGTCTTGTTTAAAAGCCGAGCGCTCGGATGCATCAAGCAAAGCTTGCTTTCGCTCACCGTCACCGACAAAAACCAGGGCTGGGCGTTTGTCATGCAACCAATCTGCCTGCTCCCAGGCCTGCAGGAGACTCTCCGGCCTTTTTCGCGCGGTAAACTTGCCGGCATATAAAATAATTTTTTGATCATTAGGGATACCAAGTTCTTGGCGAAATTCTAGAGCGGATTCTTCAGTCGCATTGGTCTCGAAGAAGTTATTATCAACAGCATAAGGCATGTCAAAAATGCAACTTTCTGAAATGCCGTGATTTATATAATAATCGCGATTGGCCCGTCCGACAGCCATATAGACATTACATTTAGAAAAAATTCGGCGAAGATAAAGGCGTTTTAACCACCCCCGCACCCCGTTCTCATCTGGCATCGCCCCAGCCCAATTTTCCCCCCGCATCAAAACTGGCGTGCCGATCGCACTGGCAAGGTTTAGAAGTCGGCGAAATTGCCGGCTCTGCCAGCCGTGAAACCAAACCGCATCAGCCTTCGCAATATATCTCGCCGGATCAACATCGGCTAGAAGGACACTGTCATACCCCTCACGCAAAGGCACATCCCAGCTGACTTCTACACCAAAACCTTCATCCAAATAACCTTCGGAAGAGAAATCGCTTTCGAACACGACCGTTAAATTTACATCCGGATCAGCCGAAATTTTTCGCAATAAGGGAGCCTGATATTGAATCGGGTGACTAACAAAATAAAGTAGATTGAAAGTCACGAGGAGGTCTGAAGTTGGTTGGAAGTAATTTGGGCATAGCGCTCAGGAACAACGGACTTTATGACCTCTGCTGTCTTGTCTGTCGTTGCCTTGCGGGAAAACAGCTGGGCGCGCTGATAAGCTATTTCGCCCAATTTTCTCCTGATTTCATCATCTTCAAGCAGTTTGATTATACTCTCCGCCATATCCTGCGCATCAAGCGGATCAAAATAATAGCCAGCAGCTCCTAGCACTTCCGGCATGGCGGCGGTATTTGACGAAACAATCGGGGCCGCACAGGCCATTGCTTCAACCAAGGGATTGCCGAAAGTCTCAACGGTTGAAGGAAAGACAAACAATTTACATTCTTGATATAAGTGTTTCAGCTCTTCTGCATTTTTCTCGCCAAGAAATTCCACCGCATCTCTCAACTGTGCTTGATCAAGAACAGAATGAAGCTCCGCCAAATAGCCTTGATCTACCGCCTTGCCGGCAATTTTTAAGACGATGTCAGGATATTTTTTTCGGATTTTAACCAAGGCTCTAATGAGCGTGTGGATATTTTTCTGAACATAAATATCTGAAACAGCCAGCAAATAGTTTTTTCGCTCTACATTCGGATTTGCTTCAAACACCTCACTGACACCATGATGAACGACGGTAACTTTTCTCTGAAATTTATCCCCCAATCCAAAGGTCAGTGTTTTTCGCGCATAATCCGACACAGCTATTGCCCGCCGACAGGTAAGCAAAGAAAGAGCGGTCATTATCGTGAGCCCGGCCCAGTAAAGGCGCTTAATCGGGCGGGTTTCCTTTCCCGCAACCGCTAGCGAATTGCGCAGCATAATAATTTGAGCTGGTGCGAAAAGCGGGCCAAAATTTGCCGGAGATACAGTTACATCAACGGACATAATGCGAGCCAGAATCGGCAGCGCACATTGCTCCCAAATCAAATTTGCAAAAAAACCATTGTTGAACCTCAAAAGATGTAATCGGATACGCTCATCGAGAGTGCCGAACAGCTCAAATTGGTCTCGGTGCAAAAATAAATGGATTTCCAACTCTGGATCCTTCGCCAAAAGTGGTAAAATATTGCGCAGATAGGTCACGCCTCCGCCACTTTTAGCGTGGATACCATTGACCAGAACACGTATGCGGTCGCTCTTTAAGAAATTTTGGCCCATAATTACTCTAAATTAGGATTTTCCCAACAATAATGCAGCGATAATAAAGACATGCGAACAATTAGTAAAATTGATATGCATTTAAACTGACACGACTATTGTTGAATTTATGACTCAAAAGATATTAATTTTTCGTAGAGGCAGTATCGGAGATGCAGTTGTATCCCTGCCGGCGCTGTTGGCCATTCACAACCAATATCCAACAGCCGAGCTACGCATTCTAACCAATGCCCCGGTAATGGGAAGTGCTGCCGCCATGAGTGCGCTCCTGGGCCATGCGGATTTAATCACAGATTATTTTGTTTTACCGCCCGGCGGCGGCGGTTTATCCACGCTGTTGGAAACCAGAGCGGCGATTAAGTCCTGGTCTCCTGACAAACTAATTTATTTATCAGAACCGTCCCACGCACCGTCCCTAATAAAAGAATATCTATTTTTTAAATTTTGCGGGATAGAAGTTTTGGATTCCCTGCCTTTTGGCAAATCTCTTTGCGAATATCTGCCTGAAGGAGACAAAATTTGGGAATCGGAGAGTGCCAGATTATTACGGGCAATCGAGCTACCTTGGCCGAACACGATTGAACTGAGTTTTAGCGAAGCTGAAAAAAACCAGGCTCTGACACTTATTTCAGAAGCTTTCAATAGCGTTCCTTTCGTCGCGTTTAGCATTGGCGGCAAACTTCCGGACAAAGATTGGGGCAACAATAACTGGAGCGTCGTGTTGAAAGCGCTTTCCAACGCACAGCCAAACCTTGGCCTTTTGCTCATCGGTGCCGAAGACGAAGCCGAACGAACGCAGGGGTTAAGCCAGGAATGGCAAGGTCCGGTTCTGAATTTATGCGGCAAAACCAATCCCCGGATCAGCACCTTGGTCATGGAAAACGCCAAATTTTTTCTTGGTCATGACAGTGGCCCAATGCATCTGGCCGCTTTGATCGGAACACCTTGCGTCGCCCTATTCAGTGCGCGTGCCAAGCCCGGCGTATGGTTTCCATTCGGCGACAATCACTCTATATTTTATCCCTGGGAAATGGCAGATGGGGTTAGCAACAAGGCTGGATTTCGTACGGCAGGGTCTTCTATTTTATCGATCGAAGCATCTGACGTTACTGACACCTGCCTGGATCTGTTAAACGAAAGCCGAAACGCGTGATCAATTTGGAAGCAATCTCATGTGCGGTATAGCTGGAATTATAGGCAACAGAGCCGTCAATACAGCCGCTGTCGAGCACATGAACCTGCTGCAGGAACATCGTGGGCCGGACGATCAGGGAATTTGGCGCTCAAGCGATGGCAAAGTTGTACTCGGGCACCGGCGTTTGGCGATCATTGATACCAGCCAAGCCGGACATCAGCCAATGGTCGCCGGTGCGCAAATTATTACTTTCAACGGCGAAATTTATAACTACCTCGAAATAGCAGCAAAACTAAAAGCTGAAGGTGTTCAGCTTAGCACGGCTTCAGATACTGAGGTGTTACTCAAAGCCTATCAGCATTGGGGCGAGGCCGCTTTGGATGAGCTAAACGGCATGTTTGCCTTTGCTATCTTGGATACAGAACAACAGCGTTTATTTTGTGCCCGAGATCGCTTCGGTGAAAAGCCGTTTTTGTTTCATAGCTCGCCAGACAATTTTTCCTTTGCCTCAGAATACAAAGCGCTTTTGGCGTTGGATAATACCGCCGCGTCCTACGATCAGGACCGCGTGTTGCGCTTCCTCTACCATCCCACCAGAGGGTTGGATGACGACATTCAAACTGTCTTTGATGACATTAAGCAATTACCGCCAGGCCATAGTCTAACCCTCAACACCCAAACCCTCGAATTCAACATCCAGCGTTATTGGGATGTCCGGCCAAATGAGGCCTTCACAAAAATGTCTGAACCTGACGCCCAAGCTCATTTTCGTGAACTCTTCAGCGATGCCATTAAACTTCGGATGCGCAGTGATGTACCCTTAGGCTCATGTCTTTCCGGTGGCCTCGATTCAAGCTCCATTGTCTGTCTGGCCAAGGAAATTATGGGCGAGGACACATCCTATGATGTGTTTACCGGGCGTTTTCCTAATTCCGAAGCTGATGAGTGGTCCTGGGCCGAACAAATCATCAAACATACAAACAGCAAATCACATGTCACCGAACCCACGGCTGAAAATTTCAGCAACGAACTCGCTCAGTTCATGTGGCATAACGAGCTACCCGTTGGTAGCGCCAGCCAATATGCTCAATACTGCGTCTTTCGTCTGGCTAAGGAAGCCGGCATCACGGTTCTTCTCGATGGCCAGGGCGGCGATGAGCTTCTCGGCGGCTATGAGCAATATTTCGAAAACTATATCAATAGTCTGTCCTCAAATGTGAGCGGCGAACGGGAGAAAATTGCCGAGCGTTATCCCCTGGCATTACTGACAAAGGGACAAAATGCCAAGCTGGGCTTGCCACATTCTTTGCGTCATTTCCTGGCCGGGCTCACGGGTAAAGGCAGCGATTTTTCCTTTGGGCTTTCAAGTTCTGCGGCGAGCCGGCTGCATAAAAATTTACCGCCTCCACCGGCGAGCGCCGCTGCCTTTCACCCCTTAGCCGGCGCACTTTATCAGGAGATGCTGCATACTCATTTGCCGGTTCTGTTGCGCTATGGCGATCGAAATTCGATGGCGCATTCCCGCGAAGTGCGTTTGCCCTTCTGTGATCATCGTTTGGCTGAAATTTCCTTTTCGCTGCCGCCTGAATATTTGATGGGCGGGGCTGAAACCAAGCGACTGCTACGCGGTGCGACCAAGGGGGTGCTGCCGGAGGCAGTTCGAACGAGATGGAACAAACAAGGCTTTCTGCCGCCCCAGGCTGACTGGTTCAAATCGACCTTGGGCAAAGAGGTCGAGCGCATTATTAATGGCCCGGAATTTGAGCACTCTGACCTATGGCGTCGCAAATGGTGGCAGGCTGTTTTGGAAAGATTCAACGCCGGCGAAATGCATCTCGCTACAATGTTGTGGCGGCCCATTATTGAGAATGCCTGGCGCACGCATTTTCTGGATCGAATTGCAGCCGATGAGAAAGTCGCTGTTTTTGAGAGTCCCGCCTAATGCGCACAGTCTTCGTAAATCATTGCCACCCCGCGACACCGCATGTCTGCGCGACCAGAATGCGGGAGTTCGCCGCGGCATTGGCGGCGCTTGGGCACGAGGTAGTACTGTTAACAGAAGTTCTGGATGGTCAGACTGGCTCCACAGATATCGGCAAGAAAATCCGAGATCATGATTTTAAACAGCCGCTTTATGTGGCCATTGAGCCAAAGCGCCATCCGATGATAAAACGCCTGCGTGAACGATCCCTGCCCGCCGGACTTCGCCAGGCCGTGGTGGTTTGGCACTATTTCAAACATAAAGGTGTGTTCACAGATTGGCGCACAGGTAGCCAATCTGCGGTGCAGGAAATTGCCGAACATTTTAAGCCTGATTTAGTTTGGGCGAGTTTCGGCAACACGGATTGCTGGAACATCGCTCGAGATTTGGCCAAGATCGCCGCCTGTCCATGGGTCGCCGATTTAAAAGATCTCTGGAGCAATTTTATTCCAGCACCGTTTCAGAAGTTTCTAAGCCGCCATTTTGACGATTGTGCTGCCCTGACAACATTTTCCGAGTTTCATTCTAAGGATGCCCGGAGATGGTTTAGCGCTGCTCCCCACGTAATCTATAGCGGGTTCCCTGGAGACGCTTTAACCCGCTCTCCCGACCTCCCCTCGGAAAAACAAAGGACGATCTGTCTCACCGGCGCTATTTATGATCAAGTTGCGCTCGGTAATTTGATGGCAGGCATTCGATCATGGGTATTAGAGCTGGATGAACAAACGAAAGCGGATCTGCACCTCGTATATGCTGGCCACGATTGTACGGAAGTCGAACAGGCAGCTTCTATGCTCGCCGGATTGTGCAAAGTTGATATCAAAGGCTATTTACCCATCGAGGAATTGCGCGAAATCCAACAAAGTGCAATTGCCAATCTTTACATCAAAAATGATTCAACTTTTCATCATAAAACCATTGAGATGTTGTCTTCTGGACGACCGCTCATCTGCTATCCAGCAGAAACGGAGGAAGCGATTGAAATCGCTGGCACGACGAATGTCCCACTTCATAGCTGCACTAGCCCAGGCGAGATAGCCACTGCTTTACAGGAGAGTTTAAATTTTATCGCCGTCGAAGTTATGAATGATGCGGGATTGCAAAATTTCACTTGGGAAGTTCAAGTTCAAAAATTGGCAGACTTATTTCAGAACGTCTTAGATCGTACAGAGAATAAAATACATGCTCAATGAGTTGGACCAAATTGAAAGCGGCAGTAAAGCGGCTGGAACGAGTTTTGCCATTGTTGCATTTCTCATGATCCCGATCGCCGTTTTTTCGTCTAAAGCCATGGCCCCACTCTTTATTTTACTCGCTCTGGTGCTCCTTGGGCACAGAGTCATAAAAAGAAATTTCTCTTTCTCCTTACCCCTGACGTCGATCCTGGCCTTTCTCTGCCTGCTTATATGGGCTGGTCTGAGTCAGTTTTGGACTTTTGACACGGCGCTGGGTGCCAAACTACTGCTACCGCTATTGGCCCTTTTCGCCCTCGGTATATTTTTGCACCAGGAAACGAGATCGATCTCATCATCGACAAGCGATGACATTGGCAGATTTTTGATCGCTGGTGCTGGGCTGGCCATTGTCGTGCTGTTCTTTGAATCTGTGACCGGTAACTGGCTCACCCGATTGGGCCGCGGCTTGGCTTGGCATGATGTTATCCGAGATTACACCGGCGGCATAAATATCGCCGCCTTCGTAAAAAACGGCGTGGTCATTTTATCAATTTTGATCTGGCCAGTGTTATCAACATTGTGGCGACGCCAGCAAAAAATCTGGGCGGGTCTTTTCTTACTTTCGACGGCTTATTTAATTTACCGATTTTCCGCCTCCACAGCGATTATTGCTTTAATTGCCTCAGCCATTGGTATCGCTATAGCCTGCTTACGAAGAAAAATTGCCGTTCATTTGATCGCTGGCAGCTTTGTCGTTTTCGTTCTGGCCATGCCTTTTGGCATCGAGAAGGTCTTGGGCGATAAAACCACCAACGAGATTGGTCAAATTGGCTTTGATGCGAAACTTCCTAACTCGGCGATTAATCGCTTTATCATTTGGCATTTTTCCACCAAACGAATATTCGAAAAGCCCGCCACCGGTTGGGGGATGAACGCAGCACGCCAAATTCCTGGTGGCAGCGACAAATATTCCCTCAGAGTTAAAAACTCAAATGGCAAGGAGTTCACTCTGTTTCGTGAGTTTTTTGTACCGCTCCATACCCACAATCAGGCTATTCAGATTTGGCTGGAACTGGGTGCCATTGGTGCTCTGCTGGTTGCTGGTTTCGGCTGGCTTTTTATTCGGAGACTCGAAAACGAAAATATCGACCCCAGCCTATTCGGTGTCGTCATTTCGATTTTGGTCTTTAATTTATTGAGCTTCGGCGCTTGGCAGAGTTGGTGGATCGCCACGCAGTTCCTCTGTATCAGCTTAGCGATATCGGCAACCAGAAAACAAAGCTAAGTATCAGGCTGGCGTTGCAACCAATTTCTTTTTACCCGCTAACGCCAGCTCTATGGCGCAGCCTGCCAGGAAGCCGAGCGTACAAATGCCAACGCCCCATAGATTGACGCCGAGATCATCAGCATATTTACCGACACCGATATCGACCGAGGCTGGGACAATTTGCAGACCCATCGCCCCTTCCAGGGTCATGATCACGCCCAGCAAGATGCCCGGCCAAAAGGCCAGATGAAAACTCCAGCGCCCGGCACCCGGCAGAAACGCCAGCATGAAGATTGGTGCTAGGCCCATCACCATGGTGCCGCTGATCGTTGTTGCGGCAATGACGGCGGGGCCGACTTCGCCGCCAAGGTAGAGGCTGAACAGTGGCAAATTGCCAAGCACCGCGATGATCAGGACCGCTCGCCGGCCGGTGCTTAGTTGCCCCTCGGTTGGCTCATCTTTTTTACCCGACCAATCCCTGGCCGTCAGCTTGGCGGTGCTGGCGAAAGTGGAATCCAGTGTTGAGCCGGCGCTGGTCATCATGATGGCATTAACAATCAACAGCATGGTCACACCAAAGCTCGCGGGCACGGCAAGCGACGGATTGCCACCCAAACCATCAAGCCGGCCATAAATGCCAACAAAACCAAACAGAAATATAAACCCGCCGCCAATGAGGCCAGCCAAAATAAAGCCTTTCAGCATAATTTTAGGCGAAGTGATAAAGCCTCGATCGGTCAGCACGGGATCATGGAACGGATAGCTAAACGCCTGCACCAGGGCGAGCCCGGCAAATGTCCAGCCTGCCATACTGGCGGCTTCGGGCATTTGCGGCAGACCGCGCGCGGCAATATCAGGCATGATAAAAAGCAAAATTCCGACAAGCAGGACAGATGCCAAAATCATTTGCCCGCCATCGGTGAGCAAGCTTCCTCTGAGACCCGCTCGCCAGGAATAAAAGACCGTAAAGCCGGTCACGGCTGCGACTGCCAGCCAGTATCCCCCGCTACCTTCATCGCCAAAATAAAGCCCGACGACTTTGGTATTGGACCACACTTCATTGAACAATCGAATGGCAATCGCGGCGACAAACAGCTTGGCACAGAACCCGCCATATTTGCGGATCAGGAAAGCGGGCAAAGATTTATCGCCGCCTTTGGTGCGAATAATGTAAATAACCACACCGGCGACTAAGAAACTCAAATAGTAAAACGCATAGCCGACAGAACCTGATATGCCGAAAGCCTGAGCAAGACTGGCAGCATTGGCGATCGATTTGGCGAAGATCCAGGAGATGGCAGCACTGGCGACCAACAACCAGAGACCGGGTGCGCTCGCGCTCGTAACGTCTCCGTCATCGGAGCCGGTGAAAAAACCTTTGACGGTTACGCGTTTAGGCGCGAACTGCCAGACGATCAGGCCATAGGCGAGCATTACCAGCCAAGGCGCTACAATTGAAAAATTTACATCAAGCATAGCAAGGGAATAACGGTTAATGCTTGCCGAGCCAAATCACATCCCGGTGACATATAGGTGAGCATTAAGCGAGCGCCTTTAATAGCTCGCGAACAGCTGATTTATCAATCTTTCCAACGGTGGTTTTTGGAATTTCATCCAGAATATCAATCTTAGCCGGCACTTTATATTTTGCCAGTTCCTGGCGGCAAAATTCCAGCAGCTCGTCAGATGTCGTTGAAGCCCCGTCCCGCAAAGTGACACAGGCGCGCACCACTTCGCCGCGATACTCATCCGCCACCCCGACAGCGGCCACTTCAGAAATATCTGGATGGGTATAAAGCACCTCATCAATCTCACGTGGATACACGTTGTAGCCACCAACGATCACCATATCTTTTTTACGGTCCCGGATAAAAAGGTTGCCCTCTTCATCAAGCTCCCCAATATCGCCGGTATAAAGCCAGCCATCCCGAAGTGCTTCTGCCGTCTCTTCAGGGCGATTGCGATAGCCCGACATAACTTGCGGCCCCTGCAGGCGAATTTCACCTTGCTCACCGACAGGCAAAACATTGGTCCCGGTCTCGACATCGACAATTTCAACCACGGTATCTATCAAGGGCTTGCCAACCGAGCCAGCCACCATTGCTGCCCCCTCATGGACGACGGATACAACCGGGCCCGCTTCTGATTGGCCATAGCCTTCCAGGATTGGGCAGCCCGTCGCCTCCTCCCAGCGCTTTAATGTTTCTTCCGGCAAGGGGGCTGAGCCTGAATAAGCGACCCGCAGCGACGAAAAGTCTGTTGCTGAAAATCCATCATAACCCATAAGTCCGTGAAAAATGGTCGGCCCGACTGGCAGCAAAGTAATGCGCTCCTGGGCGATGCACTCCAACACCGTATCCGGGCGATAGCGCGACAGAATATTGAGCTGGCTTTTGCAATAAACCGCAAGATGCAGCGCCATTGAGGAGGCATAGACATGGAAAAGAGGCATCACACAGAGGATGCGCTCAACGCCCTCTCTGGTCGGCCAGCCCGTCTCGCGCTGAGAGAGATTGGTCGCCAATTGGTGATGCGTGATGTTGACGCCCTTCGGCAAGCCTGTGGTGCCGCCGGTATATTGCAAGGTGGCGAAGTCTTCCGGCGCCGGCATATCCGGCAAGCTCATATCCGGATCGTCTTTCCAGATATCAAAGCGAACGCCGGTTTCGCCGCCGACTTCAATACCATGAGCAATGCCCAATTCATCCAAGAGAGGCTGAACGATTTCCGCAATCTCGGCATCATAAACAACCGCGAGCGGCTCGGCATCGCTCAGGATGTGGGTTAACTCTCTCGCCGTATAGATCGGATTAACCGGCACAATTTGCGCGCCGGATGCATGGGCGCCGAACAGCCCTACTGCCATTTCCAGAGAATTGCCGCAAATGAGGGCCACCCGCTCACCCCTGAGGCTTTTGCCTTGCTTGAAGCTTTGCAGTTGCCGAGCCAGCCCGGCGACACAGCGAATATACTGATCATAGCTCAGCTGCCGGTCTTCATGAATAAGGGCGGTCACATCGCCATTGTGCTCAGCTGTCGCAGCGAGCATATGAACAATGGATGGGTAAGCTTTAGGCCAGTTTGTCATGAAGTATTATTCAGCTGCCAGCGTCCCAGGGCTTCCGATCTTGGCGAGCAACTCACCCAGAGCCGAGCCTTCCGGATCCTTGGTTGCAGCGTCCCGAATATCGCGCAATTTCTCGGTCGCATCGCTTGGCACAGAACCGGCGGTTAGGACCGGGCGAACATATTCCTCGACAATCCGGGAGAAATTTCGTAATCCCCGCCGATGTGTGCTGCCATAGCCCTTAACCAGCCGCGCCAATTCGGCAATCTCAGCAGCAAAATTCGCGTTGAGCGTCGCCGCAGAATCGACCATATCCAACCAGTCATCAATATTGGCTTGCTCAACTTGCCAACGATGGGAGTGTGGTCGCCACCATTTAAGCTTGGCCAAAAACCACAGTTTCAAGAAACCGGTTATCGTTGTGGTCTTAACCTCCATGCCGATACCGTAAAACTCCATCTTGCCATTTTTCTCACCCCAGGCGATTAGGCTCTTAGCCAAACCCGTCGGCAGCATATCGCTGATCTCAGCAATACCGGGTTTGAAAAAATCGGTTACGATGAGCACATCTTCAGGTGCGGCTTTGGCCTCTCCCTTGATGCGTTCAAAACGCTCGGCACGCACTTTAACCTGGGCCACCCGTATAATGTCCTCATATGACATGCGGAGTGCCAGCTGCTTGGCGACACTGACCAGAAGTTCAGGATCACTGTCTTTGAAATTCTCCAGCCGGGCGAGGTAATTCTCAGCGTAAGCTGTATTTTGGTAATTATTAAGCCGCCTTAAAGCATGCTGCAAAATCGGCTGAACGTTTTCCGGAAAATCGTTTTTAGCCCGCTGCTCGGAAAGCGAGACAACATTGTCAGCCTCGGGAGCCTCTTCGGCTTCCCCCTTAGCAAGCGCAAAGCCTTTGTTGAGACCGGCGATATTAGATGAGACAGCCTTTCCCTCTTGTTTGATCGCGGCAATGAAATCATCCAGCTCGATGCCAATCACGCCGGTTGCAGCAACAGCGCCCAGCATGACTGCATTAACGATGGCACCCGCCTCCTGAGCCGCCTGATTGGCATCGAACAGCACTGATTTCTGCGCTGATTTGTCAAGAATTGCGGCGAGTTTGTCATTGTCGAGGCGACCATCTTCCATCGCCATCTTTTCCGGCATCAAGAGAACCCGGGAGGTTGAGGCAATCAGATGGGTTCGATCCGGCGTGATCAAGCCATTACCTGCGGCCCGCGCCGCTTCGGCAGCTTCGGTCGCAACCAGGACATCGACTTCACCGGCGGTTGGGATCAGCGCGAAGATCGGCTCTGGAGCGCCGGGCGCAATCGCTTCCGGCAACATTTCAATATAATAGGTCGTCGCACCGGTGCGTTGCGCGACACCCGGCACCGAGGTCGCCTGCACAGGATAGCCTTTGGCCCAGGCCGCGTTGACGATCCAATTCATCAGCACGCCGCCACCTTCGCCGCCCATGGCACAGATGAGGATTTTAACCGGTTGGGTTTCACTCATTGCGGGCGCTCCGATCCGGCAAGCCAGCCGATAACAGAGCTCCTGACACCGGCCATCATTTTGGTCAGCGCGCCGCCATTTTGCACCCGCTCAGCCTGATAAAAGGAAGGACAAAGTTGCGCCGCATGGGCAATCTCGCCGCAAAGCCCGCAACCAACGCAGCTTTCGATCACTTGAGTGACCGGCTCATCTCGCAGTGGATCGGAATTGTCTTTAATGCTGAGCGATGGACAGCCGGACAAGCGGATACAAGAATGATCGCCGGTGCAGATCTCTTCATCCACACCAAAGCGCGGGATCGTCACTTCAGCGCCGCGTTTAAGTTTCTCAGCATTTTCGCCCTTAATCCGACGTTGGCGGGCCAGCATGCATTCACTATCCGCAATAATTACTTTGAGACCCTTTTGCTCAGTCGTCATAGCTTCCCGCAGCGTCTCCAACATCCGGCTCACTCCATAAGTGCGCACGGTCCGGAGCCATTTTACGCCAAGCGCTTTCAACGTCTGCTCGATCTCGCTGGTCATCGGTGTGGTGTCCGAGCCGGCTGTCGAAGACGGGATATATTGCTGACCGGTCGCCGAGGCATAGCCGTTCTGCATGATGATCAACACACCATCACCCTCATTAAACAAATTCGAGAGCACGCCCGTCTGCAATCCATTATGCCAAAAGCCCCCATCGCCCATGATGCTGATGGTGCGTTTTTTGAGCATCGGGCCAACTGCCGAGGCACTCGCCAGCCCCATACCGTAACCCAGGATCGAGTTGCCCATACTAAACGGCGCATAGGTCGCAAAAGCATGACAGCCAATATCAGCCGCGACATGAATGTCACCAATTTCTTCGCGCAACATTTTCAATGCTGTAAACACCGGACGTTCAGGGCAGCCGGTACAAAATCCAGGTGGGCGGGGCGGCAACGCGATATCCATAATCTCCTGGCCACTTGCTTTGTCGTTCAGGAGCTTGGCAGCTTTGTTGCGCAGGGCTTCGAGATCAATTGCCAGAGGTTCAACATCACCCAGGAAATCAACCAGCGCATTGGTAACTGCCTCAGCATTATATTCGCCGCTGGTCGGGAAAACATCTTTGCCGAAAATCTTGGTTTGAATATCAGCTTTTCGCAGCAATGTGTGCACCTGATGTTCGATGAATTCGGGATTGCCCTCTTCCATCACCAAGACACCATCCTTGCCAGCACAGAAATCGGTAATTTGCTCGGGCGCCAAGGGGTGAGTTACATTCAGCACCATCAACGGAATATCGGAATTCCCTAATTGATCACCGAGGCCCAGTATATTGAGCCGGTTGACCAATGTATTATAAAGCCCACCCTGCAAAATAATGCCGAGATTGTTGAAACGACCATCGAAAAACTCATTTAACTCGCGATCAACAATGAATTTTTGCGCGGCCGGCAAACGCTCTTCAACTTTTTTCTTTTCTTGCGCATAGGTCGCCGGCGGATGGGCGAGCCGATCATATTCGAAAGCTGCCGGATCATCCAATTTATCTATCGTGTTGATCGGTGATTTTTTGTTGTTCTTAGTCGTAAAGTCGCCCTGAACGTGACACGCCCTGATCCTCAGCGCCAAGATGACCGGCGTATTACTCACTTCAGACAACTGAAAGCCGTTTTCGACCATATCGACCATGCTCTGCAAATTGGGCCGGGGATCTAGCAGCCACATCGACGACTTCATGGCAAAGGCGTGGGTGCGTTCTTGGATGACGCTGGCCCCCTCGCCGGTATCCTCGCCAGAAACAATCATCGCGCCGCCTTTGACGCCGGGACTGGCTAAATTCGACAAGGCATCCGAGGCAACATTAGTGCCGACAATCGATTTCCAGGTAACCGCACCCCGGATGGGGTAATTGATAGAGGCGCCCAGCATCGCAGCCGCCGAAGCCTCGTTCGAGTTCGCCTCAACATGAACGCCAAGCTCGCCCATCAAATCCTTGGCTTGAACCAAGACGTCTAACAAATGAGAGACCGGTGCACCCTGATAGCCGCCGACATACCCCACGCCAGATTGCAGCAAAGCCTTGGTGACAGCCAAAATTCCCTCACCTTGGAACTTGCCGTTATCGCCCTGGCGAAGCTGTTCGATTTCCTTGTGAAATGATCTTTCCATAATGTCCCTCAGCCGCCCCCGCACCTGTATGCATTTCTTTGTTCGCTATACCAACGATACAAAGGTGGGGGCGGAAAGAAAAGACTTAAGAGGGAATTTAACGTGGTTCTGGAACGTCGTATCCAGACATGAAATTATCAACAATACCGTCGAAATAACCCCAATCGGCTTCACGGTGTGAGTGATTGCGGACGATGAAGGAGGCCCCGGCATAGAATTTTTCGTAGCTTTGCTGACGCCCGGCAAATTCAGAGCCGACAAAGTCCCACGCCAGCCGGAAGAGTTTCATCCGGTCAATCGCTTCCAATTGCGGTGTCTGGAAATGTTTTTCAAACTGCTCGCGCATTTGTTCATCATGCATGACGTATGAATTAGCCGGCATCTGGAGAATGCCGCCGCCGCACAGCTCGCGCAAAACATCAACAATCTGAGAATGACTTTCGGTACACCAGTTGAGCGCGGCATACATAACGCGGCGGTTATAGGTGGTATAACCCTCCGGCCACTCCTCAGCCATTTCGATCTGACCGTGGATCATGCCTGAGATGGTTGCCTCCAAGGCTGCCATGCGGCCAACAGTTTCAGCTACAGCCGGAATTTTGGCCGCACCGGAGGCTTGCGTAACCTTGGAGCAAAGGCCCAGGATCAACTGCATCTTGGACCAGAAGCGGACATTTGACTGATGATTGCCATAACAATGGGCGGGCGTCTCGATGTAAACAGAACGAGCCAGAACTGCATCATCCATCACGAAGATCTTTTCCCAGGGGACTTTCACCTCATCACAAATAACCAAAACGTCGGTTTCATCATATTTCCAGGTGAGCGGTGCGTCGAATTCATTACCGGCGTTCAGTGAGATAGGTTGACGCATCCAGAGGGACATTCCTTCGGCATTGCACGGAACTGCACAGGTGATGGATTCTTTAACCTGTGAGGGGGCCAGGGGCAAAAGATTGCCAATCCAAATTTCATCACAAAAAACCGCACTGGTCGCGAGCATTTTCATGCCCGAAATGACGACACCATCATCATCTTCCCGCACCACCCGTAACGTCGGCGCTTCTTTATTCTGTTTGGCATAATATTCCGGATCACGGGCCGCTTGTGGCGGCAATACGGCATAGGTCGCAAAGATGTCGTTCTTACGCATATGCTCGTAATAGGCCAAGAGATTATCGCCGAATTTATATTTATCAGAATCAAAGGCAGAAGGATTGGTCGACATGCCAGTAACAAAGCTAGATACGTGATCGGGTGAGCGACCAAACAATCCACAGGACAAATCAGCTATTTTTTTATGGGCCGCCGTTCGTTGGCGCAGATCATCCTTAGTTTTTGCCCGCTTGAACCACATTGAATAGCGTTCACCATCTTCCTCAAAGGACATGATATCTTTATGGGCGGGATCATGTTTAATATCGTATAAACCTGCCACGGTTTGAGCGGCATTTTTAAAGGCCGGGTGAATGGTCACATCATCGATTTTTTCTTTACCGATATAGACCGTGCGACCGTCTCTTAACCCTTCTAAATGTTCCTTACCTGTTTTTAACATTATTTTTTCTCCTGTTTGATTTTATCGGCAACCACCATCGCATTCGACGTTGTGCCGACCATTTTAAGCATAAGTTTTTGGAAATTTTCGAAATCGTCTTTACTGAAACCGTCAAATATCGTGTCGTTAATTTCTTGGCGCGCCGGCGTTAAAGACGCTAACGCCGTACTGCCTTTTTTACTGAGTGACAATAAAACACTGCGGCGATCTTCGGGGTTGGGATGCTTTTCAACCAGGCCCGCCCGAACCAGGCGACCGGTTTCCATGGTGATATGCGTCGCCCCCGCCTGAAGCGTGCGCACAACATCGCCGACGGTTACCGGCCCAAGCGCTGAACGCTCTGAGATAACAGTTAGTACATGATATTGCAGGCCGTTTAGATCGATGAGGCCACCGATCTGCTCCCTAATCTTCTCCATCTGGACAGAAGAGATCAGCAGATCATAGATGAATTTACGAAAACCCGAGTCTGATCCCTCAACCAGAAATTCCGGTCGCGTAATTGTCAGATTGGGCCCTGATCCACTCGGACTGTTTGGATTTCTCTCCAGCATGTTTCCCGTCTATTTTTTTAATTATTTTATATAAATAATTTATATATAAATTCAAAAAACAAGCAAACGGAATAAACGTGGTCGGTTAATTATTCAGAATCGGCGTCATAGAAATAGTGGTTTTCATACATGATGCAGCCGCCTTCGGATTTAAAGGGGCCGTGGTGAACGCCAGGCGGGCGGCAGGCATAGGTTGGGGCGTGGAATTGCTCACCACCCTCACCATTTTCGTCATTGCCAACGATCATATCGCCTTCAAAGAGGAACACTTCTTCCCAATGCTCATGCACAAAAGGCACGGTGGAATAGACGCCCGGTTTGATGCGGAGAAAGCGGGTTCGGCTGCCGGTTTTGCCGTCTTCGTCTAAATCGGTTGTCAGAACTTTTTGTTCCATGCCCTCGGGATAACCAGGCGGTACTTCCCAGCCTTCATCCATGCTCAAAGATTCAAATTCTAAATGCGGCTTACCTTTTCCCATCTCTCGGGCTCCTTATTCTTCTCGCGGCAGGCTGGCTGCCTTATATGAATGGTTAATAGTGCGATTTAATTTGGCATCACTCAAGCTTGCGTGGAAGACTTCGCCCGGCCTGACCCCACCGGATACCGCTAAGGTACCGCAAAACATCAAGGTGCCTGGGGCCAACTCGCCACCATCGGTGTAGAGCGAGATCAGTTCTTTCGGATCGCGCATGGTTGTGACCGGACCTTCCTGATAGGCCTCTTCCTTACCATTTACAATGATCGTCGATTTCAGCATCAATTCGTCCCAATGATCTTCAACATCCGCATAGCGCCACAAAGTTCTGGCAATCGGCTTGGCACACATCTGCTTGGAGACCGTCACATCTGTCGCCTCAACAACCCGGTCGGTATGATCGGAACCCAGGCCCACCCAATAGCCATCGTCGAGTGAGACAATGAGAAACTCGATCTCACCGCTCGAATCCGTGCCGATGACTTGAAAGTCTTCATCCTGGGTCAGTTGATCAACGGTGCAACGGTAATAAGTCGGCGTTTTGGAGGGCCGGGAGATACCGAGCTCTTCAAGCTCTTTGATATGAGCCTCCATCGCTTCCACGTTGCGGCCAGTCCAGCCGGCAATGACAACATTATTGATTGTCACCTGACGCACTTCGTCGCCATTCATTAAAAATTCGAGATGTTTTGCAGCCGCCATTGAGAAGTTCCCATCTTAAAAAAACAGAACTCCGTTTTAGCTACTTCGCCTTACTTAGGCAATGTCCCTAATGAGAGGTACCTTCGGATCGTGTAATTTTGTTATAGACATTGTATTTCCCTGATGGCCGGACAAAAGGCAGGCGTTTCACTTCTTCCAATGTCTCTGCGTTATAGACAATAACCGCGCCATCCATATCCCAGATGCTGACCAAAGCGAATTTGCCATCGCGGGTGAACTCGACATGCGCTGCGGTTTTGCCGGGTACCGGTTTCAGGGTTTTCACGATCTCCAAGGTCTGCTTATCAATCACATGCATGAGATCTTTGTTGGGACCAAAGAAAACATCGGTCCAGGCGTATTTGGATTTCTCGTGGCTGCGCATGAAAAAGCCGGGGCCTTTGGTTTTTATTGTCTTAATCACCGACCAATCACTCATATCGATGACGCTCACCGACGCACCTCTAAGATGAGGCGTCGCCATGATGCGTTTGCCATTGCGAGTCCAAGTGATGCCGGAGCCCAAATGCGGGAAGCCCGGCAATTTAATCTCGGCGATTTCCTTGCGCACTTCCATATGAACGACCACGCCCTTGCCGCCGTCCCGGCTTGAGCCCATCAGCTTGCGGTAAGATTGATCAAAGAAAAAATCATCGAGCGGTTCCTTTAAGGGCGTACGCCGAATTGGGAACTGTATGCGTTTGCTGAGTAATTCTTCATGGCCCTTCTCATAGGAATGCACCAATCCGGTTGGCACGATCGGTGGATTTTTGAGATAGGATATCTCCCAAATCTCCGGTAAATCTTTGAGGGCAGCGACAAAACTATTACGCGGTGCCGCTTGGTAGACCGCACTGACGCGGGAAGAGTTTTTATTAAAACGATCAGTCACTTTGATGATTTTTAAGATCGCCAAATCTTCCGCATCCAGCATCACCAATGTATGGGGTAGGTAATTGGCGACGGCAATGGTTTTGCCGTCATGGGAAATAGCGAGATTGCGGGTGTTAATGCCGGCCCGGATCTCGGCTACGACTTGCAGACTATAGATGTCATATTTGGTGATCCAGCCATCGCGAGACGCGAAGTAGACGAAGCGACCTTCCGGCGAGAATTTCGGGCCACCATGCAGCGCAAAACGGCTTTTGAAACGCGTGATTGGCTCGAACTTATCACCATCCAAAATTGTCACGTGGTGGTCACCCGTCTCAACGACAATAAACAAATTCAGCATGTCAGCTTTAAATGTCGGCTTGGCAGGTAAATCGCTAGCCTTCACCTCAATCGAGTGGGTTGCCGCAATTTCTTTTTCACCCCAAACCGGGCGATTTGGCAGAGGTGTGTAGATCAGCTTCACCAAAGCATCAGCATCAGCCGTGCTAAGTTTTTCGGCGAAGCCTGGCATTTGAGTTGCAGGACGGCCTTTTAAAATAATACCGACCGCTTTTTTCTTGCGCACCCGGCGGAGGTTTTGCGGCAGCAAAGCCGGTCCCATACGGCCCAGCCGGTCTGCACCATGGCATTCAGCGCAATGGGTGGTGAATAGCTTTTTGGCATCGGGTGCCGCATGAGCTGACGGTGCCATAAATCCCAGGACCAAAATAAAAAAACTACTCAGCCGCAACAACATGTTCATTTCCTTTTTCACTCTTCCATTGGCCTGAAATTTCCGCAGTGGTGAGATAACACGCTGGATCCTGGCCCCAGGGGTCATCATTCAATTGCAAGGCGCGCACCCGCGTATTACCGCCGCATATGTTAAAATAGGAACAGGTCGCACAACGACCTTTGATCTGGCGAGGACTTGCTTTCAGACCGTCCATGATCGGGTCAGAGCGATCCTGCCAGATCTCAGAAAACGTGCGGGTTTTGACATTGCCGAGATTATGATGCCACCACATGGTATCGGGATGCACATTGCCGAGATTATCGATATTAGCAACATTGACGCCCGACGAATTTCCACCCCAGGCATCCAGCTTATCCGCAATGTGGTTAAACGCGCGAGGATGATTGCGCCGCACCCAATCTAGGAAATAAACCCCGTCGGCATCGTTATTACCGGTCACAAACTCCTTGTCCAAACCCTGTTCGACATAGTTCCAACAGCGCTCAAAAATCATATCCATAGCGTTGCGGGTCGTCTGATGAACGGCATCATCTTCCCGGTAGTGATTGCCGCGCCCGGCATAGACCAAATGCGAGAGATAAAACTTATCAATCGCTTCTGTCTCAAACAGATCGAGTAATTCCATAAGCGAGACATGATTGTGTTCGGTCATGGTGAAACGAATTCCGACTTTGACACCCCGCTCTTTGAGCATCCGTATTCCCGCAAGCGAGGCATCAAACGCGCCCTCGACCCGGCGGAACGCATCATGGACGGCCCCGATCCCATCCAGGCTGACACCAACATAGTCATAGCCAATCTCGGCGATACGGTCGGCTTTGTCTTCGGTGATTAGCGCGCCATTGCTTGAAAGCCCGGTATAAAAACCCTGCTCTTTAGCACGCATCGAGATATCGAAAATATCGGGCCGCAAAAGAGGCTCGCCACCGGAAAGAATAAGCACCGGCACATGAAAATCTTTGAGATCATCCATGACGTTATAGACTTCTGATGTTGAAAGCTCGCCCGGAAAATCCGTATCAGCCGATAGGGAATAACAATGCTTACAATTGAGATTGCAGCGCCGGATCAAATTCCAGATCACCACAGGTCCGGGAGGATTCCCCCGCCGGACCGGCGTTGGATTTTGCAGTTCCTTCATGAATTGGCTTAGTCGAAACATCTTTTATCCTACTGAGAACGGCTTATACGTAAGCCTGTCTTCTTGAGGATTTTGCTACTAAACAACACGTCATGTCCTTGATCTGCGTCATCTAATAAATCGGCGATTACCTGGACTTTTTCGAAAACTTCGTCGCGTGATTTGCCATGTACCATGGCAAACAGGTTATAGGGCCAGTCCGGCAAATGTTGCGGACGGCTGTAGCAATGGGTGACAAAATCCAGTGCACCGACCCTTTTGCCCAACTCATTAACCTGCTCTTCCGGCACCTGCCAGACCGACATACCATTGGCTTTCAGCCCAAGCGCATAATGGTTGGGCACGACACCGATGCGACGGATAATGCCGTTCTTCAGCATCGCCTGCAGACGCGTCATAACCTCATCTGCCGATATACCAATCTCTGCTGCAACAGCCTCATAGGGTGCCGCCACGAGCGGCAAACCCGATTGAGTCGCCGCAACAATGGCACGATCGATTTCGTCAAAGGCATTCACCTGATCTTGCGGCCTAATATTATTCATATCGCTAATTTCATTTCCAAAAAATACTCTTCAGATTTGGGCATGTTGAAGACTTCCAACCCCGTCGCGGCCTCGATTTTTTCAATCACCTCAGCGATTTCGCCTGGTTCTTCCGCAGCGATGACAAACCACATATTGAGCTTGTGCTCGCGCTGATAGTTATGCGCAACCTCGGCAAATGAATTGACGATTCCCGTCACCTCTTTAAAGCGCGCTTTAGGCACAGCGATGGCCGCCAACGTCACAGCACCGCCCATTTTTTCAGAATTATACATTGGCCCGAAGCGGCTGAGCATTTTGTCCTCGAGCAATTGAGCGAGCCTCGCAATCAAAGCGTCTTCCGAAAGACCCAATTTTTCAGCTGCCTCAGCATAAGGGCGCTCTGATATCGGGAAGCCACCTTGCAAGGCATTGATAATTTGGCGATCCACATCAAGCATGCGCACCAACCTTTGCGGGAGCTTGGCTGTATTTAGCGCCGCGCTGCTTAAACTGGCGACCCGAAAACAAAACGGCGCGGGGGATATCTTGCAAATTCGCAGAAAGCGCGGCTTCTTCAACCAAGGCTTCTACCGCCTTTTTCTCACGGCCATGAATCATACAAAAGAGATTGTAAGGCCAATCCGGCAGGTGCCTCGGACGTTGATAACTTAAAGAGACATAAGGTAGCTTTGCCAATGCCCGACCAGCCTTGGAGACAAATTCATCCGGCACATCCCAGACCACCATCGCATTCGCCCGGTAGCCAATTTTGCGGTGGTTAACGACAATTCCAAAGCGGCGGATGACACCCTCTTCAATGAGCGTCTCCAATCTTTGGATAACATCATTTTCTGAAAGCCCGATCATCGCACCCACCGCTTCATAAGGATTGCTCACCAAAGGCAGGCCGTCTTCGATTGCGGTGATTAGGGCTTTATCTTGTGGATCAATATCCATTTCAATTCACCAGGGTCAATTCCACTGGATCGGGAAACCCAAATCAAGTTGATAAGCTTCAACCAAGGGCAGGTTTAAAACATCAATGCCGGTCGTGGCTTCAATTTCATCCAAGATCGTCTCAACCGCGAAGCGATCCGGCCCGGTCACAACGAACCACAAATTAATATCATGACTGCGTTCGTAATTGTGGTTAACGCCGGGACACGCACTGACCGTCTCGGCAATTTCTTCTAGATCTTCTTCGGGCACCGACATTGCCGCCAAAGTGCTCCAACCGGCCTTATGAGGCGTCACCACAGCGCCGATGCGCGAGATGAATTTCTGCTCTTCCAATTTCTGCAGATGATCGAGCACAATTTTTTCTTCGACACCAAGCTGTTCTGCCAACACTTTATAAGGTTGCGGGCAGAGCGGAAAATCGCGCTGAAAATCGTTCAGCAGATTGGCCTGAAACTCGGTGAGCCCGCTTTGATTTCGAAATTCTCCGTCCATATTCTACAATCCTGTTCTGTTAGCGCGCGCCGTTAAAAATATACCGCTGGGTTTATCGGCTTTGATGGTTGCAAGACGCTTGAAATTTCGCGTGTCATATACCTCAACCCGATCTTCATCTCGGACCGACAGCCAGACCTGCTCGCCCCTCGGCGTAAATTCTAAATGCAGCACCGCTTTACCGGGCTTTAAGGTCTTGATTACCTTGCGGCTCGGCACGTCGATTACCTGGACGACGTTGTT
>JABIHH010000007.1 GCA_018649725.1 Rhodospirillaceae bacterium | reverse complement strand
CACAATCACGCCAATTATCAAGAGGGCAATAAGCGTGACCCCGCCGACCCAAAGAACAATATCAAGTAATCCTATTCCATATTCGTAGCGTACCGACAGCCACTTACTGCGGATGGCCGATTTTTCCTCGGGCAACAGCACCGCGAAATAACTATTCAAAAGGCTGACTAATTCCGGCCAATCCTTACGCACGCCCATGGCGTGGTCATGGGCACCGAATGGTGTAGGCGCTGCCACCTTCAGGTTCGAGTAACCTTCCTTATCGATAATGTAGGATGCCGCAGGAAGAAGTCCGATATAGGCGTCCACTACGCCCAATGAGAGGGCTTCCAGGGCCGTTTTCGTACTCGGGTATAACTTTTGGCGGATTTCGGGATAGTTTTTGCTGACCAATTCACGCATTAAGTAGGCACGCTCAATCGCAATTGTCTTCCCGTTCAAATCGTCAATTTCTCTTACAAAAGTGCCGTCTTTTCGCGTAAAAATGACCCGTGGCGGCTTAAGATAGGTCTGTGTCAACGCTACACGTCCAGCTAGTTTCCGCGTACCCCCGATCGAAAGTAGTAAATCTACGTCTTTTCCCGCCCCGATGTTGTCAATGGCCTCGACCCAGGGCATGCCCGTAAAGAAGACGCAATTCAACCCAAACCCCTCGCAGAAATGCTTAAGGTAATCGGCAGATATTCCCTTTCCTTTTTCCTCATCCCAAAAATGATAAGGAGGATACTGGCCGACCCGGGCGCGAATTGTTGGCTTGGTGTTCAGCCAGGCCTGTTCCTTAGTCGAAACCGAGAGCCGGCTGATGATGGCCTTGGGGTCGATCGTACCCTTAAGCTGCCCTGTGGACTTTGCCCCTGTTTGCTTGTTGGCGCCCTGTTCGTGAGCACTCGTAAACCACTTTTGCCGCAACGCTCTGTGCTCGTCCGATGTAATGGCTGCCAGACCCTTTTGTACGATACCGGCCAATACCGGTTCCTGTTTGGAAACACCAATGCGAATGGGGCTGTTGAAACCCTTGATGGGGAGGACTGGTTTGAGTCCCGTTTGCATGTTTTCGGCAAGATGATAGGACACGACGGCATAGCCGTCCACATAAGCATCGGCCTGCCCCAGCAACACGGCATTCACGCCTTCCTGGAGCGAATTGACTTCCAAAAACTCCATCTCAGGTACCTGGTTTTGCAACCGGTCGATAATGACGTAGCCGCCGATCACGGCCACCTTCTTGTTGGCAAGGTCATCAATTTTGGTTAATGGCGCAGCATCATCGCGCATAAAAACATAGTCGCGGACTGTGAAATAGGGATCAGTAAAAATCGTGAAGGCGGCTCGTTCCTCGGAATGGTAAATGGCCGGAAGCACGTCTAATTTGCCCTCTTCGAGTGCCTTCAAGAGGTTTGCCCAAGTTTGCCCCGTCTTATAGGTGAGTTTTAGTCCGGTCTTTTGCGCGACCAAATCCATAACATCTCGGGATAGCCCCTGATAGGTTCCATCAGAACCCACAAAATCGAACGGTGCCCAGTCCATTTCACCGCCAACAGTGATAGAAGGGGTGCCAGCAATCCATTGGCTCTCCTCAGCGGTTAAGGCAACCGATTCCTCCGAAAATGCCATATCAGGTAAAAGACTAACCACGCCCAAAAGCAGCCAGATGACGCCAAAAAATAGCAAGATTTTCCGAGATTTAAATGTCATCCCAATCCTTCTTCAATTGGTTGCTTCCATGAAACTCAGGATCGCGACTAAAACCCCACCTTCACAAAAAAAATCTTTGCCTTCTTATGCCAAGGCTCTCTGGATTATCGCGTTGTCGCATGTTCTAAAATCATTTGGATCCTATTGAAACTTTAATATACGTCAAAATACATTGACGGTTGTCAAATCTGATCATTTTTTTCATGCTTGCAGTTTCGACTAGGATTTTCAGTGACCAAATGTCCGCTTGTGGCTAAAAGCAGACTCTTTGTGCTACTGGAAATGATGTCCGCTTCTGAGGGTAGAGCGGACATTCCAGCAACTTCCAAAGTCAATCGGTGAAGACACCATTCTTCAGGCTGAGTGATATTAAGGGATCTGTTAAAGTCCGTGGGACTCCTATTTAGGGTGTGGGGTGTTCAAGTGGGAGCCCCAGAATAACAGGTCCCGGAGTCCCACCTTTGTTTTTATTTGCTGGTACCACGTCGTTTTAAATTGTCGGCATCGATGACAACATTTTTGCTGTTTTCATCTTGGGTAATGGTCCTTGATCGAACAGCAATGCCGATGACATCCACTTCTATGGTCAGCACTTGCTGCTTCGTCAGATAGCGCGACGACAGCGCCAAGCGAACACCATCTAATTCAAACATGTGACAGTAAATATTGAGGCCGGAACCAATGCTTCGAATTTTCGCCAAAGCGACGGCCCGAAAGTGGTTCTGATTTGCCGGGAATTTATTCCGTACAGCTTGGGTAGGGTAAAGGCGGAGGCCTTTGATAGGTTGATCGACCATGATTTTCTCCATGTGAAATGTGGACGCACCTCTCCTGTCGGTGCATCGCTAACCAAAGTTCTCACTTGAAGATTTTGTTCACATGAATCGATTTCTCGACCAACGTTGCCGAAGTTATAGACCATCAGGCACAATTTTGTCACCAATTATTGCCACAAATGGCGTTAATTTTACCAAGTAAAGCGGCAATATAGATTATACGGAGGCTACTGCTGAAACTAAGTAATTCTCGGCCCAGTATTTAGAACGACCAAAAAGGTCTTTTTTCTACATTGCGATTACTTCGAATCACTATCCACAATGCACATTATGCGACAAAAATTACTGTCTCAGTGAGAGGCCCTCTTCACCCAAATAATAGGCGCAGCCCATAGAAGTCCAACTCCTTCAATGGCTGGAGCATTATACGATATTAGCGTAAATGATCGTTCGCTCGGCCCAGTAATCACCTTCTTCACGTACCCCTCTCCTTGATTTGTTTTCACGACACAATCTCGATTTAAACATTGGTTTATTTCATTTCCACGTTTACGTGAACACAAAAGAAAATCGCCCGGACGATACACAGGCAGCATAGATTCTCCACGTACCTCAATGGCGATCGGGTCCGCATCATCTAATGAAAAGCCCACCTCTTCGCTAGCCCCGCCTAACGGACCGTCATCCATTGGAATAAAACTCTCCCCCGCGGTAACTCGCCCTACGACAGGAATTCGAATAATAGCTGGTCCTACATTGAAACGAAGCCAACTCTCCGTAACGCCTAGACAATCTGCCAGCCGCAACATGGTATCACCACGGGGCTGATCTACTTTGCCTTGAAGGTATTTATAAACTTTTTGTTCATCGATATCGGCGCGACGTGCCAATTCACGCTGACTCCATCCTTTCCAGCTTAAGGCTTGCCAAAGTCTCTTGGACCAATGTTCCATTCTAATATCCTATAATTTCTAATTCGCAATTTATTTAGATTTATATTCTAATTTAATGAGCGTTATAGGCTATTAAGAGACTAAACTCAATCTGAGAAATTCATGTCTAAATGAAGATCCGGCAATGTTAACGGTGGTCTGAACCTATTGCTTCTGACACATTTTGATACCCATCGTTTTTAACCAGAGCTGCCAACTCATTGGCGATCAATGCGCCTATTTGCGGCCCACGATAAATCATTGCTGAATATATCTGCACAAGCGAGGCACCCGCTTTTATCTTTAAATACGCTTGTTCTCCGTTTGAAACACCACCTACACCAATTAACGGTATCCTGCCGTCAGTTAAACTGTACATGTCTCGAAGTACATCGGTAGAAATTTGAAATAGCGGTCCACCACTTAATCCGCCCGCCTCTGAATTGTGCCGACTTCGAAGAGTGCTTGGTCTTTCCACCGTCGTATTGGTAACAATTATGCCGTCAATTGCTGCATCCAAGGCCACGTTAGCAATATCCTGTTTGTCTTCTGGAGAAAGATCTGGCGCAATTTTCAACAATAGCGGCGGTCGCTTTGAGCTGGTATTTCGCGCCACCATTACCGCCGCTAACAGTTCCTTTAAATCGTCTTTGGCTTGAAGATCGCGTAACCCAGGCGTATTCGGAGAAGATACATTCACAACTAAATAGCTGGCGTAATCCGACAACGCGGAAATACCCATGACATAATCGGCTATACTGTCGCTCGAAGTTTTATTTTTACCAACATTGGCACCAACAATTCCGATATTTCCTGTTTCGCTCCATCGTCGGATTTTGGCTTTATATCGATCAAGTCCAAGATTATTAAATCCGAGACGATTGATAACACCGTTGTCTTCGATCAATCGAAACATTCTAGGTTTATCGTTTCCCGGCTGCGCTTGAGGCGTGACGGTACCCGTTTCAACAAATCCAAAACCCAACTTCAAAAGAGCCTCAAAGACTTCTGCATTCTTATCAAATCCGGCGGCTAATCCTATCGGCGTCGGAAAATCTAACCCCATCAAATTGGTCCGCAATACTGGATCAAACCTGGGTGCAGGAAAAGGAATCAGCCCCAATTTGAGACCTTGTATTGCCAAATGATGTGCGCGTTCAGCATCGAGGCAAAACAAAAGCGGACGCAGTACAGATCTGTAAAAATTCACAAACAACCCCGGACTTCGAAATTAGATACAACGGCTTTAACCGGTCCAAGATATCCTTTTGTAGGATGAATTGCGAGCCCCCCTTGTTACAAATGCAATAGGACTACCTGCATTCCTTGATTATACAATTTATTTTTAAATTACCGTTTTGCGTCATAAATAGACTCTTTTACCTAAGAGTACAAAGCCCGTTTTCAGTGGCAAAGCAGACGCTAGAGATAACCTTTATCCTTCATACTATAAGTGACAGCCCGTAGATCAGCCCAAAGCTTTTTGCGGTCTTCTTCTGCCTTTATAGACCGGCGACCATGCTTAAAGGCATTTTGTGACGACCGTACTTTACCGGCAACGGTTTTCGGGCCAGTTGATTTGCCGCCATGTAACCGGCAACGTTTTTTACCGCGCATTGCCGGAGCTTGGCAGGATGTTCCTCGCCGTGTTTTTGCACCACAACGTGGAGCTGTTTGAGGATCGCCCGGCTTATTGCCATGCATCAGCCACCCACTTCGCTGTTCATGGGGTTTATCCGTCATAAAATTGAGTTTCCGGCAAATATCGTTAATTTCATATCTCCACCCACTGTGCCAATATCGCCTCAATAGCCTCAGCAACTTTAGTTTTGTCGTTACGCGTTTCCGGCGTAAGTGCACCGCGTTCGACCATTTCATTGAGTTCGTCGGTAAATAGTTGTATAGGGAGCGATGCCATTTCGATGCCAGCACGTTTACGTTCACGGTAACGACGCATTCTTTCTGCTGAACTTGATACTATCTGATTCATTTTAAACTTCCTTCAGTATGTGATTTGATCGGCTTGGTGCCAAAATTCGCAGATTTGCCAAAATAGGGTGTGTTCGGTGAGGGAGAGGAAGGCGAAGCGCGGCACACAGGAGAAAGCACCACCCGACCCAGGAGAACCCCACCGGCGCCCATATGTAATACCATTTTCACATAACCCATTGATAATAAATTAAAAATCAAGGTGATCTTCATCCGTGGCTGGACTAAATTACACAACAATATGCCTCCTCCATTACCTCAAGCAATTGCGATTGATTACCCGCACGAACAATAAAACTGTCATGTATCGGCAAGCATACGATGCCCTGCTTGAGCATCGACCGAACAACGTGACTGGCCATTTGAGAATCGATGTGTTGGAGCGTTAGGCCGATTCCAGTATGAAAAAATCGCTCAATTGGACGATGGTGGTTTTTGATCGCGCCGAGTAGCTTTGTGGCGCATTCACGGGCTCCTGGACCGCCAACAAGGTTCTGTATAGCGCCAATAGCGGCAAACTCCGTGCGGGCGTTAATTGCGATGTTAAAAGACCTTTTACAAAGCGGTCTATCCCAGCCATCAATTGTATAGGCATCACCGATCGGTTCTTTGTCAACGAAGTGATAGAGTAATCTCGGATGGAGCTGCTGGTAATCCTCTTCGACGGTTGCAAAACCATCAATATGAATGTTGGTTCGCTCCGAGGATGGAACGTTTTGCCACCAACCTCCATACAATCGGCCGCCTAGGTTCCATTTACCGTTGCTGAAAACCCGGTAAACAGAATTTCTTGCCGGGTTGATGACCACACATTTCGGCTGGAGATTGTCGTCTAGGTTTCCCGTTTGACAGAAAATGTGCGGTCCGCGACGAACACAGGCCTCCGATTCCAACTCAATTTCGATACTGCAAAGCGCTTCATTTATTTCGTAGGTTTCTCGACGCATTCTTAACGTTCGGTCGGTTTCAGGGTAATCTACCAGGCGTTTGCTAGCATCTTTTAGGCGGACAGTTTCAAATGGATCACAACAATATTTTGGAAGGATTAATCCCGCGTCTGGCACTAAGCGAAATCGGGATTGATATCCGTACGACCCCGCCATAGGTGCACAAGGAAATGCCCTCTGATGCTCAATTACTCCTAGTTCTTCAAGACAGTCCACCGCACTCGGCACCAAAGCGTATGTATACTCTTTTCCTCGGTAGCGTTTTTGTCCCGTGTAGGCATTTTTGTTGCGGCTGTAATGTATCCATCGATTTTGACCAAGTGCCTCGATGCTTGCGCCGAGGAATATTATTTTCGTCGCTTGTTGTCGCCTCCTTTCTTTTGCGGTTTTTCCGGATAATCCATCTAGCGTTACTTCACCGCTTGGCCGAAAATGAAAGCTTATGTGCGTATCTCGATGTCGCGTACGTTCACCGGCAATATGCTCCGTTTCTCCAAACTCTTCATTTTCAGAATCTGCATTAATTCCATTATTAAACTTGTTCATACTTCACCTAAATATGGTGAGGTCGGGCAACAAAAAAACGCCGCAACGACCCCACAGGGTTATCACGACGTTTCAAAAACCGGAAAGTAGCAGCGCCAGCACACCGACGATTTGTATGGCTGGAGAGGTGTCCGCACCTCTTATTTTCCGGTTCCTTAACGTCCGTTAAAGAACATCACTTCCGGCGATACCACCGGTATACAAAACGTAGATTAATTTTAGCAGATCCGAGAAGTGAAAATCTACCAATCTAGATTTGTATCTACTATTTCAGTCCACAACCTATACCCGGTATTTTATTCACGATTGATCACTCTCTTGGTAATTTATGTGTTCTCCCCCTTGAAATTAAACCTCATTGGGGTACCTTTGTAGTTTCAAACTGACGGCACCAAGGGTAACGCCGTTTTATTTCATAGCTTGCGTGGTGTACCAGACACGTTCGATGGGGATCGGAAGTGAATATTCATGCGCGTACAATTTTTTCAACGACGAGGTTTAAACCGGAAAGAAGCTGCAAATTACATCGGTTGCTCTGCCAGCAAATTTGACGAAATGGTGGTAGATGGTCGAATGCCCCAGCCAAAACAAATCGACCGCCGCCTCGTCTGGGACAGACACGAACTAGATACCTACTTTGACGAATTACCCCGCCGCGGGGTTTCTGAGATCAACGAATGGGATGAAGCTTTATGTCAATAAAAAAGCCCCCTTATGTGAATTGCTTCGATGACAGGTCGGGTAATCCTAAAATTTATTTCCGCCGCAAAGGCTTCCCAAAAATTTCCCTTCGAGGCCCAATTGGCTCCAAGGAGTTCTATGAGGATTATGCAAAAGCCTATGCGTCCTCATCTCCTTCAGGTGAGATCAATCCAGAAAAAAATATTGGTATGAAAACGATTCGATGGTTGTGCATACAGTATTTCAAAAGTAGCGCTTTCAAAACTCTAGCCAGCAGCACCAAAAAAGTACGCCGAAATATTCTCGACGGATTCTGCATAGAACATGGTTCAAAGCCATTTGCGCAGCTCAAACCAGAACATTTAGTTTCAATCCAGGATGACCGAGCTGATCGCCCCGAATCAGTAAATGCTTTGATCAAATCCCTTCGGCAAGTTTTCAAACACGGCATAAAACGCCGCCTTTGTTTCCATAATCCTGCAAAAGAAATTGAGATGTTAATAGCTCCTGGAGATGGAATTCACGCATGGACTGAAAATGAGATTGATCAATATAGGGACTGTCACGCTGTCGGAACCAAAGCCAGGATGGCCATCGAACTGCTACTTTATACTGGCCAGAGGCGCGGCGACATAGTGCGGTTGGGCCGCCAACACTTGAAACACGCCGAACTCATATTTACACAGCAAAAAAATAGGGAGCGATCACCCGTGACCCTAAATATACCGATAGCGCCCGTTTTGCAGGGCATCCTGGATCAAACCCCAACAGGCGAATTAACATTCCTGGTGACACATTTTAATAAACCCTTCACACAGAATGGTTTTGGAAATCGGTTTAAAAAATGGTGTCTTGAAGCAGATCTCTCACATTGTTCGGCCCATGGACTTCGGAAAGCCTCGGCAGCGTTATTTGCGGAAATGGGCTGTACCGATCGCGAAATTATGGCCATCACCGGGCATCGGTCCGCCAAAGAAGTTGACCGATACACGAAATCTGCACGACAAAAAAAGCTGGCGCGTTCGGCAATCGCCAAAGTGTCGGCAAAACAAAGCTAGAACAAAAAAGTGACTAACCGAAAAAAGTGACTAACCGAAAAGTTAAGTCATTGAAATATATAGAGAAAAAAGGTGGTGGTGCCCGGGGGCGGAATTGAACCACCGACACGAGGATTTTCAATCCTCTGCTCTACCAACTGAGCTACCCGGGCATATCTATCAGACGAAATCGATCTTAAATTGATTTGGGCAGGACGCCCCTCACCTGGGTGAGTTATCTGTTAGAGACGCGCTTATAGGAAAAAAGGCGCGCTCTGTCCAGCCCTCAATAGGGCAAATTACAAAGGTTTTTGGGTATAGCTGGAGGCCACGTAGTCATCGACGATTTGCTTGAACTCTTGAGCGATATTTTCGCCCCTGAGCGTCATTTTCTTTTCCCCGTCAATAAACACAGGCGCCGCAGGCTGCTCTCCAGTACCCGGTAGAGAAATCCCAATATTGGCGTGTTTGCTTTCACCCGGGCCGTTGACAATGCAGCCCATCACGGCGACCTGCATATCCTCGACGCCAATGTAGCGCTCGCCCCATTCCGGCATTTGCGCGCGGACATAGTTCTGAATATCATCCGCCAACTCCTGAAACACCGTGCTGGTCGTCCGCCCGCAGCCGGGACAGGCCGCGATTTGCGGGGTGAAAGAGCGAATGTCCAGGGATTGGAGAATTTCCTGGCCAACGATCACTTCTTTGGTCCGATCACCACCGGGCTCGGGTGTCAGCGAAATCCGGATGGTGTCGCCAATGCCCTGCTGCAACAAAACAGAAAGCGCCGCCGTCGAGGCCACAATACCTTTTGAGCCCATGCCCGCCTCGGTCAGTCCCAAATGCAGCGCATAGTCACATTTGGCCGCCAGCATTTGATAGACCGCGACGAGATCCTGCACCGAGCTCACTTTGCACGACAAGATAATATGATCTCTGGCCAGACCTATGTCTTCGGCCAAGGCCGCACTTTCCATGGCCGAAGCTACCAACGCTTCATGCATCACCAATTGGACGTCTTTGGGATCTTTGAGCTTGGCATTGTCATCCATAAAACGGGCGAGAAGATCCTGATCCAAGCTTCCCCAGTTCACGCCGATGCGAACCGGCTTATCATATTTAATCGCCTGCTCGATCATGACGGTGAATTGCTGATCACGTTTGTCCTTGAAGCCGACATTGCCGGGATTGATGCGGTATTTAGCCAGCGCTGCGGCGCAATCGGGAAACTTTGTCAGCAACAAATGGCCATTGTAATGAAAGTCGCCGACCAACGGCACAAGGCACCCCATCTCGTCTAATTGCGCCCGAATGAGGGCGACCGCAGCGGCAGCCTCTTCTGTGTTTACCGTTACCCGAACAAGCTCAGAGCCGGCTTTGGCTAAAGCAGCGACT
Source organism: Rhodospirillaceae bacterium (assembly GCA_018649725.1). Classification (GTDB taxonomy): domain Bacteria; phylum Pseudomonadota; class Alphaproteobacteria; order Rhodospirillales; family UBA2165; genus TMED23. The sequence continues at coordinate 48,262 of JABIHH010000007.1, read as the reverse complement.
TGGGCCACAGTAGAGGCAACATCTGCGGTATCCGTATTGGTCATAGACTGCACCACGACAGGGGCATTACCGCCAACAATGACCTCGCCTATTTTCACAGCAATCCTCTGATGTCTTTTAATTTGTTCCATAGGTTTTTTTATAACAGCCGGATTGGACTTGCCAGCCCTCATCTGCAATCATCGCATCATTATGAACACGTCCACAGTCGAAGTATCCTCTGGTAAAGACACAGCTTACGAGAATTTTCCCGTTGGCTCGTGGCTATTGCCGGCCAAATTGCGGCCGCATATAGCGACTTTTTATCACTTTGCCAGGGCGGCGGATGATATTGCAGATTCTCCCGATTTAGCCTCTGAGGAGAAAATTCTCCGACTTGATCAGTTTGAAGAGGGCTTGAGCAACAAGTCATCCGGCGAAAACCCTCCCCCTCAAGCCGGGCTCATGGCCGCAAGTTTGATTGCGACCAATGTCACGCCCAGCCATTGCCTCGATTTATTGGCGGCCTTTAAACAAGATGCAACTAAGACCAGATATGCCAATTGGCAGGAATTGATCGATTATTGCCAGCTTTCTGCCGCCCCAGTTGGGCGTTATTTAATAGATCTCCATGGGGGTTTTAAGGTGGGCGATCAGGCCGGCTATGAGCCCTCTGATGCGTTATGCGCGGCCCTGCAGATCCTCAACCATCTGCAGGACTGCCGCGAAGATTATCAGGAACTTGATCGCGTTTATCTGCCGGCCGATATATTGGCCCACAACAAGGCAAAAATTGAAGACCTCACGGCCACCAAAGCAACGCCATCGCTGCGAAACTGTCTCAACGAAATTTTGGCGGGTGTTGATGAATTAATGCGTAAAGCAGCAGCCCTCCCCACCGGCCTAAAAAGCACCAGACTGGCGATGGAATCTCAAGCCATTATCAATATTGCCAATCGATTGAGCCGAAAACTCCGTCAAAATGACCCTATCCAGGGCAAAGTAAAATTATCGAAAATTGAATATATAACCTGTTGTATTTCAGGCGCTCTAGGGTCGCTATTTAGATAACCTCGCGTTGCAGCATTGCATTCTACAGCTTTGGCGATAAAGTCAGTGCAACACTAGCGAAGAGCAAAGCGTTTAATGCCCCAAGACAGGTTAGAATACGACATCAAAGAAGGCGTACTTGCGATCGTCCAAAGATCGGGGACGTCTTTCTATTGGGCAATGCGCTTACTGCCACCCGCAAAGCGCGATGCTATGTTTGCGATCTATGCATTTTGCCGGGAAGTCGATGATATTGCCGATGGCGAAGAAGCCTTGGAGACCAAGCGGATAAATCTTCAGATCTGGCGGGATGAGATAGACAAGCTATATGACGGCACGCCCAATCATCTAATAACCCGCGCCTTGGCTGAACCTCTCAGGCTCTACGGCTTGGCTAAAGAAGATTTTGTCGCCGTGATTGATGGCATGGAAACAGATGCAATCGATAAATTACAATTGCAAGACATGGCGGAGCTTGAGCTTTATTGTGATCGCGTCGCCTGTGCCGTTGGCAGGCTTTCCAATGCGGTGTTTGGTCTTGCGCCAGAGAAAAGCAGGCAGTTGGCCAAATCATTGGGCGAGGCTTTGCAATTGACTAATATTTTGCGCGACATCTACGAGGATGCCGAACGGGATCGAATTTACCTGCCAAAAGAATTACTCGCCCGTCATGGTGTCCTTGACCCAGGCATCCCTGACCCAGACATCAATGAAATCCTCGCCCATCCAGGCCTCGTTGAAGTCTGTATTGAGCTTGCTGAGCGCGCTCGGCTGGATTTCCAGCAAGCCCAGGCAATTATTGAAACATGCGATAAAACGGCCATTCGCCCAGCTATAGTTATGATGAAAATTTACCGTCGGCTTTTTATATTGCTGGAACGTCGCGGCTGGGAACGCCTGAATATTCCAGTAAAAGTATCGAAAGCCTGGAAATTAATGCTGGCAGCGCGTATTTTAATATTTAAAGCATAAATTGCTGAACAATTATTTCGGGAACATATCGTACTTAACTGGGTTTTGAATCGACATGTCAGGCGACATTGAAAAAAATTTAGCGGCTCAAAAAGCGGTCGATGCGACCTCATTGGATGATACCATTCAAAGAGCCCAATCGCATTTGCAAGATTGCCAGGCCGAAGATGGGCATTGGGCCTTTCCCCTAGAAGCCGATGTGACGATCTCGGCGGAGTATATTCTGCTCAACCACTACTTGGATGAAATCAACGACAAGATTGAAGGAAAGATCGCCAATTACATCCGACGGATTCAAAATGAAGATGGTGGCTGGCCGCTTTACTATGGTGGTGAAATAAATGTCAGCGCCTCCGTTAAGGCCTATTTAGCTCTCAAGCTGGTTGGAGATGATCCCGATGCCGCCCATATGATCAAGGCCCGCGATGCCATATTGGCGCATGGCGGCGCAAAGGAATCAAACGTCTTCACCCGCATCACGCTGGCACTATTTGGTTTGGTGCCGTGGCGCGCAACGCCGGTTACGCGGATTGAGATCTTATTCGCACCAAAATGGTTTCCACTCCACATCAACAAAGTTTCCTATTGGACCCGCACGGTGACCGTGCCTCTGCTCATTTTGACGGCGCTCAGACCCAAAGCCAAAAACCCGCGAAATGTCACATTGGACGAACTGTTCACCAAGTCTCGCTTCAAGGAAGATTACCGGATCGAAAACCCTAAGGGTAATTGGCTGGGGAGTTTGATGATTGCCATGGATCGGATTGCCCGTCCCATTGATTGGCTCATACCCAATTTTTTTGTCAATCGCGGCATTGAAAAAGGCATGCGCTTTATCACCGAGCGCCTTAATGGTGAAGACGGGCTGGGCGGTATATTCCCAGCCATGGCAAATGCCTTGATGGCCTTTGACGCACTCGGCATTCCAAAGGACGAGCCGCATGTCGTCATGGCCAGAAAAGCGCTCGAGAGATTACTCGTCATTGGCGGTGAAGAAGCCTACTGCCAACCTTGCTTATCTCCGGTCTGGGATACCAGCCTCGCCGCCCATGCGATGCTAGAGGCTACTCAATCCTCTGGACCCCGCTCGATTGCGGAGGACACCATTGCCAAATCATGTGATTGGCTGGAAGAACTCCAAATCAAAGAATGCGTTGGAGACTGGGCGGTATGGCGGCCCAATCTACGCCCAGGTGGCTGGGCCTTCCAATACCGCAATGATTATTACCCGGATGTTGACGATACCGCCGTCGTCGCCATGGCGCTTCATCGAACCGGCAACAAAGCGTACGAGCCTGCCATTCAACGTGCGGCTGAATGGGTTGTCGGCATGCAGTCAAAAAGCGGCGGCTGGGCGGCTTTTGATGCGGATAACGAATATTATCTGTTAGAGAACATGCCTTTCGCCGATCACGGTGCCCTGCTGGACCCACCAAGCGCCGATGTCTCTGCCCGCTGCATAAGCTTTCTGGCTCAAATTGGTTATGACGGTGCTCACCCGGCAATGGCCACCGGCATTGCTTATCTCAAACAAGAACAGGAACAAGACGGTTCGTGGTTTGGCCGCTGGGGCACCAATTATATTTATGGCACTTGGTCCGTTTTATCGGCCTTGAATATAGCCGGTGAGGATATGCACGCGCCTTATATTCTCCGTGCTGTCCAATGGCTTTTAACCGTTCAACACGAAGATGGTGGCTGGGGAGAAAGCTGTGACAGTTATGAGTCTAGTTACGTGAAAGAGGATTTTAGTTACTCCCTTCCCTCCCAGACCGCCTGGGCCGTATTAGCTTTAATGGCTGTCGGCCTAACCAAAAGTGACGCCGTTGCCAATGGCATTAAATTTCTTACCGACACCTGCAAAAAAGATGGTGATTGGGAGGAAGAGCATTTTAATGCGGTTGGCTTCCCGCGCGTTTTTTATCTTCGCTACTATGGCTACCGCCAATATTTCCCACTTTTAGCTTTGGCGCGATACCGCAATCTCAAAAGCACAAATTCAAACCACCCTGTCTTCGGTCTATAGCGGGTACGATCGCTGTGGCACGGATTGGATTCATTACCGGGATTGAAAAAGAAGCCGCCATTCTGCGAGGCAAAACCGAAATTCCAGAAATTGATATATGTTGCGCCGGAGCGAGTACGGACGACGCCTGTCGTTTAGCTAGTAAGCTGGTACAAAATGGCTGTGAACTTTTAATCAGCTTTGGCGTCGCCGGCGCGCTTAGCCCAAAGCTTAAAGCCGGTGATTTAGTTCTCCCCCGCTCCGTCGTGGACGGCAGAGGAGAAATTCTAGCAACCGATCTTCTCTATCACAAAAAACTGACGTCTCATCTCAGCCAAAGAATGGCCTTATCAGATGGCAATCTATATGGCTCTACCGCCCTTATTTCAGATGCCATTGAAAAGCGTCGCTTACATCAGACACTCGGTTCCGTTGCCGTTGACATAGAATCTCTAGGCATCGCTAAAGCCGCTCGCGAACAAGGCTGTCCTTTTTTGATTGTCCGTGCGATTTCCGACACCGCTGAGCAAAATCTTCCAGCGGCGTGTTTGAACGCAATTGATGGAGGTGGAGAAATACAAATTAGCAAGGTTCTGCTCGATTTGGCAAAAAATCCTACCGATTTACCGGATTTGATTAGGCTTGGGAATAATAGTCGAAAAGCCTTCGCGACTTTAGGCCGCGTCGCTGCGCTCGGCTTCGCTCTCTAGGCGTTCTGCGATAACGTCTTCAAACACAAAATCTGCTGGTCGCTGGTTTTTAAGCGAAATCTCTGCCGCCATAGGCTGATCTGTGCGCACGCCCCTCAAAGCAACTTTCAAGGCTTTGAGCGGATGGGCGACCGTATCGATAACGGCTGTTGGCTCATAGCCGCAATGAACCATGCAGTTGGCGCATTTTTCATAATTTCCGGTGCCGTATTTGTCCCAGTCGGTGTCCGCCATCAACTCTTGGAAAGAATTGGCGTAGCCTTCGCCCAAAAGATAACAGGGACGTTGCCAGCCAAACACGTTGCGCGTTGGGTTGCCCCAGGGTGTGCAATGGTAAGATTGGTTGCCCGCCAAAAAATCGAGAAACAAAGACGATTGGCTGAACCGCCAAGCTCGGCCCTTATTTTTCTCTCGGCCCTTCTCGAACACGTTTCGAAAAAGCTGCTTGGTTTTTTCCCGATTGAGAAAATGTTCTTGGTCTGGTGCGCGCTCATATGCATAGCCCGGCGAAACCGTGATACCTTCAACGCCTAAATCATCACAGACAAAATCGAAATATTCGACAATCTCGTCTGCTGTCATCTGATCAAACAGGGTGCAGTTTATATTTACGCGAAAGCCCTTGGATTTAGCATCGCGAATGGCGGCAACGGCACGCTTAAACACACCTTGCTGATCAACAGCATGATCATGCTGTTTTTCGAGACCATCCAGATGCACCGAAAAAGTCAGATAAGGTGATGGCTCATATTCATCAATTTTCTTTTCCAACAGCAGGGCATTGGTACAGAGATAGACAAATTTTTTGCGCGCAATGATGGCTTTTACAATATCCGCCATTTCTTTGTGGAGCAGCGGCTCGCCACCTGGAATGGAAACAATGGGCGCCCCGCACTCATCAACGGCTGCGAGACATTCTTCAAGACTGAGGCGCCGATTGAGAATTTCATCCTCATAGTCGATTTTGCCACAGCCCGGACAGGCCAAATTACAACGAAACAGCGGCTCCAACATCAAAACCAGTGGATAGCGCGCCGCACTCTTCAATCGCTGTTTGAAGATATAGCCGCCGACCCGCAATTGCTGAATTAAAGGTACCGCCATTGCTTATGCCCGTGCTTTGGAATCTTGGTTGCCGTCACCCAGCAATTCCGGCGGCAATTTAAATTGAATATTTTCCTCAACGCCGGCTACGAGCTCGAGATCGATTTCACCATATTCATCAAGTCGCGCCAGCAATTCCGTCACCAATTCTTCCGGCGCGGAGGCACCTGCAGTAATGCCAATGGTCGAAACGTCCTCAAGCCAGTTTGGGTCAAAGCTTGTGGCATCATCGATTAGATGGCTGGGAATATTATGTTCGGCTCCAATCTCTTTTAGACGATTGGAGTTCGAGCTGTTTTGAGCCCCGACCACCAGCAACAGATCTATGTCATCTGTCACGTAACGAACGGCCTGTTGGCGATTTTGCGTCGCATAGCAAATATCGCGAACATCCGGTCCAATAATTTTTGGGAAACGCTTTTTTAAGGCCTCGATGATATCGCGCGTATCATCGACACTGAGCGTCGTCTGGGTGACGTAGGCAACTTCATTTTGATCACGTATTTCCAAAGCATTCACATCATCGACATTGGTCACCAAATGGACCTGGCCGGGAATTCGACCCATCGTGCCTTCGACTTCGGGATGACCGGCATGACCGATCAATATGACATCCCGATTGCTCTTTGAGTGATTCTGCCCTTCTTTATGAACCTTTGAGACCAACGGACAAGTTGCGTCGATAATTGGTAAATTCCGAAGACGGGCTTGGTTTTCAACAGCTTCGGAAATACCATGCGCGCTAAAAATCGTCACACTGTCATCGGGTATTTCATCGACTTCATCAACAAAGACCGCACCTTTTTGACGCAAGGTATCAACAACTCGCTTGTTATGAACAATTTCATGGCGGACATAGACCGGGGCACCATGAATTTCGAGGGCGCGTTCGACGATTTCAATGGCCCGCTCAACGCCGGCGCAAAAGCCCCGTGGCTGCGCCAATAAAACTTTATATTTTGGCTTCATTTCACTCAAAAAACTACTCGTCTGGCTAAACTTAACTCAAAAACAATTAGAATCATTCTACGACTCGTTTTATGACCAGAAAATGAGCTTCACAGCACGTCCTGTCAAATCAATTAAAATGCCGTATAAAGAAAAGGGGTAATTATTGAGGGTCCATTGAAAATATTATTAACAGGAGCAACTGGCTTTGTCGGCGCAGCCGTTTTACGGCAATTGCTGGAGCACGGAGACCAGGTGCGCGTTCTCATCCGAGAACAGAGCGACCGCCGAAACCTGGCTGGCCTGGATTGTGAAATATGCATTGGTGATCTGGATGATAAAGCTTCACTGGAGCGCGCCCTCGAGGGCTGTCAGGCTTTGTTCCATGTTGCCGCTGATTATCGCATTTGGGCCCGGCGCCCTGAAGAAATGACCGCAACCAACCTAACCGGCACGCGCATGATTATGACCGCCGCTCTCGATGCCGGCATTGAAAGGATCGTCTATACCAGCAGTGTGGCCACACTCGGTATCAACGGCGATGCGACGCCGGCAGATGAAAAGACACCCTCCTCGCTCGACACCATGATCGGGGTTTATAAGCGCTCTAAATTTTTGGCCGAAGAAGAAATAAAGCGCTTGATCGTCGAGCGATCACTACCAGCAATTATCGTTAATCCAAGCGCCCCGATTGGCCCAAGGGATATTAAGCCAACCCCGACAGGACGTATGATTGTCCAGGCTGCCCGCGGAGAAATGCCGGCTCATGTCGATACTGGTCTCAATGTTGTTCATGTCGATGATGTCGCCCGCGGACATATCCTGGCCTTCGATAAAGGAGTTATTGGCGAGCGCTATATTCTGGGGGGCGAAGATTTGAGCCTTAAGCAAATCCTGGAACTGGTCGCAGAAGTTACCGGCAAGCCGGCACCCAAAATCTGCATTCCTCACAATGTTGTTCTGCCCATCGCTTATCTCGCCGAGGCTTGGGCTAAGCTCACCCATGGGGCCGAGCCCTTTGCCACGGTGGATGGCGTCAACATGGCCCGAAAAAAAATGTATTTTAGCTCTGCCAAAGCTCAGAAGGAGCTCGGCTACACTCACCGCCCGCCGATTGATGCCATCCGTGATGCAATAAAATGGTTTGGCGAACAGGGTTATTTAGATTAACTAAAAGTCATTATGAAAGCCATCATGTTAGCCGCTGGCGTAGGTGCGCGCCTCTCCAATAACGACGAAACCCATGTGCCAAAATGCCTGTTGCAGTTTGACGGTCAGAGCCTGCTCGCGCGTCACATCGAAATATTACAAACCTCGGGCATTGAGAAACTGACGCTCGTGGTTGGTTATCGTGCCGACGACATCAGAGACGAATTAATCGCCATCGATGCCCTGGACTATGTCGAAACCGTTGTAAATCCGGACTACCGTGATGGCAGCATTGTCTCACTTTCTTGCGCTGCCGACACGATGCGTTCCGGCGCAGACATCTTATTTATGGATGCCGATGTGCTTTGCGATCCGGCACTCGTCCAAAAATTGGTAGCAACTCACGAAAATTCTCACATTTTATACGACACTGAATTTGAACCCGGTGATGAGCCGGTAATGCTGTGTCTCAAGGACGATCAGATCATCGAATTTCAGAAAAATGTTGATATAGAGTGCGACATTTTGGGTGAATGGCCAGGCTTTGTGAAATGGTCACCAGAAGCAGCTGAAAAAATTGCTGGCATCATTGAGCGATTTGTCAGCGAAGGCTCTGTCGAGCAACCCTACGAACAAGCCTTTCGGGAATACATGCTCAACCCCACGAGCAGCCGCATCAAATCCGAGAACATTACCGGCCTGCCTTGGATCGAAATAGATTTTCCCGAAGACCTCACCCGAGCCCACAACATAATACTGCCGCTCCTCAAAGCCTAGACGCGGTAGACGTATTCTTTATCGGCTTCGCGCTCAATATCGGGTGGAAAGCTTTTGCGCTTGTCGTCGTAGTAAGCCGCTAAATGATCGCCTTCGGACAATCGGTTATACGTCGAGAAATAAAGCCGCCGCGTGGTATCGGTCATATTTCGGGCCGACTTATGGGGGGCATAAGAATCAAAAAAGATCACATCACCGGGTTTAACCGGATAGGGTTTGAAATCCATTTGAGCGGTTGCTTCCTCAGACAGCGGCACCCACTCCTGGCCGACCAAGTGGGCATCCGCCATCGTGTCGGGCCGGGGAGCCAGTTCAAGACAGCCATTTTCCAGCGTTGCCTCATCAATGCAGACCATCACGCTGATAAAATATTTAGCGTAATCTTCCCAGCCGGCTTGAGAATCCTGATGCGGCTCGAAGCCTTCGCCACCTGACATCTTGAAGTTAATTTTATCTTTGAAAAGCGCCGCCTCTTCACCCAAAAGCTGGCCGACCGACGGGATCAAACAATTTGCGAGCTTTGACAGACCTTCATGAAACGGCGTCATATTTTCAATTCGATTGATCAGATCTTTATGGCCATCCAAAAGGCTGGTCTCATGATAGACCCACTGGGTGCCAATTTCTTCCGGGCGCGCCGCAATTTCGCCTGCCCATGCACGGATCGCGTCAATTTCCGCGTCCTTAAATGCATCATTCAGTGCCAGAAATCCCTGGTCGCGGAATTGGCTTACTTGGTCGTCAGATAATTTTGGTTCATGTAACATTACATTCTCAATAGATGAAAAATATCGATTTGAAAATTGCCAATTGTGCCAATATCGCGAAACAGCTATGACTTAGCCATAACTTTTGTCAATTTTAGCAATTTTTTGAGGTGAAATGAGCTCATTGCCACCGACAGACCCGGTTTCGGAACCGATGTCAAAAGCACCGACTTTAACAAAATCGGCAAAGCTGAAGGCTTTGTTGCGCTCACCCGAGATCGAATTTCTGATGGAAGCCCATGACGGCATATCGGCCAAAATTGTCGAAGAAGCCGGCTTTAAAGGTATCTGGGCCTCTGGTCTCGCAATGTCAGCCGCTTTGGGCGTTAGAGACAGTAACGAAGCTTCTTGGACCCAAGTTCTTGAAATGCTGGAGTTTATGGCGGATGCCACGCGCATTCCCATATTGGTGGATGGCGATACCGGTTATGGTAACTTCAACAATCTTCGCCGCGCAGTTCGAAAATTGGGCCAGCGCGGCATCGCCGGTATATGCATCGAAGATAAGCTGTTTCCTAAAACAAATTCCTTTATCGGCGAAGGTCAGCCGTTAGCCGACATTGATGAATTTTGCGGCAAGATCAAAGCCGGCAAAGACAGCCAATTGGATGATGATTTCAGTGTCATTGCCCGGGTCGAGGCGCTGATCTCAGGCTGGGGGATGGAGGAGGCGCTCAAACGCGCCGCTGCGTATCACGAGGCCGGTGCCGACGGTATTCTAATCCACTCAAAGCAGCGCGACGGTGTCGAAATTCTTGATTTCCTAAAAGAATGGGGCAATCGGTGCCCGGTCGTCATCGTGCCGACGACCTACTACCAAACCCCAACCGATGAATTTAGAGAGGTTGGCACATCCATCGTCATTTGGGCCAATCATAATATCCGCGCCGCAACAACTGCGATGCGTGAAATTTCCCGCCGTATTCACCGTGATCAATCTTTATCCGGCGTCGAAGATGGTATCGCCAGCGTGAAAGAATTGTTTGAGCTAGCTGACAATAGCGAATTGGCCGAAGCGGAAAAAATGTATTTGCCGAATAGCCAGGGCGAAACCAAAGCGATTATCTTAGCGGCTTCCAGAGGCAAAGAAATGGCTGAACTCACCGAAGACCGCCCAAAATGCATGGTCGATGTCAGAGGCCAGCCCTTACTCCGACGTCTCGTGACGACCTTTAATCAAGCCAGCATCCGCAAAATATCTGTCGTGCGTGGCTATAAAAAATCCACGGTTAATCTGCCGTCGATCGATTTCCGCGACAATGACGACTTTGAGACCAGCGGCGAAGTTACCTCGCTCTCCCAGGCCATCGACCAATTGAACGGCAAATGCATCTTCTCCTATGGTGACATTCTTTTTCGCCATTACGTGTTGGACCTATTAATGGAGACAGATGGCGATATTGTTCTGGTAGCAGACGCCATGTGGCAGGAGCGCGATCCCAACCCACAATCGCGTCTGCGGGATTTGGTCCAATGCCAAGAACCTTTCACGACAAAATATCTCGACGAAGACGAAGTTCAGTTGACGTCAATTGGCCATGATTTTGCGGCTGATGATATTCAGGGCGAATGGATTGGCCTCGCTAAATTTTCTGACGCCGGCGCGGAACGCGTGCGAGCAGAGATTGCTGCCATGCAAGGTGACGGAACTGCCACCGAGGCCTCCATGATCGATCTTTTTGAACGCCTCATTCAATCCGGTGAGACCATCCACGTTATCTATATTTCCGGCCATTGGCTCGACATTGATAATGCCGACGACCTCGCTGACGCGCAGAAATTCCTATAGGCGGATCGAGCGATATGATTTCCGCCGACGACTTTATTCTCCCTGCCCATGAACGAGGCTATGATTTTTATACCGGTGTGCCGTGCTCTTTTCTGAGCCCGTTTATCAACCGGGCCATTTCATCTGATAAAACCGATTACGTTGGCGCAGCAAGCGAAGGCGAAGCGGTTGCGATCGCAGCCGGGGCTTGGCTGGCAGGCCGCAAAACCGTTGTCATGTGCCAAAATTCTGGGCTCGGCAATTGCGTCAATCCGATCACTTCGCTCAATTATCCATTTCGTATTCCAACTTTTCTAATCACCACATGGCGCGGTCAGCCGGGCGTTGCTGATGAGCCGCAACATGAATTAATGAGCCAAATTACCCAGTCTTTGATGGAACTGATGAGGGTGCGCTCAATGACCTTTCCGCGCATGCCGGAAGAGGTCACCGGCATTTTGGACGCCGCTGAAAAAGTTATTGAAGAAAGCAATTTACCTTTTGGCTTTATCATGGAAAAGGGCTCAGTCGCACCGGAAGACTTGGACCAGGCAGCACCGGAGATCAAGCCACGCGGTGCTTACGAAGATATTCGGACAGGTACCATTGAGGCCAACCGCTATCAAACTTTAGAGCAAGTCGTCGAAACCGTCTCTGCTGACACCGCCATCATCGCCACGACCGGCAAATGCGGCCGCGAGCTTTTCACCATCCAAGACCGCCCCCAGCACATCTATCAAGTCGGCTCAATGGGCGGCGCCTCGGCTATGGGCCTGGGCGTTGCGCTCAACAGCAACAAACCCGTTGTCGTCTTGGACGGTGATGGAGCCGCCCTGATGAAAATGGGCAGCTTGGCAACCATTGGCGCAACCGCGCCCAAAAACCTCACCCACATTATTTTAGATAACGGCGTGCACGATTCAACCGGTGGACAGGCAACCGTCAGCCCGCATGTAGACTTTGCCCAAATCGCCCTCGCCTGTGGTTATCGCTTTGCCGCTACGACTGATAATTTATCTGGTTTTGCAGAAGCTTTGTCTGCCGCCTCGGCCTCAAATGGCCCATCGCTTATTCATGCAAAAATTAATACCGGCTCGATCGACAATCTCGGTCGTCCCACCGTAAAGCCGGCAGACGTCGCCCGCCGCTTCCAAAACTTCATCACAAATAGTTAATTTTCCTATTCGGTGCCTGGCACAAAATTCATGGCACTGAACTCATTTCTGCCATCACCTCGGCAATAGCTTTGACGGCGTTTTCTATGTCGACCTTGGTGATATCCCCGATGCAGCCGATGCGAAAGCTATCCGCTTTGGTGAGTTTTCCGGGATAGATCGCGAAGCCGCGGTCATGCAGCTTGTCGTAAAACTGCTCAAATTCGAAATTACCTTCGCTCGGCAAATTGAACGTCACAATAATCGGCGCTTGCAGATTGTCAGAGAGATAGGTCGAAAAGCCAAGCCTCTGCATACCCGCAACCAGGGTCTGGCAATTTTCCTGATACCGTCGGCCGCGCCCTTCAATGCCACCTTCGGCCTCATGCTCAATCAGCGCCTGGCCTAGAGCGGCCAACACATGGGTCGGCGGAGTAAAGCGCCACTGTCCAGTCTGCTCAAAATTCTGCCATTGATCATACAAATCCAGACTGAGCGAGGTCGCGTTGCCCTTGGACGCTGTGAGCGCCGTTTTTTCAATGATGGCAAACCCAACTCCCGGCACACCTTGCAGGCATTTATTTGAAGATGCCAAAATTGTTGCACAAGCAACATCTTGGACGTTCAACGGCAAAGCCCCAAAGGAGCTCATCGCATCAATGATTAAATGCCGCTCTGCCTTGGCAATGGTATCAGCGATTTCTGCGATCGGATTCAATATTCCAGATGTCGTCTCGCAATGCACGGCCGCAACATGGGTTATTTCAGGATCATCAGCCAAGTGCTTAGCAAGCTGTTCAGCGTCCGGCGGCGTATCCTCATCGGTCTCAAAAATTTCATAAGACCGCCCTTTAATTTCACAGATTCTTGCCATCCGCGCCCCATAGGCACCATTGACCAGCACCAGAACCTTGCCGTCTTTGGGCACCAGCGTATCAAGGGCGGCTTCAACAACGAAGGTGCCGCTGCCTTGGATTAGCACGCAACAATGACTTGGGTTTTCTGGCTCAACCCCGGCTAATATCTCGAGTTTTTGGCAAATTTCAGCGCTGAGTTTAATAAACGCTGCATCCCGCGATCCCCAATCCCGGAGCATCGCCTCTTTGGTCGCCTTCGATGTCGTCAAAGGTCCCGGCGTTAAAAGCATTGGTTCTTTGCTCATTCAGCAATTCCAGTTGGGTTTATTCGAGCATCAAAATCGGTTATTTTAATATCAACTCGTTTATAGCACGTCCGCAATCGATCAACAGGTCTAAAGGGAGAACACACCATTAGTCACAATACTTGGTTACATCGGATCGCCTCCGTCGGCGTGCGACCTTTGGTCAACACCCCCATCACACCAAATCATATAACAACTGTGAGACTGGCTACCGGACTTGGGGCCGCTGCCTGCTTTGCGATCGGTGAGGATCTCTTTTCGATAATTGGCAGTGGTGTCTTTGTGCTCTCGATGTTGCTCGACCGAGCCGACGGTGTTTTGGCACGACTCTCCGGCAAGACATCGCCCGGCGGCCACAAGTTTGACCTCATCGCCGATTCCCTATCAAACGCGCTGGCCTTTGTCGGTATCGGCATCGGCCTCCGCCACTCTCAATTGGGCGAGCTTGCGATCCCGCTCGGCATTGTCGCTGGTGCGGCTATTACAGCCGTCCTGTGGCTGGTCATGCGGGCTGAAGAACAGGAAGGCAGCCGGACTGCAGAATTGAAAGGCTCGGCTGGCTTTGATCCAGATGATGCGATGTTAGCCGTGCCGGTAACTGTACTGCTCGGGTGGAGCACGCAACTCATTGTCGCAGCGGCCTTTGGAGCGTCACTTTTCGCGGTCTTTTTCTTCTTTAAATTCCGGCGCTTTTTGGGACCCTAGGCGCAGGTAACTCCAAATCGTCCACAAGCAATAGATCGTCGCGCCAATGCCTGCCGCAACAAAAAACGGCGTGAGAAAACCCAGCCAAGTTACCGGCGCAATTAAATAGATGCCGTCTTCGAGTTCAAACCCCGCCCAGGCCGGATAGCCAATTGCCTCACCCTCAACCAGCTCTGCCGTGCGCTGATCAATGCCGAGATTGGAAAATAGTGAGATCAGCGCTGAAGCTGTTCCTGCGCCGCCCAGCAACAGCGCCCAATTGCCGAGCGCGCCTTGATTAAACCCGTGAAAATGCCCAAAGCCTAGCCCGGCAAACAAAGCTGCATAGCTGAGGCCACCCACCACGTAATCGAAGTAATAGCCGAATTTAGAAGCGGTGCCCTGAAGCCGGGCAAGCTCTCCATCAAAATGATCCAAGAAGCGCGCGAAGACAAAGAGGCCCGCCGCCCAATTGGCCAGAGCATCATCGCCGAGCGCAAACAGCCCGCCTGCCCCAAATGTCATTAGGAGCGTGAGGCCGGTTATGTGATTCGGCCTGATCGGCGTCTGCGCCAGGGGCCGTACCATAAGACGCGCCAGACGTTGGTCGTAAGGGGGGGGCTGATTTTTTGTCATTACAGCAAAATGTTTAACTAGTGCCGCTCTGTCAAGTTTGCGATAAACTATTGAGGATAAATACAAATTAAACAGCTCAGAGGCTTGGTTGACCAAATTGCCCATAACGCACTCACATAAATTGCAAGATGCCATCAGCCAGTGGGTCGGTTTTATATGCAAAAAGGCGATCACGACAATTCTCTTGGCCACAATCGTGACCATGGCCTTGGCTTATTACGCGATCACAAATATTAGCATTAGCACAGACACGTCGGAAATGCTGTCACCGGATCTGCCGTTCCGGCAAAACTCAATCGCGCTGAGCAAGGCCTTCCCGCAGTTCTCCGATAATATCGTCGCCGTTATCGATGGCCCCAACATCGATCTTGTCAATGAGGCCGCTGATCTGATTGCCGCTAAATTGCGCCTTCAACCCAAATTGTACGGTGACGTATTCGACCCCGCAGGCCTCGCTTTTTTTCATCAAAACGGATTGCTGTATCTAAGCGAGAGTGAGCTTGCCGATCTGTCAGATCGCCTTATTGAGGCGCAGCCCTTTTTAGGGACGCTATGGAAGAAGCCGACACTGCCGGGCTTGTTTGATCTTTTGAGCCTGTTTTTAAAAGAAGGTGCCAACGCCCAAGAATTGCTGGGTGCGGCCCGACCGATGATCGATAGCCTGTCAGCCGTGATCATGGCCCAGACAAACAAACAGCCGACGCGCCTATCGTGGCGAAACATTCTCGCCGGGGAAAACGACGACCAGCCACCTGAGCGGGAAACCCGCATCCTTGTTATTCAACCCAAAACAGATTTTGGCTCGCTTCAACCCGGCCAGGAGGCGATCAACAGCCTCAGAAATATCGGCCAGGGATTAAAATTAGATGAGAATTTTCAGGCCAAACTTCGGTTGACCGGATCGGTTCCGCTAGCAGATGAAGAATTAAAAAGTGTCGAAAACGGCTTGGGCCTCGCCGGCGTGCTGTCTTTAACACTCGTAATTCTACTCCTCTTCTGGGGATTGCGGTCGACCAGATTGGTGCTGGCTACTTTAATCACCCTACTCTTCGGGCTCGTCTGGACTGCTGGTTTTGCCACCTTTGCGGTCGGCACGTTAAACCTAATCTCGGTAGCCTTTGCCGTTCTATTTATCGGGCTTAGCGTCGATTTTGGTATTCACTATGCGCTTCGATATTTAAATAGCGAGAGACTTCCTAACGCCTTGCCAGTGGCAGCCCGGAATGTTGGGGGTGCCCTGAGCCTATCGGCAGTTGCCGCCGCGATTGGTTTTTTCTCCTTTTTGCCGACAGATTATGTTGGCTTGGCCGAACTCGGGCTGATTGCTGGTGGCGGCATGTTCATTGCGCTCTTTGCCAATCTTACATTATTGCCTACCCTCATAAGTTTGATGCCACCACCGACCAAGACAGAATCTAAGCCGGGCCTCTCCTCCTTTGACTTTAGTCGCCATCATCGACTGATTCTTGGCGGCACAGTCATCCTTACGGTAGCTTCCCTTTTTCTTACGCCAAAGGTGTTATTTGATTTTGATCCTTTGAATTTGAAGGACACCAAAACCGAATCCGTATCGACCTTCTTTGATCTCATGGCGAGCGGCAACGGCAACCCTTATTCGATCACCGTCCTGGCGGAAGATTTGGCATCCGCAGATAAGATCGCAGCCCGCGCCAAAAAATTGCCTCTGGTAGAGGAGGTAATCACGCTGTCAGATCTGGTGCCGTCGAGCCAAGATGACAAACTTGCCCTTATTGAAAATTTAGCTCTCATCCTTGGCCCGGCATTTTCAGGCTCTCCGGCGAGCGCGGTCTCCACCAAAAAGAAACGACTTCAGGCAACCACCAAACTGCAAGCGGAGATTAAGAAATTTAGCGCTTTAAAATCGGGCGGCCCGTTATTTGCCGCCGTTCAAAAATTCGGCATCTCTCTCAATAAACTACTCAGTACGGGCAATCCGGATTTGACGCTCAAGGAATTGGAGCAACGCCTGCTCGCCAGCTTGCCCAAGCAATTGGTGCGGCTCAAACAATCTTTGAATGCCGAGCCGATCTCGCTCAAGGATCTGCCGAAGCCACTATCCACGCGCCAAATCTCTGCCGACGGGCGAGTGAAAGTTGAAATTAAGCCGAAAGGTAATATGCGCAACCGCGATGAGTTAGCGGCTTTTGTTGAGGCAGTTCGCCTCATCGCACCTGCTGCCACCGGAACGCCTGTGGTTATTTTCGAAGGCGGCAAAGCGGTCGTTCAGGCCTTTATCGAAGCCGCTATTTTGACCGTCATATTAATTGTTGTTCTGGTCATATTCTTGACCAAGGGTGTGCGCGAAATTGTGCTGATTTTTGCCCCGCTATTCCTTGCTGCTTTGTTTACTCTGGCGGCTTCCGTCATATTGAACCTGCCGTTCAACTTCGCCAATGTTATTGTTCTGCCGCTATTATTCGGGCTTGGCATTGCCGGATCGATCCATCTAGTAATACGCGACCGGGAAAGCGTGGGCGATGTCATGGCAACGTCAACACCCCGGGCCATCATCTTTAGCGCCTTAACCACCATCGGCTCTTTTGGCAGCATTGCCCTCTCAAGCCATCCTGGCACGTCCAGCATGGGCGTCTTGCTCACCATTGCCATAACGCTGTCACTCATTTGCACGTTGATCATCTTGCCCGCGTTACTGGCCTCGTGGCCGAAAGCGGGTGCCAGGTGAACGATTTTTTTCCCTTGATCCGACATTTCTCAATACCGGTGAGCAAAATACTGATCCGATTACCGGTGACCCCTAATCAAGTCACCACGGCCAGCCTTGCTATCGGCCTTTGGAGTTGCTGGTATTTCTTGAGCCCAACACCATCGGATAGAATAACCGGCAGCCTGTTGTTTTTGCTCGCCTATATTCTCGACAATTGTGATGGCGAAGTAGCGCGGCATTTGAACATGGCATCCGACTTTGGGGAAAAATATGACACTTTTGTGGACTGGGTTGTTCACAGTTGTTTTTTTGCCGCGCTCGGTTTTGGTATTGCGCTCGAAACGAACAACAATATTTTTCTTTGGTTAGGTCTCGCCGGAAGTATTGGCGGAACGATAAATTATTTAATCCCGCGATTTCTGAACCGAAAAAATAAGGTATCCGAAAATCTTGTCCACGAAGAGAGCAAGCCAAAAAACACGAAGGACTTTATGGTTTATGTCTTCCGCGAACTGTTTCGGGCTGATTTTTGTTTTATCGTTCTGGTGTTAACACCGTTTAATTTGCTGTGGCTTATATTGATTGCGGGAGCAATAGGTGCGCAAGTTTACTGGATCATGTATTTCATGATCGATGACAATTAAAAGATGACAGAATGAAGCTTTTTAAAATCATATTTTTCTTGCTCGGCTTAGCGCTTTTGGGCTGGGTTGTTCAGGCAACGAATTTCTCCGAGACATTGGATTTAGTGAGCCAAATCGGCTCCGGATTTTTGTTGGTCTTGGGTATTTATTTCCTGGCATTTCTTTTCGATTCCCTAACCTGGCAGGTGACCCTTTTATCTGCGCCGCTGACACCAAACTGGCTTTATCGCTTTTTTCAAATGCGCCTCGCCGGAGAAGCTTTCAACAACATCCTACCCGCCGCCAGTATGGGCGGCGAGCCCATCAAAGCTGTTCTACTCAAAAATCTTCATGGCTTTAATTACCCGGAAAGCGTCGCTTCACTAATCCTTGCGCGAACCATCAACACAGTTTCTTTGATCCTATTCCTCATGGTTGGTTTTGTGCTGATGCTCAATAGCGCCATCTTGGATAAGGAGTACAATTCCGTTGCTGGAATCGGACTAGCTGTGTTGAGCGTGCTAATCCTCCTCTTCTTCGCCGTCCAGCGCTTTAAACTGGCCAGCCTCACCAGTGAGGTGCTGAGCAAAAACAAATTGTTTCACTGGCTCGGCAACATTCTTCATCATATCAAGGATGTCGATGAGACATTGGTTGATTTCTACACCGGCCATCACGGACGGGCGGCTTTTGCCTTTGCCTTGGCATTTGTGAATTGGGTCCTGGGTGCCGCTGAAATATATGTCACCATGCTTTTCTTAGGACATCCCGTCACCCTGGAAGAAGCCTGGATTATTGAGGCGGTTGCCCAATTGGTCAGAGCAGCGACATTTTTTATCCCCGCCAGTATTGGGGCTCAGGAAGGAGCTTTTTTGGTCATCGGATCAGCTGTCACCGGCTCGCCCACAATTGGTTTTGCCATGGCGATTGTGCGGCGCGCCCGGGAATTGATCTGGATTTCTTGGGGCCTGCTTGCTTTCTACATCACCAAACCCGATACGAGTTTGATAGAGGAATAAACTTAAACTCACCCGGCGATTAGTTGATCGGCTTTCTTATTCAGCATCTTAGCCAAGGCACCAGCGCCCTTGGATCTTAGAATGGTGCGATATTCCGAATGCTTGACCGCGAGCTCACTAATACCACCAGCCAAAAGAATATCAACTATCCGCCAGCCGTTTTCGAATTTTTTCGTTACATAGGTGAGCTTTACGACCCGATCCTTCTTTTTCTTTTTGGGACTGACAATTTGTGTATAAACCAATCGCATTTTCCTGGGTCCGTCATCGGTTTTTAAGGTTTCAAATTTTTGACCGGAATAACCCTTAAATCGAAAAGCATAATTGGCGACACTCATGCGGTGAAAAGCGCTGGTGAGCTGTTTTTTTTGATCTTCACCGGTTTTCCGCCATGCTGTTCCAGAGGCGACGCGGATCATTAATCCGAGATTAAAAGCAGCGGTAACTGCAGGTTCGAGCCTAGTGTAGCGCTCTTGGGCGCTCAAGGATTTCGCCTCTTTCATCACCGCCAGTAAGGCAGCATGAAATTCTTCAATAACTTTATCTGGCGCCTTGTCGTCAGCGCTAACGAAAGCCGATGATGCCAGAAAGATGACTATGGTTAAGACGACGGTCCGACCAAATCTCATTTAGGCGGCCCCTTCGGAGCCTGCATTCTTAAAGGGAATAACAGGCGAGTATTCTTCAATCATGTCGTCATGCGCTTGAAGTATTTTATTGATCTCGGATGAAATTTGATCACAGCCTTGGAGCAAGAGTTCCATTACCGAGGCATTTACTTCTTTATCATGCCCGTTGATAACATGCGTGAGACTGCCGATTACCGATTTATCATCGGCAAAAATGGCCGTACCAATTCCGATTGCACCGGCATCAACTTCACCTTTTGAAATACAATATCCTTGGCGACGCATATCTGCCAAATGTTCTTTGAAATCGTCCCACTCTTCACCGAGACCCGCCTTGGCAATTTCAATGCGGTGATTGAGAAATAATTTCACCAACCGCCGTTCGGGCAAGTTGGCCAGAATAATTTTTGCCGTCGCACCATAAAATAATGGCATCGGCCGACCACGTGTATAGCTGACACTGAATTCGGTGACCAAAGGTTCTTGATGAATACACAGGACCTTGTCGCCATAAATACTGCTCAGCAGGAGCAAACCCTCACCAAATTTCTGGTGAAGTTCCGGCAAGACCTTTTGAGCGGCCATCAAGAGAGGATCGGTGTTTCGGATCAGACGATCAAACTCGATAAAGCGGGGGCCCAGAACATGCGCGCCTTTGCCGATTGAAATCAAAAGTCCGGAATCGCATAATTCTTTGACATAGCGATACGCCGTCGAGCGCGCATAGCCGGTCTCCCGTGTAATTTCCTCGAGCGTCCAAATCGGTTCAGCCTCGGAATAGAGATCAAGAATACTTAACAGACGTTCTAGACTAGACATTCAATTCCTCATTGATGCGTTGGTCGCATAATATCAGACTATTCAACTCGGGCCATCCCCTTGCCCCAATAATTTAAGGTACGCTCCGTATGTGCCCAATTTCCCGTTGCGTGATCTTCCGGCACTTCTCCCATCTCGGCAGAAAGCTCCACTGCATTACCGTCCGGATCTCGCACCATAATAAACAAATTATTGCCCGGCCCATGTCTCCCTGGCCCCCAAAAAATTGTCGTCTCCGAATCTGAGAAATGGTCAGCCCAATCACGGATATCGTTCCAGCAGCTGGTCTCGTAGCAATTGTGATCGAGTTTAGAAGCATCGCCCAGAAAAACGGCAAAACTATGGTGCTCATTGTCAGAACGCATAAAGCAAGAGGTGATCACATCATCTTCTTTTCTGACAATGTCGGAAACCACAAAGCCAACTTTTTCAGAATAGAAATCGATCAACTGCTGGACTTGGGTGGTTGCGACAACAACATGTTGCATCCGAGCTGGCATAGAGTTGTCCTCTTGCTCATTTGTCCTGACACCAAAGACCATTTGGTTGCCATCGGGATCGGTTAAACTATAGGCTTCTGCACCAAAGATCGGTGAGGGTGAGGCCGATAACTCTAGACCGGCTGCCTCGTGAAGTTGCCGGATGCTTTCAAGCGCGGCTTGGTTGGGCGCAGCATAAGAAGCATAGTTCAAGCCGTTTTTAGGTCCTTCGACAAAATGCATGATCCGGCCTTTGGCCCGCAGAATAACATCGCCCGCAATCTTCTCTATATCCGTCATTCCCATCTGATCACGATAGAATGTAACCATCCGATCAAGTTGATCAGTGGAGAAAGAAAGATGGTGCAATTTGACATTCAACATTAATGAATTACCTTTCAGGATATTGGGAACAATATAGGATAAAAGAGCTATGGAAAAAGTGACATTTGGAGCTGGATGCTTCTGGGGTATAGAGCACGCCTTTCGCAAAGTTGAGGGCGTGAGCGATGCACCGGTTGGCTATGCAGGCGGCACAACACCCGATCCAACTTACGAACAAGTTTGCTCCGGCCAGACGGGTCATACCGAAGTTGTCCAAGTGGAATATGATCCGGCAAAAGTCACTTTCGAAGAACTCCTTGATGTTTTCTGGACCCTTCATGATCCAACGACATTAAACCGACAGGGCCCCGATATTGGCACCCAATATCGATCAGCAATTTATTTTCATTCGCCCGAACAAGAGACCACCGCAATCAAGGCGATCAAAGCTCTTGAAGAAAATGGCCAATTTCGCAACCCAATCGTGACCAAAATCGCACCGATTGATACATTCTACCTAGGCGAAGACTACCACCAACGGTATTTCGAAAAACAAGGTCACCACTAGACCAATGCCTTAAAATCTCATATTATGGGATTGTATATAGCACGGTGGTATAAATGGCAATTCCAGGTAAGGTGCAAATTATTCCGCTCGATAGCGCCACCCAGCTTGGACCGGATGCAGCAGGAAGTGTGCTGGTTATTGGTTCTCAAGCCACGGCGGGACCAGCTCTGTGGGCGGCCAAAGCAGGCGTCAGGGCTCTAATCCTGCATGATACCGGCGTCGGCAAGGATGGTGCCGGACTAACGGCGCTGCCCTTTCTTCAAGAATTAGGCATGCCCAGTGCCTGCATCGATTCCAAATCGGCCCGGATTAGCGACGGCAAGGATATGCTGGTCCGCGGTATTATCAGCCATTGCAATGAACTCGCCTATGGGCTTGGTACGGCGGCAGGACAATCCTGTCAGGAAGCCGCAGAACTGATGTGCCAGGCGACCCCGTTTGAAGGTCAGCCCGATGCATCTGAAGAACCTCAGCGTCATCAGTTAGGCGAAGTTAACGGCATCCGCATTATCGGATTGGATACCATGGGCCTCATTCAAGACGAAGATGCAGGCCAGATTATGCTCACCGGCTCCCATGGTGGGCTCGTTGGCGGAGGTGATCCACATAAAAATCCATTGGCTGCAACCCGAGGTATCGGCGTCAAAGCGGCGGTATTTCACGACGCCGGCATGTGCCCAGACGGCTCCAGCACCAGCCGCCTCCCAGCTCTTGATCTGCAAAATATTCCAGCCGTAACGGTCAGTGCGATGTCCGCCCGCATATCCGACGCCGTTTCCGTCTATGAAGATGGCGAACTTTCAATGGTTAATGAAACAGCTAGAAAGTTAGGTACCGCCACCGGCCTGAGCGCCGCCGATTTTTGTCGAATGATGGCCGAAAAATAAATTTATTTTTCAGCCACCGCTGTTCAAATATAGGAATCTCTAGGTCTGATTCCATTCCTCGCGATCAGCACCTGGCGTTTCAGCATCGTAATACCACCTGAGCCCCAATTCTTCTTCGCTGAGGATATTCGTCTTGAAGCTCCGCCAAGCCTGAATCTCGAAGTAGTCAAGTACACCGCCGAGAGCGCGCAGGCGATGCGGCACGCCTGGAGGAAAGTATATCAGTGTGCCGGGCTCGAGCTCCTGGGACGTATCACCGACTTCAACCACACCGCGGCCCTTGAAAGTCATATAACAGTGAGCCGCGCCATCTGGATTAGCATCAGTTCCGATATGTTGATGATACGGCGATGAGCCGCCGTCGAGATAGCGCATTTCACCCGCTTGGATCGCGTTGGTCGAGGTGAGCCTGCTGCCGTCGCGTAGCATGACAGAAGAATCGGCGCAGAAACGACGCACGCGCCCACCACTCGCATCACTGAGCACACGCAGCGTGTCTTGATTGAAAAAATAACCCGGCCCTCCATCGAGCCCGTCTTCGACCGCCGCAGGCGGCTTAGGCGTTATCAAGTGCAATATTTCAAGATCCGACCCGGAGGCTGCAAATTGAGCAGAATCGCCCGGCACGAGCAACACGCCGGCCCCTTCATCAGCTGAATGCGTCTCGCCGTTAAAGCTGATTGTGCCCTCTTTAGACGCCTCCATCACATAAACGAGCTGGTAATCATCGTCTGTCTGCACCTCGAACTGGCGACCATCTAACACGGTCCGTCGGTAAACGTTCAGGGTTTTTGAGCCACACACATCCTCGCTGCAGATCGTCCTTTGTAATCCAGAGTCAACGGACTTGGCCTCGGCAGTATTTGAATCGATGATTGAAATATCGCTTATTGTCGGCATTAGAAATTCCTCCTTGGAATATTATTAAAGCGGTGTTGGACGGCAACACTCTGTCATTAGCCGTAGATTATAGAGTTCATTGATTGAGAGTAGTCCTAAAAGGTCATGTTTTATCTGATCTGCATAAAATCCCATATATTAGGATTTGTCAAATAGCTCCTTCCGCAATACAAGTATATCAAGGTGTGTAAATTGAATTCGCTTTAGCTCCAGAATGCGGACATTATCAGAATATGATCAATAAAATTAGAGGCACCACAGGCTACACCGAACAAGCCGAACAGTTGTTTGAGCGCTATGAAAATATTCCTTTTGAAGAGGTACATATCGGTTTTTTAGATTTGATGCCGACGAGCCCAGGCTTGGTTCTTGATATTGGTTCGGGAACAGGACGTGATGCCGCATACTTTGCTGATAAAGGTCATCGAGTTGTGGCCGTCGAGCCAACCGACGAATTGCGTATTCCTGCGGCTCAATTGCACCCTTCCCCGGCTATCGAGTGGATTAATGATCAGCTTCCAACCCTGGATCATGTGGCAACCAGAGGCGAGCGCTTCGATCTGATTATGCTGACCGCCGTTTGGATGCATCTTGATGACCAGGAGCGGCAGCGCGCCATGCCGATCCTCGCCTCTTTGTTGCAGCCCGGCGGCGTCATGATCATGTCACTTCGACACGGCCCGACACCTCCAGGTCGTCAAATGTTCGATGTGTCGGCGAAAGAAACCATCCGCCTCGCCGAGGCAGCAGGGCTGAGCGTGATAAAAAATACTAAATCTGAGTCCACTCAAAGCGCCAACAGAAAAAAAAGCGTTATGTGGAGCAAGCTGGCCTTTAGGATAGACGGTAAAAAATAGGCACTCTGCTTTAGCCTACAGAGCCGTCCAACACCTTCGCTTCATCTTCAATGAACCATGCTGGGGTGCGATAGCCAGCTTGCTTGCGCCGTTTCATGACCGATTTGTAGATATCCCGGCGCTCAGGATTGCCATTGGCTTTGTGCTGGTAGGGGCAGACATCGACGCAGATGTGACAGTATTCATCCCTGAAGCGCGAGGCTTCATAACACGTCGGGATATCAACCTGCCAACGCTTAACGCCTTCGGTGATAATGAAATCGTCACTGGCGCGGACCGCTCCGGGTGGGCAGTTTTGCTCACAGAGCCGACAGGTCTCACAAGTGTTTTGAACCCCAAATATATTCGGCTCAGCAGCAACGAGAGGTGCATCTGTGATGACAAAGCCAGGCCGAAAGCTTGGCCCAAATTCGGGATGAACCAAGCTGCCATGTTTGCCAAGCTCTCCCATACCGCAGGCATAAAGCGCCGGAATGGCTTGCACATCACCTGTGCCATTGTGATCCGCAATTGCTGAAAAGCCGAGACCTCGAATATAAGCTGCAAGCTCGGTCGCCGTGCGCGCGCATTCTACATAAACCTCAAATGCCTCTTCCTCGACCGCCAGCGCGCCATCAAGCACTTTGCTGTAATCTTCTTCGACGATGATCGAAATAATATAGCGCTGCTCAAACTCAAAACCGGTATTAATCATGATAGGGGTCAGCTCGGCAAAGCCGACATCGCTGCCACCGACGGCTAATCCTTTGGCTTTGATGAGTTCTGAAATGTGACTGGGATCGGCACCCTCCGGCTGCTCAGAATTGACCGGCCCGTCGCGTTCCGGCGTATAAACCATCCAGCGCTCCATGCAGGCATTGAGATCAAACTTCTCGGCCTTGGGACTGTCCGAGCGATAGAGTGGCACTTCAGACAAGCCCTTCTGCTTCATGATCTCCATCACCAGAGGATCATTCGGCCCGCCATAGCGACATTCAGAAATACCCTTCATCGTAAATCCTTAACAAAATAGTTCGGTGATTGTCACTAATTAAGCTTTTAGAGTTTTACCGTCCCGACATAGGTGCTTTCGCCCAACGTCACCTCGACATATTTGGAGGGATGATCAGGGTGAGAGACTTCGATTTCGTAAGCGCCGCTGTCAGGTTCAAGATCATCAATTTTAAAATCGCCATAAGCGTCGCTCCATGTCTCGGCGACTTTGTGACCATCTTTGCTCAGCAACACAACAGCGCGCTCGATACATTCTTCGACGCCGTCGATATCAGCAATTACGCTGCCACCGACGAAGCATTTGGAATAGAGGTTGAGGTTTTTGTAATAGACCCGAGGTTTGGTGCCGTGTTCGGGATGTAGAACCTCCAGGTTTTGCTCCTCGACCATTTTTTGGATCTCAGCATCTTCAACCTGGATCGATTTCAGCGCGCCGGTCGGGCAGGCCTGCACGGGGCGGGGTTCCTTCCAGCCACGGTCCAATAAATGGGCATCGAATATCCAGGCTTGCGGCACTTCTTTTTCTTCATTCCACCAAACCGCACCGTAAGGACAGGCGTCGACGATTTGCTTTTGGCCTTTGGCTTTATCGGGATCGATGATGACCAGACCATCCGGACGCTTGGTGATCGCATCGCCGGTGGCCGCAGCCATGCACGGTGCATCATCGCAGTGATTACACATTGTCGGCACGTAAGCGACATCGACCATCGGTGCCTGGCCGCGCTCATTACGGAGAATGTTTATCCAGTGATGGCCGTGCTTCGGCATCGCCGTCGTATAGCCCGGATGCTCATTATCCATATATTCATCGGCGACTGACAAAAAGCAGTTGTTCGAGTTATGACATCTTTCAACATCGACAATCAGGTTCCATTTTTTCATTTTTCTTCTCCTGCTGCCTATTCTGCTGGGACTAAAGTTTCAGCCGAGGCTGAACTGCTTTTAATGTCCGGCGTGCCATCCCACTTCTCGATCTCAATCAGGCAGGAATTGTAAGCTGCAGAATGAGTCTTCGAAGTTTGCATGCGCTTGGGTGTAAGTAAATTGACACAGCCACCGCGATCCGCCGATTCTCCCGGCTTGCCGAGGGGGTCATAAACCGCAGAGGCTTGCCGGCAATGAATAATACCCGGCATCAAACGCTCGGTGATGCGGGCCGCGCAAATCACAGCGCCACGGTCATTATAAAGCTTCACCAGATCATTCTCTTCAATCCCGCGCGCCTTGGCATCGGCGGCACTTAGGCGCACCAGCCAATAGAAATAGCCGTCGATATTGACCCGGTGATCTTTGATATCATTGATCGCGCTGTCTTTGCCGTCGCCCTTGGTATGGAAGCTATAGCGCGCATGCGGTGAGATCAGCTGTAAGGGGAATTTCCTGAACAGCTCACTGGTATGAATGCCTTCCCAGGACGGAATATATTTATTGAGCGGCGGGCGTTCTGGATCTTCGCCATAGCGCTTGAGGCTTTGGCTCTCAAATTCGATTTTGCCCGATTGAGTTTGCAAACCATCCAAAAAGTCTTCGCCGTAGGAGCCCGGCAATGGGTGAGGCTCTTGTACGTTTTTCTTCTCACCATCAGCAAACCACTTATACGAGGTCGGTTGACGCAAAACCTCTTTCTCAGCAGGTACGACATAGTAGCCCTTGGTGCGAAATTTCTGCCAACTCGTCCCCTTTGGCAGATCAGACGCATCAAACATACGTTTGACCCAATCGATTTCCCGGTGTCCTTCTGTGAAATAAGCGGCATGTCCCATACGGACACAGATGTCTTGGAATATTTGATAGTCAGATTTCGACTCGCCCAATGGCTCGATGCATTTATGCTGCATACCGATGACCCGGTGGTTAAGCTGGCCAACCCAATCATGGCCATAGCCGCCTGGATTAGCCCACTCGCCGATATCCCAGCGCTCAAAATTCGTGCAGGCCGGCAAGATCACATCGGCGAATTTTACTTCACCCTCATTCCAGATTGATTGGCTAACGACAAATTCAAGATCATCGGTCTGATACATTTTGATGTAGCGACCACTATCCGGCTGCGTGCCGATGTAAGAGGCGCCATATTTATACATCATCTTAACCGGCGAGTGACCGGGTGATGGATAACGCACCGGGAAGAATTGCCCTTCGATGGAGCGAATATCAATCGGGTAACCTTCGGCTTTACCTTCCATAATCGCTTCCGGCATTTTGAGGCGCGGGATGGTTTGTTGTGTTGGGTTCATGCTGATCAGATGCGGCATCCGCTGATAAAGCGACACGCTATTGGCAGAGTTCTGGCCATCTCCGCTGAAACCACCCTCGGCATAACCCGGGAAATAAAAATTATAATCAATCGGCGAGCCGAATTGCAGGCCACCAAAGTTAATGCCGGGTTTGCCCAGACCTTGCATCGCCATCAGGCAAATCATTGAGCGCGCCCATTGCGCACCGGTCGCCGAACGGCACGCACCACCCAGGGTCGTGCCCATAGAACCTGCCGACAGATAGGTTTTCTTGGACGCCCATTGCCGGGCAAGGGCACGAATTTCTCTGGCCGCGACACCAGTTTCAGCCTCGGCCCATTCCGGTGTTTTCGCCACACCCTCTTCATCTTCGCCCATGATATAGGCGCTCCATTTATCAAAGCCGGTCGTCCGGCTTTCAACATAGTCTTTGTCGTAGAGATCTTCTTTGATCCAAACATAAGTGATCGCATGCGCCAAAGCTGGGCTGGTCGTCGGCCGGGGTGCCAGCCATTTGCCGCCCATGAAGGCCGCCGTCTCATTCAAGAACGGGTCAATATGCACCATTTCAATACCAAGCTCTTTCGCCCATTGGCGGCGCACGGTGCCCTCAAAGGAGCCATAGACACCGTTGGTGACTTCGGGATCGCTCGACCAATAGACGATCATTTCTGCTTCTTGTAGGCAGTCTTCCACTTGGCCATAAATTTCTGTTGCGCCGTTCCGCATCGAGTGGCCGTAATGGTGCATCGCCCCCCAATACCAGCCTTCCCAACTATCGGGATTGAGCATCGTTGTGGTCGCGCCGATGATATTGATAAACTTCTGATAAGCGCTGATGTAATAACCAACATTGCCCCAAGTGTGGTGCGAGCTCCTGGCTGCCAAAATCGCACCTGGGCCATAATCTCGATTCATGCGTTTGATTTCAGCGGTGACGATATCCAACGCTTCATCCCACGAGATGCGCTCATAACCCGAGATGCCGCGGTTCTGACAATTGCGCTCACCATTGGGATCAAAATCCACCCGTTTCATTGGATAGAGATTGCGGTCTTTGGAGTAGATCATCGATTTTGAGGCCAAGCCATGCGGCGAAAGCGTCGTCTTACGCGGCGGCGAAAACTCTTTACCACGCGCTTTGATGGTCCAGGTCTCGCCGTCATCGGCGGCAAAATCAATCGGTGTGATACGCACAATCTTGCCGTCTTTGACATAGACATAGACCGGCCCACCATTGGTGTGGTTGACGTAACGGGTCTCACCATTGTCAACTTTGGTGCCATATTCCCAACCAACGGTTTGCATAAAATTCACGGTCTCGGAAAACCAGGTAACGAGTTCGTCCGGCCCTACCGCCATCAGATTAAAATTCTTGATCGCATCAATCTGGGCTTGATAATCAATCGGCGGGATCAGCAATTGAAGGGCAAGCGCTTCCGTTTTAAAGCTAATAACCACATCTGGGTTAGAGTGGATACCACTCGCGGATGAAATTTTGCCGCCTTTGAATGTATAAGAACGCCCGTTTGAATCATCGGCGAGCTTCATCTGAACCGTTAGGTCTTTTTCTTTGAGACGTTCGGCGAATGCTTTGTGTTGCCACGCTTTAAAACGCAGTACCCATGGCAGCGCAAATAATATGAGTGAAAGTTTCATTTGCCGATCCTAACCCTTGTCTCAATTTTTTTATTTTAAACAGTTGCCCTACTGTACCGTGTAATGATACATTCTGACCACCAGATGATTTATCGTATCCATTATCGGAAATATGTCAATGTCGGAATCTTCTAAAGACACCTCCTCGGGTATTCGCGTCATTTCTCGCGCGGCAGAGATATTGCGCACCCTCAATGATGAATCCCGTGGGCTCAGCTTAGGACAAATTGCGGCCCAAGTGAACCTTCCACGTTCAACGGTTCAGCGCATTGTCGGCGCGCTCAAAATTGAGGGCTTTATCATCGATGGCCCGGGAGAATCGCAAATCCGCATTGGCCCGGCTTTTTTCAGCATCGCCGCCGCCTCCCTCTCAGATTTCAAAGACCCAATCCGGCCTTATCTGGAGGAACTTTGCGGCGAGCTTAATGAGACGGTAGACCTCTCGATCTTAAGCGGCAGCTCTGTCGTGTTTCTCGATCAGTGTTCGTCCCGGCGCAAAGGCTTGGTCGCGGTCTCAGAAGTTGGCGCCCGCTTTCCGGCTCATTCTTGTGCGCCTGGCAAATGCCTGCTCGCCGAAGAAGATGAAAGCGATCTAGCTCACATATTGCCGCCAGATATGGAACAACTCACCAAGGCAACCATCACCGACATCGCGGCGTTAAAAGTGGAACTGAACGCGGTGCGTGAGCGAGGCGTTGCGATCGACCGGCAGGAACATACCGATGGTATTTCCGCTGTCTCAACAGCGATCATTGATCTGCCACGCGGTACAGCGGCCATCTCGATCCCGATGCCAACCCAACGCTTCGAAGGCAATGAAGAGCGCCATATCGAGGCGCTTTTAACCTGCCGCGGAAAAATAAACCATGCGCTGGGACTCAATCGGGGCTAAAACCTATTGTTCATAATTGGGAGAAACAAACGTGCAATATTTCGCATGGGGAATTAACAAGCCTGACGTCAAAGATCAGCGTACTGCCATCATTAAAACCCATTGGGACTTTATCGCTCAGTATAGCGATCAGTTGATTGTTCGGGGCCCGGTAATGCGGCCCGATGACTTCAGCGTCGTAACTGGCTCCATCCACATTGCTGATTTACCAGATCAAGCGGCGCTCAACCGCTTCGTTTATGACGAGCCTTTCGCCAGTGCCGGCTTGTTTGAAGAAATTATTGTCGCCCGCTTCGAACTTGAATTAGGCCGCACCCAATTTGAGTTTACCAGCACGCCCGACAGCCCCCGCTTTTTTGTCTATTGTCCGGCTCAAGTAGGAACTACTTCAAAACGCGACACCCTAAAACCCGCTCACGAAACCTATTGCCAGAAGTTCGATGAGCATTTTGTTTCTCGCGGCTCTTTACTAAGCGATGAGGGAGAGTGGCTCGGTAGCCTGTTTTTCCTGGAAATGCCGGACCGTACTGCAGTTGACGCCTTTCTCAAGGATGAGCCCTATTCTCAGGCCGACCTGTTCTCCGACGTGCAAATTCATCGCTGGACGATGGGTGGACCGGAAAACCTTAATGCCGCCGGCGCGCTAAGTTAGAACTCTGCAGATGGGTAATTTTCAGATTCACGCGCGCAATAATATATTCGTGCGCCGAAACACCGCCCAATCGGACATTGCGCTCTGGTGTCTACCCGGGTTCGCCGATACCGTGGCCTCGTTTTCAACACTTTTTGATACCGCCCTCACTGAAGAAGCGACTGTCATCGCACCCGACTTACCGGGTTTTGGCGCAAGCCCTCGGATGGATCACCCCTCAAACATCGCCGCCTATGTTGAAACTTTGGCAGAGCTCATCCAACTAGAAACCCCAAATGCCAGAGTAGGCTTTGTCGGCCACTCGGTTGGCTCAGTGGTCGCGACGGAGGCCGCGCGCCTGCAGGGCTCTCAATGTCTGGGTGTGTTTTCCATCGAAGGCAATATAACCGTCGAAGATGCTTATTTTTCAGGCCGGGCGACAGAGTTCGACAGCGCCATTGAATTTAAAGAATTTTTTACCAGCCATATTTGGCAACGCGGAGCTGAAGACCCGATTTTTCGGAACTACCATGCAGGCCTATCGCAAGCAGATCCCGAAGCCATGTGGATCTTTGGTCGGGATGTAAAAAACTATAGCCAAGACGATCAACCAGGCCATGCTCTACTTTCACTTGATTGCCCGACCCATTATTTTTGGTGTGCCGACAATACGCCGGAAGACACTCAAGTTTTTATTAAAAAACATAATTTGCCAAATACCGAAGTTACGGGCACAAGTCATTGGCCTATGCTGGACGCAGCTGACAAAGTAGTTGAGAGTTTGCAAAAGTTTTTCAAAATTTAATTTTATGAAATCAATAATTTGAAAAGTTTTAAACAGAGAACATCATGACCGAAACTGAAATTAATGATGACGTCATCTCGAAAGACGATTGGCCCAAGACAGAGCACGGAACCGTAAACTGGGAAATTGTTTTTGAATCCCCCGAGAACGGTCTGCTTACCTTAATTGGCGAAGCACGGACGCCTAAGGCGTTGCTGGAAAGTTCCATCGTCATTATCCAAAAAATCTACACCCGTAAAGATGACCCGGCCAAGGTGGAGCAATTTATTCAGGAGCTTTCGGAATTAATCCCAGAAGATCTGCCTGAGGAAAGCCTGGCTGACATTATTGAGGTGGTGACCACGCTGCTTCGGCAAATCAAGGACTTCCGCATTCAAAAAGCCCAAGAGCATATTGATAAAATCACGGCAGAGAAAATAATAGCCGCCGCGACAAATGCCCGTGAAAACCAAGCAGAACGCCGCGTCGCAAAGGATCGCCGAAAATCAGAGCGCCGCGACTCAAAAAGCTTTGGGGAATATCGCAAGGCCAGCTCGCGTGGCCGAAAAACCAATCCCGTTAAAACCTATGGCATTATTTTTGGCCTCATGGCGGTGGCAGCTATTGCAATGTATATATTTTCTGGCGTTAAGCTCCCCCAAAACGAGCAGACAATGGGCGGGGTTTTGATGCAAGAGATCAACCAGGCCGCCCTTACCAAAAAAGGCGGCAAACATGTGTTTGGCGGTGATATCAGAGTTGATACTTTCAAGGACAAAACTAGGGTCAACATTACTGGCGTGCCGAGATCCCAGTGCTTTAGACTTGTTAGAACATTGCAAAGAAGGGGCGAGGTCTATGTTAACGGCACCCTTGCCCGACAAATGAAAGTCGCCCAGATTAAAGATAAATGCAGCGATAGCGGCACCTTCTCTGACCTTACATTCGCACCTATTGAATAAAGGAAAAACTATGAGTGAACTAGATCGTTGGGAAGGCCGCTTTGCCATTCCTGAATATCTTTTTGGCGAAGAGCCCAATCATTTCCTGGCCGCGTGCAAAGATTTGTTGCCGAAGAGCGGTCGAGTTTTAGCCGTTGCCGATGGCGAGGGACGCAATGGTGTTTGGCTGGCCAGTCAAGGCTTGGACGTTGTCTCGCTGGATTTCTCGCCGACCGCCCAAAAGAAAGCAGCCGACCTTGCGAAGCGAGCCGGCGTCGAAATAGAGTTCGTCCAAGGCGACATCCACAATTGGGACTACCCGAGTGAAGCCTTTGATGTCGTGGTGGAGATTTTTACGCAATTCAGCTCGCCTGAGCAGCGCGAATTAAAATGGACCGGTATGAAAAACGCCTTAAAACCTGGCGGCCTGATGATCATCCAAGGTTACTCACCAGACCAGCTAAAGCATGGTACCGGCGGCCCTAAAAAACTCGAGAACCTGTATTCCCGCGAGATGCTTGAAGAGGCCTTTAGTAATTTCAACGATATCGTCATTGAAGAAATGGAACTGGAGATGCAGGAAGGCGTGGCACATGGCGGCATGTCGGCTGTCATTAACTTTACCGCTCGCAAATAGTTTCCACTTTCACTTATGCGTGAGAACCCCTGATAAGGATAAACCACAGTGAATTTGTAGTTTACCTACTGGCATCTGCTTTATATTGTAAAAACTCACAATTATATTTTTTTCATTTTTTAAGCAGGAGAAATTCAATGAAAATCGTAAAAACCCTAGCGACAGCTGCGCTTATTGCGGGCCTGTCTGCGCCGGCTTTTGCAGAGACCTTTACCTTCACGGCCATTCCAGATCAGGATGAAAGTGCGCTGAAAGCACGCTTCGGCAAGATCGCCTCCTATCTTTCAAAGGAACTGGGTGTCACGGTAAAATACATTCCCGTAAAATCTTATTCCGCTGCCGTTACGGCATTTCGCAATAACCAAGTTCAACTCGCTTGGTTTGGTGGCCTTTCCGGTGTCCGCGCCCGCAATCTCGTTAAAGGTTCTCAAGCCATTGCTCAAGGCCTGGAAGACAAAGCGTTTAAAACTTATTTCATCGCCCATAGCTCGACGGGCCTAAAGAAATCCGCAAAGTTGCCAAAAGCCGTGCAAGGCAAGACCTTTACTTTTGGCTCGAAAGGTTCAACCTCTGGTCGTCTGATGCCGGAATTCCACATCCGCAAAAGCTTCGGCAAAGCGCCACAGAAAGTTTTTAGCCGCGTCGGTTTTAGTGGTGATCACTCCCGCACCATCGCCCTTGTGCAGTCCGGTGCGTTTCAAATTGGCGCGGTGAACTTTGCTGTCTGGGACAAGGAACTAAAGGCCGGTAAAATTGATACGGCAAAAGTTTCAATCATTTGGACGACGCCAGATTACCCTGATTACAACTGGAGCATTCGCGGCGATGCGAACGCAAAATACGGCGCCGGATTTATCGGCAAGGTAAAGCAGGCACTTCTCAACATGACGGACCCCGGCTTGTTGAAGCAATTTCCACGTAGTGCTTTTATTCCTGCATCTAACCAGGATTACAGTCCAATCGTATCCGTCGGCAAGGAAATTGGCCTCCTGGAATAAGGCATAGATTTGATTAGTGCTGCGTGATGCATGTTTTATCTGGAACTCAAAAACGCCACTGTCCAGTATAATGGGACGCCGGTACTCAACGACCTATCGCTCCAAATAGCGGAGGGGGAAAAGATCGCGCTTGTAGGTCAAAGCGGTGCCGGCAAATCCACACTTCTAAACTTGCTTTATCAACAAAGCGAAGATGATGCGGCCCTGGTGCCGCAGGATCTTGGCCTAGTGCGCTCGCTCTCGGTCTTCCACAATGTCTATATGGGGCGGCTCAACAAACATCCGACTTGGTATAATATTGTCAATTTGATTAAGCCGCTAAAAAAGGAAGTTGATCAGATCCTGCCAATCCTCGGTCAATTGGGTTTGGAGGAGAAAGTGTTTGAGCCGGCCCGCGAACTCTCCGGCGGACAACAACAACGCACAGCGGTCGCGCGGGCAATCTTTAAAGATAGTTCGACCTTTTTTGGCGACGAACCAGTCTCAGCCGTTGATGAACATCAATCGCATACCGTAATGGAAGCGATAGCCATCAGTCACCGAACCGTCGTGCTGTCGATGCATGATGTTGAACTGGCGCTCAAATATTCCAGCCGGGTAATCGGTTTAAAAGAAGGCGAGCTTGCCCTGGATGAGCCTGCCGACAGATTAAAGGCCGCGGATCTTGACGACCTCTATAAGTCATAACGGCTTCCAAGCCCGCGCCAAGCCACGCCCTTTGCTACGCACCAGCCTCGGTTTTCTCGCCGTCGCGATTATTTTAGGTTTATTGGGTGATTTCGAAATCACCACCCTCGATCCCTGGATCGAACTCAAACGCTTAGGCCTCGGCATTCTCACACCGGACTTTTTTGCGACTGAGGATTTATGGAGCGCCGTCGTTAATACCGTCGCTTTTGCCATTTTGGGCGTGGCACTCGGCAACGCCCTTGGTTTTCCACTCGCTCTCGCCTTTCAATTCAGAGCGGTCCGCGCTTTTTGTGCCTTCATCCGCTCGGTGCACGAGCTTTTCTGGGCCTTAATTTTCTTACAAGTGTTTGGCCTGACACCGCTCACCGGCATGCTCGCCATTGCAATCCCCTACGCCGGCATCTTCGCCAAAGTTTATTCTGAAATTTTAGAAGAATCGGATCCGGCCCCCCTGCAAACCGTGCCCAAAGGTACCAGTTCCGTCTCAACTTTTATGTTTGTCCGCATGCCGGATGCCTGGGTGCACTTTAAAACTTACGCGCTCTATCGCCTGGAATGCGGCCTGCGTTCCAGCGCTGTCTTAGGCTTCGTTGGGCTGCCCACAATCGGCTTTCATTTGGAAAGTGCTTTCTCACAAGGTAAATATTCCGAGGCCGTTGCTTTGCTCATCATCTTTTATGTCATCATTGCAACCATTCGCAAATGGGTGCATGCCCGCCTGATCCCGCTCTACATAATTTTGGCGCTGCTGGTCATTCCCTGGGCTGGTGAATTGTCCACCGGCAATCTTGTCCGCTTCATCACCCACGACATTTTGCCGCATCCCTTGCGAGTTGCGGAGACTTTCGATGCGGCAACTTTCGCTGCCCTTGGCAACTGGCTCAACATGATGTGGAGTGAACAAGCGCTGCCCGGCATCATCGCAACGGTAATTTTAACGCAAGTCGCCCTGGTCGGCTCGGCCGCCCTGACGCTGTTGTTCTTCCCGATCGTTTCATCAAAATTCTTTGGCCTGTTTGGTCGCACCGTGGGCCATGTCTTTTTGGTCATCTTGCGCTCAACGCCGGAATATGTGCTGGCGTTAATTTTCTTGCTTTTGTGGGGGCCGTCGATGTTGCCCGCAGCTGTCGCCTTGGCACTTCATAACGGTGCCATCATGGGTCATCTGGTTGGGCGCTACACCGAAGACATGACGCTTCGGCCAGACAGTTCCAAAGGCCTCAACCTCTACGCCTATGACGTCTTGCCCCGTCTCTACCCACAATTTTTGGCATTTCTGTTTTATCGCTGGGAGGTCATCATGCGCGAGACCGCTATCTTAGGCATTCTCGGCATTGCAACATTGGGGTTTTATATCGACAGCGCTTTCGCCGATCTACGCTTCGACCGCGCCCTATTTCTAATTGTTATCACCGCCATCCTTAACATCACCATCGACACCCTATCGCGCACCATCCGCGCCCGCCTCCGTCTTAGAACTACCGCGGATGTGGTTTAGTTAATTAACGATTTCGGCAAGCAATTTCTTCCAGCGGCGTTTTTCTTCTGCCAGCTTAAATAACTTAGCGCGCACTTTGCAGCGTCTGGAGAGATCGCGCATAAACGCTGCGTCGCTTTCGCATTTAAGCAAAAGTTTTCGCAGCGCCTTCTCATCGCCCACCGGATAGTAGCCCGGATAGTCTTTGCCCAGCATGCCGACATTGCCATTGATCTTGGAGGCTATAACCGGCACGCCCGCGACCAAGGCCTCGGAAACCACATTCGCACCGCCTTCCGACACGGAAGAAATCAACATCAAATTAGTTCTCGCCAGTTCTTTGCGTACTTCCCAACCGGCTTTCTCGCCCTGCCAGATATAGCGCGGATTGCGCTTCATCTCGGCCCGGCCTTTTTTCTCCCAAGCCTTGTTATGCGCCTTGCCCAAATGGATCAGGCGCAGCTTCGAGCTTTCCGGCACGCCCCGCAACGCCATGGCACCCCGGAGCGGGTCTTTAACATCCCGCATATGGCCGATTAGGCAAATATCGAAATTCTTTGTTGTCGATTTTCGCTTTCGGCTTAACGCCGGGGCAGATTGGTAGATCACGTTGAGTTTTTTACGAAACTTTTTTGGCGTCACATCGACAACCAAATCATGCAGGCAGACCAGGGCATCGGCGGTTTCCATCGACGCCAAGGTCGGCTTTGGATCTGAGTGGATAAACTCATTGATATCGGTGCCGGTCAAAGCGAGTATAAGCGGCTGATCTGGATATAACTTACGGTAGGTCGTGATTGCCGCAGCACTTCGCCAAGCATGCAAAGCAATCATCAGATCGGCTTTTTGGCCATCATACGTAACAGTGATATCGACGTGATGCCCCAAATCGCGCAGAATTCTCGCCCAGCGGAGCGCCGTTGTGCGATTTCCATTTTTTGAGCTTTTTTTAGCGGGCGTTATTAGGCTAATCTTCATAACGAACTTTGCTGACCTTTATGGAAAAACTTTATGACTGAACTCGTAAGCACCCAATACTTAGCAGATTTACTCGAAGATGCGAATTCACGGACCCTTGAGTTGGTTGACGGTCTTGATGCCGAGCAGATCATGGGGCCGCAATTGCCCATCGTAAACCCTCTTCTCTGGGAGATCGGTCATGTCGCCTGGTTCTATGAGCAGTTTATTTTGCGCATGCTCTATGGCGCCGATAAAACCTTGGACAATGGCGACGAGATGTATGATTCGATCGCCATCGAACACAGCATTCGCTGGGATCTACCGCTGCTGCCCTTAAAAGAGACGCAGAACTATATTGATGATATCCGCAGCCGGATGATTGATCGGTTGGGTGAAATTTCTGATAGCAATCTGGCTGATGAGCAGGACAGCTTTATTTATCCCTTCGCCACCTTCCATGAAGACATGCATACCGAGGCCTATACCTATACCCGCAACACGCTTGAATATCCGATGCCAAATTTCGCCGCTGCCAAAGAGCTCGACAAGTCCAAGCTTGAGACCGGCCCGCACACCGGTGATGTCAAGATTCCAGGCGGCACCTTTTTACTGGGCTCGACGCCGGATGATCCGTTTTTATTCGATAATGAAAAATGGGCGCATGATGTGACAGTTCACCCCTTCCAGATTGCCCGCGCCGCCGTCACCAATGAGGATTTTGCAGCTTTTGTCGCCGATGATGGCTATAAGCGCCGTGATCTTTGGCATGATATCGGTTGGGGCTGGCGGGCCAGAGCCGAGGCCGAGCACCCGGTCTATTGGATTCCGGACGGTCCAGAAAAATGGCTGATGCGCCATTACGATCAGACGATTGAGCTGCCACCCCATCAACCTCTCATCCATGTCAATTGGTATGAAGCGAGCGCCTATTGCAACTGGGCCAAGCGCCGTCTGCCAAGTGAGATTGAGTGGGAAGTCGCCGCGACTACCGAGCCGGTCAATGGTGGCAAAGAGTTTTCCAAGACCAAGCGGCCCTATCCTTGGGGGCACGATAAGGAAACAGTGGCCCGAGCCAATCTAGATGGCCGGGGTCTGGGTACCGTCGATGTCGCGGCTTTTGCCGAGGGGGATAGCGCTTGGGGGCTGCGTCAGATGCTCGGCAATACATGGGAATGGACGTCGAGCAATTTTGAACCCTACCCTGGATTTAAAGCCGATTCATATAAAGAATATTCCGAACCCGTCTTTGGCACCCGCAAAGTATTACGCGGCGGAGCCTGGGCGACGCGGTCGCGTATGCTCAACAGCAAATACCGCAATTTCTTCACGCCTGAACGGCGGGACGTTTTTGGCGGATTTCGGACTTGTGCGCCGCACAATTGGGACTAAAATCAGCTCCTGGTCAACGGGACTAACAAAACTTGATGGAATAGGCGCAAAGACGCCTAAATCTTGATCAAAAAGACTAAGGGAGGCTGATTAGCCCATGATTACGATGACCTCCGCCTTACAGCGGACGAACAAGCTGTTCGGCAACCGGCCTGCTATTGTCGATGCTGAGCGAAATTTTACCTGGAATGAACATATTGAACGCATCCAGAAGTTGGCTGGCGCGCTGTCGGACCTTGGCCTAGAAAAGGGTGATCGTTTCGGCATCATTGGACCAAACATTTTTCGCTACACCGAGCTTCTCCACGCCGGCTATTGGGCCGGTGCGATACCTGTGCCGATCAACCACCGCCTGGCCGCCCCTGAAATTCTCCATATTCTCGAAGACGCAGACATCAAAATGTTGGCGCTTGGCGAGGATTATCTCAGCCTCACGGATGACGAATTACTGGCCCCTTGGCGGGATAAAAGATTGGTTATGAGTGCCACCTCCCCTGACAGTACTGTCCCCGCTTTGGACGATGTTTTAAATGCGGCGGACCCTGCCCAACCACAAGATCCGAAAGAAGATGATTTAGCGGTCCTGCTTTATACCGGTGGCACGACGGGACGCAGCAAAGGTGTTCAGCTCACCCATCGCAACATCACCTCCAACGGCTACCAAGTCGCCATCGCCATGGACGTCATCAAAGAAGACATTTACCTGCATGTCGCGCCGATGTTTCATGCCGCCGATTTACTTTGCACAGCCTATACCATGTTAGGGGCTGCGCATTCATTTCTGCCGGTCTTCTCAGCCGTCGGGGCTTTGCAGGCCTTGCAGGATTACAAAGTGACCCAGGCCATGATGGCACCGACCATGATCATTATGATTTTGGAGGAGCCGACTTTTGACGACTACGACATCTCAAGCTATCGCAATTTATTTTATGGCTCTTCGCCTATGGCCGCCGAATGGGTCGAGAAATCGATCCAGCGCTTCACCAATGCCGGCGTGCAACAAGGTTATGGACTAACCGAGACCTCGCCGATTGTAACCTCACTCGATCATGACGATCACCGCAATGCGGTTGAGTCCGGTGATACCAGCATCTTGCGCGCTGCCGGCCGACCTTTGGTTGGTATTGATCTCAAAATTCTCGACGATGACGGCAATGAAGTGCCGACCGGCGAGGCTGGTGAGGTTTGTGTACGCGGGCCGAACGTGACGCCCGGCTATCTCAACCGACCTGAAGAGAACGAGAAAGCCTTTAGAAATGGCTGGTTCCATACCGGCGATGTTGGCCGGGTTGATGAAAACGGCGTGATGTTCCTGATGGACCGGAAAAAAGACATGATCGTCAGCGGCGGCGAGAACATTTACACCTCGGAAGTTGAAGCCGCCCTTTACAAGCACCCGGATGTCTTTGAATGTGCGGTGATCGGCGTGCCAGATGATAAATATGGAGAGTCGCTTTTCGCCGTCATTGTCACGGCTCCCGGCCAGACCCTCACTGAAGAAACCATCATCGAGCATTGCCGTGAATTAATCGCTGGCTACAAGATTCCGCGTCAAATGGATTTTGTCGCCGAGCTGCCCAAAAGTGCGATGTCGAAAATTCTAAAAAATGAGCTGAGAGATATCTACAGCAATAAATAAAGAGTAGGAGAATACCAGGACCATGGGACAATTTGCATTTGGTCAATCCGTCGCCCGAACAGAAGACCCGCGCCTACTGACAGGACGCGGCAATTACGTCAATGACGTGAATTTACACCGCCAAGCGCATGGTTTTGTTCTCCGTTCGCCCTATGCCCACGCTAAAATTCTGTCGATGGATACGAGTGCAGCAGAGGCTGCCCCTGGTGTGTTAGCCGTTCTAACCGGCGCAGATATCAAAGCCGATGGCCTCGGCACAACCCACGTCACGCAACAGCACAAACGCGCCGATGGCTCTCCTCTGTTTAGTGTGCCGCATCCGGGCTTGGTGTCAGGTCGCGTGCGCTATGTTGGTGATTACATCGCCTTCGTTGTTGCCGAGACAATCGCCGAGGCCAAAGACGCCGCCGAGCTGGTTGAAATTGAGTTCGAACCTTTACAATCAATCACCGATACCGCTTCCGCCGCCGAAGCAGACGCTCCACTTGTCTGGGAGGAGTGCGGCGACAATATCTCAAACGTCATATCACAAGGCGACAAAGACGCCACCGATGCGGCGTTCGAGAAAGCTGACAAAATTATCAAGCATCGCTTCGTCATCAACCGCATCTCCGCCAACTCGATGGAAATGCGCGGCTGCGTCGGCGATTATGATCATCGTGAAGGCCGCTATATTGTCTATAACGACATTCAGGCCCCGCATGCGCTGCGCCAGGTGCTATCCGAAGATATCTTCAAGGTGCCACAAAAAGATGTGCAGGTAATCGCCGGTAATGTGGGCGGTGCTTTTGGTATGAAAGGCCCCATCTATCCGGAAGTTCGGCTTTGCGCCTGGGCCGCCAAGCGACTTGGCCGTCCAGTTAAATGGACCTGCGAGCGTAGTGAAGCGTTTCAGTCTGATGAGCATTGCCGAGACAATGTTACCGAAGCGGAAATGGCCCTCTCCAATGACGGCAAATTCCTTGGCATTCGCGTCAGCACGATTTGCAATATCGGCGCCTATTTATCGCAGGACCGCAATCTCCTTTCCTCATGGCTTAATGTCGGCTGCGTTGCCGGCGTCTACATCACACCTGCCATTCATACGACCGTGCGCAATGTGTT
Source organism: Rhodospirillaceae bacterium (assembly GCA_018649725.1). Lineage (GTDB taxonomy): Bacteria > Pseudomonadota > Alphaproteobacteria > Rhodospirillales > UBA2165 > TMED23. Next base: position 6,572 of record JABIHH010000007.1, on the reverse strand, counting down.
CACCAACTCGAATGCAACGTCGCCTTACCGCGGCGCAGGCCGGCCTGAAGCTTCATACATTTTGGAAAGCATGGTCGATTTGGCGGCGCTGGAGCTCGGTATGAATAAAGTCGAGATACGCCGCAAAAACATCATTCCAGTTGATGCCATGCCGTTCAAGACCGGCCTCACCTACACCTATGATTGCGGGGAGTTCGAAAAGAACATGGACCGGGTTATGGAGATGATCGACTACGCGGGATTTGAGGCGAGACGCGAGGAAGCAAAATCGCGCGGCATGATCCGTGGAATTGCGATCTCCAACTCCATCGAGCGCGCCGGAGCGCCGGTGCCGGAAACGGTTGAAGTGCGATTTGACCCAACCGGCACCGTGACCATTTTGGCCGGCACTAAAGACCAGGGCCAAGGCCACGACACCATGTATAAACAAATGCTGTCCAGCAAACTGGGTATCGATACCGATGAGATGCGTTTGGTTGATGGCGACACTGATAAAGTTGTCCACGGCCTCGGCACTTTCGGCTCACGTTCCGCTATGATTGGTGGTACGGCGCTGACTTTTGCTGCCGATAAAATTATTGAAAAGGGCACCAAGATCGCCGCCGAGATTTTAGAAGCGGCTGAGCCCGATATCGCCTTCGAAGATGGTGAATTTAAAATCGCCGGCACGGATCGCTCCATCGATATCATCGAAATTGCCAAAATCGCTTATAACCCAATGCGGATACCGAAAGGTATTGAGCCGGGCCTTGCCGAAAAAGGTGTGTTCAAGCCCGATACCCCGAGCTTTCCAAATGGCTGCCATGGCGTTGAGGTCGAGATCGATCCAGAGACCGGCAAGACCCAGCTGATCAGCTATTACGTTGTCGATGACGTTGGCAATGTGATTAATCCACTGACCTTGAAAGGCCAGATTTATGGCGGCGTCGCTCAAGGTGTCGGCCAAGCGCTTATGGAAGACATCGCCTTTGACGCTGAATCTGGCCAATTGCTGTCCGGCTCCTTCATGGATTATGCCATGCCGCGCGCCGATAATTTCTGCAATATCAAAGTAGAGAGCAATCCAGTACCAACCAAAGTTAATCCGCTCGGCGTTAAAGGTGCGGGCGAGGCCGGCTGCGTCGGCGCTTTGCCTGCTGTCTTAAGCGCTGTAACCGATGCGCTTTCAGTATACGGCATCAACTACATAGAGATGCCCGCAACACCACAAAAAGTCTGGAAAGCAATCCAGGACGCTCAAGTTTAATAATGGCCGCGTAACGACAATTATATTTAGTGGGGAACTAAAATGTCAGACATCGATACAGAAAAATTTCGGCTCAGAAAATTTATCGAGAAACTCGACGAAATGGGTGAAGTTACGACGGTCGACACACCGGTTGAGCTGACCAATTTAGCAGCCGAGATTGAGGCCAACGAAAAGGCCGTTTTGTTCAAGCAAGTCGGACCGGAGAAGCTCGAGCTTGTTGCCAATGTCAATGGCAGCCGCGCCCGCCTCGCTGCCGCCCTCGACGTCGAAGAAGACAAGGTGATTGAAGAATTTCAACGCCGCCTCGACACACCGCAGCCGATTGTTGACGTCAAACAAGGTGATGCACCGGTGCAAAAAGTCGTGCTTGAAGGCGATGATGCCGATCTCACCAAGCTGCCCTTCTATATTCAGCATCACTTTGACGGCAGCGCTTATCTCTCTTCTGGCATCGACTACTGTATCGATCCAGAAAGCGGCACGACCAATGTCGGCTGCCGGCGCTTAAGCCTTAGAAACTCAAAAACCGCCGGTACCAATGTCACAGCGCCCTCTGATCTCAAGCGCATTTATCAAGGCTGTGTCGCCCGCGGTGAAAAGCTGCCGATCAGCTTTGCCGTCGGCTCTCACCCGATCGACTATATGGCGGCCGGTATGCGTATTCCTTCGGACGAAATTTCCCTGGTCAGCACACTCCGGGGTGAGCCGTTACCGCTGGTGAAATCTCTCACCAATGACATTCGGGTGCCCGCCGATGCCGAGATGGTGATTGAAGGTTATTTCGATGAGCGCGGCTATGTCGAGCCGGATGGCCCGTATGGTGAATATGTCGGCTTCTATGGCCCGATGCATATGGACCCGGTCTTCCATGTCACGGCGATTACGGCACGCGAAGATATGCTGCATCAAAGCTTGCTGCATGGCTCCGGCCCGGAAATCCACCGGGCAGAATCGGTGCAATTGCTGACCATCCGCGCCGAGGCACAGATCTTTAAAACCCTGCGGATGATGGGCGTTATTGTGAGAGACGTCTATGTCCCGCCCGGCTCCGCCGAGGGGCAGCACGTGCGCATTTCCATCAAACAAATTCGTCCCGGCCAAGCCCGCAATGTGATCGCCGCCGTCTTTGCCGCCATCTTTGGTGCCAAGCATGTCTTCGTTACCGATGAAGATGTCGATATCCGCGACGAGCACGCTTTTGACTGGGCCATGGTCTCGCGTTTCCAAGCCGATCGTGACCTTGTTCTCTTTGAGGGCATGATGGGTATGCCGATGGACCCCAGCCTCGATGGCAAAGGTATCATTGGTGCCAAAGCAGGCTTTGATATGACGCTACCGCTGCAAAGCCGAGGGAAGCTCACCATGCGTGTCGCCAAAGCACCTAAGCTCGAAAGTGTCGCCCGTTATCAGACCGTCACTCAGGCTTTAGAGGAAAATGCACCGATGTTCTTTGCCGAGATCGTTGATGCCCTTGGCAGCCGCGATGGCCGTGAAATCGCCGTCCAACTGGACGAGTTGCGTGCTGACGGTAAGTTGATGCGCAATGCCGATGGTCAGTACTTGTTAGGCCAGGCTGAGAAAGGTATGACGGGACTGCACGGGCCGCAACATGACGATCCGAACGCACATACTTAATCGAGCTTAATTAGGCCTAATTGGGCTTAAGGAGGGGGGATCCCGTGAAGTTTGGATTATTTGGCGGTGCTGTGGCGCGGCGCGGCGAGGAGACCGCTGATAGCCAAGGCTATGGCGGCTTTATCGATACAGTCGTCGAGGCCGAACAGCTTGGCTTTGAGAGCATCTTTATTGTTGAGCATCATTTCTCCGGCGGCGGCCAGTTGTCGTCATCGCTCAATCTTTTATCCTATCTCGCTGCCATCACCTCGACTATCAGGCTGGGCACTGCCGTCACCGTGTTGCCCTGGCACAACCCGGTATTGATCGCCGAGCAAGCCGCGACCGTGGATTTGCTGTCCGGCGGCCGCCTCGATTTCGGGGTCGGTAAAGGCTACCGCGATATTGAATTCGATGGCTTTTGTATTCCGAAGGAAGAAAGCCTCGCGCGCTATGAAGAATCCATTGAAGTTATTATTAAATCCTGGACGTCGAATGAACGCTTTGATCACAATGGCAAGTTCTGGTCGTTCAAAGATATTATCGTTGAGCCGCCAACCATCCAAAAGCCGCATCCTCCGCTTTGGACGGCGGCAGGTACGGACGAGTCCATAGCCCGCGTTGCCGAGACCGGCATGAGCGTCATGCTCGACCACTTCGCCTCATTTGAGCGTACTGAAGAACGGCTGACTGCTTGGCGCTCGGCCTGTGATGGTATTGGCAGAAATTTTGATCCAATGGAGGTCGCTCTGGCGCGCGGTGTTACTATCACGCTCACCAATGATGGCCTCGAAAAAGCAACCGCCATCCGTGAAGAACGCGTCTCCAGGATGTTTGATAAATTTGGTGCACTGCCCGGGCTGGAGAAAAAATCCGATCAGCCAGATTCATATGCAAATCCCGACCTCGCCATCGACGATGCCGCCCTACTCGGCACCCCAGATATGATCATCGAGCGTATTCAAACGCTAAAAGACATGGGATTTGAGCATATTCTGTTTCTGCTACCCGACAGCGTCGAGACGCTCCGCATCATCTCCAAAGAAATCATGCCAGCGTTTAAAAGTTAAGCACCGTCATCCTGGGCTTGATCCAGGATCCAGCCTTTCTTTCAAAATGGAATTGAAGCCCCCCTGGATTCTGGCCTTCGCCAGAATGACGGAGGGGGTTCAGTGACAGTTTACTAAATTCCACCGTCATTCTGACGAAAGTCAGAATCCAGAAAGGCGGCGGGACGGCATTTGAATTGAAGGCTGGATTTCAGCCTTCGCCGGGATGACGCGGTTTTTCGAACTATTCCAGCTCAAAGACACCGGCAGAAAAGCGGAGTTTGAGGTCGAAGCCACCTTCATTAATTTTCCACGGTCGTACCGTAAAGCTGCGAAAACCGGCTTGGTAATAGGGATCGGCCTCGGCAATGGCGCGTGCCTCTTCAATGTTATCTGCTTTTACCGCAATCAGGGAATTGCCGGTTGTCTCACCTGTTTCCGAATGAAGGGGGCCAGCGGCAAAAACTTTGCCGTCTTCTTCCAGTTTCGCAAGATATTCGAAATGGGCGGTTCGGGCTTCGATCTTATCACCTTCCTGATCGGTGAATTCAGTAAATATCATAAAAAGTTGCAATCCCAGGGCAGGATGATTGTCATTTGTAAGTCTGTCTTTGGAACTCACCATAGCTTTACTCCTTAGCCAAATAACATTGAGGGATAGAAGAACAGATGCATGATCTGATCATAAAAACCGTAAATGAAGGCCCAGGACACCGCTGCATAACCGAGACAGATTTTCCAATTGTAATTGCCCCAACGCCACAGATAGATCGCTACAAAAGCGGTCAGAGATATCAATTGACCGACAAAAACAGTCGCCACCAAAATACAAAGAAGATAGGCAATGAAGCTGGTCGAACGGGCAAAGTCAGCCTTTTCAAAGGACGCCGATATCGCCCCCCCTAAGCCCGATGCTTCCCGAACTTTCAGCAACACTTCTTTGAAATCAGTGAAGATAATCAGCGCGAGAAAGATAATCGCTGTATAGCTTACAACCAGCGGGAATTGCTGCGCTTCAGGCTCCCAGCCGGCGGCGGAAATCGGAGCCCAGACAAAAATACCTAAGAACAATAATGCCAATGGCAGTGACAGGATTGGGTTCTTACCAGACCCTTCGCCGGCAATGACAGCATCTTCTTTCTTCGGTGTGTTGTTGGTTTTAATGACGCCTTTGACGGCCAGAATAAGAGTTAAAACAACCAGCGCAATAATGAACAAAACGATCGGCCGCCCGGTTATCCAACTATAGCCCTCATAGACCTGCGTCGAAAGCTGGAGGTTATCTTCCATCAATTTGCCGAGCACGATCGCCAGGATCAGCGGCGGACGAGGCCAGCCGCCTTGCTTCATCCAATAGCCGAGGAAACCAAATGCAATACAGGAAACCCAATCACCCATCGCCGCGCTGGCAAGCCAGGCACCCATGAGCACAAAGACCGCCACACCCGGCACCAAGAGGTGACCCGGCAGGAACGAGACTTTGGCAACTTGCTTACTCCAAATCATCAACAGACCGGCAGCAACTAAATTGGCGATCACGATATCCCATACCATCGAGAAAGTAAGCTCGATGTGATCGATCAGCATTTCAGGGCCCGGCTTCAGGCCTTTGATGACAAGCGCGCCCAATAGGATCGCTGTACCCAGACTGCCCGGAATACCAAAGGCAATCATCGGGATCAGCGCACCGGCTTTGGTCGCGTTGTTGGCGGCTTCCGGCGCAATCACGCCCCGGATATCGCCGGTACCAAACTTAGATTTATCTTTGGCGCTTTGCACCGCATGGCCATAAGCAATCCAGTCAACGATTGAGACGCCCAATCCCGGCAGCATGCCGATATAAGTACCCAGCAACGCACAACGAACGGTTAGCCACCAATTTTCCAGAACATCGCGCACGCCCCTCATCAAAGTTGCGTCTTTGGAGTCACTCGCTTCAATACGGGCGATTGAGGTGTTTCTGACCGCCATTTCCAAAAGCTCAGGCAAAGCAAACAGACCCAGCACGACGGGAATGATCGGCAGGCTTTCGAGCAGATAATCATGCTCAAAGGTATAGCGTGGCACGCCGGTCGAGGCTGCGTAGCCAATCGTTGTCAGTAACAGGCCGAGGGACGCTACGGTCAGGCCTTTCAAGATTGAGCCGCCGGCCAGTGCTCCCACCATGGTGAGGCCAAGTACGCCTAAGAAAAAAAATTCAGGGACGCCGAAGGCCAAAATCATCGGCAGCAAGATCGGCAGCGAGGCCGCCATAATCAGCGCGCCAACAACACCGCCAAAAGCCGACACCGTAAAGGCTGCGCCAAAAGCCCGGGCCGCCTGGCCTTTTTTGGCCAAGGGGTAGCCATCCAGCACCGTTGCCTGCGACGCCGAGGTGCCCGGAATACCGAGCATCACCGAGGCGATCGTATCACTGGTGGACGTCACCGCATACATGCCGAGCAGGAGCGCAAAGGCTGGCACGGCTTCCATTTCATAAGTAAAGGGGAGAAGAAGTACGAGACCAATGATGCCGCCCAAAACTGTTAGCAATGGGGGTGAGCCTAAAATACCAATGAACGCGGCATTGAAAACGAGAGCCTTCATCTGATGCAGTTGAGCGCAGGATTAGTTCTGGTGAATTTTAGCCCTGCGCGGAACGATTTTTTCTTTTCTCTAGT
>JABIHH010000066.1 GCA_018649725.1 Rhodospirillaceae bacterium | reverse complement strand
GCTTCTTTACTATGGATCCGATGGAGCATGAAGCCGGCGGACAGTTTGCCCGCCAAGCCTTAAACGCCCATGTCGTCTACGCCCACGATACTGCTCGTCCGGTAGAGATCAGCGCGATGTATCGAAAAGATATGGTGAGTTGGCTGTCCGATCGTCTTGGCCATAAGCTGATGATTCCAAACATTGCCGGGGCTGGATTTAAGCTTATCGGCGGCAGACAGGTGACCGATCAAAGCTCTCCTGCGGCATTGTTGATGTATGAAGACAAGCGCGCCCGACGCGTCACGCTATACGTCCGGTCCGGCGCAACCTTCAGCGACACCAAATTCCGCTTTATCGCCGAGCACGGCATGGTCGCCTTTTACTGGACCAACGGGCCGCTGTCTTATGCGCTATCGGGCGAGATGCCGCGCGGTGATTTGCTCGACCTTGCCAATATGGTGTTTAAGGATATCAGCTCCAAATCGAGCTAGGGGGCTCCCCCATTTATTCCTGTTTTCTGAAATAAATTGAAATGTTACTTACAGTTAAGTGACAATTGTTCTGAATTTGAAATAATCAAAAACATAACGACACCCCATCTTCGTTTTAGTTTCTCTACAGTAATTCATATCGAAAGAGAAAATGCCTATCAAAACGGAGAAAGTAAAATGAACCATATCAGTGCCAAAAACAGAATTTCCGCTGGGACTCTAACCAAAGTTCAAACGACCACTGATAATTTGGTTAAAACTTCTGATGTCCTGCAACATGATTCTAGTCATGTTGTTAGAACCGCCAATCAGATTGCCAGTGATGTTATGAAACATGACCTTGAAAACATTGCGGCTGATGCGAGCTCATTAGCAGACATGTTGCGAAATCCTCACGAATATCATTGATATTTTTCACCAAAAAAACCGCTCAGCACAAGACTGGGTGGCTTTTTTTATGCTTAAAATCTCCTGGAATAGCTATCCGTGAACACTGATGACAGCGACAGCGATGGTCGCAAAACTGAGCGTCAGCAGCACGACATGGGCTCTAAAAATCAGACCTAACAATCCAGCCGGATCACTCGCTGCCCGTTTGGCAAACCATTTGTGTAATACCAGCGGCTCCAGAATGAAAATCACCACGGTAAAAATCAAATAAATCGCGATCATGGCGTGGATCCACCAAGAGGCCGGATCAAGTAACCGCTCCCAGGCATCCAACACATAAAGCATATAGAGACCCGTGAGGCCGGTTATCTGTGTGGTGTATTTGGCTTGTCTCGCAACACGCGCTTCAATTTGCTCAAAAGAAGCCGTGCTCTCTCCCATTTTAGCACCACGTCGAAGAATGGGCAGGATGATTATCGTCGTAAAGGAAACGCTGCCGATCCACATCACGACTGCGATAACATGTATCGCACGGGCTATCGCAAAATCATCCACGGATTGCTATTCCACCTGACTGACGTCACGAACTGCGCCTTTGGCCGCACTCGTTGTCAATGCAGCGTAAGCTCGAAGTGCCGAAGTGACGACGCGTGTACGCGGTGCTATAGGCTTCCAGGCTGCTTTGCCTTTGGCCTCCATCGCTTCCCGGCGCTTTTGCAGTTCGGCATCATCAACAGCCACATTGATCGTCCGACTAGGAATATCGATATCGATCATATCGCCCTCCTCGACCAAACCAATATTACCGCCCTCGGCAGCTTCCGGAGAGGCATGCCCGATCGACAGGCCGGACGTGCCGCCAGAAAAGCGACCATCGGTCACAAGCGCGCACTCTTTGCCCATACCCATAGATTTGAGATAGCTCGTCGGATAGAGCATCTCCTGCATACCCGGGCCACCCTTCGGGCCCTCATAACGAATAAGCACGATGTCGCCGGAATTGATCTCCCGGCTCAGGATTGATTTACAGGCATCGTCCTGGCTTTCAAAAATACGCGCCGGACCGGAAAACTTTAAAATGCTGTCATCGACGCCAGCGGTTTTAACGATGCAGCCTTCGAGCGCGATATTGCCGTATAAGACCGCGAGGCCACCATCCGGGCTATAGGCGTGTTCGACCGAGCGAATACAGCCATTTTCCCGATCATCATCCAGGCTGTCATAGCGGCTCTGCTGGCTGAAAGCGACTGTGGTCTTAACACCGCCCGGTGCCGCCCGATAAAAATCTTTGACGCTTGGATCGTTGGATTTGATGATGTCCCACTGATCGATCGCATTGCCGAGGGTCGGCGAATAAACTGTCGGCACATCCCGGTCCAACAATCCGCCGCGGTCGAGCTCGCCCAAGATACCCATGATACCACCGGCCCGGTGGACGTCTTCCATGTGATAATCCTGGGTGCTCGGCGCCACCTTACAAATGTTAGGGACTATACGAGACAGACGATCAATATCTTCCATGGTGAATTCAATCTCGGCTTCCTGAGCAATTGCCAGCAGATGAAGCACGGTATTGGTTGAGCCGCCCATCGCGATATCAAGCGTCATCGCATTCTCGAAACCAGCTTTGCCCGCCGCACGCGGTAATACGCTCTCATCGTCTTCTTTGTAATAGCGCCGGCAACTCTCAACAATCTCGCGGCCAGCCCGCAGGAACAGGTCTTTACGGTCAGCATGGGTTGCCAAAGCGCTGCCATTGCCTGGTAAGCCAAGCCCCATGGCCTCGGCTAGGCAATTCATCGAATTGGCGGTAAACATGCCCGAGCACGAGCCACAGGTTGGGCAGGATTCACGCTCATATTGCTCGGCTAATTCATCGCTAACTTCTGGATTAGCGCCCTGGATCATGGCGTCGATCAGATCAATTTTTATCTCTTTACCATCGACTTCAATCTTGCCGGCCTCCATCGGGCCACCTGAAATAAAGACCGCTGGAATATTAAGACGCATCGCTGCCATGAGCATACCGGGCGTGATTTTGTCGCAGTTTGAAATGCAAACCATCGCATCGGCGCAATGGGCATTGACCATATATTCAACCGAGTCGGCGATGATCTCACGGGAAGGCAGCGAATACAGCATACCGTCATGACCCATCGCGATACCGTCATCGACAGCGATGGTATTAAATTCTTTCGCCACGGCCCCAGCTGCTTCAACCTCGCGAGCGACAAGCTGACCTAAATCCTGAAGATGCACATGACCCGGCACAAATTGAGTAAAGGAATTGACGATGGCAACAATCGGCTTACCAAAATCATCATCCGTCATTCCAGTGGCGCGCCAGAGGCCACGCGCACCCGCCATATTGCGGCCATGGGTCGATGTCTTAGAACGTAAATCGGGCATAACTCTTCCTTTGTATTTCTGACCAGCCAAGGCGGTCATCATGCTTTAAATTATGGGGCGTATTCATACCTAAATATTGACCAGAAACAATATCTATATTGGGATTCCTGGGTTTTTCTCAAAGCTTACCAAGCGAGCCTTTGGACATTTCATCGAGCGTCTCTTCAAGTTCTTTGAGACGCTTTTCAAGGTCAACATCAAGCTGTGCCAATTGTCGGTCAAAGTTAAAGACGCGGCGAAAGTGATCGCGCCTGCGACCCGATTGATAAAACCGGTCCAGTCTTCTGACCCCCCAAACACCCAGCACGGCAAATAGCAGACCACCGGCAACAATTAAAATAAGCGCGGCGGATTGCCGGTCGGGCGCGACTTCAGCAGCCATAACGGTTCCCCAAAACCCAATTGTGACAATTGTCGCGGCACCCACGGCCAGCCCCCGCGTGACGAAGCGGTTATCATTTCGCCAATGCTTCTCGGCATCGCGGATCGCATTGGTAACTTCGTGCACCGCCAGTTCCTGCCAGCGCCTGAACGAGATACCACCCTGATCTGACCGCCCTTCGCGAATGAATTTTTCGAGGCGTTTCACAATCACCTCACCACGTTCCTGTGGTGTCGGATTTTTGCCCATCCAGAACTCACTGTAATCAGTCAGATCCAGATTGCTTTCAGTTTTTTCTTCAGCTTGTTCAGTCATGAGGGGATTTTGCCCAAATTGAGACAAAAAGGAAAGCCGACTTCACAATTCGATGAAGAATCTACAGCTAATGCGCGGCCAAAATCGGAATGCTCGCTTCTGAAATAACGTGGCGGGTGACGCCTCCCAAGATGATCTGGATCAGACGGCTATGGGTATAGGCCCCGGTCACCAACAAATCAGCATTCATTGCCGCACATTCAGCCAACAATGTCTCGCCCACACTCACACTGCTTGGCGTAACTTTCTTAACCGTCGGCGCAACGCCGTGCCAAGCGAGATTTTTTAATAATTCTTCACTCTTGATGCGACTCAACGCTTTCTCGGTCTCAACCGTTAAGACGGTGATAGTCTCGGCTTTTCTTAAAAACGGCATAGCTGCGAAAACCGCTGCGGAGGATTCTGACGTGCCGTTCCAGGCAATTAAAATACGTTTGCCCATTTCAGCGGGCATTTCTGGCGGTACGATCAGCACCGGCTTGCCGGTTTCAAATATCGCCGCATGGAGGGTCATCAAAGAAGGCCGCTCAACGTCCGTTTTTGGTCTCGCCATAATCGTCATATCCGAGATCCGGCCGCCTCGCGACACGATCTCGTCTTCCCGGCCCGTTTTTACCAACCAAGATATCGACGGCTTGTCCTCACCATCCGGCGCTTGCAATTCAGGCAGGCCTTTTTCGGCGACAAATTTTTCATAGGCCTGTTGAGCCAATTTTAATCGCTCGCCCGAATCCCGGTCTGCGAGATCGATCATTTCCTCAATCATCGCGCCTGACATGCCCTCCCCCAAAAGCGGAACGGCCTCTTTGGAATCCGCTTGCACGTGGAGCGCGTTGATATGGCAATTTGAAATTTGGGCAACCTGATACGCACATGCCAAAGCGCGCGCATCTGCATCGGTGCCGTTGAGGGGAACCAGAATAGACTTGTAGGACATAGTCTTCCCTTGATGTTTGTTTCAGTGAGCTGCTGAAAGTGGGCCACTTTTTTTGGCCTCTTGTTAAGGAGTATTATAATACACCTAGATTTTAGTTTCGAGCCAAAAAATAAAATTTGTGCTGTGGGAAACTATCCTGACTCACTAAACTCGTCGCGGCGCTCATCGACACCTTCCGGATCTTGGTGAATAAGTACTTCGGTATTTGGAAAAGCCTCTTCAACCATATACATGACCTCATCAGCAATATCATGTGCTTCAGCGAGAGAGATGTGTTTTGGCATTTCGGCATGGAATTGAATAAAGGACGTTGCGCCGGATGAGCGCGTCCGCATGTCATGGACGTTTATAACTTTATCATGACTTTCAGCTATTTCCTTGATCCGCCAACGCTCAGCTTCTGGAAATTCCTTATCCATCAGCACGTCGAGAGATTGCTCGGCAATTTTAAAAGCGCCAATCGACATATAGGCGACGATCAATATGGCAAAAACTGGATCGGCAACATGCCATTGGAGATTGGCGGCAAGGACCAGCGATACAATCACCGCCAGGTTGACCAAAATATCAGCGCGGTAATGTAGCGAATCGGCACTGATCGCCACCGAGCCGGTTTTTTTGACCACATAGGTTTGGAAGCCAACCAATAAAAGCGTCATAATGATCGCGATGATCATGACGGTGATACCGGTTTCGCTATTACTCACTTCTTGCGGTTGAATAAACCGACCGACTGATTCTAATAACAAAAATGCACCAGAACCCGCAATAAACGCAGCTTGGGCAAGGCCGGCCAGAGCTTCGGCTTTGCCATGGCCAAAGCGATGGTCATGATCCGCCGGTTGCAGGGCATGGCGAACCGCAATCAAATTCACAATTGATGCGCCAACATCGAGCATGGAATCGACCAGCGAGGATAACAAGCTGACAGATTCGGTCGCGAGCCAGGCACCCATTTTGATAAAAATGAGAATAGACGCAACGCTCACCGATGCATAAGTTGCCAAACGCATCAGCCGGGCTGAACTATTTTTAACCCTGTTCGGTGGTGTCGCTGAGTTTGGCTCAGTATCGCTCAATTTTAGAATACCCCTACAAATTCTTCTAATTATGGATAAAGTCGCTCGGTCTGCCAACCCTGATCGGTTCGTATATAAACAAATCGCTCATGAAGCCTAAAGCGCTTTTCGGCCCAAAACTCGACTTTTTCATGCTTAACCCGGTAGCCTTCCCAAAATTCCGGGCGCGGCACTTTGCCGATATGAAATTTGGCGGTGAACTGGGCGATCCGCTTTTCCAACTCGAAGCGGCTCTCGAGCACGCTCGATTGTTTCGAAGACCAAGCACCAATTTGGCTGCCCCGAGAACGGCTATCGAAATAAGCATCGGCTTCCTCGACCGTTACTTTTTCCACCGGCCCGTCGACCCGCACTTCCCGACCCATTGATTTCCAGTAAAAACACAATGAAGCGCGGGGATTTTCCGCTAATTCCTCACCCTTTTGGCTTTCGGAATTAGTATAGAAAACAAAGCCGCGCTCATCGATACCTTTTAGCAACACCATACGAACCGAGGGTTTGCCGGACTTATCTGCTGTCGCGACCGCACAGGCGTTTGGGTTAACCGGCTCTTTTTCTTCGGCTTTTGCCAGCCAATCATTAAAAAGAGCGACGGGATTATCCGCTTCAAACGTTATATCGTCGTTATGTTCAAATTCGTTGGCCAAGGGACATAGTTCCATTTTATTTAAAAATCGCCTTACTATTGACGAAAATCACAGGTAGAGACGTTTTATTCTGTTAATATGGATTATTCAATCAAACTGATATTTCAGCAAAAGAGATAACTTGGGAAAATAAAGATGAAAGCCTCAAAAATTGTTGTTGTTCTGAGCATGGTCGCCTTTTTAGCCGCCTGCGCTGAAAACCAAAACAGTCAAAAGCAAACGCTTGGCACCATAATTGGTGCTGGCTTGGGTGCCCTTGCCGGCTCACAGATTGGTAGCGGTAAAGGCAAATTGGCAGCTGTCGCCATTGGTGCCCTCGGTGGCGCTTTTGCGGGTGGCCAATTAGGCAAATCCCTGGATGACGTTGATCGCATGAAAGCCGGGCAAACTCAGCAGACGACGCTCGAGAATAACAAAGACGGCGTTTCGTCTACTTGGAACAACCCCAATACCGGCCATAGCGGCCGCGTCACACCGACCAATACGGAGCGGGTCGCGTCTTCTGGTGAGTATTGCCGGGAGTATGAGCACGAGATCACCGTCGACGGCCGCAAAGAAATCGTTAAAGGCACGGCCTGTCGCCAGCCGAATGGTTCCTGGCGGGTGATTAATTAACATCGTCATTGAGAATCCAGTATGCCTCGAACAGCTCTGGATCCTGAACAAGTTCAGGATGACAATAATAAATGTACAAAGCCTGACTAATTAGGTATGTCTCTCACCTCTTATGAGGTGAGAAAACACATGGCTGAAGTTTCAAGACGTTCAGAATTGCTGATGCCGGCGGGGTCGCTGGAAAAATTGAAAGTCGCGGTGCTTTATGGTGCCGATGCGATTTATCTTGGCACGCCTGATTTGTCGCTCCGCACCAAGTCAGAATTTACCCTCGAAGAGGTTGTTGAGGGCATCGAGTTTGCCCATGCGCATGGCAAGCGAGTTTATCTCACACTCAATCTGTTTTCACATAATAAAGACATCGACAAGCTGCCGGACTATGTCGACACGGTTAGAAAAGTTCAGCCGGACGGCTTGATTGTCGCTGATCCGGGCGTCTTTATGTTCGTCAAAGAACGCGCGCCTGAGCTTGAACTTCACGTCTCCACCCAGGCCAATGTGTGCTCCTGGCAGTCGGTCAAGTTCTGGCAGGACCAGGGCGCTGGCCTTTGTGTGCTGGGCCGGGAAGTGTCTTTCGATGAGCTTACTGAGATCAGAGAAAAGTGCCCGGACATTAAGCTTGAAGCATTTGTCCACGGTGCCATGTGCATGACCTATTCGGGGCGCTGCCTATTGTCGAACTTTATGGCCGAGCGCGGTGCCAACCAAGGGGCCTGCGCCAATAGCTGCCGCTGGAAATATAAAGTTCATATGCGTCTGAAAGACGGCACGACTAAAGAGCTGCCACTAACGGAAGAGAATCTGGAACTATTTGAGTTTCTGCTTGAAGAAGAAATGCGGCCGGGCGAGTTTATGCCGATCGAGGAAGATGATCGCGGATCGTACATTCTCAATGCCAAAGATCTCTGCATCATGCCGAAGCTCGATGATCTGCTCAGGATCGGCGTCGACTCGTTGAAAGTCGAAGGCCGCGGCAAAAGCATCTATTACGTCGCCCTCGTCGCCCGTGCCTATCGGATGGCGATCGATGATTGGTACAAAGACCCTGAAAACTGGTCGCCGGACGGATATATGGATGAGCTACAAACCATCCCCAATCGCGGCTACACCTACGCCTTCCATGAAGGCCGCCTCAGCAATCACTCGCACGGCTATGAAAATACCTCGACCACGGGTGCGTGGGAATATGCCGGCATGGTGCAATCGGTCGAAGAAGACAGCTTTATTATTGAGGGAAAGAACAAGCTTGAAGCCGGTGACGTTCTGGAATTCGTGCCGCCGAATGGCCGCGATACCATCTTGCTGCGGCTCTATGAATTTGAGCATGCCAAAACCGGCAAAATAAACACCGTCATCAATGGTGGGCATGAACCCTTTTTCCGGGTGCCATTTTCTGCTTTTGATCAAGAAGACCAATCTACACTCCGGGAACGTATCCCGCCGATGACAGTGCTCAGAAAAGAGAAGTCTCTTACCCAGGCACAATGGGACAGATTGAAACTCGATAAAGAGACCTTGTTGATCGAGCAGGGCCGCAGCTCAGAAGAAGCCTATAGCGCGAAAGTCGAGGCCTTGAGAGAGTCTCAGGGGATTCGCGATCTAACCCTGACCAATAAAACCCCACGTATCGGCATGGAAGGCTGCTGCGGCAAAGGCTGCAATGGGTGCCTGATTTTCTGGCATGATCCAACCTATGCCAAGGCACGTGATATCCTCGCCACCAAAAAACAAGGCGAGATGTTCGATCGAAATATGAAGGACGAACCAGCCGAAAAAGTGCCGGCCTAAAACACTATTCATCCTGACAAACCGCGAATCTGAAATTTATTGTTAAAAAACGTGATGATGTCGCCGGCTAAATGCCGCCATTGAGCATTGCTATTTAAGCCGGGAAACCGCATAAGTCTCCTAGAATTCGAAGTCTTAGCAAAGCTTTAAATGTTTTTGTCGATCATCAGCTAACTTTTACTTATGTTGTGATGATTCCGGCGGGGGTAGCCGGATACTAATCAATAATACGAATAATAATGAGGGATCAATGAGTAATTCAGCAGGCCTGATGGCAGGCAAAAGAGGTTTGATTATGGGCGTCGCCAATAGTCGCTCAATCGCCTGGAACATAGCCAAAGCAACATCTGACCAAGGGGCTGAGCTGGCCTTCACCTATCAGGGCGATGCGCTGCTAAAACGCATTACGCCGCTGGCCGAATCGATTGGCTCGGACCTCATTATGCCTTGCGATGTCACGGATGATGGCAGCATTGATGCTGTGTTCGATGAAGTGCAGAAAAAATGGGGCAAGCTCGATTTCATTCTGCATGGTATCGCGTTTTCCGATAAGGACGAATTAACCGGAAAATACCTCGACACCTCAGCCGACAACTTCACCCGGACCATGCAAATCTCTTGCTATTCCTTCACCGCCATATGCCAACGTGCTCAGGAGCTCATGACCGATGGTGGCTCGTTGCTGACGCTGACCTATGCCGGCTCCGAGCGCGTGATGCCGCATTACAATGTCATGGGTGTTGCTAAAGCTGCCCTTGAAGCAAGTGTGCGCTACTTGGCAGAAGATCTCGGCAAACAGAACATTCGCGTCAACTCGCTCTCAGCCGGCCCGATGAAAACATTGGCCGCTTCCGGCATCGGTGATTTTCGCTATATCCTCAAATGGAACGAATATAACTCCCCACTTCGCCGCAACGTCACCAATGAAGATGTTGGTGGATCCGGCATGTATCTGTTGAGCGATCTTTCCTCCGGTGTGACCGGCGAGACCCATCATGTCGATTGCGGCTATAACATTGTCGGCATGAAAGCCCCCGACGCACCCGACATCACCGTCAATAACGGTGAAGATTAAGTTGATGAACCATGTCGGGAAATAGCTTCGGCCATTTGTTTCAATTCACGACGTTCGGCGAAAGCCACGGGCCTGCCATTGGCTGTGTTATCGATGGCACGCCGCCTAATATTGAACTCAATGAAGACGATATCCAAATCTGGCTTGATAAGCGCAAGCCCGGCCAGTCACGCTTCACAACCCAGCGCAATGAGGCGGACAAGGTACAGATATTATCTGGCGTCTTTGAAGGCAAAACCACCGGCACGCCAATCGCCCTGCTGATCGAGAACACCGATCAGCGCTCAAAAGATTATGACGATATCAAAGACCTCTACCGTCCGGGCCATGCTGATTTCACTTACCATCAGAAATACGGCAATCGCGATTATCGGGGCTCCGGCCGTGCC
Source organism: Rhodospirillaceae bacterium (assembly GCA_018649725.1). Classification (GTDB taxonomy): domain Bacteria; phylum Pseudomonadota; class Alphaproteobacteria; order Rhodospirillales; family UBA2165; genus TMED23. The sequence goes on along the minus strand of JABIHH010000066.1, from coordinate 62,458 downwards.
AGCGCCCGCGAGACTGCTAACCGCGTCGCTGCTGGTGCCATTGCGCGAAAAATTTTAGGCGAGAGTATCGCGCTTAAGGGCGCGCTGGTTCAAATCGGCAGCCACAAAATTAATCGCGGCAATTGGGATTGGACCGAGATCGATAACAATGATTTCTGGTGCCCGGACCCTGAGATGGTGCCGGTCTGGGAAAACCATCTGGACGAAGTCCGAAAATCAGGCTCCTCGGTTGGTGCCGTCGTTGAAGTGATTGCCAGAGGTGTGCCTGTCGGCTTCGGCAATCCGGTTTATGACAAATTGGATGCCGATATCGCCAAAGCGCTGATGAGCATCAATGCCGCCAAAGGTGTGGAAATTGGTGCCGGCTTTGGTGCTGCAGAATTGAGCGGTGAAGAGAACGCTGATGAGATGCGGATAGAAGATGGTCGCCCGGCGTTTCTCTCCAACCATGCCGGCGGAATTTTGGGCGGCATCTCGACCGGCCAGGATATTGTTGCCCGCTTTGCCGTCAAACCTACGAGCTCAATCCTGGCAACCCGTCAGACCATCACCACGGACGGCAAAGAGACCGAGGTTTCAACCAAAGGCCGCCACGATCCGTGTGTCGGCATCCGAGGCGTCCCGGTTGGCGAGGCCATGGTCGCCTGCGTGCTCGCCGATCACATGCTTCGTCATAAAGCTCAATGTAGATAATTTAAGTAGATAAAAATGCCCCAACCAGAACACATCATTAAACTCCCCCTCCCCGATCCAGACAGCCTGGATGAGGCAACGAAAAAATATTTTACCATTTGCCAAGACAAGCTCGGCATGGTGCCAAATGTGCTTAGCGCTTATACCGGCAATATTGAAAAGTTCCGTAACTTCACCGCGTTCTATAACAAGCTCATGCTGGACGAAGAGGACTGCAATCTCACCAAGCTTGAGCGCGAAATGATCGCGGTTGTCGTCTCGTCGGCCAATCGCTGTTATTACTGCCTCGTTGCCCATGGCCAAGCCGTGCGCGAGCTTTCGGGTGATCCGCAATTGGGCGAAATGATGGTGATGAATTACCGGGTCGCCGAGCTTGATGAGCGCACCCGTGCCATGCTCGATTTTGCCTGGAAGCTGACAGAACACCCGCATGATATTGGCGATGACGATCGGGCTGCACTGCGCGATGTTGGTTTTGCCGAGCAGGATATTTTCGATATCTGCGACACGGCTGCCTTTTTCAATTACACCAACCGCATGGCGCATGGCTTAGACATGATGCCAAACGCTGAGTATCATGGCAAAAACCGATGAACCAGATTTTGAAGACCAAATAAAGCTGGCGCAATCAGAGAGCGTCACCCAGGCTTTTGCTAAAAACCACTCTGCTGACGGGCTCGCCGATATCGGTATTGATGCCATCGACACGACAGAGGCTTTCCTTAAACGATTTTATCAAGAAGACCCACCGGACCAGCTTTTAGCCTGCGTGGCCGGCTGCACCTTTTGCTGCCATCAATATGTTGGCCTCAGCATGCCGGAGCTGGCCATCCTGACCAAATATATCAACACCAATTTCAGCGCTGAACAAAAGCGAGATTTGATCGCGCATCTTTCAGAGACCCTCAACGCGACCAGCGGCATGAGCCAATTTGAGCGTGCCGCCTCCCGGATCGACTGCCCCCTGCTCGATCCCGCCTCCCGCCAATGCACCATCTACTCCGCCCGCCCCCTCACCTGCCGCGCCATGCACTCTCTGGACCGAGATGCGTGTGAAATGGATGATGCAACACCCGGAAAAAACCACGCCATTCCACAATATGAATCCCACAAGGGCATCGTCCGCTCGGTCGCCATCGGCCTGCAACTCGGTATCGCCGAAAGTGGCATTGAACCAAAAGAAATGGAGCTCGCAAGCGCCCTGTTAAAAGCGCTGAGCGAGCCAGAGGCGATTGAAGATTGGATCAAAGATCAGACGGAGTTCGATGAGGCCATGGTGCCGGAAGCGTAATCACCCTCTCCCGCCTCACGTTCCCCCGGCCTTTGAGCTGCTATCCACTCGAAAGCGGGCATCAATTACATAAGGTCAAAGAGTCCGCTAATAGCCAGAAGCAGACCCGTTATTGGTGCCATTTTTTATTGTATTGTGAAGAGCCTTCTACGCCCGCCAAATTAAGCTCTTTGATGTGCCAATGACATTCATCTTTATAGGTATTTTAGAATGTAAATCGTGCCCTGCATAAATTTATTACCGTGCTTCCTGATTTTCGCTGGCTCCGCAACTTCAATACTAAAACCATGAGTGCTGGCCAGCCTCTCGATATAAGCGCGGCTTTGTGCATAACGTCCGGAACTTCTCAAAATAAAATCTTCTGAGTTTGAATTCTCCACTGAAAAAACATACAACGCGCCGGATTGCAGACGCTTAACAGTGGCCTCAAATAAATTATCCAACTTGCCAATATAGATAAACACATCGGCTGCAGCAACAATATCAAAGCTCCGGTCAGCCGATAGCGGCCCGGCCAAATAGTCGACCAGTTCAATCTCATGCAGTTCATCATAAATTTCTTTCTCACTTGCCGCGGCGATCATTTTTGGCGCCAAATCCAAGCCGATCATTACGTCCGTACAATTTTGAAAGGCCTCACCGACTAGCCCGGTGCCACTACCTTGATCGAGCAGGCATTTAAACTCAGGCGTGACACCTGGTTCTTGGTCAGCAAAATATTGATCAACCACCTCACGCATCTGAAAGGGAATTTTATATTGTAGGCGTTCGGTTAAATCCTGATCAAAATTAGGTGCGTAGAAATCAAACAGACTTTTAACGTAAGCCTCGGGCGCGGTATCGGTGGTACGACCTGATAAAGCAGAGATCATATGTTTGGCATCACCGTTTTCTGGATCGATAGCTAATATCTGTTGAAAGGTCTCAATCGCCTTATGTTCCTGCCCGGACGCCATCAGCACACTGGCCAAGCCGACGAGCGAATCAACATTTTCAGGTTCCAATGACAGAGCCCTACGGTAATTGGATTCTGCCGCTTCAAAATTACGTTGCGTCCGGTAGATCAGCCCTAAATTATTATAAGAGCTAATTGTAACAGCACCGGCACTGAGCGCTTTTTCATAGGCGTCAATTGCTTCCGGTAATTCATTGAGCCCGGCAAGAATACCGCCCAACACATTTTGCGCCGTACTCAAGTCCGGCTTTAAACTGAGTGCCTTCAGGCAAATTAATTTGGCTTCATCGAGCAATCCAACTTGAAATAAAGCATGGGCCAAATTCTGATGTAGCTCAGCAATTTTGGGATAATGTTCAATTGCAGAGCGATAGCTCACGATAGCTTCATCATAGCGTTCGGCTTCCGATAGCAGGTAACCTAAATTAACATGGCCATCGGCGAAGTTGGGGTCGAGCTCAACGGCTTTGCGCAGGGAGCCCTCAGCCTCGGTCACCTTGCCGCCAAGTTTTTGGGCACTCGATAGATTGTTAAAATATTTAGCCTCATCAGGTTTAAGTTTAATGGCCTCGCTTAAATAGCTTTCAGCATCTACGCCCTGTCCTTTTTGCAGCATAAGCACACCGAGCAAATGCCAGGCTTCGGCATTTTCCGGATCAGCCTCAATAATCTCGCGGTAAAGTGGTTCGGCTCGATCAAGCTGTCCTTGGACGTGAAAATCGCGGACGGTAGAAAGTAAGTCATTTTGCGGGTCAGGCATGGATAGGCTTCCACTACTATTTAGGCATTACCATATTTACTTATCTCGCATAATGGTATTTTCATTCTGGTTAGACAATCATTTAGCTATGCCGCTATCGACAGCAAGAATCTGAGCGTAAGCTGCTTGGGCGCCTTTGACAGGGCTGCTTGATTTTCAGCATTGAGTTGAGCGCACATTTACCGGCTTTAGCCGGTTGATGTTCAGTAGTTTCAAAATGTTTCTGATGTCCGTTTTAGGTCAAAAGCAGACTCTTTTGTGTATCTTGGATAATGTCCGCTATTGGGGGCAAAGCGGACTCTAATTAAGTAGGGCTGAGATGTCTGCTATTAGCCAAAAGCGGACATCGCCCAATTAGTTATTTCTCATACATGCATGATAATTCCTTCGATTTAGCATCAAGTAATTTCTCAAGCTCGCTGATTCTTGTCTTTAGAGGAGCAACAAGGTCTTCTTGTTCAAATTCTGTAAATCTTGGTGTGATGTGTTGAGGACAATTCCAATCAAACGCCTCAATGGTCAAAATAACGGCGCGTTCAATTCTTGCTCGATAGGTGGGTATTTCCAATTGTTGCAGCAGTTCTGGATTTTCATCTTCATTAATAAGAGTAGCGCGCGCCCAGATTTTTAGACGTTTACGCTTTGGGTAATCCATAAGTATCAGTGCAATGCGGTCATCGGCATTAAGATTACCAACACTCAGGTATTGGACATTGCCCCTAAAATCAGCGTAACCGATGGTTTTGTCATTCAACACTTTGAGAAAACCTGTCGGGCCACCTCTAAATTGTACATAGGGCCAGCCCGTTTCACCAACGGTCGCCTGATAGAAGCTATCTCGCGCTTCTATAAATTCTTTTTCCCGATCAGTTAGCTCGTTGCTTGAATGTCCTTCTTTTTCAACTTTTTCATACATGGCGCGACTGCCAAGTTGCTCTTGGGCAGCTTTTACCGAAGGGGTAAACATAATGTCTGTAAAAGTCTCAACCATAATATTCTCCTTGTGATGAGGAGACGGATACCTGACTCCTATCCGCCTCCAAACTAACTATAAAAACTAGGCTGCCAATTTTTCCAGCGACACCTTGGGAAAATCAATATCAACTCGTGTCGCCTTGCCAATGAGATTGGTAAGGATATTCATACCTACGTGGGTGATTATCTCGACGATTTGAGCGTCTGTATAACGCAGCGCCAAGGCTGGAATTAGCGCCAATCCAGCCCGAATTCCACCAAATAGCAGACCGGCAATCAGGCCAATATGAAGACCTGAAATCGCTAACAAATGCGCCAAGCCAGATTTACGAAAAGCCTCCAATATCGATTTTGGAATACCACTTCTGTCGCCGGTCATCAGAGCAGCCGCGACACCGCCTACCGCGCCTGGAAGAATATTTCGGACAGTTTCAGCCACCTTTTGGCGTAATTCGGCGACAAATAGATTAATCGAGGTGCCCAACTGAAGGGTTGTCCCCGATATGTCGTGCTCAGCTACAATTTCAGCGGGTCCGAGGCCAAAGCCGGTTGCGCCAATCTCCATGAAATAAAATCGCCTTTGAAAATCAAAGGCTCCTGGCATAACCGGCGGCGGCGGCGGCGTTAGGACAGCCCGGAGTTGGATCCATTGCCCCGGCACCAGATCTGGTTGAGTACCTCGTAAGGTCAGGCGAATTTTCTCCGGCGTTTGAAAGCTTTGTAAACGCGGCACATGCGTTTTTTCCACCGTTATCCGAGGTCCCTTATCAAATTTTCGACAAATACGATGCGGCCGGATAGTGATATCGGTCCAACTCGTTTTTCCAATACCGGATGAGCGACGCTAAGCGTTCTTACCTGTGCCGCCCCGAAACCGAGGGCAATAGCGAAACATGCAATGAGGCCAACAAAGATGCTAAACTTGGCACGCAATACAAATGCGGCAAATCCCAGGCCAGCAATGCTGCACATACTCAGCCATAAGGACGGCTCGACCAGCAGAGAGAAATATCCACCGACGCCCAACCCGAGGCAAACCGGTAACCACAAAACCCAACGGTCCCGCTCTCTCACAAAATGCCGATAAAATATACTGGCTAGATTATTCATTCATTTTTTCTAGCATTAATATCATAAAAGGTCGACCGATGCGTACCAGCTGGTTTTCAGAGTGACAGAGCAATATTCAGCCGGTAAACTGCCCGCCTTCGTTAAAATTAATCAATACTTTCAATAGGTTGTCTCAATTTGTCCAAAGTTATTACCCGTTTTGCCCCGTCTCCAACCGGCTTTCTCCACATCGGAGGAGCGCGCACTGCCCTTTTCAACTGGCTCTTTGCAAAACACCATGGCGGCGAGTTTCTACTGCGCATTGAAGATACCGATCGCAAGCGCTCCACCGATGAGGCCGTAGATGCAATTTTTGCCGGCATGAAGTGGCTTGGCCTGGATTGGGATGGCGACGCCTACTCACAGTTTGAGCGACGTGACCGCCATACTGAAGTCGCTAATGAGTTATTGGCAAATGGCAAAGCCTATCCGTGTTACTGCAGCCCTGAAGAACTGTCAGAAATGCGCGATAAAGCCAGAGCGGCCGGCAGCTCGCGCCTTTATGATGGAACCTGGCGCGATCGCGATCCAGCCGAGGCGCCGGATGGCGTTGATCCGGTTATTCGTCTAAAAGCACCGCTTGAGGGGGAAACTAGCATAGATGATGCTGTTCAAGGCGATGTTACCGTCGCTAACAGCCAATTGGATGACATGATCCTGCTACGCGCTGATGGCACCCCGACCTATATGCTGGCCGTTGTTGTGGATGACTATGACATGGACATATCGCACGTTATTCGGGGCGATGACCACCTTACCAACACCTTTCGTCAAATCCAGATCTATACTGCAATGGATTGGGATCTACCTATCTTTGCTCATATGCCGTTGTTACATGGTGCGGATGGGGCAAAATTGTCGAAACGGCACGGTGCCTTAGGTGTCGAAGCCTATCGCGATATGGGCTTTTTACCGGAAGCGGTAAACAATTATTTATTACGGCTCGGTTGGTCCCATGGAGATGACGAAATCATTAGCCAGGAACAAGCTATTGAGTGGTTTGATTTAGATAGTGTCGGCAAATCTGCAGCGCGTTTTGACATGGACAAACTTCAGAATTTGAACAGCCATTACATCAACGAATGTGATAATGATCGGCTAGTACAACTAATCTTACCGGAAGTATCAAAACTACTTGATGGAAACGTAAATTCAGATGCTGAAACGCGATTAACCTGTGGTATAAACGGATTAAAAGATCGCTCTAAGAACATCCTAGAACTATCTGATAATGCTAAGGTTTATTCAGTTAATCGACCGATAGAAATTGAAGGTAAAGCGGCTAAAAGCTTGGACGAGAGTGGGCTTGAAATGGTCAACAAGGCGCGGGCGGTTTTAGCCGATTTAGCATCTTGGGATCATGAAAATCTCAATCAATTGATCAAAACCCTGGCCGAGAACAACGATGTTGGCTTGGGCAAAATTGCCCAACCTCTGCGCTCCGCGTTGAGTGGCTCAATGCCATCACCGGGTATATTTGAAGTTATGGAAGTCCTCGGAAAAGAGGAAACATTAGCCCGCATTGACGACGTTTTATGAACTCATTTCATCAGGCACATTAGGGTACCTTGCTTGACATTTTGGCGTAAAAATTTCATATATCCGCCCATATTCGAGCTTTAAACAAACATAAACCTTGGGGATAAAAAACCATGAATGACAAGAACTCCAACTCTTTTACACTTACCGACAATGCCTCCGGCGATTCCTGGGAATTGCCTGTCCTGGAAGGCTCCGTCGGTCCCAAGGTCATCGATGTGCGGCGACTTTATGCCGATACGGATCATTTCACCTATGATCCCGGTTTTACGTCGACCGGCAGTTGTGAGTCGAAAATCACCTATATTGACGGTGATGAAGGTGTCTTGCTGTATCGTGGTTATCCGATTGATCAATTGGCAGACCATTCAGATTATTTAGAAACCTGCTATTTGCTGCTTTATGGTGAATTGCCAAATACCGATGAAAAATCAAAGTTTGTCGCAGATATTACCAATCACACCATGCTGCATGAGCAGTTCAACTCATTTTTCCATGGTTTCCGCCGGGATGCCCACCCTATGGCCGTCATGTGCGGCGTTGTTGGCGCTCTCTCAGCATTTTATCACGATAGCCTGGATATCAATGATCCCCACCACCGTATGGTATCCTCCTATCGCCTCATCGCCAAAGTGCCAACAATTGCGGCCCAGGCCTATAAATATTCAGTTGGCCAGCCCTTTATTTCACCACGCAACGATTTGGGCTTTGCCGAAAATTTCCTTCACATGATGTTTGCCACGCCAGCTGAGGATTACAATGTAAGTCCGACCCTTGCCAAAGCAATGGACCGCATCCTTATTTTGCATGCCGATCATGAGCAAAATGCCTCGACATCTACAGTTCGCCTGGCCGGCTCTAGTGGCGCAAACCCATTTGCGTGTATCGCCGCCGGCATTGCCTCCCTATGGGGTCCGGCACATGGCGGTGCTAATGAAGCTGTGCTCAACATGCTGAACGAGATCGGCAGTGTCGATAATATCAACGAATTCGTCAAAAAGGCAAAAGATAAAGACGATCCGTTCCGTCTTATGGGCTTTGGCCACCGGGTTTATAAGAACTTCGACCCCCGCGCTAAAGTCATGCAGCAGAGCTGCCATGAAGTTCTGGGTGAACTTGGCATCACCGATGAGCCGCTGCTGGATCTAGCAATGGAACTGGAACGCATTGCGCTTGAAGATGAATACTTCGTTGAGCGCAAGCTGTATCCGAATGTTGATTTCTATTCCGGCATTATCTTCAGGGCAATCGGTATTCCGGTATCGATGTTTACTGTATTATTTGCTGTCGCCCGGACGGTTGGCTGGATATCTCAATGGAATGAAATGATCGAAGATCCAACCCAAAAAATCGGACGTCCACGCCAGCTCTACCTTGGTGCAGACAGTCGCGATTACGTTCAGCTGGATAAGCGCTAATCACAATAGTTTAGTCAAAAAAAGCGTAGGTTAAATCCTACGCCTTTTTTGTTTCACGAGTGCTGGCTTAATCGCGTTGCACCAATTCGATTTTGTAGCCGTCAGGATCTTCAACAAAGGCAATAACACGGGTGCCACCCTTCATGGGACCGGCGGGCCGAGGCACGTTAACACCCTCTTTCTCCATGGCCTCACAAACGGCATAAGCATCTGGTACCGCAATCGCCAGATGACCGAAAGCGTCGCCCATTTCATAAGCCGCTTCCTGATCCCAATTGTGGGTAAGCTCGACGACAGCAGTGTCATCTTCATCACCATACCCGACGAAGGCCAAAGTAAAGCGGCCGCCTTCAAAATCAGTTCGCCTGAGCAGATTCATACCAAGATGTCGGGTATAAAAATCGATCGACTTATCGAGATCCATAACCCTGATCATGGTGTGTAACAGTCTGAATTTACTGGTTAAATCGTCCATTTTACCCTCGTTAAATTATTATTTCTAGGAGGCCAGTTTTGCACGTTGCTGAATAATATCAAGCACCACACGCGCAGCTCTAACGCTCGGCAATTCATCGCCATCCTGAAGTTTTGAAATCGCTTGGTCAAAACTTTCTATTTGCTCTTTTGCAGCCTCATCATCAGCCAGATATCTTGAAATATGAGATGCGGCAATATCACCCCGGCATTTTTCCTGAATTAATTCCGGCACGGCCTCCCGGTTTAACAATATATTTGTGAGGTTCACATAAGGCGTTTTCACCAATCGGCGGGCAATTATCGCGGTGAGTGCATTGAATTTATAAACGATAACATGTGGCACCCGCGCCAGTGCTAATTCGAGGGCAACGGTGCCGGAAGCTGCTATCGCCGCATTCGACGCAGCAAAGGCATCAAATTTTTCAGTATCTCCCGTAACCAAGGTAACCACCTGCGGCCATGTCGTTACAACTTTTTGAACCTCATCTTCAACAGCCTGGATGGTCGGCAGCACGATATGGAGATCGTTTATAGCCATACGCTCTATCGCTTCTCGCATGACCGGCAAAAGCCTGTTGATCTCGCCATGGCGGCTCCCCGGCAACACACAGAGTACCTTAGCGTTCGCGGGTATCGAGTGACGCGCCCGAAAAGCAGCGCCGTCTCCCTGATCAGCTCCACTTTCGATCACCGAATGTCCGACAAAGGTGCTGGCCAAGCCTTCTTTTTCAAAATATGGCGGCTCAAAGGGCAGCAATGTCATGAGATGATCCAGCAATGGCGCAATTTTCCTGGCCCGTCCTGGCTTCCAAGCCCAGACCGACGGCGCGACCAGGTGAATGAGTGGAATATTTTTGTCGGCCACGCGCTTCGCAACACGGAGCGAGAAATCAGGCGCGTCGATCGTCACCACGGCATCTGGTTTTTCCTTGATGATAGAACTAACCGTCTCTTTTATCCGCCGCAGCAAATTTGGCAGCCGTGGCAGAACCTCGGCCAGCCCCATCACGGTCAGGTCAGACATTGGAAATAAGCTTTTAAAATCAAGTTTCTCCATCTCTGATCCACCAACGCCGGTGAATCTAACCTGACCATTGGTCTGAGCGATAAGAGACGCCATCAGACGGGCCGCGAGCCGGTCTCCTGAAGGTTCACCCGCAATGATATAGATCAGCGGTGATGCCATCTAATCACTCTCACCCAAAGTAATAGCTTGGACAAAGATTCCCGCTTCATCCGCGACCGCTATCATCGCAGCCAAATCTACAATTAATGTTTCGCCAGCTTGGATAACAATACCTTTTAAACCGGCCTCGTGGGCCTGCTGGATGGTATCGGCGCCAATTGTCGGTAAATCCATACGGCGATCCTGCCCTGGCTTCTTAAGCTTGACCAACAGGCCGCCCGCAACATCTAACTCACCATCGCGGCCGCGCACCATCATAGCTGCGGTACCGGTCCGGTCTTCTTCCAGCAAGATATCTCCCGCTCTGACAATTACAGCTTGGCCTATATCGCGCGCGCCCAATTGTAGGGCAGCTTCGATGCCGATTTTAACATCTCCCGAAAACTCATCCGCAATTTCAACGGCACCCAGCAATCCTTCCGGTGCCAAGAGATCATTAAGTATCTCGTCGACGCCAATGATTTTAAAACCTTCTTTTTCTAATTCCTGGGCAACGGCGGAAAGGAGAGAATTATCACCCAAAGCACGCGTGCCGATTTTGGCAAAAAAGGCAGCGGTTTTTAAATCTGGACGAAGCTCTCTAAGGGACGGCATTTTTACATCACCGATCATAACGATTTCTTGGACGTTTTCCTGTTTTAGTATTTTGATGCCGCTAGCCGCTGTCCCAATACGCAGCCAGCTATGTGGCACGTCGTAGAGCTCGTCTGCCAGAGCATGACCTTCAACCGCAATAACGTAGAAAGCCCGCTGGGTGGCACGGCAAACATCTATGATCCGCCGCGGCAGATTACCTCCACCGGCAATGATGCCAAGCTTAGGCTGCATCCTCAAACAACGGCTGGCAGATGGCGCGACTGGACTCTTCGCCCATAAATTCTAAAATTTCCATGACGGGTTCGATATTTGGGAACAGCTCAGACACATCTGTCAATCTTTCGGCCTGGGTACCTTCTTGAGAGAATAACAAGCGATAGGCACGGCGAAGATCATGAATGATATCTCTGGAAAATCCACGTCGCTTAAGACCGACCAGATTGAGGCCAGACAAATGAGCGCGATTTCCAACGACAGAGCCATAAGGAATGACATCGTTTTCTACGCCAGAACATCCGCCGATCATTGCATGACGACCGATCCTAACGAATTGATGGACCGCTGAAAGACCGCCGACAATTGCAAAATCATCAATTTCAACATGTCCCCCAAGGGTCGCATTATTGACCAGAATGACGCTGTCACCAATACTACAATCATGAGCTACATGAGACGCCATCATAAACAGGCAATTGTCACCAACCTTGGTTAAAAGCCCGCCGCCTTCGGTACCGGGGTTCATTGTCACATGCTCGCGGATAACATTATTGGCGCCGATTTCAAGACGGGACGGCTCGCCATGATATTTCAAATCCTGCGGTTGATGACCAATGGACGCGAAAGGAAAGATATGCGTTGCTTCGCCTATGGCGGTTATGCCGGACAACGCAACGTGGGATTCTAATTTCACCCCATCAGATAGTGTTACGTCACTACCGATGCAGCAAAACGGCCCAATCGAGACGTCTTGGCCTATTTGAGCGCCCTCATCGATGATGGCTGTCGGATGAATATTGCTCATTGGTCCATAATCATCGCTGTAAAAGTGGCTTCAGCAACGACCTGCCCATCTACTTTTGCGACCCCATCAAATTTCCAAACGGACTTACGATGCTGTTTGGTCTGAACATGAATTTTCACCACATCTCCGGGTTGAACCGGGCGGCGGAATTTTGCGTTTTCTACCGACATAAAATAAACCAACTTGCCCTCGGTATTTCCACCCAAACTGTGAACCACCAAGACCGCCGAGGTTTGAGCCATAGCTTCGACTATAAGCACACCTGGCATCACTGGTTTAGTTGGAAAATGTCCCTGAAAATGCGGTTCGTTGATCGTAACATTTTTATGTCCAATGGCACTTACTTCTGGAACAAGGTCCGTCACACGATCGATCATTAAGAACGGATAACGGTGCGGAATCATCTCAACAATTTTTTCGATGTCTATCACGACATCCTCAGCAACGGAGGTATCTGAATCCATTATTTTCCTCGTTTTTCTTTTACTAATTTTCTAAGCATTGCGAGTCCCTTCCAATGTTCTCGTGCATTTTGCGCAGGTGTACCAGCTACAGTTTCACCAGCCGCAATATTCGATGAGACACCACTTTGAGCTGCCACCTGAACACCATCACCTATCGTAACATGTCCAGAAACGCCAACTTGCCCCCCAAACGCAACAAAATTTCCGATTGTCGCACTACCGGCAATCCCATTTTGGCCGGTAATAAAACATCCTTGGCCAATTTGAACATTGTGCGCGATATGAACCAAATTGTCTATTTTAGTGCCATCGCCAATAATCGTATCGGGTCCTGCACCACGATCAATCGCAGAATTAGCGCCAATTTCTATTTCATTCCCAATCAATACGCGCCCTAATTGAACAACCTTGGTATGACGAGGTATGCCAGGTGAAAATCCAAAGCCATCCTGGCCCACTCGAACACCAGGATGGATGATATTGTCATTCCCAATAAGGCAATGCGTCAAAGTGACATTTGGACCAATTTCGCAATCTCGTCCAATCTCCACTGCATCGCCAATATAGCTGTTGGCACCAATAAAACTATTGTCACCAATAATAGCGTTTTTACCAATGACGGCCCCAAATTCAATTTTTACATTTTTGCCAATTTTAGCTGACGGATCGATCCGGGCTGCTTCATCGATACGACCTTCGCTCGGCAGCTCCATTGGATAAAATGCCTGGGTTAATTTGGCGTAGCCTGTATAAGGATTGTCTGAAATCAAAAGCGCAGCCTGTGATGGTGCCTGATCAAGCAGCTCGGGGGCGACCAATATTGCCCCTGCTTTTGACACACTGAATTCGCCTACATAGCGCCGATTATCTATAAAGCTGACATCGTTTGCACCCGCAACTGATAGCGGCTGGATATCAGAAAACTCTGACGTTTTCTGATTATTTCCTCCGATTTTAGAACCACTAATTTCAGCTAATTGTTCTAGACTGAATGGTCCCGCAACCTCAAAAAAGCGGGGATCAGCCATAGATTACTTCCCAGTTTTTGCAGGCGCGGTAGGAATGGTGTACTTGGCGACATTTTTATTTAACTGATCCAGAACCAGTTTAGAAATATCTAGATAAGTTGGCCGCACAAGAATGATCTGAGGCGAATAGCGTAGAACCAAATTGTAACGATGTCGTTTTGTCACATCAGTTAAGGCTTTCTGGATTGCATTTTGGAGTTCTCTATTCGCCCGCCCACGCAGTTGCGCAAGCTCCTGGTTGCGAATTTGAACTTTTTTTCTAAGCGCTGTCGTTTTCAAACGAAACTTACGGGCTTCTTCGGCAAAGGCTTCCGGCGACAAAATCACACGTTGTTTTTGCAATTCATCGTCTGATTTGCGCAGCGATGTTTCTTCTTTTTTTATCTCGCCCATAAACTTCCGACGTTTAGCATCTACTTGGCGGGCAATATCTTTTGCCATCAACGATTGGCGTCTTACCAACTCAACATCAAGAATACCCATTTTGATATCTCGCGTTTGCTCGGCGGCAAATGAAGCGTGACCGTTCGTGACCGCAGGTGCCAAAACAATCAAAAACAACGCGACTCTTAAAATGGTATTCATAGTTTAGAACCTTGTTCCAAAATTAATTCTCATAAGTTCTGTTTTATCGTAGCTCTCTTTGGCAAGAGGAAAACCAAAATCGATATTCATTGGCCCAAACGGCGAGACCCAGCCAATACCGGCACCAGCAGAAGCCCTTATACTACCGGAATCTTTAATCGAGGAAGTGGATGGATTAACTTGGCCTAAGCTACCAAAGTCCGAGAATATACGACCTGACAATCCAAGTTCGGCAGGCAGCCCCAAAGGAAACCGCAATTGCAAAGAGCCATTATAGATCCATTCGCCACCAAGGGAATCATCTGTCGAGATATCGCGGGGACCCGCACCTGCAGATTTAAATCCGCGTAACGTGGTGCCACCGAGGAAAAAACGATCGGCGATGTTTACATCTTGATCCAAGCCCAATATATGTCCAACGCGCCCGTTTAAACCCAACACCCATTTATCGGTAACTTCGTAATATTGACCGGCCCGCAACTGATTTTTTAAATAGCGAATATTGCCACCAAAACCAGCTAAATCATTAATCATTTTAAGCACATAGCCTTCTGTCGGTGCAATTCGGCTATCTCTTCTATCGTATGTTAATGAATGACCAACTTCCGATAAATAGCGTTTTCCTTCTTGAGCTTGAATGAGACTGGAGGCAGATGAGGCAACATTTTCGATCGAAGAAACTTCGGCTTTATACCGCCAGTTTTGACGTAAAAATGGTGCCACCTGAAAACCAGCCCGCAAACCCAAGCCGGATTTCTTAAAATCGTAGGAACGCGTATCCTGTAAATCCTGATTTACGTGATAAAGATCAAAGCCAGCTGCTATATCACGATCGAGGAAGTAAGGTTCAGTGAAGGAAATATTGACGGTAGATTTTTCGGCCGCCAGCGTGCCATTGAAACTTAAAGCCTGACCCCGCCCTAACAAATTGGATTCTCTTAATCCAAGATCGAGCAGAGCGCCTGAATCGGTCGAAAAGCCGACACCAAAGCTAAGTGAGCCGGTAGACTTTTCTTCAATTTCAACTTTAACAATCGTTTTATCCGGGGTACTGCCGGGCAGACGTTGAATATTAACCTTGTTGAAAAAGTCCAGATTTTGGATACGTTGACGAGAGCGACGCAACTTCGCAGCATTAAACGCATCACCTTCTACGATCTGGAATTCACGTCGTATAACTTTATCAATGGTGCGTACATTGCCAGAGATATCAATCCTCTCAACAAACACCCGCGGGCCTTCCCTGATATCAAAAGTGATATCAACGATTTTTTCTTTCCGATTACGATTAACCCGCGGTCTTACTTCAACAAAGGCAAAACCCAAATTACCCACGGCATCAGTAATCTTATCAATGGCGCCATCGACTTTGGTATTATCGTATTCGTCGCCTTTTTTGAATTTAATCAGTGCCTTTAATTGCTTGGCATTCAGGCCGCGCAAACCTGCGGCAACATCAATATTACCGAATTTATAGCGTTGGCCTTCATTGACGCTGAAGGTAATGAAAAAAGCTTTCCCGTCCGGCGTCAATTCCGCAACCGCAGATTCCACCCTAAAATCAGCAAACCCTTCTGCTAAATAGTGGCGGCGCAATAATTCTCTATCCAGCGTTAGACGGTCAGGATCATAAGTATCATCAGAGGATAAGAAGCGATACCAAATGGTTTCTTTTGTCCGAATGACGCTGCGCAGATCAGAATCGCTTTCGGCTTTGTTTCCGACAAAGCTAATTCGTTCAACTTTTGTGAGCGGACCTTCATCGATCTCAAAAACCAAGTCAGCACGATTTTGTGGCAGCTGAATTATCTTTGGCACAACGGTGGCACCAAAGCGCCCGTTTACCCGATAGACTTCCAAAACGCGTTTTACATCTGCTTGAACTTTAGTTCGGGTGAAAACGACACGCGGACGGAGCACAACTTCTTTTTGCAAGTCAGCTTCATCAATCCGCTTATTACCTTCGAATGCAATTCGATTGATTACTGGGTTTTCGACCACTTTAACAAACAAGGTTTTCCCTTCGCGGCTAATAACCACGTCGGCAAATAATCCCGTTGCAAATAGACTTTTTAGAGATTGATCAACTCGGCGCCGATCAAAGTTGTCGCCTTCTTGGAGTAAAAGGTAAGACCGCACAGTGCTTTGTTCGATCCGGTGAGTACCCTGAACGACGATTTCTTCGACGATAAAGGATTTTTGCGCCACATTCTGTGCTTGGGCCGAAATCGGCAACGCGACTGCTAAAACCATAGCAATGCCCAACGCAAACATTTTAATCCAGTACAAGTAACTGCTCCCCAATGAATTCACTTCGAGTAATAAACGAAAGCCACGATTAATTCAATTGATTCCTGCCAAAAATCAAAGTGAATCCTAAATGAATCAATAGCTTAAGTGAAAAGTCCCGTAATCCACTCGATAAATTTTAAATGCACAAGATCATTCCACGTCACGAACAAAAACAAGCCAACAACAAAGGTTAGTCCGAACCGAAACCCATATTCTTGGGCTTTCGGCCCCAAAGGACGCCCGCGTATTGCCTCTATTGCATAGAACGTTAAATGACCACCATCTAACAGCGGTATAGGGAAGAGGTTAATTAATCCTAAATTTACCGAAAGAATAGCCAAAAAGGAGACAAAACTAGCAATTCCAAGCTCGGCAACTTGCCCAGAAATCTGCGCTATTCTAAGTATTCCCCCTAATTCATCAGCCGATTGTTTGCCGACGAATATATCCTTGATGTACTCAAGAATACGCACCGTAAAGGCGTAAGTTCGCTCAATTCCAAGACCGAAGGCCTTGATCGGATTTTGGCGGGTATATTTTACCTCGCCAGGATGCGCTGAAATTCCCAATAATCCTTGTTTTACCGACTCTCCTGCCGCATTTTTTCCGGCTCTTGAGCCCGTCGTCGTGGTTAAAACGAGATATTTACCGTTACGGATCACATTCAGAGTGATCTTTTTACCCGGATTACCTTGAATTATTCGTTGTAAATCAGTGAAGTAGGTAACATTTTTGTTATCAATTTGAATGATCTGATCACCAGCCTTCAAGCCGCCAGTATCTGCAGCACTACCGGGCGACACATTGCCAACAACAGCTAACGGCGGTTTATCAGAAACTGCCTCAGGCACGCCAATTGTCATAAACAGGGCAGCGAAGGCGAAAATTGCGAAGAGGAAATTAATGAAGGGACCGGCAAAGACCACTGCGGCGCGCTGCAATAACGGTTTATGGTGAAAGGATACGGCTTCTTCTTCCGGCGTCATCGGACGTTCATGTTCATCCTCGCCCTCACCTTCGAGAATGGTCTCACTTTCACCAAACATTTTTACATAGCCGCCAAGCGGAATAGCGCTTATTTTCCAACGGGTCCCATGGGTGTCATCCCAGCCTTTTAATTCTGGCCCAAAACCAATGGAAAACACCTCGATTTTGACATTACACCAACGGGCAACCATGTAGTGGCCAAGTTCATGGACAAAAACCAAGATGGATAAAGCGATCAGGAATGGCAGACCAAATTCCCATACAAAACTAAGCTTCGCCAAAATAAGGCTTAAAATATCCATTTTTTTTCCGATAATTCCTAATTAAGTTGACCAAACGCTGCTTTAAGTCAGCGCGGTAACGGCTTCCTCTGCCAGCGCCCGCGCTAATAAATCACACTGTGATATATCTTCGAGCGATTTGGGATCCTGGTTTGGTGCTTTCTCTAATACGTCCTCAGTTACCCGTGTTATATCGAGAAAGCCAATTCTTTCTTCAAGAAAACACCTGACAGCGACTTCGTTTGCTGCATTCAACAATGTAGGCAGCGAGCCACCAGTTATCAAGGCATCTCGCGCTAATGTTAGCGCTGGAAAACGTTCAAAATCCGGCGCCTCAAAAGTTAGTTGACCAATTTCAGCGAGGTCCAATTTTTGTCCCGGTGTGGTCATTCGATTTGGCCAGGCAAGCGCGTAAGCAATCGGCGTCCGCATATCAGGAGGTCCTAATTGGGCGAGTACGGAGCCATCTTTGTAGTTCACCATCGAGTGGATGACTGATTGGGGATGTACCAATATTTCAATTTGCCTCTCTTCAACAGGAAAGAGATAATAGGCTTCAATTAATTCAAGGCCTTTATTCATCATGGTTGCTGAATCAATTGAAATCTTAGCGCCCATATCCCAATTGGGATGCGCGACAGCCTGCGCCGGAGTGACTTCGGTCATCTCCGCTGCCGAGGTCGTTCTAAAAGGCCCACCGGATGCGGTTAAAGTTAGATGGTCGACGCTATCAGCATGGTCAAAATCAAAGACTTGAAAAATTGCATTGTGCTCTGAATCCACCGGCAGCAAGGTTGCGCCACTCCGATCTATTTCAGCCAAGAACAAATCACCGGCACAAACCAGTGTTTCTTTATTGGCCAACGCAACGATAGCGCCGCGCCGGGCTGCTGTTAAGGTTGGAGCCAATCCGGCGACACCAACAATGCCAGCCATAACAATATCAGATTTCATGTCAGCAGCTTCGTTTAAAGCGGCCTCTCCTGCTGCTGCGGTGACCTGGGTATCGCTCAAGCCTTCTTTTAGCTCGCCATAAAGAGCTTCATCAGCAATCACTGCCAGTTCGGGTGAGAACTGGCGGGCCTGTTCGATTAATAACTGAACATTTTTATTGCCAGTGAGGGCCACGACTTCAAAATTATCCGGCTCATGGTTAACCAATTCGAGCGTATTACAGCCAACCGATCCAGTAGCCCCTAGTATGGTGATACTGCGCTTATCTGTGCTCTCAATACC
Organism: Rhodospirillaceae bacterium; assembly: GCA_018649725.1. Classification (GTDB taxonomy): domain Bacteria; phylum Pseudomonadota; class Alphaproteobacteria; order Rhodospirillales; family UBA2165; genus TMED23. Next base: position 43,563 of record JABIHH010000066.1, on the reverse strand, counting down.
TATCTCGGGAGCTACTTTCATTTCCATGACACGTCGCCAAACTCTAATAAAACTGCGATTATTCCTGCAACAGGAGCCGCCAATAGAATAGCATCTATTCTATCTAAAACGCCACCATGACCAGGAATCAAAGACCCTGAATCCTTGACGCCAAGTTTCCGTTTTACGCTGGATTCCAACAAGTCACCGAACTGTCCGACGATAGATAAAACGATACATGCTGCAATTACCATTGAAAGGCCAAAGGTAAACATCGATGAGTCAGCCAAATTCATCAAAATTACGCTAGATACAATCGCCAGCACCAAGCCGCCAAAAAAGCCGGCCCAAGTTTTATTCGGGCTGATCCCTGGCGCCAGTTTAGGTCCACCAATAGCTTTGCCGGAAAAATATGCCCCGATATCGGTCGTCCAAATAACGACAAAGAACCAGAGTATAATCTGAAACCCTTGCGGCTCAATATTCCGAAGCCAAACCAAAACCAAGCAAGCGACGCCAATATATACAAAGCCTAGTAGCAGCCAAAGTGTATTGACGCCCTCAATCCCCTCGTCAGAAATCAAACGATACCACTCGAAAGCCGCAGCAATTCCGACAATAATGACAAGGGCTAGGAAATAACCCGAGCCCAACCAAATGGCAGCGATTGCAACAGGCGCCATAACAAGAGCAGAAAGTATGCGTGTGATCATTGGCCAGAAATTACCCGAACGCCGGCATTAATTTGTCGCGCCGTAGCGTCGTTCTCTACGGCTGAATTCAGAAATAGCGCTGACAAATTCCGGTTCTTTAAAATCCGGCCATAAGGTGTCGAGAAACACGAACTCAGCATAGGCGAGTTGCCATAAGAGGAAATTACTAATTCTCTGTTCACCGCTTGTGCGAATGAGTAAATCCGGATCCGGGATGTCTGATGTGTCTAAATTCTTTTCAAGTAATGCCTCATCAATATCATCAGGAGATATGTCACCAGCAACTGACTTTTCTGCCAGAGTTTTTGCTGCGTTGACGATCTCGGATCGCCCGCCATAACTTAGGGCAATAATTAAATCGAGTGTGGTATTCCCGGCAGTGCGGGCCTCGCAATCCTCAATGAGATCGACAATGTCCTTGCTTAAATCGGCGCGCTCGCCGATGACCCGTAAGCGAACACCATTTTGGTGAAGTTCAGCAATTTCGCTTCGAAGGTAGCGCCTAAGCAGTCCCATCAAATCATTTACTTCATCAGCGGGACGCTTCCAGTTTTCAGAAGAAAAACTATATAGCGTCAAATAGCGAACTCCGTATTTAATCGCACTCTCAATAGCTGACCGAACCGCATCCGCGCCGCGTCGATGCCCGGCAATCCGAGGCAAGCCACGCGCTTTAGCCCAACGCCCATTGCCGTCCATAATGATGGCAATATGGGCTGGAATAGTAAGATCAGAATTTTGAAGTAATGGTTCAGCTTTCATGGGTGAGTTGCAAATCCTCAGACTTGCATAATCTCCTCTTCTTTATGATGGAGGGCATCATCGATTTTCTTTATATATTCATCAGTGAGCACTTGGGTTTCACCATCATAGTCATGATGCTCATCTTGCGAAATATCGCCATCTTTTTCAGCTTTTTTAAGCTCATCCATGGCATGACGACGCACATTGCGCACCGCAATTCTTGTTTCTTCAGCATATTTGCCGGCAATTTTAGTTATTTCTACTCGGCGTTCTTCATTGAGCGGCGGAATAGGAATACGCACCAATTGACCATCTGAGGCAGGATTAAGACCAAGATCAGAATCTCGAATGGCTTTCTCGACACTCGACACCAAACCTTTATCCCAAACCTGAACGGTTAACATACGAGGCTCCGGAACGCCAACGGTGCCAACCTGGTTCATCGGCATTTGCTGACCATAGGCATCAATGGTGATCGGATCCAGCAAACTGGTGGATGCGCGCCCTGTCCGCAAGCCGGAAAATTCGCGGTGCAAAACTTCCAAGGCACCATCCATCCGTCTCTGGATGTCTTTTTTATCTGTTTGGAATTCCATTTAACCGTCCCCTTCGCGAATAATAGTAGACTTTCCCTTGCCCGTCATAACATCAGCAAAGGCCCCTGTCGAATGTATCGAGAAAACAATGATCGGAATAGAGTTTTCGCGGCACAACGAAATGGCAGATGCGTCCATAACTTTTAAATCCCGTGTTAAAACATCTTTATAGGACAGCGTATCGTAGCGCTCAGCATCTGCAACCTCTTTAGGGTCGGCACTATAAACGCCGTCTACCTGCGTACCCTTCAAAAGCGCGTCGCAATTCATTTCGGCCGCCCTTAGAGCGGCAGCCGTATCCGTAGTAAAATAAGGGTTACCGGTTCCGGCAGCAAATATCACAACCCGCCCCTTCTCCATATGGCGCTCAGCTCGGCGACGAATGTAGGGTTCACACACAGTCGTCATCGGAATAGCCGACAGCACGCGCGTCGTCACATCTAGTTTTTCCAACACAGATTGGACGCCAATTGCGTTCATAACAGTTGCCAGCATGCCCATATAATCGGCGCTAGATCGTTCCAAGCCGGCAGCCACTCCTTTTAAACCTCGAAATATATTACCGGCTCCGATAACGAGACAAACCTCTACTCCCATATCGCAGACCGCCTTAACTTCTTTGGCGATGCGCTCCATTGCCTCGGGCTCAAAGCCAAATTCTTGGCCACCCATCAGACCTTCGCCTGAAAGTTTCAATAGCACGCGCTTATATTTAGGGGCATCGGACATGATGGCTTAGGTATCCTATTTGTTATTGTTTTTCGCTTAAGATCAGTCGGCGCAAAAAATCCGCAAGGTCGGCTGCGTCCTCACGGATTATACACAATCAAAACATGGCAGAAATAAGAAAAAAATAAAGCCACGAGGAACGTTCGCTATTCCCCGTGGCTTTTTCTGAATTTCTATGTATTCCGCAGAATTCTAATGACTTCTTGGTTTTAAGAGGTCCCTGCGACAGCTGCAACTTCAGCAGCGAAATCTTCTTCTTCCTTTTCGACGCCGTCACCGAGGGCGAATCGGACAAATCCTTTGATCGTTATGGGCGCACCAATTTCACCGGCAGCCGCTTCAATAGCCTTACCAACAGTGCTATCGGTATCGATGACATAAGTTTGCTCCAGGAGGCAAATCTCTTCGTAGTACTTACGAAGACGACCTTCGACCATTTTTTCAATGATCTCTTCCGGCTTACCGGAATCCCGGGCTTGCTCCATCAAGATCGCTTTCTCACGGTCTAGATCGTCTTGGTTTACATCATCACGCGACAAGGCGAGGGGGTTGGCCGCTGCAACATGCATCGCAACTTGCTTACCGAGGCCATCGAGAGCCGCCGCATCGCCGGTTGATTCCAGCGCAACCAACACACCGATTTTACCTAGGCCTGGCTTCATGGCATTGTGCATATAGGTTGAAACAACACCGTTTTCGACTTCAAGAACAGCCGAGCGACGGAGATCCATATTTTCGCCAATAGTTACAATCTGATGGGTTAACTGTTCTGCAACAGTACCACCGCCTGGATATTCCGCAGCTTTCAACGCATCAATATCGCCATTGCCAACCAGGGCTATTTTGGAAATCGCTTCTGCCACTTCCTGGAAAGTCTCGTTACGGGCGACGAAATCAGTTTCTGCATTCAATTCGATAACAGCGCCTTTGGAGCCATCGGCTACAACGCCGACAAGTCCTTCGGAAGCCGCCCGACCGGATTTCTTGGCCGCCGCCGCAAGACCTTGCGAGCGCAGCCAATCCACGGATGCTTCAATATCACCATCATTTTCGTTCAGCGCTTTTTTGCAATCCATCATGCCGGCGCCAGTTTTATCTCTCAGCTCTTTAACGAGAGCAGCAGTAATCTCTGCCATTTTAAACCTCTATCTTTAAAATCGTATCTAATGAAAGCGCTGCAGCACTTAAGATGCTGCAGGCTGTTCAGTTTCTTCAGCAGGTGCTTCCGGTGCCGCTTCTTCGGCCGGAGCTGCTTCTTCGGTAGCCGCTTCTGGTTTTGCTTCTGGAGCAGTTTCTGCAGGTGCAACCTCCGCTGCAGGCGCAGCCTCTTCGGCAGGTGCTTCAGTTGGCAGTTCCTCAACCGGAGCGACTTCTTGCTCACCAAGATCAGTACCCGAGGCAGCCATTTCGGTTTGAATGCCGGAAAGAACAGAGCCCGCAATCATATCGCAATAAAAGTTGATGGCCCGGATTGAATCATCATTGCCTGGGATTGGATAATTAATGCCAGCTGGGTTCGAGTTACTATCGAGAACTCCGATAACAGGAATGCCCAGTTTATTGGCCTCAGCAACAGCAATGCTTTCTTTATTCGTATCAAGTACGAAAACGATATCAGGCAAGCCGCCCATATCTTTAATGCCGCCCAAAGAACGATCCAGCTTGTCACGTTCACGGGTTAATTTGAGTAATTCTTTTTTGGTGAGACCGGCAACTTCTTCATTGCCTTCGCCAAGTTGATCTTCAAGGGTTTTTAGACGTTTGATCGAATTGGAGATAGTTTTCCAGTTCGTCATCATGCCACCCAACCAGCGATGATTTACAAAATACTGACCGCAACGTTTAGCTGCTTCGGCGATAGGTTCACTGGCTTGGCGTTTTGTGCCAACCCAAAGAACGCGTCCGCCACCGGCAACGATTTCGTTAACGGCTTGCATTGCCCGATACATCATCGGAACAGTTTGTTGCAGATCGAGAATGTGAATGCCTTGACGAGTCCCGAAGATGAATTCATCCATCTTAGGATTCCAGCGGCGTGTTACGTGACCAAAGTGTACGCCTGCTTCAAGCATTTGGCGCATGGTAAAAGTTGGCAAAGCCATGTTTTCTTTCCTTTTCCGGTTAGACCTCTGCGGACGCTATTTCGAACCATTCGAAACACCGGAGCGATACATCGACGAATTTGCGCCGCGACCGCTAAGCCCGCATGTGGATTTAGGCAGGTTTTCTAGGCGTTTTAGATGACCATTGCAAGAACAAAACACGAAATAAAATTGGATTTATTACATGACAAAATGTGATTTGAGATTACAGCCGTTGAATGATTGAATAGAGAACGGTCAATAAGGATAAAATATGCGCCAAATTATAAGAAAATTAGCCGTTTCCCTGGCACTTTTGCCAATAATTTGGCTGTTTATCCTGGATTCTACCGCAGCCCAATCGAGGCGCGCCTGCCCGCAATTGAAAGAACCTTTATTCTTTTCTGTGACGGTGACACCTAAAAACATTAAATACAATCTCAGGCTCAGCCAACAACAGATTATAAGGCTCGCCAAACGCCCCTTGCGCGCGCGTCCGGACCGAGGAAGTAAAACCTTGGGTCTAACGACCGTCGCGCATGTCGTGAAATCATCCTATCAGGACATATCTTATCAAATCGGTCCCAATCGATATTGTGCGCGTCTGGCATCGCTGGAACTCGAAATAAAAATAACCGATTTAAAAGTCTACTCGCTGCGTAAATATCCGCGAGGGTCTTGCCAGTACAAAGCCATTGTCGATCACGAACATGAGCATGTCGTGACATTTCAAAATGCCATGAAGAGCTTGGAGCGAGATTTCACCTCGAAATTACCGCGCATTATAGAGAAGTCTCCGGCGGTCATCGGGGTATCCCCCCTACAGGCAAGGCAAACGCTGAGACGGAATTTAAACCATAACATCGATAAAATTCGCAATCGAGTTTTGCGAAAGATGAACGCCCGCAATCGTCAGATCGACACACCGCTGAGTTATAAACGCATTAGTCAGAAATGTTCTAAATGGTAATTTTTTTTGGTTAGACCGCTTTCTGGATCCTGAACAAGTTCAGGATGACGACCGAGTTTAGAGTAAAGAGCGCGGCCATTCTAACCACTCCGTCATTCTGACGAAGTCAGAATCCAGTCTTTCTTTCTCGCTTAAACTTCCCGTACTTCAATAATGCCAGGAATGGCTTTGACGGCCTGCGCCATGGCGGGGGAAACGGCATATTTACCGGACAAACTGGTCTCGACTTCGGTCTGCATATCAACGCGGGATACCAGCATCACCTCACCACGCCCCTGCCCTTCGCGCTCAAGAATTTCTTTGATCGAGCCGAGCGGTGCTGCATCATCGACATAGATTTTGAGACCGGCACTGGTTTTTGCCGTTGCTTCATCAAGCGACGCAATCCGATTTGCCAATATCTTGAGCTGATCCTTGCTATCGGCAGAGCCATTGATGATCACTTTGCTTCCGGCTTCCAATAGTTCCCGACTGGCCGTAAGGACTTCAGAAAATACCGTTATCTCATAAGAGCCTGAAGAATCTGAGAGCTGAACGAAGGCATATTTATTGCCTTTTGCTGATATCCGTTCCTTTTTAGAAATCACCATACCAGCTATTTTGATTGGGCCCGATGCACGTGTTGCCTCTAATTTGGCGTATGAGCTTATTTTCAGTCGTTCGAGCGCTTTTGTATAGCTATCCAAGGGATGCGCAGAAAGATAGAAGCCGATCGCGCCAAACTCTTCTTTGAGACGATCCGTCTCCAACCAGTCTGTCGTTGTTGGCAGTGCAATATTCGCAACTACACTTTCTTCGGCTCCAAACAAACCAATCTGGTCGCTTTCGCGCTCTTGCTGAGCAGCACCGGCATGGCTGACAATAGCGGCAACGCCTTCGAACATTTGTTTACGGTTGGGGTTAAGTACATCCAGCCCGCCGGACCTGATGAGGTTTTCTACTTGGCGTTTGTTGATTGATTTGGTATCGAGCCGGTTGGCGAGATCACTGACGTCTCTGTAATCACCTTTGGTATCCCGTTCGGCAACAACACCCGCCATTGCTGCCTCACCGACATTCTTGATCGCAGCTAGGGCATAGCGCACGGCGCCGCCTTTATCATCTTCTTCAACCTTAAACATCACGTCGGATTTATTGATATTTGGCGGCAACAGATCGATATCGAGGCGTTCTAGTTCTTGCTTGAACGTATAGAGCTTGTCCGTGTTCTGCATGTCTAGCGTCATCGAAGCGGCCATGAACTCAACGGGGAAGTTAGCTTTGAGATAGGCCGTCTGATAGGCCACCAAAGCATAAGCAGCGGCATGGGATTTGTTGAAACCATAGCCGGCGAACTTCGCAACTTGGTCAAAGATATCAGAGGCTTTTTGATCCGGCACGCTTTTCGCGACAGCACCTTCGACAAAGCTTTTGCGTTGCGCATCCATCTCACCTTGAATTTTCTTACCCATGGCGCGGCGCAACAGATCAGCACCACCCAGCGAGTAGCCGGCCAGTTCCTGCGCAATTTGCATGACCTGCTCCTGGTAGATCATGATGCCATAGGTCTCTTTGAGGATCGGCTCCAAATTCGGATAGTAATAATCCGGCTCTTCTTCACCATGTTTGCGGCGAATGTAACTTGGAATATTGTCCATCGGACCCGGACGATAAAGCGCCACGATAGCGATGATATCTTCGAAGCTATCGGGCTTCATATTACGCAAGATGTCGCGCATGCCAGAACTCTCCAGCTGGAACACGCCGGTCGTATCGCCCTTGCCGAGCATCTCGAAAGTAGCTGGATCATCAAACGGCAGCGTATCGATATCAAGCTCAAAACCCCGTGCCTTCATATTCTCGAGGGCCTTATCGAGCACGGTCAACGTCTTAAGACCCAAAAAGTCGAACTTTACCAAGCCGGCAGGCTCAACATATTTCATCGAGAACTGCGTCACCGGCATATCTGAGCGCGGATCACGATAGAGCGGCACCAGCTCATCCAATGGCCGGTCACCGATGACCACGCCAGCGGCATGGGTTGAGGCGTGGCGGTAGAGGCCTTCAAGGCGCTTGGCTATATCAACCAGTTTGGCGACGCGTTCTTCGGCAGCGATCTCTTCTTGCAACGCGGGCTCACCATCAATGGCTTCTTGCAGGGTTACTGGAGCAGCCGGATTGTTCGGCACGAGTTTACAAATACGATCGACCTGAGGGTATGGCATTTGCAGAACGCGGCCCACATCACGAAGCGCCACCCGCGGCTGCAATGATCCAAAAGTGATGATTTGAGCGACCCGATCGTGACCGTATTTATCCTGCACATAGCGAATAACTTCGTCGCGCCGATCCTGACAAAAGTCGATATCAAAATCGGGCATGGACACACGTTCCGGATTTAGGAAACGTTCAAACAGCAAACCAAAACGCAGCGGATCCAAATCGGTAATCGTCAAGGCCCAGGCAACAACGGAACCAGCACCTGAACCACGACCCGGCCCGACCGGAATATCCTGTTGCTTCGACCAGCGAATAAAATCCGCAACAATCAGGAAGTAGCCGGGAAAGCCCATCTCTTCGATAACGCCGAGCTCATATTCTAAGCGCTCTCGATAAGGCCGGGCGGCCGCCTTTTTAGCAGCCTCATCCATGCCAGCTTGATAAACTTGAACATCGAGGCGGTCTTCGAGCCCAAGCTTTGAAAGCTCAGCAAGCACCTCAGAATCTGTCGCTCCATTGTCGCCCTCTTCTTTGGGGGCCGAAGGAAGCAATGGATCATGCGGCTCAGACATTACCGAGCAACGTTTGGCAACGACAAGCGTGTTATCAACGGCCTCCGGCAAATCGGCAAAGAGCGCCCGCATTTCCTGCGGTGATTTAAAACGATGATCAACCGTTAGCCGACGCCTGCCGGATTGGTCGACATAAGCACCCGCCGCGATACAGATCAGCGCATCGTGTGCCTCATACATATCTTCGGTATCGAAGAAGCATTCATTAGTCGCAATCAGTGGAAGATCGTGCTTATAGGCAAGATCTATTAGCGGCTCTTCAATTTTAATTTCGATGGGCAGATTATGACGCTGGAGCTCGACATAGAGCCCATCGTCAAAGATCTCCTTCAGGCGTACCAATAGTTCCTCAGCCGCTTCGTTCTGTCCTTCAGCCAACAGCTGCCCGACACCACCCTTGGCACCACCCGTAAAGGCAATAACGCCCTCGGCATGGCCGGCTAAATCATCGACCGAGATACGGGGCTCGGCATCGCCATCCGGCGCCAAATGATACTGACTGACAAGTTTGAGAATGTTGCGATAACCAGCTTCATTTTGTGCCAGAAGAACGATTTGATCGGGCTCTTGCATCACACTGGCATTGCCTGAATTCATGCGGTTCTCGTCTTCACCGCTTAATCGGTACGGCGTCACATCCAATTGCGCCCCGATTATCGGCTGAATGCCCTCAGCGGCGCAGGTGTTTGAGAATTCCAATGCGCCGAAAAGATTGCCGGTATCAGTGATCGCGACAGCCGGCATATCAAGGCTCTTGGTCCGCTTAACTAAGTCCTTAACCTTAAGCGCGCCCTCTAACAGCGAATAGCCCGAGTGGACTCGGAGATGAACAAAATCAGCATGTGACATAGCAGGATGGTTCCATGATTCTAGGCTGAGAGTCATCCCCTAATGTGACTTTATCCACAGAATTTTTCTTACTGTCATTCCGGACTTGATCCGGAATCCAGTCGACTCTGGACCCCGGATCAAGTCCGGGGTGACGATACTAATTAGCTTGTAACCAACACGCCATCTTCAAGGCTGACGATGCGGTCCATGCGGTTGGCAAGGTTGGGGTTGTGGGTGGCGATGAGGGCGCCGACGCCGGTTCTTTTGACAAGATCGGTCAGCAGGTTAAATACGCCATCGGCTGTTGTCGGATCAAGGTTTCCGGTCGGTTCATCGGCGAGCAGGATGTTGGGTTTATTGGCCAGAGCTCTGGCAATCGCAACGCGCTGTTGCTCACCACCGGAAAGTCGCGCCGGGCGATGGGTGGCCCGGTCGGTCAGCCCCATGATTTCCAGCAACTCATCAGCGCGGGCACGGGCGGGTTTCTTATCGGTTTGGGCGATCATTTGCGGAATGATGATGTTTTCGCGGGCTGAGAATTCGGCCAGCAGGTGATGATACTGATAAACAAAACCTAATTCTTGGCGGCGAATTTCTGTGCGGCGGTCATCACTAAGATCTTTAACTCCCTCGCCTTTAACAATCACCTCTCCGCTTTGAGGATGTTCGAGCAAACCAGCGATTTGTAAGAGAGTTGATTTGCCAGAACCTGAGGGGCCGACAAGAGCGACGATCTCACCCGCTTCAACCGTGAGGTTAACGCCCCGCAATACTTCCAGGGGCGTCTCCGCCTGATGAAAGGTCTGTACCACAAATTGGAGTTCGAGCGCCGTATTACTCATAACGAAGCGCCTCCACGGGATCGAGCCTTGCAGCGCGCCAGGAAGGATAGATTGTCGCCAAAAATGAAAGCCCAAAGCCCATCAGGACCACTGTCATCACTTCGGTTGGATCGACAACAGCCGGCAGGCGCGAAAGGAAATAAATTTCAGCGGCAAAGAGGTCGGTTCCGGTCAAGCCCTGCAGCCATTGACGAATGGTTTCGATGTTCTCGGCAAAAGCGAGCCCGAGCCCAAATCCTGCCAGCGTGCCGATCACACCAATACTGGCACCGGATATCAAGAAAACACGCATAATCATGCCCCGCGTTGCCCCCATGGTGCGTAGGATCGCAATATCACGCCCCTTGTCCTTTACCAACATGATCAGGCTCGAAATAATGTTAAAGGCGGCGACGACAATAATCAGCGTCAGGATCAGGAACATGACATTGCGCTCAACCTGAATGGCATTGAAGAAGCTTGAATTTGTGCGCTGCCAGTCATAGACACGGCCTTTGTTGCCAAGGGATTGCCAGACATCACGGGCCATATAGGGAGCATCATTGGGCTTCTTGATGGTTACGTCGAGGTAGGACACTGCGCTCGGTAATTTAAAATAAACCTGCGCGGCGGCCAGCGGCATAAAGATAAAACTGCTGTCATATTCATGCATACCAACATTGAAGATCGCCGCTACTTTATAGGCCTTCATACGTGGCACGGTGCCAAAGGCGGTGACGTTTCCTTTTGGTGAGATCAGTGTGATTTTATCGCCAATCTGCAAACCTAAATTTCGGGCCATGCGGGAACCCAACATAACGGCATTTTTGCCCTTAAAATTTGCGATGGATCCCTGGCGGATATTATCGGCTAATATAGGCCGCGCCAGCACATCAGCCTGCCTAAGCCCCCGAACAACAGCGCCCTTCGCTTGACCGTTCGCACTTGCCATCACCTGACCTTCAATCATTGGGGTGACTTTTAGGACACCGTCAATTTTTGCGACGCGCAAAGCCAAGCCGTCATAATTGGTCAGTTTTTCGGTATCGGCATAAACACTAAGATGTCCATTTACGCCGAGGATGCGGGTCAGCAATTCCTGCCGGAAACCGTTCATGACGGACATGACAATAATCAGCGTCGCAACGCCTAGCATAATGCCTAACAGTGAAAACCAGGCGATAACAGAGATGAAGCCTTCTTGGCGGCGAGCCCGCAGGTACCTTAGAGCCATCATCCATTCAAAGGCTGAGAACATTCGGCGGCCCTACCCGATCAACTTTGAAAGAGCATCTTCGATGGAAAGCTCTGCCTTCTCACCCGACGCACGGTTCTTGATCTCAATCTTACCGTCTTTAAGACCGCGGGGGCCGATCACCATTTGCCACGGCAAGCCGATTAAATCCATATTAGCGAACTTCGCACCGCCGCGCTCATCTCGATCATCGTAGAGAACCTCGACACCTGCATCTTGCAGTTTAGCGTAAGCATCCTCGCAAGCGGCATCGCAAGCGTCGTCACCGGCACGTAAATTAATGATGCCGACTTTGAACGGTGCCACGGCTTCCGGCCATATGATGCCATCGTCATCATGCGACGCTTCAATAATTGCGCCAACAAGACGCGAAACACCAATGCCGTAAGACCCCATCTCAATCAAAATATCCTTGCCTTCTGGTCCAACAACAGTGGCACCCATGGCTTTTGAGTATTTGTCACCGAAATAGAAAATGTGACCGACCTCAATACCCCGCGCCGTCACGAGATCATCGCCTAATTTTGCATGCTCTGCTTGATCTGCTTTCTCATCGGTCACGGCATAAAGTTCTGTCCACTTGTCGACAAGTGGCTGGAGATCTGCTTGGTAGTCTGTGCTTTCATCAGGAATATCAAACTCGAGAATATCTTTATGACAGAAAACTTCTGACTCTCCGGTCTCAGCCAACACCATAAACTCGTGGCTTAGATCACCGCCGATTGGTCCGGTATCCGCCGCCATTGGAATAGCCTTGAGCCCCATCCGAGCGAAGGTTCTGAGATAGGCGACGAACATTTTATTGTAAGAGCGCTTGGCACCCTCCGCATCGATATCAAAGGAATAAGCATCCTTCATCAGGAACTCACGACCGCGCATAATGCCAAAACGCGGCCGCACTTCGTCGCGAAACTTCCATTGCTGATGATAGAGATTTTTCGGCAGATCCTTATAGCTGCGAATGGAGCCTCTCACGATATCAGTGATCATCTCTTCATTGGTCGGGCCAAACAGCATATTGCGGTCATGACGATCCGTGATGCGCAGCATCTCTTTACCATAATCATCATAGCGATCACTCTCCTGCCAGAGCTCGGCCGGTTGTATGGTCGGCATCAGGAGTTCCTGACAGCCGGCCCGGTCCATTTCTTCGCGCACGATCTGCTCGATTTTCTTAAGCACTTTGAAACCCAGAGGCAGCCAGGAATAAATGCCCGCACTTGATTGGCGGATCATGCCGGCTCGCAACATATAAAGATGCGAGGCGATTTGAGCTTCTTTGGGGTTTTCTTTTAACGTTGGTAGAAAATAATGAGACAGGCGCATGTGGAACCTTAAGTGATTAAATTATCGGTAAAATAGCTGCCGGACTGTAGGGAAAGTGCCGGAAAAAGTCTACCACCCATCTTACTTAGCAGAAGATAATAACTTTTTACATTTTGCCGCAAGCCTCGCCTGCTCATTTGTCGTCATCGGCTTGCCATCCATATAAACCCGACCACCTTTGACGCTAATTTTTCCAAGCGTCAAATCCGCTGAAATATTCTTAGCATCCAAGCCGTATTTAGCTGCGATATCGACGCCTATGTTAAAAGAGAACTCTTTCGGCAGCTTTAAGCTGGAATCTCCACCGGCGTCAGCTGATCTGACTTTTTTGCCGCGCACATCGACACCCGGCTTATAGGCAACATCAGCGTTCGCTTGTTGACGTACCAAGCGCTTACAATCCTTTGACGTAATGGTCGCAGAGGCTGCGTCGACAGAATTGCTCCAACTGCCTAGCAAGAGAACAGCAATAACCAGAATAATACGCATTACACAGTCTCCCCTAAAGGCGTTAAGAAAGCGTTTTAATGCTACAAAAAATTTATTTGAAGCGTTAGTGCAAATTTAAGCAGCGCAGGATTTCTTGCCGTCCGACCGCATCCAAGCTGGTTTCTTTTTTGATATCTTTTTTGCAATGGGACACTTCTCATTATGCGCCCCTTCGAGATAGCCGATGCTCATTAAAAATTCACCAACTATTTCACCGCCGGTAAATTTAAAAGTCTTTTTGAAAAGCTTGCACCATTCGTCTTTGCTGAGCGGGTGATGCTGATCAATCCAATTGGCAAATCCGCCGTGGGAGTCGCGCATAGTTTGAATGACTTTGGCGTTATGGATGGTCGCTTCAATTTTAAGGCGATTACGGATTATCGATGCATCTTCGCGCAAACGCTCAAAATCATGCACGTCAAAATCGGCCACCTGATCAATATCAAAATTTTCAAAAGCAATCTTAAAACCGGGGCGTTTTTTAAGCACAATCAACCAGGACAAACCTGCCTGAAAAATTTCCAAGGTCAGGCGTTCAAATAACTCAGATTCATTTTCGATTGGAAAACCGTATTCTGTATCATGATACGGACCGTGATAAGGGTGACCTGGGGCGACATCGCAGTAGGTAGTCATTGTGTATTCTACTTCCGGGTAGTTTAACGTGACTTTTCTCTTTGAGGCCCCGATTTGATAGCGCACCATTTCCTGAATGAACAGCCAAAAATTAGCATTTTGCTAACATTGACATCGGGCAGAAAAATCAACGCGCCAGCAATCGCCTTTCCTTTGGAAGTTCAATTGTAACTGTGGTTCCAACATCGAGTTCGCTCGACACGTTTAAACTACCGCCAAGCGCCTCCATCAGGCTTTTTGACAAGGGAAGTCCTAGCCCAGTGCCTTCAACAACTTGAGATCCATCATGAATATTTTGCCCAAATCGCGTCAAAGCTTTTTCAACACCAGCCGCATCCATACCAATACCGGTATCTTGCACGATCACTTGAATTTTTTCGTCTTTGGTCATTGCGCAATCAATGTTCACCTTGCCGCCCTGGTCGGTAAATTTAAAGGCATTAGACAACAGATTAACCAATACCTGCTTCAATCTCAGCTCATCCACAAACAGCAAAATATTTTGGCCGGAAATTTTATTTTCGATGGTAATTTTCTTCTCTCGAGCACGCTGATCCAGAAAAGCGGTTGCGGCGGATACAATCTCGGCAAGGTTTATTTCAGCATCTTGAAGGTCTAACTGACCGGCTTCGATGGTAGAAATATCTAGGACATCATTAATCAACTCATGCAGATGTTCTGACGAGTTCTGAATATGGCTAATCGCATTTTCTTGATTTTCATTGGCGAGTGGGCCGTAAATACCATGGGTGAGACTCTCTGAAAATCCTATGATGGCATTTAGCGGCGTGCGTAATTCGTGACTCATATTTGCCAAAAATTCCGATTTGGCGTGATTGGCCTTTTCGGCGGATTGATTGGCCTCAATAAGGCCATGTTCAATCAATTTCCGGCGCTCTATTTCGCTGTTCAACTCCAGCGTTCTTTCCTTAACTCGTTCTTCCAGCTTGTCACGAGCATCAAGCAAATCCCGTTCAGCTGATTTCTGATCCGTGATATCACGGATCGTTCCCAATACGCGAACGGGTAGCCCATTTTCATCACGAAAAGATTTTCTTACTGAAACGACGTCACGGACAACCCCATCAACCCGTTTAATTCGATATTCAATTTCCTGAGTATCTTCATCATAGAGAATATCTTGATTTACTTTATAGACACGATCCTGGTCTTCTGAATAAACAAAGTCCAAAAACTCATCTGTTGAAAATTCTCTTTGGGTGTCTTCAATTGCGAAGATCGAATACATCTCTTCGGACCAATACACCGTTTCATCCGCCAAATCTCGTTCAAAGAAGCCGAGCCCAGCAATGAGGTTAGCTTGGCGGAGCCGCTCCTGTTGTTCTGCTTGCTCACTTTCAAGCAATTTACGTTCTGAAATATTTTGAATTTGAGATTCAAAATGGGTGGGCACCCCTTCACCATCGCGAACCAGTGATCTATTTAGCAATCCCCATATAACCTCGCCATCTTTGCGCACAAACCGTTTTTCCATCGTATCAAGATCACGGTTATCTGCGATGATGCTTTGACGAGCCTTTAGCGTCATTGGTAAATCTTCGGCATAAGTGACATCTGAAACGTTTAAGTCCAATAGCTCTTTCTCGGAATATCCCAGCATGTCACATAAGGCCTTATTAACGCGGGTAAAGCGGCCATCGAACTCATTTCTTACCATGCCAACACCAGAATCTTCGAAAACCCGACGATACTGATCTTCACTTTTGATCAATGCACTCTCGGCATTGCTAAGTTCGGCAATTGTCTTGGCTTGATCGTTAGAGCGATTGCGTTCATTGAGTCTAATTGCCAATAAAAACGCGGTAATCCAAATCGCCGAATTGGCCATTAAGCGATTGGTCATCACAACCCAAGGCTCACCGCCAGAAGGCGAATAATAATACCCAAGCATGGTCAATAGCGTCCCAACCACGGCTAGAACGAAAATATCTCTTTTGTGAGGGAACCAACCGCCGAGCAGGACAGGCGCAACATACATCATGCCGGATGCCACGCCCAAAGGAAGGCTAAGATCAACAACAAAAATCAAACCAAACGCAATACTGGTCGCTAATATTAACTTGGGGGACAGGCTATAGTTTAAAATCAAATTAAACGACTCCCTCCCTTGTTAAATTCCAGCATATTCGTTTATACAAATATCGTTATGATTTGCTCCAAATTCAACCAAAATTAGACTTGTTGGTCACCGGAAAGACTAATTTACCCCCATATCTCGGAGGGATATAAGATCGTAGCGATCGACAAGATAAACGCCGAGCCAAATAACAAAGGCCAGCACGGTATTTATGCTCATTTTTAGCAGTATTCTATGCTTTTGAGGGGCACCTGTATCCTGCCCTTCAATCCCATCGGTTTGGCGTTGCACGCCAAATGGCAAAACCATAAATAATGTAATCCACCAAATAATAAAATAAACGGATGCGAGTGTGGGCCACCCCATTGTTCTTACTCCTCGTCCTTGATCCGAACGACGTGCACCGTCGTCAAGGGTCGTTTTCTATGAGTATCTCTAAAACTACGTCTCACAGCGATGCGCGCAGCCTCGTTGACCTTGGCATCATTCAAAATGTCTGCATCGCTCATATCGATGAGCGCATCTTCAACATCATCGGATATTTGTGCAAGCAACTCATCTGCCTCACTCTCTTCGATCAAGCCGTGGGTTGTGAGTTGAGGGTCGCCAAGCATATTGCCCGAAGCGTCAAGAACCAGAGTAAAGACAGCTACGCCATTATATAAAATACGGGTGCGGTCTTTTATCACATCGCTTTCGAGTGGCACGATACGCGGGCCATCCACGGCAAAGCGCGCCGCGTGCACTTCATCGATAATCTGAGCGCGTTCTGGAGCCAACCTCACGACGGAGCCATTATTGACTAAAATAGTTTCCGGCACTTGGCAGTTCTTAGCAATTTCGGCGTGTCGTTTGAGATGACGCGGCTCACCGTGTACCGGCACAACAATCTGCGGCCTGACATACTGATACATCTCAATGAGCTCGTCTTCGGCAGGATGGCCAGAGACATGGACATTGCCGTTTTCATCATTGATCACGTCAACGCCGTTTTGCACAAGCTTATTTTGGAGCCGGCCAATTGAAAGCTCGTTCCCAGGAATAATGCGGGACGAGAAGATAACCGTATCGCCGTCGCCCAGCTTTACCTCGCGGTGATCATTGGCAGCAATGCGAGAAAGAGCGGCGCGTGGTTCTCCCTGAGAGCCAGTACAGATATAGAGCACCTGGTCCTTAGGAATATCTGCTGCATCTTCGGCTTCGATAAAGGCTGGAAGGTCGGCCAAATAACCGGTCTGGCGTGCTGCCGCATTGATACGCCAGAGCGAGCGTCCAACCAGACACACCACGCGGCCGTTTTCCGTTGCCGCATCAAATACTGTTTTAAGACGCGCCACGTTCGATGCAAAACAAGCGACCGCAACCCGGCCTGTGCACTTGCCAATAAGTTCAGAAAGATTGCCGAGAATGTCTGCTTCAGAGCCAGAGCTACCCGGCACAAATACATTGGTTGAATCGCCAATAGCCGCCAGCACCCCCTCATCGCCAAGTGCTTTGAGCGCCTCATAGTCAGACGCCTCGCCCACCACCGGGTCCGGGTCAAATTTCCAATCGCCGGTGTGAAATATCGTGCCCAAGGGAGAGCGCACGACGCAGGCATTCGGCTCCGGCATGGAATGGGTCAGCGTAATGAGTTCAATCGAAAAAGGTCCAACATCGAACTTACCCGATAGCGGCACTTCAATAATTTCGATATCTTTGGGCATGCCATCGAATTCGAGCTTCGAGCGTAAAAGTGCTGCCGTGAACGGCGTGGCGTAAACCGGACAGCGCAGACGCTCCCAAAGATAGGGCACGGCGCCTAAATGATCTTCGTGACCATGGGTGAGCACAATGCCGGCAAGCTTGTCTTTACGTTCTTCAATGAATTGTGGATCCGGCAAGATAACATCGATGCTTGGCGTTGTGTCATCGCCAAATGTAATACCTAAATCAATGATGATCCAATCGTGTGAATCTGGCTTACCAAAGCCATAAAGATTAAAGTTCATCCCTATTTCTTCGGTTCCCCCAAGGGGCACAAAGAGGAGCTCATCTTCGCCTGATTTTTTATGAGCCATTAGGATTGATTACGCCGATAAATTGTGAGTAATCCGCGTAATGTGAGATCCTGCTCCCAGTGATCTATCGCATCCGTCGCATCGGCAAACATGCCGGCGAGCCCACCGGTCGCTATAATCGTCATGTCCCCGCCAACCTCTTGCTTAATGCGCGCTGTCATGCCCTCAATCATGCTGACATAACCCCAAAAAATTCCCGACTGCATCGCTGAAACAGTTCCAGTACCGACAACATTTTCAGGTCGCTCAATCGCCACACGCGGCAATTGAGCCGCCCCCATATGAAGCGCCTCCAAAGACAAATTAATGCCCGGTGAGATGATACCTCCCCGGTAGTTGCCCTCTACATCGACGACATCAAAAGAAGTCGCGGTCCCGAAATCAATGATGGTGACTGGGCCATTATAGCTTTCATGAGCCGATACTGCATTACACAATCGGTCCGCGCCTACTTCTTTGGGATTATCAATCATGACTTTAAGACCAAGCTCAACCGATGGGTCGCCGACCACCAAAGGCTCACAATCGAAATAACGTTGGCAGAGATTTTGTAGATGGATGAGATTGGCTGGCACGACGGTCGCGATAATCGCTGCGGTCACGTCTTCTCGGGTTAGGCCATCGCGATCCATGAGATGGGCGAGCCAGACGCCAAACTCATCCGCTGTCCGGTTTACATCAGAGGCGGCTCGCCACTCTCCTTTAAGCTCACCCTCATCAGTAAAAACTGCAAAGACGATATTCGTATTGCCGGAATCAATTGCTAATAGCATCTATGCGCCCTCGTCACTTTCCTTGAAGTATACGTCACCAACAGATATTCGGCGAGGACCATCATCAGTTTCGATCACCAAGGCACCGTTTTCATCCAGATCACGAAATGGGCCAGAAACAACGTCAGAGCCTGTCTCAATAACCAATGGCTCATCGAAAGTATGTGCAGATGCCAGCCAAGCTTGGCGGACAGGCT
The DNA here is from genome assembly GCA_018649725.1 of Rhodospirillaceae bacterium. Taxonomy (GTDB): domain Bacteria; phylum Pseudomonadota; class Alphaproteobacteria; order Rhodospirillales; family UBA2165; genus TMED23. Next base: position 24,494 of record JABIHH010000066.1, on the reverse strand, counting down.
CGAACCCGTCTTCCTGCCAACGATGATACCAACTGGCCAGGCACTGTAGATAAGCTTCAATAACAGCCTCGATCGCCAAATCCGTGTCCATCTCATCGTGAACACTGGTTGCCGGGAAGCGCGTGCCGTCAGGGTAGTGCTGCAAATTCAGACCACAGCCAATGACAACCCAGGCGGCAAGACCGTTTTGTCCAACACCAGCTTCTAAAAGTGCACCACCAATTTTTTTGCGGTTGAGCAATAGATCATTTGGCCATTTATAGCGCAATGGTGCCGCATTGCCGAGCAGGCTTACCAATGCTTCACCTGCGGCAATGACAGGCAGAAAACCAATTTGCGCAGCCTCGGCCATAGCACAATCTGGCCTGAACAACACAGAGCAATACATATTGCCGGGTTTCGAAACCCAGTCGCGTTTTTGCCGCCCTTTACCAGCCGTTTGCTCTAGCGCCCAAACGACAAGTCCTTCAGCGGCATTTTCTTTTAACGTGCGCTGCTTGAGCTCTTCATTGGTACTGCCAATTGAATCAAGCTTTACCAGATTAAATCCGGCAGGGAGTTGGGGGGAGTCTGACATAATGCGTTATTTATGGAAGAGTGCTGCCGTCGCGTGTTCGGCACCGGTGATCAACGGCATCGGATAGAAAATAAAGAATACGATGACGATGCCGGTGACGACTAAGATGGCTTTCATCTCTAAGCTGATACCTGTATCCAACTCGTCAGCCGGCGCATCGAAATACATCACCTTAATAATACGGATGTAGTAGAACGCGCCAACAACGCTGGCCAGCACACCAATAACCGCAAGGGTATAAAGCTCTGCCTGGATCGCTGCCTGAAAGACATACAATTTGCCGAGGAAGCCTGCGAGCGGTGGAATTCCGGCCATTGAGAACATGAAAATCGAGAGCACCATGGCCAGGCCCGGATTGGTTTTAGACAGCCCCGCCAGATCATCAATACCTTCGACCATGCGCCCGTCCCGCTTCATCAGCAAGATGCAGGCAAAGGTGCCAATATTCATAAACATATAGATGCCGAGATATACTAGCATACCCTGCACGCCATCAGCGCGAATTGCTACGTCACCAGCAACGCCGGCAACAGCCAAACCAATGAGCGCATACCCCATATGACCGATTGAGCTGTAGGCCATCAGGCGTTTGATATTGGTTTGATTAATCGCTGCAAAAGCACCCAATAACATCGAGGCCACTGAGATAAAGATTACAATCTGCTGCCATTGACCACCGAGATCACCGAACGGTCCGGTCATAACACGAATGAACAAACCCATCGCGGCAATTTTAGGTGCAACCGCAAACAGCGCAGTCACCGGTGTCGGCGCACCCTCATAAACATCCGGCGTCCACATATGGAACGGCACGGCTGAAACTTTGAATGCTAAGCCTGCGGTAATAAAGACGATACCGACAATCACGCCAATGGCTGGCGCGTGGCCATGCAAATCATGGAAGATGGTTGCCAGCGTATCGAAGCTTGTCGAGCCGGAGAAACCATAGATCATCGACATGCCGTAAAGCATCATTCCGGAAGACAACGCACCCAGCACAAAATACTTCAAGCCCGCTTCGGCAGAACGTGTGCTGTCACGTTGGAAAGACGCAATGACGTAGAGCGACAGACTTTGCAGCTCAATACCGAGATAGAGCGCAATGAGGTCGTTGGCCGAGATCATCATCATCATGCCGAGCGTCGCCAGCACAATCAGGACCGGAAACTCAAAACGTTCAATTCCCTGGATCTTTAGATAGTCCTTTGACATCAAGATAGCGGCGGCAGCGGAAATCAGCACCAGCGCTTTAATGTAGACCGCGAAAGTATCCGTCACAAAAGCACCACCAAAGGTGACGCTTCGTCCCTCTGTCACCATACCAACAAAAGGAATGGTAACCAGCAGCACCAGAATGCTGGCATAGGAAATCGTACGGGTATTGGTTTCGGCATTGGAAAAAACACCTGCCATCAGCAACAGCAAAGCTGCCACGGCCAGGAATATCTCCGGCAGAGCTGGTGTTAAAACGGGTAAAGTTGCAAGTGGCATAATGTTAGCTTCCTCTTACTTCGCAACTGCCGAAATATGCTGCGCGGCGGCAAGCGCGCTTTGATAACGGTCGACTAAATTCTCAACAGAGACATGCATCACATCTAAGAACAGCGATGGATAAATGCCCATGACAAACACGATCAACAGCAACGGTGCAAAGATCGCGACTTCGCGCGCATTCACATCGAGGATTGTTTTTAAATTTTCCTTCGTCAGTTCACCAAAGATGACCCGTCGATAGAGATAGAGCATGTAGGCCGCGCCTAAGATCACCCCCGTAGTCGTGAAGGCGGCAACCCAGGTATTGGCCTTGAAGGCACCGACCAAGATCAAGAACTCACCGACAAATCCACTGGTACCCGGCAGACCAACCGAGGCCATCATGAAGACCATAAAGATCAGCGCGTATTTCGGCATTCGATGGACCAGCCCGCCATAGGCATCAATATCACGGCTATGAATACGATCATAAACCACGCCAACCACTAAGAAGAGGGCAGCGGAGACAACGCCGTGGCTGAGCATTTGAATAATGGCACCTTCAATGCCTTGCAAATTTCCGGCAAAGGTGCCGATGGTAACAAATCCCATATGCGCGACAGAAGAATAAGCGATAAGCTTTTTCATATCTTCCTGAGCGAGCGCCACCAGCGAGGTATAGATCACCGCGATAACGCTGAGCGTAAAGATCAACGGTGTAAAATCGGCTGAGGCCAAGGGGAACATCGGCAGCGAAAAGCGCAAGAAGCCATAGCCACCAAATTTCAGTAAGACGCCGGCCAAAATAACAGAACCCGCCGTCGGTGCTTCTACGTGCGCGTCCGGCAGCCAGGTATGCACTGGCCACATTGGCACTTTGACAGCGAAGGAGGCAAAGAACGCCAGCCACAACCAAGGCTGCAAGGTTGGCGCAAAATCATACTTCAATAGTTTCGGAATTTCAGCCGTACCCGCTTCGCTCATCATGGTCAGAATGGCGAGCAACATAAGAACGGAGCCTGCCAGTGTATAAAGGAACAGCTTATAGGCAGCATAATTACGCCGTGGCCCACCCCAGACACCAATGATGATAAACATTGGAATCAGCACGCCTTCGAAGAAGACATAGAACAACATGATATCGAGGCTTGAGAACATGCCGACCATCAAGGTTTCTAAAACTAAGAACGCAATCATGTATTCTTTGACACGGTCGGTAATGGCAACCCAACTCGCAACGATGCAAATCACCGTCAACAATGTTGAGAGGATGACAAAGAACATCGAAATGCCATCAACACCCAAGTGATAGGCGAGATTAAGTCCCGGCATCCAAACCACTTTTTCAACGAATTGGAAAGCAGCGGTCGAGTTGTCAAAGTTTACCCAAATACCGAGCGACACAAAGAACGTCACGACTGAGGTCCAAAGCGCAATCCCGCGGGCATTGCGAGCGGTCGTTTCTTCATCGCCCCGGATCAGTAGGATAAAGAACACACCGACCAATGGCGCGAAGGTAATAACGGAAAGCCAAGGGAAATTAGTCATCATCTATGCTCCCTTAACCAAGAACCAGGTGATCAGCGCGGCCACACCCAGTAACATTGCGAAAGCATAATGGTAGAGAAAACCACTTTGAATGGCAGCAGCGCGGCGTGCGAGTACGCGCACTGCAGCGGCAATGCCATCGGGCCCAACCCCATCAATCAACAAACCATCCCCCGCTTTCCAAAGCCCACGGCCGAGATAGAAGGCTGGCTTGATAAAGATCTTGTCGTAGAGCTCGTCGAAATACCATTTGTGGAGTAGGAACTGATACGTCCGCTGGAAGCCGGCAGCAAGAGCGCCTGGCAGCTCTGGTGCAAACATATACATGAGATAGGCCAGCGAAATCCCGCCAACGCCCGCGACAAGTGGTAAGGCCTTCACCCATAACGGCACGTGATGCGCGTTCTCTAATGCTTTATGGGTATCAAGTACGAAGATGGAGTTTTTCCAGAACTCGACGGTATGTTCACCGACGAAGTAATCGACTGACAAGATACCTACAAACAACGCGCCGATAGCTAAGACAACCAAAGGCAGGATCATCACTTTTGGCGATTCATGAACATGCGCCAATGTTTTCTCATCCGCACGGGACGTACCGTGGAAGGTCATAATAATAAGACGCCAAGAATAGAAGGCCGTCAGGAACGCCGCCGTAATTCCAAGCCAGAACGCATATTGACCAATGCCGGTATGCGCACCATAAGCGGCTTCAAGAATTATATCCTTCGAGAAAAAGCCTGAGAACGGCCAGATACCAGCCAGCGCCAGAGAACCTATCCACATCAGGATATAGGTCGCCGGAATAAGTTTATAGAGCCCACCCATTTTGCGCATGTCTTGCTCATCTGACATGGCGTGAATGACAGAGCCCGCCCCTAAGAACAGCAATGCTTTGAAAAACGCGTGCGTGATCAAATGGAACATACCGGCGGAGTAAGCCGAGACGCCGAGCGCAAAAAACATGTAGCCAAGTTGGGAGCACGTAGAGTAAGCAATTACCCGCTTGATATCATTTTGCACGCAGGCAACGGTCGAGGCAAAGATTGCTGTCGAGGCACCAACCAAAACAACGACAGTCAGCGCGACATCTGAGTACTCAAACAGCGGCGACATACGGGCCACCATGAAGACACCTGCGGTCACCATTGTTGCCGCATGGATAAGCGCGGAAACCGGTGTTGGGCCTTCCATCGCATCCGGTAGCCAGACATGGAGACCAAGTTGAGCAGATTTACCCATCGCACCAACAAACAGCAGCAGGCAAATAACCGTCAGAGCATGAAACTCGCCGGAGAACACGTTCATCGTCGCCGTGGATTTACCCGATGCGAGGCTAAAGATCGTATCGAAACTAATACTATCGAACAGGAAGAAGGTTGCGAAAATACCGAGCGCGAAACCAAAGTCACCGATCCGATTAACAACGAAAGCCTTAATCGCCGCCGCATTTGCCGACGCCCGGTCATACCAGAAACCGATCAGGAGGTAGGAGGCAAGGCCAACCCCTTCCCAACCGAAGAACATCTGCACTAGATTATTGGCGGACACCAGCATCAGCATGAAGAAGGTAAAGAGGCTGAGATAGCCCATGAAACGCGGCACTGCGTTATCATGCGACATATAGCCAATAGAATAAATGTGGATCATCGATGAAACCACGGTCACCATGGTTACCATCAGCACTGCAAGCGTGTCGCCTCTGAGCGCCCAGGAAAACTCGAGCGAGCCTGAATCGACCCAAGTGAAAAGCTCCACCGTGCCGTTCTGACCGTTTACGACGACTGAAACAAAAACCAAAATGGCCGAAAGCGCCGCCAACAGCATTGCGCCACACGTGATCAGCTGCGAGGCACGATCGAGACGCTTCTTGCGCTCTTTATCATCCGCCTTGACAGCACCTTGGGCGGCAAACGCGATCATGCCGGCAATGAGGGCACCAATCAGGGGAAGGAATACGGCTGCTACATACATATTTCGGCTACCCCTTCATCGCGTGAATGTCTTCGACAGCGATGCTGCCGCGGTTTCGGAAGTAGACCACTAAGATAGCCAAACCAATCGCCGCTTCAGCGGCAGCAACCGTCAGGATAAACAGCGCAAAAACCTGGCCGAGCATGTCGCCAAGATGAGCCGAAAAGGCAACGAAGTTGATGTTAACGGCAAGCAGAATAAGCTCGATCGACATCATAATGATAATGACATTTTTCCGATTGAGGAAAATACCAAAAACACCAAGCGTAAAGAGAATAGCGGCAAGTGTCAGGTAATGGGATAAGCCAATTTCAAACATCAGATGCCACTCCCTGACGAGACTTTCTTAATCTCGATCGTATCACTTGGATGACGAGCAACCTGATCACCGATGTTTTGCTTGCGCACGCCTGGTCGAGAGCGATGGGTCAAAACAATGGCGCCAATCATCGCGACCAACAGGATCATGCCGGCAGCCTGGAAGTAATAGACATAATGCGTATAGAGCATGTTGCCGAGTGCTTCGGTATTGGTTGTTTTCATAGCGATTGCTGGGGCAACAAAGTGTTTGTCGACATCCGGTGTTATTGCCCACCCTCCGACAATCACACCCAATTCCATCAACAAAATAAAGCCAACCAGCGCACCCAGAGGCAAATATTGCAAGAAGCCTTCGCGCATTTCAGTAAGGCTGATATCTAGCATCATAACAACAAACATGAACAGCACTGCGACCGCACCAACATAGACGACAACCAAAATCATCGCCAAGAACTCAGCACCCAACAGCACGAATAGCCCGGCGGAATTGAAAAAGGCCAATATCAGGAATAACACCGAATGCACCGGATTGCGCGCCGAGATCACCAAGACCGCAGCGGCAACCGTAATGGCGGCAAACATATAGAAAGCCAGTCCTTGAATAATCATCGTGCGGCCTCCCTAAGTTCAATATTTTCAATCGCGTTCAGCATCGGCTGGATAATCCCCCTCTTACCGATATGGCGCGGTCATTTCTAACCGCGCAGCGAGTTCCGTTTCCCAACGGTCGCCATTCGTCAGCAGCTTCTCTTTGTTGTAGAGCAACTCCTCACGGGTTTCGGTAGCAAATTCAAAATTCGGACCTTCGACAATCGCGTCAACCGGGCAAGCCTCTTGGCAATAGCCGCAGTAAATGCACTTCACCATGTCGATGTCATAACGGGTCGTTCGCCTAGAGCCGTCATCACGCGGCTCAGCTTCAATCGTAATCGCCTGCGCCGGACATATCGCCTCGCACAGCTTACACGCGATGCAGCGCTCTTCGCCGTTTGGATAGCGACGCAAGGCGTGCTCGCCTCTGAAACGTGGACTCAACGGTCCTTTTTCATAAGGGTAATTAAGCGTGACTTTCTGCTTGAAGAAATAACTCAAGGTCAACGCCATGCCTGACACCAATTCTGCCAGGAATATGCTTTTTATGCCGCGATCAAGAACACTCATTTTAAGCTCTCTACCCGCCCCCTACTTAGCCGCTGCTGCATTAGCAAGCGGTGAAATATCAAATGCCACAACAACGCCGCCAACAATCACAACAGCTGCCAAAGAGATCGGCAGGAAGACTTTCCAACCAAGGCGCATGAGTTGATCGTAGCGATAGCGTGGAAAAGTTGCGCGCACCCATAAGAAGACGAACAGCAACATACAAATTTTAATAATGAACCACAGCGGACCCGGCAGCCAGTTAAACGGCGCGATATCTACGGGTGGCAACCAGCCACCAAAGAACAAGATCGTTGTCATGCCGCACATCAAAATCATGTTGGCATATTCGCCTAAGAAGAACAGCGCAAAGGTCATGGATGAATATTCGACGTTATAGCCGGCGACCAGCTCGGCCTCGGCTTCAGGCAGATCAAACGGATGACGATTGGTCTCTGCCAAGGTCGAGATAAAGAAGATCACGAACATCGGGAATAGTGGGATAACAAACCAGACGCTTTCTTTCTGTGCGTTGACGATGTCCGAGAGGTTCAGCGAACCGGCAACCAACAGCACGGTAATAATAATGAAACCCATCGAGACTTCATAAGACACCATCTGAGCCGCAGAACGGATCGCGCCCAAGAAAGCATATTTCGAATTACTCGCCCAACCAGCCATCAAGATGCCATAAACACCGAGGGATGAAATCGCAAAGAGATACAAGATACCAACATTGATATCAGCAACAACCAAGCCATCACCCAGCGGAATAACTGCCCAGGCAACAAGCGACAGCGAGAACGTAATCATCGGCGCCATCACAAAGACAACCCGGTTGGCGCCAGACGGAATAATGGTTTCCTTGAAGAACAACTTCATGCCGTCGGCCAAAGGCTGCAGCAATCCGTAGGGTCCAACAACGTTGGGGCCCCGGCGTAGATGCATCGCCGCAATCACTTTACGCTCAGCATAAGTAAGGTACGCGACGCCAACCAACAGCGGCACGACAATTGCCAATGCCTGCATGAGGATCCAGATAACCGGCCAGATATATGCCCACCAAAACTCAACCATGTGTACCGGTCCTCGCTCTAGTGCTTTGAACCCGAGCCGATGTGCACGCTGCCATCGTTGATGACGCGCGGCTGATCGGATCGGTCATAAAGAAATTCTCAATTGGATTTACAAAAGCATCAGAACTCATCTGACCATCTGAGCCAAAAGCGCCCCACTCTGCTGGCGTCACTTCGTCAATGTTGCCAAGGCTTGGGGTTGCCGCGATCATCTTGGCGCGTAGCTCTGCCAGACTATCAAAAGGCAGAGTTTGTCCAAGCTCTTGAGAGAGCGCTCTGATGATCGCCCAATCTTCTTTGGCCTCACCAACCGGGAAGGAAGCCAATTGCGTGCGCTGCGCACGACCTTCAAGATTGACGTAAGTCGCGTTCTTTTCCGTGTAAGCGGCACCCGGCAAAATCACATCTGCCTGATGTGCACCGGCATCGCCATGATGGCCTTGATAGACCACGAAGCTATTAGCCAGTTCAGCTACGGGGATTTCATCGGCACCTAAGAGATACACAACATCCATCGCACCGCTTAAAATCTCAGCCGTACCGACACTGCCATCGCCCGGCACAAAGCCAAGATCAAGGCCGCCGACGCGTGAAGCAGCATTTTGCAGCACGTTAAAGCCGTTCCATTCGCCGGAGATCATACCGGTGTCTTCGGCAATTTTGCGGGCGGCGCCGAGGACAGCATCACCATCACTGCGTGCGAGCGCACCTGCGCCGACAATGATCATCGGATGGGAGGCGTCTTTCAAAACTTGGGCAAAAGCGTTGGAGCCAGAGGCCACATCGCCCAGCGTATCCGGACCGGCACCAAGATAGTCATGCTTGTAGGTCAGATCTGCTTCCTCGCCGATCAACGCAATTTGCACCCCGCCTTGAAGATAGCGCTTACGGATCCGGGTATTGAGAACGGGACTTTCAAGACGCGGGTTTGAACCCACAATCAATATCGCATCCGCCTCTTCAATACCGTTAACGCCAGAATTAAAGAGATAGCTCGACCGCTCACCACCCATGGAAGAGCCATCTTGGCAGCAATCGATATTGCTGGAACCCAGCGCGCTTAATAGCTCTTTAAGGGCATACATTGATTCGCAATCAGCTTGATCACCGGCGAGCGCTGCAATTTTATTGCCGCTCGTGCCTTTGACTTTTTCAGCGATGGCGGCGAAAGCTTCTTCCCAACTTGCGGGCTGCAAATTGCCGTCTTTACGAACATAAGGCTGATCCAACCGCTGACGACGCAACCCATCACAGGCAAAGCGTGTTTTGTCGGAAATCCATTCTTCGTTCACATCATCATTATTACGCGGCACAATGCGCAACACTTCGGCGCCGCGGGTATCAACACTAATGTTCGCACCCAGCGCATCCATGACATCAATGCTCTCGGTTTTTTTGAGTTCCCACGGTCGTGCATTAAATGCATAAGGCTTAGACGTTAGGGCACCAACCGGGCATAAGTCTATGATATTGCCGGACAATTCAGAAGACAGTGTCTTCTCCACATAGGTGCCGACTTCCATATGCTCACCCCGCCCGGTCGCGCCCAATTCAGGGACACCGGCGATCTCGGTCGCAAAACGAATGCAGCGCGTGCAGTGGATGCAGCGAGTCATCGTGGTTGAAACAAGTGGGCCTAGGTTCTTATCTTTGACAGCGCGTTTCTCTTCGGCGTAGCGCGAACGATCACCACCGAAGCTCATCGCTTGGTCTTGCAAATCACACTCGCCGCCTTGATCACAGATCGGGCAATCAAGCGGATGATTGATCAGCAAGAATTCCATCACGCCTTTGCGGGCTTTCTGGATGGTCTCGGAATTGGTCGTGATCACCATGCCATCACCAACCGGCATCGCACAGGAGGCGATTGGCTTTGGCGCCCGCTCCATCTCGACTAGACACATGCGGCAATTACCGGCGACAGAAAGCCGCTCATGATAACAGAAGCGCGGAATTTCCCGTCCGGCAATTTCGCAAGCCTGCAAGACGGTTAGCCCGTCATCGACTTCGACTTCTATTCCATCAATTGTTAGCTTCGGCATCTATCTATCCACACTCATCAATTCACTAGGCCGCTGCGTTTTTCTTAGCTTGCTCAATCCGAGATTCCAACTCAGGTCGGAAGTGACGGATTAAACCCTGTATTGGCCAAGCCGCCGCATCACCAAGTGCACAAATTGTGTGCCCTTCAACCTGACGCGTCACTTGTTCCAACAAATCAATTTCGTCTATCGAGGCATTGCCAGCCACCATGCGCTGCATCATGCGTGACATCCAACCGGTGCCTTCGCGGCACGGTGTGCACTGACCACAGCTTTCATGCTTGTAAAACGCGGATAACCGAGCAATTGCAGCAACGATATCGGTCGATTTATCCATCACCATGATCGCTGCCGTTCCAAGACCGGACTGCTGCTCTTTGAGCGAGTCAAAATCCATCAGGACACTATCGCAAATACCTTTCGGCAGGCATGGCACAGAGGCACCGCCCGGAATGATCGCCAAGAGATTGTCCCAGCCGCCACGTACGCCGCCGGCATGTTTCTCGATTAGCTCCTTAAGTGGAACGCTCATTTCTTCTTCGACCGTGCAAGGCTGCTCTACGTGACCGGAAATATTGAACAGCTTGGTGCCGGTATTATTGGCCCGGCCGAAGCCTGCAAACCAGTCGGCACCCCGGCGCAAAATCGTCGGAGCGACGGCAATCGATTCAACATTGTTCACTGTTGACGGACAGCCATATAGTCCCGCATTCGCCGGGAACGGTGGCTTCAAACGCGGCTGGCCTTTCTTGCCCTCCATGCTTTCAATAAGAGCAGTCTCTTCACCACAGATATAAGCGCCCATACCACGATGAATATAACAATCAAAATCCCAGCCCGAGCCACAAGCATCTTTACCGATCAAGCCCGCTTCATACGCTTCATCAATGGCACGTTGCAGTGCTTCGGTTTCCCGGTAGAACTCTCCGCGCACATAAATGTAGGCGGCGTTTGCACCAATGGCGAAACTTGCAACCAGGCAGCCTTCAACAAGCTTATGCGGATCATGGCGCAGAATTTCCCGGTCCTTACAGGTACCAGGCTCACCCTCATCAGCATTGACGACGAGATAATGCGGCCTACCATCCGATTCTTTCGGCATAAACGACCACTTGAGACCTGTACCAAAACCAGCACCGCCTCGCCCTCTCAGGCCAGACTCTTTAACCGTATCGACAACCCAATCGCGGCCCTTGGCAAGCAGCTCTTTGGTGCCATCCCAATCGCCCCGAGACTCAGCGCCCGCAAGGAAAGGATCGTGCATGCCATAGATGTTTGTGAAAATGCGGTCTTGATCTTTAAGCATCAGCTGGCCCCCGCATCTTTAAGACTGGTGAGTCCACCGATTGGCTCGCATGTCTTGCGACCAATCTGCGAGCCCGTCTTCGGCTCTTTGCCGTGGCGCAATTCGGTCAAAATACTTTCCGTGCTGGTCTCATCTAGATCTTCATAATAGTCATCATTGATTTGCATCATCGGCGCGTTAACACAGGCGCCGAGGCACTCCATTTCAGACAATGTAAATAAGCCATCATCGGACATGCTACCCATTTCCGTGCCAGTACCACGAATTGCTGCCTCGACGATCTTGTCGGAGCCCCGGAGCCAGCACGGTAAATTAGTGCAGACCTGAACGTGATGCTTACCAACGGGCTCAAGATTATACATCGTATAGAAAGTCGCGACCTCATACGCCTCAATCCGCGGCATATCGAGGAAATCAGCGACGTAATCCATGGCTGCGGTCGGCAGCCAGCCGTCATTTTGGCGCTGCGCCAGATCAAGCAACGGCATGACCGCACTGGCCTGACGGCCCTCTGGGTATTTGGCAATATGTACCTTCGCCATTTCCAGCGCTTCTGCCTTAAACTCGAAAGACGTCGGTTGTACAAAATCGCTCATCGATCAATCTCTCCGAACACAATATCAAGCGAACCAATATTAGCGACAACGTCAGCCAACATATGCCCACTACTCAACATATCTAAGGCCTGCAGATGGGCAAATCCCGGCGCTCTGATTTTACAGCGATAGGGTTTGTTTGAGCCGTCTGATACCAAAAAGACACCGAACTCACCCTTTGGTGCTTCAACAACAGAATAGGTCTCACCCGCCGGCACATGGTAGCCTTCAGTATAAAGCTTGAAATGATGAATAAGTGCTTCCATCGAATGCTTCATATCACCCCGGCTTGGCGGCGCAAATTTGTGATCGTCACAAGCAACGGGACCCGGCGGTAATTTTTCAATCGCTTGTTTAACAATTTTGAGCGACTCGTACATCTCGTAGATGCGAACCAGATAGCGATCATAACAATCACCGTGCTTGGCAATTGGAATATCGAAATCATATTTATCATAACCATCATACGGCTGAGATTTCCGCAGATCCCAGGCAACGCCGCTGGCTCTAAGATTTGGTCCGCTAAAGCCCCAATCCATTGCCTGCTCGGTTGTAATAATACCGATATCGACGGTACGCTGTTTGAAAATACGGTTTTCAGTCAACAGACCTTCAAGGTCTTCAATCATTTTCGGGAATTGCTCAGCCCAGTCCATAATATCTTCGGCGAGACCATCCGGCATATCCATTGCAACACCGCCCGGGCGAAAATAGGCCATATGAAGCCGCGCGCCACAGACGCGCTCACAGAACTCCATGAGCTTTTCACGTTCCTCAAAGCCCCACAGCATTGGCGTCATCGCACCAACGTCCATGGCATAGGCGCAGATATTAAAGATGTGGTTCAATATTCGACCAAGCTCGGCAAAAATCACCCGGATGTGCTGTCCGCGTGGTGGCACTTCCATACCGGCCAGCTTTTCAACAGCAATCGCAAAAGCATGTTCCTGGTTTTGCGGCGCGACATAATCGAGGCGGTCAAAATAAGGTACTGCCTGCATATAGGTTTTATGCTCGATCAGCTTTTCGGTGCCGCGGTGCAACAGACCAATATGCGGATCAGCGCGATCGATGACTTCGCCATCCATCTCTAGAACCAAACGCAACACACCGTGCGCGGCCGGGTGCTGCGGGCCGAAGTTGAGGGTGAAGTTTTTAATCTGTTGTTCAGACATTACGCATCGCCGCCTTTTTCCGCCGCGGCTTCTTCCTGTTCTTCCGCTTTCTCATCACCTGGCAGCATCTGCTGGACACCTTCCCACGGGCTTAAGAAATCGAAATTGCGGAATTCCTGTGTCAGCTTTACCGGCTCGTAGACAACGCGCTTTTGTTCATCGTCATAGCGAATTTCAACATAGCCGGTGAGCGGGAAGTCTTTACGCAACGGATGACCTTCGAAACCGTAATCCGACAAAATGCGCCGCAGATCAGGATGGTCGGCGAAATAAATCCCGAAGAGATCCCACGCTTCACGCTCCCACCAGCCGGCTGAGCTGAAAACACTGGTCGCCGATGGTACGGGCGAGCTTTCATTGGCTGCCACCTTGACTTTGACACGATGATTTTGGGTCATACTCAATAGGCAATAAACCACTTCAAAACGATCTTCGCGTTCTGGATAATCTACGCCGCACAACTCCATCAGAAGCTTGAACTGACAGTTAACGTCGTCTCGCAGGAAGGTCAGAACTTTTACAATGGCACTTCGTTCCGCATGCAGCACCAACTCATCATTTATGATCTCTGTTGACGTAATCACGTCACCAAGCTGGCTTGCAATTGTCTCGCCGAGATCAGACAAATTCTGAGTATGAGGTTGGGCGTCGGCCATGTTTAAATTCTAAAGTCCTGCTTCTTAATCTTAGCTGTTAGCGCCAGAGTGTTCCGGTGCGGCGAATTTTCTTCTGCAATTGTAAAATGCCATAAACCAAAGCTTCGGCTGTCGGCGGGCAACCCGGTATATAAATATCCACCGGCACCACACGGTCACAGCCTCTAACAACGGAATATGAATAATGATAATAACCGCCGCCATTCGCACATGATCCCATTGAAATCACATAACGCGGCTCAGCCATCTGGTCATAAACTTTACGGAAGGCCGGGGCCATTTTATTGGTCAACGTACCGGCAACGATAATAACGTCAGATTGGCGCGGACTTGGTCGTGGCACAACACCAAAGCGGTCAAGATCATAACGACTGACATAAGCATGCATCATTTCAATTGCGCAGCAGGCCAGGCCAAACGTCATCGGCCACATTGAGCCGGTTCTGGCCCAATTTACCAGACCATCCAAATTGGCAACAACAAAGCCTTTATCGACCAAATTGTCCGTCACATTCTTGAGCAAGGCATCCTGTTCAGGGCCAGCCGGAAGAACTGCATTGGGATCAATATTATTCATCAGACCAGCCTACTCCCACTCAAGGGCGCCTTTGCGCCACTCGTAGATAAATCCAATTGTCAAAATGCCAAGGAAAACAACCATCGACCAGAAACCAAAAACGCCAATGGTGCCAAGCGAAACGGCCCACGGGAACAAAAATGCGACTTCAAGATCAAAGATGATGAAAAGAATAGCGACAAGATAAAAACGCACATCGAACTTAATCCGGGCGTCTTCAAAAGCATCAAAACCACATTCATAGGCGGAAAGCTTTTCGGTATCAGGCTTTTGCGGAACGATGACAAGAGATGCGAGAGGAATTACAATAGCCAGGCCTAGAGCCAGACCTAAAAAAATCAAAATTGGGAGGTATTCTACGAGCAGATTTTCCATAGGATTCTTTCTGAATTAGCCCCTATTGTTACCGCAGTTTTCATCGACTTGAAAGCATCGATTAAACTTGATCGAGTGGCGGGAGTGACGAGACTTGAACTCGCGGCCTCCGGCGTGACAGGCCGGCGCTCTAACCAACTGAGCTACACCCCCTAAACTGTGCTTGCTCGTGAGCGGTGTGTAAGCCAGCCCTTGGGTAGTGTCAAGCAATCTTAGCCTGGAATTATCAGCTAACATGAAGTTTGTTCTAATCCCCATCGAAATACAGTTTTCAAAGTAATAGATTTGATTTTTTTATCGCTAAATCAAGTATTTGGTTTAACTAAATACATTTTTTTCAACACGGAAAAAATGACGAGAGTCAAAAAACAAAAAAAAGGCACCCACTTGAGGGGTGCCGCAGCGAAAAACTAATTTAAAATCAGAGCCTAGAGTGGCAGAAATAAGCCTTTAGTATCAGACAACTACTTCTGTTTGTTGCTCAGGATGCGCATCTTCTTGACGAGCTTTCTCTGACTGATCTTGATAGAGATCTTGATCAAGATTTTCGTCATCAAACAGCTTTTCGACTTTCACTTCGTTATCGTTGAACAATTTAGTTGGACCAAATTCGTCCGATTCGCTCAATTTCTGATAAATTTCCAATGAACGCTGATATTGAGATAAAGCAGCAAAGGTAGAAGATTCTTCGTCAGCGCGAACGCCTTTTTGAACCTCAATCTGATTAATCCGGCCATCACCATTTTGGTCCAGACGAACCAAAGCTTCATCGGAACCAACAGATTCCGAAGCACTCGCAACAATAGCGATACCTTTTTTGATCGCAGGCTCTTTCGAAGAATCAGGCTGGCTTGCGATTTCCTGCGCTTCAATTTTAGAATTGTGCGGCAGGAAGGCCAAAACATTTTCATTATTATGGGAATTTTGGTCATCAGCAGAGTACGAAACATCGCCACCCTCTTCGATCGTCCTGAACGAAGGTTGTGCGAACGCTGGAATATTTTAATCCAGAGACTCACTTTCCACCAAATCAAAACGGGTTCGGTTATCTAATCCGATTATTACCGCTTCAATTGAAGGAGAGTGCGAAAGGTCTAACGCGGACATATCGGTTTCTCCTAAAAAATCTTAACATTCTGCCAAGTTTCACGCATTTGCAACACGGTAACTTATTTTGTAAAATAAATCAACCCCCTAAAGATATTATTATAGATTTTCAGTATCCGGCCCTGAAACGCCCAAATCGCGATGATGCCCGGCGATACTTTGCGCTTCGATAAATATCCGGCGAATCTGCGGAAATTTGCCCTTTATTCGGCTTTCTAAAGCTGAAATTGTCGCCTCAACCTCAGGTGAACTCAGATTGTCGGAGAAATCAATGCTGAGGTTGAGTAAGACATCCTCCGGTCCCATATGCATGGTTAGCACCTCATTTATGGCAATAACCCCGGATTCCTGCCCAACAATCTCGCGAATCGTGCTGACAACTTCCTGAGCAGCTCCCTCGCCGACCAGCAATCCTTTGCTCTCATAAGCCAGCAGGGTTGCCGTAAGCGCTAGAATCATACCAATTGCGACAGAAGCCACACCATCCAGGATCGGCATTCCAAGATGTTCTCCGAACCAAATACCGGCAAATGCAACGATGAGCCCCAACATCGCTGCTGTGTCTTCAAATAACACTGTAAACACCGTCGGATCCTTGCTTTCACGTACTGTTTGCAAAATGCCGCGCTTCAGCCCTTTACGTTCCTGGCGTTCCTGGCCACTTCTAAATTCTTTAAACGCGATATACCAAGCGCCTGCCTCAAATACTAAAGCAACGCTCAAAACGATGTAGTTCACAAAAGCATCGGTCACCACTTCCGGGTGCTGAATTTTTTTGATGCCTTCAAAAATCGAAACACCGGCGCCGAGGCCAAAGATTAAAATCGCCACGACAAAGGTCCAGAAGTATAGCTCCATGCCATAACCGAAGGGGTGCTTTTCATCAGCCGGCTGGGCCGAGCGTTTGATGCCATAGAGCAACAACCCTTGATTACCAGTGTCCACCATGGAGTGGACCGCCTCACTCAACATCGCCGAGCTGCCGGTCATAAAAGAGGCGACAAATTTGGTGATCGCAATCAGGAAATTGCCACCAAGTGCTGCGTAAATAACATGTTTAGAGGAAGAAGAGGCCATGCGTTATCTCAGATCAAAGAATGATACTTGGGTTGCGGAGGTTTTGATCGCAATCGATGAGATTGACTTGTTTGACTAAAATCTGCCAACTCTCATCCCGGTCTTGCAGGCGATGGCCGCTCCAACCGGTATAGCTGCGCTTATCGCCAGCTTGAAATTCTGTGATGAGAAAGTTTGACCGCACCATGACGATGCTGGGCTCGTCACAGGCAAAAACCGTCACGTTCGACACCAACCTGACGGTTCGGGAAATTGGTTGTTGAGACCAGGCATATTCATTCTGTAGCCTGAAAACACGATCCTCTAACCGCCGGCGATCATCAAAAGCAACTGCAACTTCCTTGCGCGGATCGCCTCCTCCTACTGACGCTGGCACCCAATAAAGACATTCCGGCGCATAGAGACCTAGCCAGTCGTCATGGCGATCACTTTCGAGCAGACGTGCCTCTTTTTCCAAAAACCGCCGGCAAGACTCGCGCAAAATAGGATCGCTGATCTCGTTATCATCCCCTTGCCAATCGCTATAGTTCTGCACGAGATCGGCATAATATTGATTACCGATATAATGAGAGGTTTTCGACGGATCATGGTTCATGACTTACGTTACCTCCCGCTCAATTTTCAGTTCGGGCTCGGACAGCATCAGGCGTTTATATTCTTTCATATATTCCCGCATGAAAACCTCATCGGTGGCGGGGCCGGTAATGACACCGTTTTCGTCAGTCGTTATTCGCCCCTCTACGCCGAGCCCGCGATGCATATAGACCCATTCATCTTCTTCTGCGGCAAGTCCTTCTTGGATTTGCTCAAAATTCATCAAATCATCAACTTCGCCAAAATTTGGAAAACCTTCCTGGGTCCGCATGCGGATCGCATTGACATCATCCACCGCACCTTCCAATTCGTTGTCCTCATCAATCACCGCCGTGCCGTACCAAGTTGTGTCGGTCTCAGTCATAGAAACCGGCTGCAAGACCTGGATGTGATTGCCGAGAATTAAAAGATTCGGGAAGATGTTTATGTTAACCGGCTCAGAGGACGCGATATCGAGCACGCGATCAGCCTTGTCACCGAGCCGCGCCCGTAAATCTTCCTCATAGCCCTCCATACCTGGGTGCGGGCCTTCAATTTCCCAGAGCGCACCCGGACGGTTTTCAATATTGGGGCGCTTATCTTTGAAGTGATGGCCATTGCCGAAATACTGTACATACATCGGTGCCTCATCAGGCTTGTCTTTATAGAACGCCATGCCCTTCTCGTCTTCGGTGAGCAGGCGGTTCTCCATCGCCAGCAATGAGCGGTGCGAGAAAATCACGTGATAGCCGTCCGCTGAATTATCGTAAGCGAGTTTCCAATTGCCGGAAAATTTAAGCCGGTTGGCGTTTGAGATGGCGACCTTGCCACCGGGGTGACGGTCGAGCCATTGATCGACTGGTGTTCGCGCTGGCCCGAGGTAATCCTCCAACGAAGGTGCATCCAGATTGAGTGTGCCAAAAATGAAGCCTCGGTAGGACTGCACTCTCGGCACCTGAGCCAAATTGAACTTGGCATCTGAAAAATCATCCGCATAACCTTCCGGCCATGGCACGCCTGAAAGCTTTCCTGAATTTAAAAATGTCCAGCCGTGATACGGGCAAGCGAAGGCTTTGGTAGAACCTTGTTCTTTCCGACATACCGTCGCGCCGCGATGCGTACAGCGATTATAGAGCGCGCGGAGCGTGCCGCCTGAATCACGGGTGACGATGATCGGCCTGAGGCCCAGCTTAGACATAATGTAATCATCGTTTTCTGGGATTTGGCTTTCATGAGCGAGATAGACCCAGACCGCACCAAAAATTTTACGCATCTCTTCTTTGAAAATATTTTCATCCGTATAGAGATCGCGGTGGACGCGGTCTTCTTGGATCAAATGGTTAAAATCAGGCATCATGGGCCTCAGAAAAAGTCATAATATTCGTTCTGTTCCCATTCTGTCACGACAGCGGGATCATCCTCAATGGCATTATCTTCCAGAAAGCTCTGAAAGCGTACCAGTTCAGCCAATTTGAGCTTGCTATAGTATTCCATGAATAAATCGCCAAATTGAGCTTTATAAAGCTTGCTCGTTGCGGCGAGTTCCAAAGCTTCTGCCAAGCCGGACGGCAACATTGGATGATCGGTCTCGTAAGGGTTATCATCAGAGGGGCCCAGCGAGGTTTCGTTCTCTAAGCCATCCAACCCGGCGGCAATTTGCGAGGCGATAAAGAGATAGGGATTGGCCGCCGGCTCCCCTGCTCGATTTTCTATTCTCGTTGCTGGATCACCTATTCCGCCCAGCACCCGCATCAACGTGCCACGGTGATCAAAGCCCCAGCCGACACGGTCCGGTGCCAAGGAGTTAGGCTGAAAGCGTCGGTAGCCATTAACCGTCGGCGTTGCAAACACGGTCGCCGGAAGCGCGTGCTCAATCAGCCCGCCTAAGAAGTTCTGACCCGTCGCCGACAGAGGGTGATCGCCGCTTTCCGGAATAAATAAATTATGGCCATGATCATCGACCAGCGATTGATGGAGATGCCAGCCGCTTGAATAATGACCTTTGAAAGCCGGGCGACACATAAAGCTCGCAAAATAACCAAGCCTGCGACAAACCTGTCTGGTTGCGGTTCTGAACAACACATAATCATCCGCAGCCTCCAACGCATTTGTTGCGTTGAAGGTGCATTCAACCTGACCGGGGCCCCACTCATTTTCAACCGAGCGCAGCGGCAGACGAAGGGCGCGATAGGTTGCCGCCAACTCACTTAAGACCGGCTGCATGAGATCGAGATTGGTTTCAGAATGATAGCTGTAGCCGGGCTCCATCGGCGTGGTTTCAATTGGCTTACCGCGCAGCCCCGGCTCGCCAACATTGTCCAGGGTCAGATGATCTTGATTGAGCTTGGATAGATACCACTCGATCTCAAGACCGACGATATGAGTGAGATTTTTCTCCTCGAGACGTTGGAGTTGCTTGCGCAAAATCTGGCGTGATGAAAAATGAAATGGCGTGCCATCTCTGAAATATTCATTGCACAACACCCAACCAACCCCCGGCGCCCAAGGCAGAACTCTGAAAGTTGAAGGATCCGGCACAATAGTCAAATTGGGTGAGCCGGTCATCTCATCCAACCCCATACCGCCGCCTTTGACAAAAGACGTAAAGACACGCCCGCCGGCTGCGTCCAGTGTCGAGGTAGCGACATTGATGTTATAGCCGTTCTCTAAAGCATCCATAAACACCGGCACGGCAACGGCCTTAGCCCGAACGGCACCATGCGGATCAGCCCAGGCCAAGCGGATAAGGTTGAGATCCTCAACTTCTATCTGGCGGATGAGATCAGCGGCAAGACGGGATTCTTCATTTCCCCAGAGGCCATGATGTTCGATAAATTTTGGTGCATTCATATATTTGTTTTAACGGCTGTTTTCTGTTTTTTCGAGCGTTAATCGAGAAGGCCCGCAATATTACACTTTCGCGACCCCTATAGTTTGGACCGTATGATTGCGATTTCGGATACCGCTTGCAGTGACTCAGCCTCACCGTTAGCGTGCATTCAACATGATTAAAGATGATAATTTATTCCCGGCCACGGTAATGCCGGACCCGGGTTGGTGGCAACCGCTTTGGCCGGATCCGCAGAATATTCTCCACAAAATTGGGTTAGATGAGGCCGCTAGCGCCATTGATCTTTGCTGCGGAGATGGCCTTTTTACCACACCAATGTCACAAATTCTGGGTGGTCGACTAACAGCTGTCGATCTCGACCCTATTTTGCTGACCAAAGCTCAGCAGGCTCTTATCGAAGCCAATGCACCCCCATGCCAATGGGTTGAAGGCGATGCGATGGACCTCCCCTCACTCATACCGGAAAAAGTCGATTTTGTCTTAATGGCAAACACCTTTCATGGTGTGCCTGACCAGACAAAGCTTTCTCAAGTAGTTGCGGAGGTCCTCAACCCGAAGGGTCGCTTTGTTATTATCAACTGGCACGTTCGGGACCGCGAAAAAACGCCGGTCCTTGGAGTACCTCGCGGCCCGCGCACAGAAATGCGTATGTCGCCCGATGATGTGCGGGACGTTGTTGAGCCGGCAGGATTTGTTTTTGAACAAACGATCGAACTCGAGCCCTATCATTATGCTGCGGTTTTTAAGGTCACATCCGTTGACAAGGCAGGGTAAAACGAATTTTATCATAACCAGTGTGCTTTAATATTTTTGAAGGATTGCAATTTAATGAATTCTGATCGGCAAAAAGTGCAGCCTGGCAGATCGCAAATGAGCATCCCGGAGGACACCCCTAACCCGCCAACCATATTGCATGCCTTAAATTATGCAGCCGACGAACTACCTGATCGAACGGCGCTTATCTGTGAAGATAAATCCGTAAGCTTTGCTCAATATCGTCGTGCGGCGGCTGGCTTGGGTGAGACCCTTGCGGCGATCTGTAGTCCTGGAGACAGGGTCGCTCTCATCATGGCCAATTCTATTGAAATGGCTTTTGCCGTTATGGGCAGCTATGCCGCCAGGCTTCAAGTTGCCCCCATGAACCCCGCGCTAACCGATCGCGAATTGGTGCCTTTGCTCGAAGATGTAGCGCCTTCCGTTATTCTTTGCTCACCACAATTTTTAGAGCGTTCTGAAACGCTGATAAAAGAACTTGGCGATACAAAAGTCATCTCGATTGGTGAGGGTAGCGTTGATCCTTGGCAATGGGTAGAAGACCGATCTTTTAAACTTCCAAGCCAACTGCCTGAGCCCGAAGAGCGCTGCTCTATGTTCTTCACCGGTGGCACAACTGGCTTGCCAAAGGGAGCGGAGCACATTCACAGCGGCAACATTGCTTTTTGCCGCAAGAGCATCGCGTTATGGCAATTTCGCTACGATGAAGAAGTCATGCTCAACGTTGCGCCGATGTTTCACATTTGGGGACATCACTTCTCGCTCTTGTTTCCTTTGTTTGCCCGAGCAACGATAGTGATCGTCCCGCAATACCAGCCGGATTTTGTACTCGATCAGCTGGAACGTCACCGCGTAACCGTGTTTGCTGGAGGCCCTGCAGCCATTTTCTTAGGGCTACTAGGTTCTGACAAAATGGCGAGCGTTGATGTCAGTGCCTTAGAATACAGCATTGCGGGCGGCTCACCGATTCCAGAAGGGTTAACGCACCGCTGGAAAGAACGCACCGGCAATGACATCCTCGAAGGCTGGGGCATGTCGGAAGGTGCGCCGATTAACAACAACCCAACCCATGGCGTAAAAAAGCTGCTCTCGACGGGGCTCACCCCGCCAGAGACAGAGATCGACATTGTTGATTTAGAGACCGGCACGAAAGTCCTTCCCGCCGGTGAGCGCGGCGAGATACGGGTGCGTGGTACGCAATTCACCATTGGCTACCGCAATCGTCCGGAAGAGACCGCCGCGGCCATCCGGGACGGCTGGCTTTATACCGGCGATATTGGCTATTTCGACGAGGATGGATATATGTTTCTGGTCGACCGCAAAAAGGAACTGATCATTGTCGGCGGCTTTAACGTTTACCCGCGAGAGATCGACGAAGTGCTGACTAATCACCCCAAAGTCGCCGAAGCGGCAGCTGTCGGGGCCGCCGATGATTTTTCCGGCGAAGTCGTCAAAGCCTTCGTCGCCCTTAACAAGGGAGAGACCATAACGCCGGATGAACTCATCGACTATTGCAAAGAAAATCTTGTCGATTACAAAATCCCTAAAGAGATTCGACTGCTTGAGGAATTGCCGAAAAAAGGTCCCGGCAAGATCAACAAGCTCCTCCTCAAAGAGATGATCAACGAAAGCTAAATCATTGCATTGGCTGGCGGCTCGACGCCGAGCAGCGTGCCGCCATAGATATTCCCAACATGGTCATATTCATATATCGCATGGGTCGCGAGGGCATTGGCGTCCCGGTGGAACCGCTGAATAGGTGAATCAAGAAAGGTGCCCCTTGAGCCGGCCGCATGGGCCAACTCATCGACAATTTCGTGGCTTTTCTTGGCAATGTGGGAGATCACCATCCGCATTTCACTGCGCTGGTCCCGGCCCATGGTCTCACCTCGTTGAACCAAGGCCCAAACTTCCTCGGCTTTTTTTTCAAACAATCCTGTAGTTGCCTCCAGCTCCATTTTAAGTCGGGCCAATCGAATACGCTGAGACATCAGGCCTTGCTGCTGATCACCGGAATATGCTCCGACTTTTGTTTTCAATATATCGCTGACCATTTCAAACAATGCCTCGGCGGCCCCCACCATCGGGCCGACAGCGCCAAAAACCATGTAAGTTAAAAGTGGAATTTGCCACAAGGGACCGGTATTGATGGCCATGCCGGGAGAGGTTCGCTCGCGCATGCT
Organism: Rhodospirillaceae bacterium; assembly: GCA_018649725.1. GTDB lineage: Bacteria > Pseudomonadota > Alphaproteobacteria > Rhodospirillales > UBA2165 > TMED23. Next base: position 1,093 of record JABIHH010000066.1, on the reverse strand, counting down.
TTCAACCGTGGTACTACGATGCTCCGGCACGAAAACATCTGTCAGAGTTACATCGTGACTGCCGGTCGCTTTCATGGCCGAAACCTGCCACGTGTCTAAAATTTTAAAATCTTCAACCGGAACATAAAATCGATAGAGCACAGGCTCCTCGTCCTCATCTCCAGAACTGACCGGCGAACTCAAGCCCATATAGTCGCAATGCTGAATTCCTGTAGCATAGCCCCAGCGACCATTGAGAATAAAGCCGCCCTCAACGCGTTTGGCCTCGCCGCTCGGCATCACTTGACCAGCAGCCATGGTATAGCCACGTCCGCCAAACGCCTCGTCCTGCGCCTTTTTGTTATAATGACCGAATTGATAATTGTGATAAATCAGAAAGCCCATGCACCAAGCTGTTGAGGTACAGCCCTGCCCGAGGATCCGAAATATTTGTGGGATGATGGGGAAATCAACCTCCATACCGCCATAGGCTTTGGGTACAACGGCCTTGAAGGCGTCTATCCGTTTAAGTTCCTCGACCGTCTCTTCCGAAATCCGGCCAGCTTCTTCTGCTGCCTGCCCGCGCGCCCTCAAACTCGGAACCATTTCCCGGAGATCCTCTAACAGCTTTTCACCTTGGTTCATGTTAAACCCTCTCCTCAAAATTTTGTTTTTCTGCCGCCATGGCTTCCTGCACTTTAGGCCGCGCTTTCACGCGGGCAACATAAGCCTGGATCGAAGGCCAAGGGGATAAATCCACATCAACAAAATTTTCCCAGTTTAAAATGGTGAAGCAATAGGCATCCGCGACAGTAAAATCAGCCCCAAGCAAATAGGCATTTTGCTTAAGGTGTTTCTCAAGACAATCAAAATGACCATGCAGCCGGTTCAGCGTTTTTTCACGCACACTGTCTGGCAAATCAGCGCTGAACAATGGTGTGAAACCGCGGTGTAACTCAGACGAGGTAAAGGTCAAGCGAACAATACTGTCGCAGCGACAATAGCAATAGAGGTATCGTTTATTGGAAGGCCCGTAAGCCCCACAATTTGGCTACGAAAAATCCATCCTAGAGCAGCACCAGCAAAAACGATAGCAACTGATTCTTCTCCTCTG
>JABIHH010000047.1 GCA_018649725.1 Rhodospirillaceae bacterium | reverse complement strand
CGTAAAATAAATACGACTTCTATTACTCATTTTAAACACTCCATCTTTCCAATTAAGATAAAGTGTTGCGTCGATCAGTTGAGACCACCGTCAAAAGCAGACTCTTTGAGAATATACGCTAAATGTCTGCTTTCGGGGGTAAAGCAGACGCTTTGTCGTAGCACCAGATACGTCTGCTCTTAGCCAGAAGCGAACATGGTTCTCGAGTTCCTAACGAGCTTGCTAGAGTTCTGCTCGCCGGAAATTCCTGAAAAACCAATGTAAATCAAATCGATCAGGTGGGCAGAGACTCATAGTCATCGATGAACATGATTTGATTGCGATCATGTAGGTAGGTCAACAAGGGCTTAAGATGATCGTCGACAGGCAAATCTTCATATGACGCAATCGAAGTGTCGGAAATTGTCGGATAGACGTAAACCACCGTCGAAGGGGGAAACATCTGACCCAGTCCCTCAAGGATGCCGCCCGTGAGGCCGTCATAGTAATCCTCGCGAAATATATCGCCGAGCCCCTCGACGCCAGTGACAATCGCAACAGGTTCGCGGGTATTCCCAGAGAGATACTGACTGACGCGAAAATGTCGAAAGAAACCAGAAATCAACACATGAAAACCGGCGTCGGACAACCGGTTTGCCCGCGCCAGGAAGTCGCTGGTGTCGATACTCTTATCATTGGCCATTTGCGCCATGGTCAACTCGGTCAAAGACAACACTTCAGAATCTGATGCCTTAGACTCCTTTTGGAACCGCGACTTGGCGTGCATAAACAAATCGATGTCGCCTTGTTCAACGGCATAAAATTTACCGCGCATAGCAAGTACACGTTTGCGATAAAAAGTGTCAGCCGGGATTACAACTTTCCCATCAAGGTTAAACAGGACCGCTCGGCTCAAATCTGCTTTTACCAGTTCAAGGGCCATTAACCTGTCATCGATGGCCCCGAGCGTTGGTCCATGCATTTCGATAAGATCTATTTCAATGCGTCCCCATCTGAGGTTTTCCACCAAGCTTTTCAATAGCTTTTCGGGGTTATCATGGTAGTGGTAGGCACCGTAGATCAGGTTGACGCCAAGAATGCCCAACGCTTCTTGTTGGTCAAGATTGGTTTCATCCAGCATCCGGACATGCAAAATAATTTCATCGGGGGGCGATTTAGGCGTTAGTTGCAGGCGAATGCCGAGCCAGCCATGGCAGTCGGCGCGCTTTTTGAAGCCCTGAGCAGTGACGGTGTTGGCAAATGCGAAGAAGCGAGAGGAGTCGGGGCGCTGTTCTGAAATTCTAGAAACGATAAGATCAAACTCATGTTCCAGCATGCTTTCAAGCCGCGACCTGGAAACATAGCGCTGATCCGCCGCAACACCGTAAATTTCATCGCTGAATTTCATGTCGTAAGCCGACATTGATTTAGCAATGGTTCCAGCTGCGGCTCCGGCTTGGAAGAACCATCTCGAAACTTCCTGACCAGCGCCAATTTCTACAATAGTACCGTACTTCAACGGATCAAGATTGAGTGATAATGCTTTTTCAATCGTAAGTGAGGGGTCTTCTGTCACGCCATCGATCCTTTTATTCAGGCAGGAATTTAATCACCATAGTTTCACATATCTCACAAAAATGGGCAATTTCTATGAGGCGCGGGCTAGATCTTTTTATTATTACACTCTACCTAAACCATCCCCCCCCGATTAATCATCCCCTCTCCGTCGATTCTCCCTGTCCAAGAAGCATCGTTCCGATTACTTTAAACCAAAAGGAGATTTGCGTTGAATTTAGGTTTGGAAGACGTGCGGCCCGCTGTGGTCGCGGTGGATTTACATCGGGGGCATCTTGATATGGCAGTGGCCACTTTGCCGGCGCCGCCTGAAGTTGCTGAACGGGTGGTCGCAGCCAATATCGCCTTTAACACGGCGTGCCGAGAGCGCGGCATTCCGATCATTCATGTTGTATCGCAATACCGAGACCCATCCGAGACGGCGGGGAATCCGTTTTGGCGCACCAAGGTGGATCGGTCGAACGACACCCGTAGCAACCAGTTCCGCCACAATCTGCAAGGCAGTCCCGGCACCGAGATTATGCCGGGCCTTTATGCCGAAGGAGATCTGGTGATCGATACCAAAAAGCGCAAAGACTGCTTCTATGCGACCGATCTCGACTTCGCCTTGCGCGCCCGGCAGGTGAACACTTTGTTACTGACCGGCGTCAACACCAATAGCTGCGTCCTCTGCACCGCCGCGACCGCCAATACGTTGGATTACCTGCCCCTGGTGGTCGAAGATTGTGTCGGATCCATGGACGGTGAGGCTCAACACGAAGCCGCATTACTGTGCATCCGAACGGCGCTGGGTTTCGCCATGCCGTCGGACGAAGTGCTAATAGCGTTGCGAGAAAACGGGATCGGGTAAGACCTACGTACCGGCCATCATTTCCCGCATCCGGAACTTTTGGATTTTGCCGGTGACCGTCATCGGAAACTCTTCAACAAACTTCACGATATGCGGCACCTTGAAATGAGCCAGGCCATCCCGGCAGAAGGATAGTAATTCGTCTTCGTCCATGGTTACGCCCTGATGAAGCTGGACCCAGACAACGATCTCTTCGCCGAGTTTTTCATCCGCTACACCAAAGACGGCAACTTGAGCGATTTTTTCATGACTAAACAGATAGGCCTCAATCTCAGCCGGATAGATATTCTCACCGCCTCGGATAATCATCTCCTTGAGCCGCCCGGTTATTTTAACATAGCCCTCCTGATCCATTGAACCGAGATCACCTGAGTGGAGCCAGCCCGCCGCGTCGACCGTTTTGGCCGTGGCCTCCGGGTTATTGTAATACCCAGACATCACATGATAGCCGCGAAAGCAGACATCGCCAATTTCGCCAAGCGGGAGAGTTTTGTTGGTTTCCGGATCGACAATTTTAACTTCCTGATGCGGTAGATTTGTGCCGACGGTCTCCGTGCGACGCGCCAGACTATCTTCGGCGTGGGTCAAATGGGTAATCGGCGAGGCTTCGGTTTGGCCATAGCCGATTAATATCTCGCGGCAGTGCATGTCATTGATGACACGTTTCATTAATTCGGGTGGACACGGAGCACCAGCCATAATGCCGGTGCGCAAGCTGGTGAGATCAAACTCATCAAATCGGGCATGCTCCAATTCGCCGATGAACATCGTTGGCACACCGTGCAGGGCTGTACAATGCTCCTGCTCTATCGCTTGCAGTACGGCCAAAGGATCAAAATGCTCAGCCGGGACAACGATGCAGGCCCCTACCGAGAGGCACAAAAGATTGGAAAGTACCATGCCGAAACAGTGATAGAACGGCACCGGCACGCAGAGACGGTCAGTGGGGCCGAACTTCATCGCTTGAGCCGTAAAGTAGGCATTGTTGAGAATATTGTGATGGGTGAGAACAACCGCTTTCGGAAAGCCGGTGGTTCCAGACGTGTATTGAATATTAATCGGATCGTCACACTCAAGCGAGTGGGTTGCATCTTCCAAAACGGCGGGGTCGACCTCGTGGCCAAAATCGAGAAAATCCTGCCAGGGCAAAAATCCCTTCTCAGGTACGTCAGTATTCATCGGATCAGCCGGGTCAAAAAGCACGATCCGGCTCAAATGCGGAAAGGCTTCTGACTGGATAACACCGCCATGCTGTTTGATCTCAGGGATGAGCTCGATCAGCATTTCCGGGTAGTTACTGTGACTGAACGCTGGAATGGTGAACAGGCCCTGCACCTCTGATGTCTGCAAAGCGTATTCGAGCTCGCGGGGCCGATAAGCCGGATTGATGTTCACCAATATGGCGCCGATCCTGGCGGTCGCCATTTGCAGCACGAGCCACTCGATATTGTCAGTCGACCAGACCCCAATGCGGTCGCCCCGGCCAAAGCCAAAAGCAAATAACGCTTTCGCCGCCTGATCAACTGCCAAGCTAAAATCACGATACGAAAGCCGGCGTTCCTGGCGGCAACTGACCACGGCATCGTTATCGGGATATTTTTTAACAATTTGGGCAAAGCGTTCGGGGATCGTAGTGCCGAGCAGTGGGTCATCGCCTCCCCTATGGAAGTAGCTGAGATGCATCTCACCTAAAACTGGGGGTGTCATTAGCTCTCCTCAGCGTCAACCGCAGCCCAATAGTCGTCAACGCCTTGTTGAATTTCCGCCAGAACTTTTTCATTCCGCTCAGGCTCGAATAAATGCGCATAACGCCGTTGTCTCGACAGATAATCCTCGACCGGTCGGCGTGAACCGGGATTAATGGTGTGTCGAATTTTACCATCAACATATTCTTTGAGCGGCCAAATGCCTGTTTTAACGGCGAGCCTGCCGATTTCGACCGTTTCTTTGGGATCGTAGCCCCAGCCGGTCGGGCACGGTGCCAGAGATATGATCATCCGGGGTCCTTCCAGCTCTTTAGCTTTCTCGATTTTACGGGCAAGATCTAGAGCTTCACTGCCAATGACGGTGGCAACATAGGCCGGGCGATTGGCAGCCCAGACAGCAAACAGATCTTTTTTTGAACCCGGAAAACCAGCCGCCACGGCATCGGTTGCGGTCCGCGCCCCATGCGGGGTTTCCGGCGAGGTTTGTTACCCGGTATTGCCATAGCCCTCATTGTCATAGCAGAGATAGATAAAATCTAGATCGCGGTCGATCGCGCCAGAAGTTGACGAGAGACCAATGCCGGAGGCGGCACCATCGCCCGTGAGCACGACGACCTGCAAATCTTCTTCTTCAGACATACGACCGCTTTGCTTTAGAACATCAAGAGCATCCCGCACCCCTTGCGCACCAGCAGGCGCCGACGCAATGGAGGTATAAAGCCAGGATCCCCGGAAAGGCGTAAACGGATAAATCGACATCAACGTCATGCAACCAGCGGCATTTACGAAAATCGTGTTCTCACCCAAAATGTCATAGGCTTCCTTCAACATTTCCAAGCCACCGCAACCTGCACATAATGCTGTACCGGCACCGAGCAGATGAGTGGACGGGAGGTCTTTCATACGTTCGATATGAGCTTCATTCATGGCTTTGTCTCCTCGGCTTTAACATTGGCCTTATCTTCTTTTTCAACATGAGCAATGCCTTGTAACTTGCGAATTTCACGCAGCTCTTGAGCGGTGTAGAGCAGCCGTGGAGGCGGCGTCATCTTATTAAAAATGGCGAGCTTGGTTGTGGTAATCATTTCATAGAACTCTTCTGGCTTGATATCGCGCCCGCCCAGACCGCCGATGAAACTTGTGATGATCGGCGGTGCATCCTTCCGGCCGTAAAGGGCGGCGGAAATTTCACTGTATAAAATCCCGCCCATACCAACCGACAGATTTTGATCGATCACGGCAACGCCCTTTTTGCCACATAATATCTGTCGGAGATCTTCCGCCGGGAAAGGCCGCAGCAACCTGGGGCGTACCAGACCGATGGCCTCACCACTATCGCGCAGGCGGTCGACGGCTTCCTTCGCTTTGGTCGCAAAGGATCCCATCATGACAAATACGATTTCGGCATCTTCGGCGCGGTAGCTCTCCAGCACGCCGTGACGGCGGCCAAAGAGGTCGGCAAAATCGTCTTCCACTTCTTTATAAACATCGAGGGATTTGAGAGCCGCCAGATGAGTTTCATAACGAAAATAGGAATATGGCCCACCGCCCAATACGGCGACCGCTTGGCTGACCGGCTCCCCGGCCCTGAATTTGGTTTCATGCGGATCAAAGGCCGGCAGGAATTCGCGTACTTTATCGGCATCTGGCAGATCCACAGGCTCGCGCGTAAAGGACAGGTAAAATCCATCCAGATTAACGATAACAGGCAGCCTGACATCGGTGTGTTCCGCCATCCGGTAGGCCATCAGGACACTGTCGACAACTTCCTGACAGGTCGCACAATGAATTTGCAGAAAGCCACAGTCACGGGCAGCCAGAATATCATTGTGGTCAGGCTCCATGGTGATCGGTGCCGCCAGCCCGCGAGAGACGTTGACCAGCACAAAGGGAGCGCGCCAGCCGGCAACGGTATAGAGCATCTCAAGCCCATATAGGAGGCCCTGGCTGGAGGTTGCGGTAAATACGCGGACACCTGTTGCGGCAGCTGAGCCGGCGGCAGTGATCATGCTGTGCTCGGAATCCATATTAACCATACGGGCCGCCATTTCCTTTTTGCCAATCCATTTGGCGAGCGTTTCGATAATTTCAGTTTGCGGTGTGATCGGGAAAGCGGGGACATAATCCGCTTCGGCCAATCTGGCACCCCAGGCAGCTGCACCGTTACCGGTAAGAAGTTTTCGGGGCATCTTACGCCTCCTCTTTCTCAATAGAGTCGCGTTCCGGAATCACCGAAATTGCGTGTGGTGGACATTGCGCTGCGCATATCAAACAGCCTTTGCAATGGTCGTAGTCAATTTCTGGAAATCCGTCTGGGTCGACCGAAATGGCACTGTCGGGACAGAATGACCCGCAGACCCAGGTGCATTTATTGCAATGGTCTAATTCAATGATGGGTCGCATGGTCCGCCAAAGTCCGGTCCGCACCTCGACACTGGTCGCGCCGCCATGGACGGCTGGGCCCGCCAAATTGACGCTTTCATTTGGCAGATCAATCCATTGCGGTGGCTGATAGTTTAGCGCCGTTGGATCGGTATTTTCTATGACGGTTCCTTCATAATCCGCCAATAAATCAAAACCGTTCAAGGCACGCTCAATGTTTTCCTCGATCACCGATTCTTTGAATTCATGCAGCTCTTCCAGGACGGCTTGCTCTAGAGTGGCTCTTGAAATCACGCCGGTGAGCCTGGCTGCCGCGCCAGCACAGAGCGAGCCGACATAAGGCATTTCTGCACGATCCAGATCTTTGGGCGCAGGCAAGGTGTGGATGACGCTGTTGATTTGCAGGCGTTGATGCCATTCAGGTTCATTGATGTCGCTATCAATTATAATGGCGGTTCGATCCTCAACGCCCTGCAAGACTCCAGCTGCAGGGACCGGCACCAAAGTATCATCGGCAACGACGATCAAATCCGGTTTGAGAATTATGCCCCGTTCATAAATTGGACTGCGCCCAGCGCGAACGGCGGAAGTTAACGGCGCACCGCGCCGCTCGGCACCATAGCGGGGAGAATCTTGTACTTCAAAACCTTCGAGGAAAAAGGCCGAGCCCAGAATCCGGCCTGCGGTCTTCATGCCTTGACCACCCCGACCATGAAATCTGATGCGATACATAAATGTACTCCTCTACTTCGTTCGTATCCTCCAAATTAAAATAGTGACCATCGGCGCGATGCCATGGCCGCACGCACGCGTTCCTCTGCCATTTCCTGAGCGGCCTCGCGCGGGGGCAGCTCGGTCATATCCATGCGTTCCAACATTTCTGCCGTATTGGCCCGGATCTTGTCACGGATGGTGTCAAAAGCAACTTGCTGACTAGAACCGCGATATTCCATCGCCGCACAAATCACCCCACCGGCATTGGCGATAAAATCTGGCAGACACAAGATATTCTTCCTATGGAGATAGTGCTCAGCCGAGAGCGTCACAGGAATATTTGCACCTTGAGCGACAATCTTGGTATTCAGGCGCTCCACATTTTCGTCGTGAATAACGTCAGGACGGGCAGCCGGCACCCAAATATCGCAGGCAATATCCACTAGGGCATCACCTTCAATAACCTCACCATCGCCATAGTCGACGACGGATTGACCATTTTTTTTCAACTGCCAAAGCGCTTCAACATCTAGTCCGGCTGAATTTTTAACGGCTCCTGAGGTATCACTGGCGGCGATAATTTTCGCCCCATTTTCAACCATAAATCTGGCCGCATGATAGCCAACGGAGCCATAGCCTTGAATAACGACCGTCGCCCCGGCCATGTTGAGGCCGAGTTTATCCAGGGCAACATCAACCGAGTGATAAAGTCCCCACCCCGTGGCGCCAAGCTCGTCCAAGGGGATGCCGCCTATTTCTCTTGGCAATCCGACAGCCCGACCAATTTCATCATGCACCCAACTCATGCATCTTTCATTGGTACCCATATCGGGGCCAAAGATATAATCGTTCTCATCACGAAGGGCCGCAGCAAAAGCTCTGATTGTTGCCTCTTTTTGCTCCAAGGGCATCCGAGGATCGGCCTTGATGACCGACTTGCCACCGCCATGCGGAAGACCAGCCGCTGCATTTTTAAGGGTCATCGCGCGCGCCAGTCGATAGCATTCCATGGTTGAAACGTCCGGCGCCATACGGAGACCACCAATCGATGGTCCAGCAGCGACGTTGTCAACAACCAGGACGCCATCTAAATTAACAGCGGGATCATGGACATGAATAACTTTCAAGGGGCCAAATTCATCACCAAAGCCAAACAGGCTCTTAACATCAGCCTCTCTTTCAGCTGGTGTAAAATTGGTTGGTAGGGGATCAGAATCTAGCGTCTTATCCATCACAAGCACCTTCCAGATTGTGGCTATTGACGGGCATATTACAGCTTTTCCAAGGCATCCTCATTGATGCCCATCAAACGACCAAGTGACGTTGTATGGTGGTTGACCCTTGTCAAAGACAGCATGACGGCGTTTTGCTTAAAATCAATTATACATCCCGAATTTGGGGTTGCTTCGTTCATTCATTTTAATTGGAGGTATCCGTGAAAATTACCTCAAGAATTCTGATATCGATCATTTTAATCACCGCCTGGTTTAGTGTGAATGCCACATCTGCGGCGGAAATTGATTACATAAAAGCCGTTTGTGTGAGCTGCCATGGTGCCAACGGCATCGCCAAAAGCGAACTTACGCCAAACCTTGCCGGTCAAAGAGAAAAGTATCTGGCAAAACAACTTCGGGATTTCAGAAAATCAGCCAACCGCCCTACCCCACAAAAAGAAGAACTCACAGATATCGGCGGCAAACGACGCCATCCGATTATGTCAACGATCACCACACGGCTATCGGATGGGCAGATCGAAGAAATGGCACGCTATTATTCCTCCCAAGCTTGCCGCTCCAAAACAAAATTAGATCAGGCAAAATCGATCCCTAAAGTAACACCCTGCCTCGCCTGCCACGACGAGAATGAAACGACGCATGAGCCTTGGGTGCCACGCTTATCCGGGCAAAATAAATTATACCTGATCAATCAGATTTATGCGCTGCGCATTTCAGCCGAACAAAAATATGCCCAAGGCAGCAGCCTTAGATCGCACCCCTTGATGGAGGATAAAATTAAACATCTATCGGCTTTCGAGATTGAGACGATTGCTCATTATTTTGCCGCTCGAAAGTGCCGATAGCATTGGTTCAAGGTATCTTGAATTTATGACACCTTTAAATCCCGCGATTAGGATCTTGCAGCACTTTCGCAAAGTTAGGCTTAAAAATGGATTTAAAATCGGCAGCCCGCCCATCGACTGTTTCCGAACAGACAGAAATCTGGGTCGAATCTCTCTGTAAAAATTTTGGTGACAACACTGTTTTGCGTGGCGTCGATCTCGAAATTCGCCGCGGCGAATTGATCGCCATTGTTGGCGGTTCAGGCTGTGGCAAAACTGTCCTTCTCAATCATATCCTAGGCCTATTGCAGGGCGATTCGGGGCGGGTGTTAGTACGAGATCACGCGCAACCGGACACGCCGATTGTTGATCTTTCGACTTTTGAAGATCAATTGGAACTGGATCGTATTCATACGCATTGGGGCGTGGTTTTTCAGCGAAATGCCTTATTCTCCGGCACCGTCCTGGATAACATCGGATTGTTCCTCTGCGAAGTAAAAAACTACGAAATTGAAGATGTTAAACCAATCGCCAAATCCGTGTTAAGCGCCGTAGGTCTGCCGAGTGATGAAGAGTTCTTAAACCTTGATGTCGATAGCCTTTCTGGCGGCATGGCAAAGCGCCTAGCGGTGTCTCGCGCATTGTCAATGAATCCGGCCGTCATATTTTACGACGAACCCACAACCGGACTTGATCCGACAAGCGCCAACCAGATCCATGAACTCATTTCATCGACACATCTCAACCAGACCCGAAGCCAGACAAACACGACCACCATCATTATTACGCATGATAAAGATCTTTTGATTCGCCTAAGTCCTCGCATTATCATGTTGCACGAAGGACGCGTTTTATTTGACGGTAGTTTTGAACAATTTGGGCATTCAAAATCTCCCGTCATCCGGCCTTATTTCGAGCTTATGCCGATCCTGCACAACCCCGCCTAATAGAAATCTCTGAAAGGCTCTATGAAACCGCAACGCTTAAAATCGTAGTGCCGGGATTGACAAAGCGCGGACTTAATTTCCTAATGACGGCTCACCCACCAGAAAGGAATTAAGCCCCATGAGCAATGATGACATCGGATATGATCCAAGTATTTTAATGGCTGCCTGCATTCAGGCTGCGGCGACAATAATGACGGCAGATGGAATTTCTGATCAGGCCAAAGATCCAGAAGCGGTCGCGCAGATGGCGGCAATGATTCGAGATGAAGCATTGCTCCAGATGTAAGCGCTCTTCGCTTATTTTTTTTTGAGCTTTAGCAACATGAAGGCACACAGCACAGCAGCGGCTGCAGCAAATACTTTGAACGGACTGTCCGGAATCCAAGATGGATCACCGGTTAACGTTTGCAGCAGAAAGGCTAAAGCATAAATGACCAACACAATGCAGCCGCCGCCAACGACGAGAATAACAAAAATTCTTCCTGAAATATCCATTTGTAAAATATAGCTGATAAATTGAAAAATCGCGTTGATTATTATCAAGCGCTCTATTGTGTTCCTGTTTATCCTGGCCAATTTTTCCTGGCAAAAAAAACCGGCTCAAATTGAGCCGGTAGAGTTTAACAGGGAGACATCAGAGGCTGGATCTCGCAAAGACTTGGCGGAGACCTGATGACATCGGGGGGATGTCGGGCGGCCTCTGATGGTTAGTATAATGTCATATCCGGTTAAATAAGTAATTGACCGCGATCAAAATCCTAAATAAGTCATAGGTGTAATATGATCGACTGAATTGGGTCGAAATAATTTTGAATTGGACAAATTGATGGAACAATCACGCCGACTAAGCGATAAAATTATTCTTGCTCATCAACAAGCCTGCGATGAAAATAACGCCGAAGTAGCGTCTTTGTTGCTTCAGGCACTTGAGGTCGATTTAACCGCTGTCGGCGGCATAAATAACGAACACCGAGAATCGACCGAAAAACTTGAAGCCGCCTTTACCCTGCATGAAAAAACCTTCCCGGGCTAACTATTTGGGTGCGGGCATCCGGACCCCTAGCTTTTCGGCCACCGGCTTCAACCGTTCGAGCGTGCCGTCCGGCAAAGGTATCCCCCCCGCTTCGCGTTCAGCCTTGATCGCATCGCCGCGCTCGCCCGGCGCATAAATATTATCCACCCCATCGGCCTTTGGAAGATCGGTGATTTGCTCTGCCAGCGCATCGATTTGAGCGCGATAGGTCTTGATGTCACCAAACATGCCAATGTCAACCGCCAGCGCCAAGCCATTGATCGGCCGGCCATCCAAATCATGCCCCTGCCTGAGCACGGGCTCGACCAACGGATTGTTCACAGCCAGGCTGGTCAGACATTCGATCATCAACGATAGGCTGGAACCCTTCGCCCCGCCCAATGGCTGGAGAACGGTAACTTCATT
>JABIHH010000008.1 GCA_018649725.1 Rhodospirillaceae bacterium | reverse complement strand
TGATCTCGAAATATTCCAGATACCAATCGACAAATTTTTGGATGCCGTCTTCGATGGTAGTGGTTGGCGAATACCCTAAATCCTGGGCGAGATCTTCCGTGCTGGCCCAGGAGGCATCAACGTCCCCCGGCTGCATCGCCATAAAGTTTTTCTGGGCTTCCTTGCCGAGGCATTTCTCCAAAACCTCAACATATTTCATCAGCTCGATCGATTGGTTGTTGCCGATGTTGTAGACCCGGTAGCGGGCCAAGCCGCTGGTTGCCGGATCGGGCTGATCACTATTCCAAGCGGGATCGATATCGGGCGCTTTGCCGAGCGCACGGACAACGCCCTCAACGATATCATCGATATAGGTGAAGTCTCGTTTCATATTGCCGTTGTTATAAAGATCGATTGGCTCACCCTTGAGTATGGCTTGGGTAAATTTAAACAGCGCCATATCCGGCCGCCCCCAAGGCCCATAGACCGTGAAGAAGCGCAGGCCCGTAACCGGAATGTCAAATAAATGACTGTAAGAATGAGCCATCAGTTCATTGGCTTTTTTGGTTGCCGCATAGAGGCTTTTTGGGTGGTTGGTGCCGTGATGCTCAGAAAACGGCATCGCTGTATTGGCGCCATAAACCGAACTGGTCGAGGCGTAGACGAGATGTTCAGTGCCATGATTTCGGCACGCCTCCAAAATATTCAGAAAGCCGGAGATATTGGCGTCAATATAGTCTCTGGGTGCATTTAGGCTATGACGCACCCCGGCCTGGGCAGCTAAATGGACAATGCGGTCCGGCTTTTGCGCCTCGAAAACTTTATCCAGGGCGGCCTGGTTGGTAAGATCAATCTTCTGGTCGGTGTAATTTTCTTGGGCCGTGAGGCGTGCTACTCTGGCGCGCTTGAGCCCGACATCATAATAAGGATTTAGATTGTCGATGCCGATAACGTCATGGCCCGCCGTCAGCAATCTGAGCGCGACGTGATTGCCGATAAATCCAGCACTTCCGGTAACTAATACTTTCATCTACAAAACCATAATCCGCTTGAAGTCGAGTTGGGTCCGGGCATCGGTTGTTTTATCATTTTACTTAAAATCAATGCTAGGCCTTAATAATATTATCCGAATGTCCCTGTAACGAGGACGTCGCATTGCGCGTATCAATAACCAGCTTACTATGGGTCACCAGTTCCTCATAATTTATGTCGTCGTGATCGGTGCATATCAGGGCAGCGTCATATTGAGCAATATTTTCCGGCGACCAGGGGATCGATTTCCGACCGGCAAAGCTCGCATGTTCGCGGGTTTTTGGCAGGATCGGAACGAAGGGGTCAAAATACGCCACCTCAGCGCCTTGGGATTCCATAATTTCCATCAGCATGAAGGCGGGGCTTTCCCGCGTGTCGTTGACGTTTTTCTTATAAGCGAGCCCGATCAGTAAGATCGAGGCGCCTTTTAGGTCGCTGCCAGATTTCTCTTTGAGGGCCGCTTGTAAAACGCCAACAACATGAGCCGGCATCTGGGTGTTAATCTCACCGGCGAGCTCGATAAATCTTGTATCCTCACCAAACTGTTTGGCGCGATAAGTGAGATAGAAGGGGTCAATCGGAATGCAATGGCCACCCAGACCCGGGCCGGGGTAAAACGGCATGTAGCCAAAGGGCTTGCTTTTGGCGGCCTCAATGACCTCCCATATATCAATGCCCATTTTGTCATAGATGACTTTAAGCTCGTTCACCATGGCGATATTGACCGAGCGGAAAATGTTTTCCGTTAGCTTGACGGCTTCGGCAACCTCCATTGAGGTCACCGGAATTGTTTTAACGACGATCTGATCATAGAGGGCGGTTGCGAGTGTGCTGGCATCCGGGCCATCGCCGCCAACTACTTTCGGAATACTCGCCGTGGCAAAGTTAGGGTTGCCCGGGTCTTCGCGTTCCGGTGAATAAGCGAGGAATAAATCTTCGCCCGATTTGAGGCCATTCTTTTCCAAAATAGGCTTTAAGATTTCGCTGCTGGTGCCGGGATAGGTGGTTGATTCCAGAACAACCAGTTGGCCAGCCCGCATATACGGTGCAATCAACTCGCCGGTCGAGACCACATAGCTTAGATCCGGCTCTTGATTTTCGCCAAGCGGGGTCGGCACACAGATCAAAATTGCATCGACCCCGGCTATTTTTGAGAAATCTGTGGTTGGTAAAAACTGTCCCTCGGAAATTGCGGTGGTGGTCGCTTCTCCCGGAATATGACTGATATAGCTCTGGCCGTTTTCCAAGGCCGTTACTTTGGTCTCATCGATGTCAAAGCCGATGGTGGTAAAGCCTTTATCGACAAAAGTTAGAATCAGCGGCAGGCCGACATAACCCAGGCCGATCACGCCAATTTTGGCGGATTTAATTTCAAACGACTCTCTAAGCTGAGCAATTTCTGCCGACATTTTGACCTGTACCAAAGTTAAACGGATGGATAGCGCAACCTAGCCTGTTTCCAAACTATTGCAAACTGTATGAAGCTGAAAATAGGTGAGTTTTTAGATTTTACTGAGACGCCATTTGATATTGGCACCGGTCTCACCCAAGGGGCCAAAGACGACGATTTGCTGCGTACGCCGGCGCGTGCGACTGCCATCGAAATAGATGCTTTCCTCAAGGGCTATTGACTGATCTGCACACGTAAAGCGCCATCCCGCACCACGCCTGGGCTTTAGCAGCGCCGAGCGCTTATCTTGTAATACGGTTGCCTGAACATTGGGATGAAGATGAAAACGGAGGTTATAGCGGTGACCGCCAGAGCCAACGAGAGTGTCTTCGCCTTGAATCTCTCCACCATCCGGCGCCAACATGATGAGGCGACGGTGAACGAGGCCAAATACTTTACTATAGCCATCATAACTCGCCTCAATAATGGTGCTGCCATCAATTTCCCGGCGGCTTGAGGTGACATGGCCGGGTTTGCGGAGATACCCGCCATCCAGATTAATCTCAGTTGAATTTACATCATCGACGACAATGGTGGAATGCGCTGCCGTTGAGCGGAGCGCCTGTTGCCAATCCGGTGTGGTGTCTTCCGGCATGCCGCAATTGACAATGATGCGATCTTTTCCGGCACTCATCTCAAAGGCCAAGGTCCCGGCATGAGCCCATTTGTTCGCCTGATCAATAGGCGGCGAGCCGGTATCCATCAGAACGGTTGTCCGGCCAGCAGATAAGCGATGAAAACCGGTATGAGGCGCACTTGAAATTGCGCGTGTCTTGACGCCGGACTTAGAGAGCAGGGCATCTATAATCGCCGGGTCGCCGGTATTGGAGCCGTTAAAGAAAGCAAGTCCGCCATCAGCGTGACGAAGGGCGCGAAGCATTGGCACCATGCGCTCAATGGCGCCTGTCAACCACGCCGGCACATCGATATGAGCCGCAATAAAGGTTTCTCTGATGGCAACGAGATCTGCCAGAACTTCCATATGAATGTGGGGGTTGCGGGAATAGTGGCCCCCATCGGGGAATATTTGGCGGTCAAGTTCGGTCTCCAGATAACGCAATCCATTGTGAAGATATTTCTCAAAACCCGGCAGAGCGACGCCACAATAGATCAATCCTTTCAGGCCTTGAATGCGGCCCGGTCCGGCAATAGTCTTCATGATTGAGCGATTGAGATGGCGCGCTTGTTTGACGGTTTCCAGGAAAAACAGATCGTAGAAATCTTGGCTCGCGTCGCCGGCAAAAAATCCAAAATGGGTTAGCCAATTGGTTAGCCTTTGGCCCAGAACATCTGCCTGCCAGGCCAGCGGCGACCATTTGGTATAGCTATCGATCCAGCGGGTAGTATGCTCACGCGCCAGTTGGCGGGCTGGATTATTGCCGACGCTACGAAGCTCGCTTAGCCAGCCAAAGCCATGCACATAAGCTTGCCATTGCGGGCTCGATTTTTCCGGCAGGTCAGCGATATCGGTAAATGGCCAGCGTTGTCCGCCATAGACCAAATTTCCGGCGAGGATGATTTGTCCCGAAGCCGCATCACCCGGCAGAAGTTCCGGCGGCGTGCCAAAGAGGCGTTTTGGTGCCCGACCGACAAGCGTGTAGGCGTAGAGCGGGTTGCGATAGGCAAGCCGTCGCAGTCCATCGAGAATTCCACCTCTAGGTCCCTTGCGGGAAGCTCCATTTGGCATAGCCATATTATGTACCGACGAGATCGACACGTAATTTATCCTGGTCGTAGTCGTTTTTGTTTCTATTTAAATTTTGGCGATCATCTGAGATTTCGCCAAATCTCGCACTAATTTACGGCAAAAAGGACAAAAAATTCGTTAATATCGACTACTTTTGACCAAGTCGGGCGGCAAAAAAGCCATCCATGCGGAAATAGGGGAACGTCCGAAGATCGCCTTCATCGGTGATGAATTCGGCATTATCGCTAATTTCCTGAGCGTTAATCGGCTGGCGCTGCCAGTTTGGGCGGGCTGCTAAAAAGGCTTCGATGACGTCCGGGCCCTCTTCCGGCTGCAGCGAACAGGTGGCAAAAACGATTATGCCTTCCGGTTTGACCATTTCAGCCGCCGCGTTGAGCAGGCGGAGCTGAGCTTGATGGGCATGGCTCACATCTTTCTCGCG
>JABIHH010000030.1 GCA_018649725.1 Rhodospirillaceae bacterium | reverse complement strand
TTCACGACAATGATGCCAAACCAGATGGAATCGAAGCCGAGCGCAATGACCGCCGGATGAACCACCGGCAAGGTGAGCAACAGCATGCCAATAGCATCCATAAACATGCCCAAGATGGCATAGGCGATCAGGATGCAGATCATAATAATGATCGGCGGTGCATCAATTGAGAGTACCAATTCAGTGAAGGCTTCAGGTAGGCCAGAAAAGCCTAAGAACCGGACGAAAATCAGCACGCCCCAAATTAGGGAGAAAATCATCACGGTCAGTTTCGCTGTTTCCATCAGCGCTTCTTTGAAAGTTTTAAGTTTCATTTTGCGCTTAAAGGCGAGGAGCAGCACAACAAAGGCACCAAGCGCCCCCGCTTCGGTCGGCGTTGCCCAGCCATTGTAGATCGCTGACATGATGATCAAGACAACAAAGAAGATCGGTGAGACACCCGGCAGAGAAGCAAAGCGCTCTTTCCAAGTGTAGCCGCCGACAGCTGGTCCAAGTTCTGGGTTGAGCTTTGCCCATATGATAATGATTAGGGCGTAGATCAGGGCTGAGACGGCTCCCGGCAGAAATCCTGCGAGCAATAACGCGCCAACTGATTCTTCAACAATAATGGCATATATGACAAGGATGGCGGAGGGTGGAATGAGAGTCGCTAACGTGCCGCCTGCTGCAACGACGCCAGCGGCCAGGCGCTTGTCATAGCCATATTTCAGCATGTCTGGAATGGCGACCCGGGCAAACACGGCGGCGGTTGCTGTTGAGGCGCCCGATACTGCGGCAAAGCCTGCTGTGGCAAAAATTGTCGCCACGGCCAAGCCGCCCGGCACCCAGCCAATCCATTTGCGGGCAGCATCAAAAAGTTGTTGCGTCATACCGGCATGGAAGGCCAAAAAGCCGATCAGAATAAACATCGGCAATACGCTCAGCGCATAGGTCGAAGATTTTGAATGGGGGACGGTTCCCGCAATACCGGCGCCAGCGGCCCAGCCGTTTAATTCAACCAGGCCCAATAGGCCGACAACGGCAGCGGCAAATACCACGCGCACGCCGAGCGCGACCATAAAGAGCATGGCTCCGACACCAATGAGGCCGACCAAGAGGGGGTCATCAAATCCAATGCCAAGGATCATGGGCTTTTTCCCCCATCAGCTGGATAGGAAAGCTCGTCTTCGTCGCCAAATGTCTCATGGATTTCCTGGGCGGCTTGCTCGGCGACATCTTTCATGACGACAACACCCTCGGGTGTGGCGTCGGGGTAAATAACAAGCCGGACGGAGCCGACAAGTTGGAGTGTCAGCCGCAAAAACCACAAGGAAAAAGCAATCGGGACCAGTAATTTGGAGGGCCAAACCGGAAACTCGGCATCAATGGTTGAATCACCAAGGGTATAGGCCCGGCCAAAATGGCCCCAGCTGTAATAAATTAAAACGCCAATTATAAAGAGAGCAACGAGAGTGCCAAATGTTTCTGCCAACCACAAGGCGCGGCCGTGCAGTTTGCCGATTAAAAGCTCCATCCGGATATGGGCGCCAACCCGTTGACAGTAAGCCGCCCCCAAAAAGGCCATAGTGGCCATCGAAAGCTCAACCAAATCAATGTAGCCGACAATCGGCATATTAAAAATTGACCGCAAGCCGATTTGGGCGACGCCTAAGATCATCATGCCAAAAATCGCCGCTGCTGCCGCCATATTGAAGGCATTGTCGATTGGCACCATCATCTTATCGATGCGGTCTAGGGGATGAGTTGAGGTCTCACTGCTCATTCGGTCTGGCTAACTATTTGAAAGTTGAAACAAAGCGGGGCGATACTATAAGTACCGCCCCAATTGCTACTAGACGTTCTGACTATTTTTTTGCTTCAGCTGCATATTTCCATACAGCGTCAAACAAACCTTTAGCGTCGAACTTGCTTTGGTTCTTCTTGATCCAAGCATCCCAGACAGGTTTGCCGGCAACTTCACGGAACTTTTTCAAAGTCGCCGCATCATAGCGAATTTCTTTCATTTTCTTTTTGAACATAGGCAGGTTTTTCTTATCTGCCTTAGCATAAGCAGCCAATTGCGCATCCATCACTTCACTACGCATGCCCATTAAGAATTTCTTATATTGGGCCGGCAATTTGTTGTAGGCCGTTTTATTGAACAACCAACCGCACTCAGACGTGCCCGGTGTAAGGTTGCTCGTAAACCAGGTCGCTTTCTCGCTGATTTTAAAGGCGACATGGGCATAGGTGAACGGGAAAGCTGCGGCGTCAAGAGCACCCCGTTGGAAAGCAACTGATGATTCACCAGCTGGAAGCGTCGTCCGGATCGCGCCTAGTTTCTGCATGGCACTGCCAAGACCGCCACCGGCACGAACCCGCATGCCTTTCCAATCGGAAAGTTTAACCGGCGCTTTGCCTTTGCCGAGAATCTCATATTGCGGCAGAAGACCAGAGACATAAGGAAGCGCATTCCATTTAGTCATATCAGCAACAATTGCTGGGTGCTCGAACATCTTGGTGCGGACATATTTATCAACTTGCGGATCACCAAGCGGCAAGAACGGCAGAGACAGCACCATCAAAGCCGGGTTTTTGCCGGGATGATAGAAGTTACAAATCGCCGCACCTTCGAAAGCGTTCAGTTTCAAACCATCGAGGTTTTCGCGTGATTTAGAAAGTTGTCCACCATAGAAAATTTTGATTTTGAATTTGCCGCCGGTTTCTTTGGCTGCTCGTTTAGCCAGAACTTCAATGCCGGCTGAAAGTGCCCGGGGTTTTCCCCACATAGATAATTTCCAGAAAACACTTGGGCCGTCAATATTTGCCGCCGAAGCCTGCGTTGCCGCGCAAAAGGATAAAACTGCTGCGCCGAGCGCAACCTTTACAAAAGTATGCATGATCTAGTCCCCATTTTAAATTTATAAAACTCGCTCACATTTTTGTGAGCGTGAAGGGAGAGTTATAGTCAGTCGCAATTAGAAAGCAATGTTTTTTTGGAATTATTGGAATTTAAGGAAAATAATAACCAAGCAGATAATAGATCGCCGCCAGCACGCCAAAGGCGATGTAGCTCAGATCGGCGAGCAGGGTCATCGTGGTTAGAAATTTTTTTTGGAGATGGTGTCGTGGTTTAGTAGGTCTGGATTAATCCATGATTAGAAACTAGGGTTGCAGGCGCGTTAATATGCATTCAATCAATCTGAGCAAGCCATCAAAACCGAAGTCTTGTATCTCGGGGAGCAAAAATGACCGATCACAATTACGAATTGAGGTTCTTCGAGGACCATATCTATTTTCGCGAAGGACAGTCGATTACGTTGGCTCCCGCCATTCGCGTCTTATATGTCTTAAAAGGCTCCATTTCGGTAGATGGCAAGGAAATCGGTGAGGGGGAAGGGGTGTTAACCCGGGGTGAAGCCAAACTTGAGATTGGCGATGATGTCGCCGAACTTGCCCGCTGGGAGTTGGTGCCCTTCGGCGCCCCGAAAGAGGATATTCTGTCGCGCTTCAGTGATACGTCAAACTCATTTGGACAAAGCCTCAACAAGCGCACCGACTTTATAAATATTCCGGGCTCTAAGACCGGCCTTCGCCTGGATACGGTCACCTTTCCTCCCGGCACGCGGGCCTATCGCCACATTCATGCATCCTGTGGCATCAGATATATCGTAAAAGGGACGCTTGAAATAAACACCGATGAAAGCATCGATCTGATGGAGCAGGGCCATGCCTGGTTTGAAGGGGTCAACTCACCCGTCCTGGCAATTGCCAGTGACGAGGTTGAAACCCTGTTTGCCCGTGTGATGGTGCTGCCGCCCGACTATCATGATAAATTGACGATCACTTATGTTGATCCGGCCGATGATGACAAACCACGCGAGAATAAGAACAATCGTATGATCGATGAAATCGTGAAATTGGGGTGAGCCATGCTGCAAGAAAATGTTGAAGGCAAGTGGATCGATTGCTTTGAGAAAAGCTTTACCTTAAGTGGTGTCTCCGCTGGTGAGACAATTGCCATCCTCTCCGAATCGCAATCCCGCCCGGTCTTGGTTGAGTTATCCGAGCTGGCGCTGTTGCGAATTGGCGCCAAGCCGGTTCATGTTCGGGTGCCGTCGCCGAAGCTCAAAGATCCCGTGCCGGTACGCTCGACCGGCTCGTGTTACGCCTTTGAGGGTTATGAAACGATCTTACCGATGTTGAGCGCTTGCGATCTCATCATTGATTGCACGGTAGAGGGCATGCTCCATTCCAAGGAATCTCAAACCATTTTGCAAGGCGGCGGGCGGATTTTCATGATTTCTAACGAACATCCGGAAGTCCTCGAGCGCTGCATGCCGGATCCTTCTCTAAAACCCAAGGTCGAGAAAAGTCTAGAGCTTTTAGACAAATCAAAGATCATGCAGGTGACGTCACCGGCGGGTACGGATTTAACAGTCGAGATCAAAGATGCACCGTGCCGGGCGGGGGCAGGTTTTTTGGAACCCGGCGCAAAAGTCGCTTATTGGCCGGCTGGTTTGGCGCTGTTTTTCCCGCTCGAGAATACCGTCAATGGTCGCGTGGTGCTAGATGTCGGCGACGTTAATTTGACGTTTAAACGCTATTTCGAAACTCAGGTGACCCTCGTTATCGAAAATGATTTTGTCACTGCAATTGAAGGCGATGGTCTGGATGCCCAGTTGATGCGCTCGTATTATGAGGGCTGGAATGATCCGAACGCCTATGCGATCTCGCATGTTGGCTGGGGATTAAATCCAGGCGCGCGCTGGGATGCGCTGATGATGTATGACAAAACCCAAGTGAATTGCACCGAGCTTCGCGCTTTACCCGGCAGTTTCCTGATCTCGACCGGTGCCAATGAATTCGCCGGCCGTTATACAAATTGTCATTTTGATCTGCCGATGCGCAATTGTTCGGTTTCACTGGATGGTCAGGAGATCATTAAAGCCGGCGACCTTTTGCCACCTCTAGCCTAACGGAAATAATTCTCATGTTGTTTGCAATTTATATGCTCGATAAACCCGATAGTGCCGAACTCCGGGCAGCAACCCGCCCGGCCCATGGTGCCTATATGGCAGCGCATGTTGACGGCATGCGACTGGGCGGGCCGCTATATGCCGACGATCATGAGACCATGATCGGCAGTGTCGTCATCAAAGAATTCGCCGACCGAGCAGCGGCTGAAAAATTTGCGGCTGAGGAGCCTTATAACCAAGCTGGATTATTTGCGACCGTGCTTGTGAATCCGTTTGGAGCCGTCGTTGACGCATAGGGCTTCTGCCAGGAGGAAATGTTTTGAAAGAAGTACCTGTATTAATCACAGGCGGCGGTTCTGTTGGTTTGTCGCTGGCGGCTGAGCTTGGTTGGCGGGATATCGATTGCTTAGTGGTTGAAGAAGCGGAAGGGCTCAACCAACATCCCCGAGCCAATGCCGTTGCCAATCGAACAATGGAATATTATCGCCGCTGGGGGATCGATCAGGCAATTACCGATGCCGGCGTGCCGCCGGATCATCTGGCGGATTATTATTGGCTGTCGAGCTTGCACGGCAGAGAGTTACATTGCATTTCGCTGCCGCCGTTCAAAAAAATAAAAGAGGTAAAAGACACAACGGGTTATGTGAAGGAAGAACATACGTGGTCGCCGTATCTCAAAACAATCACCGGTCAAAACGAGGTTGAAAACGCGATCCTGGATTACGTGCAATCCAGGGAATCGATTGAATATCGCTTCAACTGGAAGCTTATGAGCTTTGCGCAAGAGGACACCGGCGTCACCTGCGAGCTTGAAGATCAAAATTCGGGTGCGACAGAAACAATTCGCGCACAGTATCTGCTGGCGTGTGATGGTGGTCGCTCAGCAGTCAGAGAGGCTCTCGGCATTGGTTTAAGTGGGCGGTCTGATCTTGCCCGATTTGTTTCGATTTATTTTAAAGCGCCGGACTTTATGAACTGTCATAAATTTGGCCCGGCAAATATCTTCTTTCCGCTCCATGTTGAAGTCGCGGGCTTTATCCTAAATTGGGATGGCGGTACGACTTTTACTTATCATCTCATGCTGAAAGACGGTCTGGAATGGGATGCGGTTGATCCGGTGGCGGCAATTGAGGCCGTGCTCGGTGCCGCAACGCCGATTGAGATCATTTCCACTCAACCCTGGACGGCACATGCTTTGGTCGCTGATCAATATGGTCTGGGCCGCGTTTGGATGGCAGGGGATGCGGTGCATTTGTTTACGCCGACCGGTGGTTTTGGCATGAATACAGGTGTTTCTGATGCCATCGATCTTGCCTGGAAAGTGCAGGCGATGCTGGAAGGTTGGGGCGGTGAGCATTTGCTCGAGAGCTACTTCGAAGAGCGTCACCCAATCGGCGTGCGCAATACCACCGAAGCCGCTGATTGTTTCGACCGACTTAACGCTGCCATGCAATATGGCGACGAGCTCGATGAAGAGGGGCCAAAGGGGGATGAGTTTAGATCTCGCCTCGGTGTTGATCTCAAAGACCAGGAAAAATTGATCTCTTCGTCGGGTACGCTTTTGGGCTATCGCTATGAAGGCTCGCCCATCATCGTGTCAGATGACACGCCAGAACCGGCGGATAATCCCCGAACCTATATCCCGATCGCCCGACCGGGTCACCGCGCGCCGCATATCTGGCTTGAAGAAGGTGTCTCGCTACTCGATCTGCTGGGTGCGGGCTTTACCCTGCTGGACTTTGGCGGAGAAGAGGTGGACCTGGCGCCCATAAAAGACGCCGCAAAAAAAATCGGCCTCCCCTTAGAAATTGTCTTTATTAATGATGACGATGCAGCGGCGCTTTACGAGCGGCGATTGGTTTTAGTTCGGCCTGATCTGATGGTTGCCTGGCGAGGAGATGTTTTGCCCGACGATCTCCCGGCATTATTGGATAATGTACGGGGAGTTTAATGCCAGTCTAATGTCCGCCGCCAAGGGATCCGGTTTTAACCCGGTAATCAACCGCGATACCGTAATACGGATCGTCGGCTGAATCTTCAACCAGCTGGCCGGCACGTTTAAGCAAATTATGGCAATCACGTGAGAGGTGGCGGAGCTGCAACGTCTTGCCCAAATCTTCATATTTTGAGGCGAGGGCTTCGATAGCTTGCAGCGCGGATTGGTCAACGATGCGACTGTTCATAAAGTCGACCACAACGGTATCGGGATCATCTGCGGGATTAAATATTTCTGAAAAACCATCGATAGAGCCAAAGAACAATGGCCCTTCAATCTGATAAATCTTAGTTCCATCCGTGGTTTCCTGCGTTGAGGCGTGAATACGGGTCGCGTTATTCCAGGCATAGGCGAGGGCTGAAACGATCACGCCGACGACGACTGCTATGGCAAGGTCGCTCATCACTGTTACCACCGTCACCAGTCCCATGACCAAGGCATCGGTTAGCGGAATGCGGCGCAAAATCACCAGGCTTCGCCAGGCAAAGGTGCCGATGACGACCATAAACATCACGCCGACCAGAGCAGCCAGGGGAATTTGTTCGATCAAGCTGGACGCCACGAGGATGAAAGCCAGTAAGAAAAGCGCGGCGGAAATGCCGGAGAGGCGGGTTCTGCCGCCGGATTTCACATTGATCATGGATTGGCCGATCATGGCGCAGCCGCCCATGCCGCCAAAAAAACCAGTGACTGAATTGGCAAGGCCTTGAGCGATGCATTCCTGAGAGGCGCCTCCGCGCCGCCCGGTAATTTCACCGACCAGATTGAGCGTCAGCAGGCTTTCGATCAATCCGATGGCCGCAAGTATGATGGCGTAGGGGAAGATTATGCTTAAAGTTTCAAAATTCATTGGAATCGATGGCAGATGAAACAGCGGCAGACCGCCCTTGATGGAGGCCAAATCACCAACCCGGGGCACATCTATACCAAAGCCAATAACCAGGGCCGCGACGACTGCGATTCCGGCAAGGGGGGCTGGAATAATACTGGTGATTTTTGGCATGACCCAAATGATAAACATGGTCAGGACGACCAATCCCAGCATGGTGGCGAGCGGCCAGCCAGTCATCCAGACTTTGACATCACCCGGTCCGGCAATTTGAAACTGGCTGAGCTGGGCCAGAAAAATAACAATCGCCAGGCCGTTGACGAAGCCCAGCATAACCGGATGGGGCACCAGACGAATGAATTTACCAAGCCGGAAGATGCCAGCCAAAACCTGCAATATGCCCATCAGCACGACGGTGGCAAAAAGATACTCGACACCATGGCTGGCGACCAAGGCGACCATAACGACGGCAAGGGCGCCGGTGGCGCCCGATATCATACCGCGCCGCCCGCCCATAATGGCTGTAATAAAGCCGACGATAAAAGCGGCATAAAGCCCAACCAGCGGGTGAACCCCGGCAACGAAAGAGAACGCGACGGCTTCCGGCACCAAGGCCAAGGCGACCGTCAGGCCAGAAAGAATTTCGGTTTTGATACGGCCCGGTGTTAATGACGGTAGCTCATTGTCCTTCCAATCGGCATTGGAAAGTCGGGCAGCAAACGCAGCAAGCTGAGGCTTGTTCACAGATATAACATCCTTTTTCGGGCGGTTCGGAAAGTGCGGCCTTCTTAAAGCAAATTAGATCCAATGCAATGCCTTTCTACACACTCTGGTGCCAGGCTGGTGCCAGAAAGTGGTTTGCCTAATCTGGGCGATTGATTATGGTGCCGACGCCTATAACTTTAGGATACTCACGTGACCAAAAAAATTATTTCAATTGCTGTATTTTCTCTTTTCGCTCTCTTGAGCAGTGACGGTCTCGCCGGCGATCGCTTTATCACTGTCGCTTCAACCACCTCGACGCAGAATTCCGGTCTGTTTGATCAGATCCTGCCTGTCTTTGAAAAGAAAAGCGGCATTGATGTCCGGGTTGTCGCCGTTGGTACAGGCCAAGCACTTCGCATTGCGCGCAACGGCGATGCAGATGTTCTCTTTGTCCACCACAAACCTTCGGAGCTTGTTTTCGTGAAGGAAGGATTTGGCGTCGAGCGCTTTGATGTCATGTATAATGACTTTGTCATCGTCGGCCCCAAAAATGATCCAGCAAAAATAGGTACAGTAAAGGGAGTTGCCGCTTCGCTCGGCAAGATCGCCAAAACCGGCAGCCTGTTTATCTCCCGAGGCGATGATTCCGGCACCCATAAGCGCGAGCGGGCACTTTGGCGTTCAGCATCCATTGATCCTTCGCTCGGATCTGGCAAGTGGTATCAGGAGATTGGTGCGGGCATGGGTGCCGCCTTGAATATAACTTCGGCCAAAGACGCTTATACGCTGTCTGATCGGGGAACCTGGCTGAGCTTTAAGAACAAAGCCAGCTTAGCGATTTTATTTGAGGGTGATGAAAATCTACTCAATCCTTACGGCATCATGCTTGTAAATCCAAAAAGGCACAGCCATGTCAAATCGAAAGATGGCCAAACTTTTATCGATTGGTTAATTTCGGTCGATGGGCAAGAGGCAATTGACCGCTACAAGATCAACGGCCAACAGCTGTTTTTTTCGAATGCAAAGCAGGTCAAGCCAGCCGGGTAAGCGGCTAGGGCCAAATTGCCGGATACTCTTCGCAGGTAATCGGACCACCTGGTTTTAAATCTGGTAATTCGATTTCGGTCGGTGCGTAGCTTCTAACATGCCACACAATATCATTGCCGGTTAGTCGCAAGGCCAGGGCGCGTCGGCGGGAATCCTTCGAAGAATTAGGATAAGCGGCGTGCAGCATTTTGCCATGAAATGCCAGGCAATCACCTGGCGACAAATTCCAGCTCAGCACATCATATTCATCCAAATTGGCATCAATGTCTGGGGCGGGACCGTCAAAATCCTCCGCCTCATCGACGATTTCGCCAAGCCCGATCCGAACCGGATGAAACTGCTTGCCCCAAAGATGTGACCCTTTGGCAAATCTCATGGTGCCATTTTGCTCATCAGCTGGATCGATCGGAATCCACAGTGATACAAAATCCTCTCCGGCGAAATTAAAATATGGCTGGTCTTGATGCCAATAGGTTGGGTTTTCAGTGCCGGGCTCTTTTAACAACAAATGGTCATCAATGAGATTTATTCTTGAAGCCGCCATTAAAGCGGCACCAATCTTCGCAGCTGGAGATTTATGAACAAAATCGTGAATTTGCTCAATGTGACGGTGCATGCCGTGATCAGTGTAAAAGCTCCCTTGACCGGCCTTGGCGTAATCCTTCGAAAGTTTGCTCGGATTATTGAAAGCTGCCTCAAAGCCAGCCTCCAGCAAATCGATCCAAGGCTGATCAAAAACATCGCGCAGGCAGACCGCGCCGTCTTTACGCCATTGCTGAATAATTTCGGGGGACAATGATGTGGGGTTCAATTAACCTAATCCTCAATTGCTGATGATGCTATATTACCCAAGATAGACCAGCTGTTAAAGGCATGAGGGGACAAATAGGTCCTCGATCTCAAAAGCTCCGCCGGATTTTCCTGTCGAAATTCCCTGTTCGAACGACCAGCGAATTTGAGCTTCGAGGGTTTTTTTGTTTTTCTCAATACCATAGGGCCAGAAATCCTCGCCCATAAGATCAACGGTCGCTTCGGCTTCGGCAACCAGCCAGGGCAGGGTTACGGCCAGGGCATCTAGGTCAGTCAAGGGCGGCATGGCCAGCGCTTTGGCGGCTTCGAAAGCGGCGACAACATTTTCGGCAAACTTGGGATGAGAATTGATGAGGTCGTCACGAATGCCGATTACATGCATGATCGGAAAAATGCCGGACTTGGAAAAATAAGCCTGCTCGGCACTGCGAAAATCAGGAAACAAGCGGCCGATATTTGGCATTTTTTTAGTAAAAACTTGAGGGTCGCGATAAGTGATGATGCCGTCAATCTCACCCTCTACCAGCATATCGCCAAGTGATTCACGGGAGGGAATGGCTTGAATATTAATATTGTCAGGCGGCTCCATCGGCATATAAGTCAAACCGCCGGGCGTGTCGATACCACCCGTCAGCCAATTAATATCTTCATTTTTTACGCCGTATTCATCCCTCAGCATACCCCGTACACAGAGCCCACGGGTGAAATGATAATTGGGGATGCCGATCTTTTTTCCTGATAAATCCTCCGGGCGCTCAATGCCTCGGTCGGTGCGAATATAGATCGAGCAATGCGGAAATACACGGGACAGAAAAACCGGCACAGCGGTATAGGGCCAGTCAAATTTTGAGCGCGCCAAGAGGTAAGTGCTGAACGACATCTCCGCAATATCGAATTCCTGATGATCAAACAGCCGCTGGAAAGTCTCGGGCGGTGACAGATTGAGATATTCAACGTCGCACCCCTCCAAGGTCACCTCGCCGGATTTAAGGGCTTGAATACGATCGTAATTACCACTTGCAATTTTTACCGGTAGAGCGGGCATCTAAGGTCACTCAATTTCGTTATTGGCTTTGGTAGCCCAAGCAAGACCTGGCGCAGCTTCAACCTGGTCTAATCCCTCGGCGCGAAGCAATTCTGCAACTTGGCGGTGATCTTGGCGGATCTCATACAGCGGGCCATACCAATCCACGGTATCCAATAGCGTCATATTATATTGCTGACCGAGTGGCATGTCGGTGGGATGAACCGAGCAGATCGGCAAAAACCGATTGAAAAACCGCACAATCGGTATGCGGCTCATGATCCAGGATGGGATAAACAATAAGCGACACAGCCACTGACTAAAGGCGACCAAATTCTGCATCTTCCATTTCGGCGTCCAGCGCCTAAGAAAATATTTGATTACCTGGAATTTCGACGTTGGATCAATCTCATAGAAATTATAAAATAACCGCCCGGCTGATTTTAAATGTCGCGGTAGAGCGCGCATGATCTTGGCCGGATCCGGCGTGTGCTGAATAACGCCGGCACAATGAACCGCATCGAAGACCCCTTGCCTGAAAGGTAGGGCCAGGAGATTGGCCTGGATGACGGCAACTTCGCCGCGCTCGGTGCTATAGCCCTTGGGATCGTCAATCGTCTGTTTGCAGGCATCAACCGCAGCAGAGAGATCACAAGCAACAACGCGGGCCCCCAGTTGCGCCAGCTCATCAGCAAACCGTCCGGCTCCGCAACCGGCATCCAAAATAACTTTGCCTTTAAAAAAATCAGCTGGCCAGCGCGTATCGCTCAGCAGTCTTGATCCTGACAGCGTGTGACCGCCCAAGCGATCGATTTGAGTTTCGCGAAATTTCTGCCACTGGAAACCAAAATTCTCCGCATAGTCTTCATCGCGCTCGACAAAACGCGGAATGCCATTGGTGATGGGAAAATCTCGGGCACAAGTTGGGCAGGATAGTATGCCTTCAAGGATGTCGTCTTCGGCACGGCTGGTCGGCGCAACTTCCAACGCCACATCACCCTCGCAATGTGGGCAGCTCAAAAGATCAAGGACCCAGTTTTTCATATAATGATGCCGCCAATTTGGTAGATGCTATTTGGTCTATTTTAACGCAGCACCACCTAAGTACAAGAACCACGCGGCAAAACAAATTTTGCAGAAAGGGAAGGAGGCGAGATTGCGGCTGGGAAAGAGGTAGGCTGTTGCCGAGATAACTGGCCGAAAAAAGCCTGGATCCGGGATCAAGTCCGGGATGACGGACGGATGAATACTTTGAAAGTTTGGCTGGGGCGGGAGGATTCGAACCTCCGAATGCCGGCATCAAAAGCCGGTGCCTTAGGCCACTTGGCTACGCCCCAACAGATCGTTCCGAGCAAGCCATATAAATGCCCTCTCGAGTGGCGCGCAATCTACGCAACTTCGTCTCAATAGGCAAGAGCGGCAGGGCCAAAAATTTGGATTATTTTTTAATTGTAATTATATCCGCAAAGCGGCCGCCTGAACCCACCAATCTGGATGGGCATGTGCCAGGATTTGGGCGGCGTTTTGGGCGGTGGTTTGGTTCGCAAACAAGCCAAAACAGGTGGCCCCACTGCCCGACAAGCGGGCGAGACCCAGGTCGGGTGTCTCTTCAAGCGCCGATAACACGGCCTCAATGATCGGTGCAACGGTGATGGCAGGTTGGGTCAGATCATTCTTTCGGTCGGTCAACAATTCGATCAAGTCTGCATAGGAGCCGGGCGATGTTTCAAACGGGTGGGGCTCAGAAAAATTTCCGCTAAATTGCTGAAATACGTCAGGTGTTGAAACAGCGACATTTGAATTGATCAAAACCAGCCAACAGGATGGCAGCAGAGGTGCGGGATTGATCTCTTCACCGATCCCGCTGATAAAACTGGGAGAACCGCTGACACAAACCGGCACATCGGCGCCCAATTGCTGCGCAAGCAACATGAGGTCCGATGGAGCAGGGGAGATGCCCCAAAGTTCTGCCAGCGCATGAAGGGTTGCCGCCGCATCTGCTGAGCCGCCACCAATCCCAGAGGCGACAGGTAAGTTTTTGGTTAGCGTGAGAGTGGCTTTGGCGTTGATCCCGGCGAACTCTGCCAGCAAATGGGCTGCTTTGATCACCAAATTATCGGGTCCACTTGAAAGGCCAGGAGAAAAAGGCCCCTCGATCGCGAGCGAGAGCTTATCAGAAGGTGAAGCCGATAGGTGATCGCCGATTTCAGCAAAGGTGATCAGGCTGTCCAGCAGATGAAAGCCATCGGCGCGCTTGCCGGTGACATGGAGATAGAGGTTGATTTTTGCCGGCGCGAAAATGGAAATGCGGGAGGCCAAGGCTCTTAAATCCCTTTGCGTTTATTCGCGTCCTTGGGCAGACCTTCTTTTAATTTCAGCTTAATCTTAGGAATTTGATCTTTCTCTGGCTCCAGCGTCAAAGCGCGGTTCCATTGAAAAGTCGCCTCGTTTTTGCGCCCGACAGCCCAATACACATCGCCGAGATGGTCATTGATGGTGGGGTCTTCGGGGCGCAGCTGGACGGCGCGTTCCATTTGTTTGACGGCTTCTTTCATTTTGCCGAGCCGGTAGAGAACCCAGCCCAGACTGTCGATGATATAGCCATCTCTTGGGCGTTTC
Organism: Rhodospirillaceae bacterium; assembly: GCA_018649725.1. Lineage (GTDB taxonomy): Bacteria > Pseudomonadota > Alphaproteobacteria > Rhodospirillales > UBA2165 > TMED23. The sequence goes on along the minus strand of JABIHH010000030.1, from coordinate 34,263 downwards.
TTGACGGCGGTTCGGATCATAGCCTGGGCACGGTCGAGATGGAGGCCTTGTTCGACCCAGGAATAGCCGAGATAGTTTAAGACATTCGGCTGACCAGGCTGTAACTCCAAAGCTTTCAAAAAATTCTTCTCGGCCTTCGGCCATTCTTTCAGCCGTTCATAAGAAATCCCGGTGGAATAAAGCAATCGCCAATGCTGGGGTTTCAACTCAGGAATTCTGGCTTTGGCCTCATCATAAGATTTGGACGAATCGCGATAGCGTTTGTGACGTTGCTGGATGTTGCCCATGCGGATTAACGCGTCGGTACGGGTCTGATTTTCCAGCGACATCGCTTTAAGCTCGCGGATCGCATCATCGGTATCGCCCAAGCGATCAAGGTTGCTGGCAATCCTCAGCCGTGCGGTCCAGGCAAAGGCCGGGTCGGTGGAGATTTTTAAATAAACCTTATTGGCGTCTTCCAGGCGATCATTGCCGTCCAGGCTCTCAGCCAAGAGCAAGCTCGCAATGGTAAAGCCCGGGCGGAGATAAACCGCTAGGCGTGAGAAAATAACCGTCTGAAACGGATTTTGATTTTGGATGGCAAAGCCTAAGCTAAACAACGCTTCAGCGACACCGTCACGCGCGGTTTTGTTGTTAGGGCCGGGCTTATCGCCGGTCGTTAGGCGCCGATAAGCGCTATCCAACATGGTCGTGGCGGGGCGGCGTTTTTTATAGCGGTCGTAAATCTCTTTGGCTTTTTCAGGCTGGCCAATGCGCTCATAAAAATTGCCAAACAAAATGGAAATCCGCAGATTTGCATTTTTGCGTAATGCCGCTGTCTTTATATAGCGCGCTTTGGCATCTTCATCGCGGCCTGCAAGTTCACTGATCAAGGCCCCATGAATGCCAAAAAGTGCTTCCAGGCCTTTATTCTTGGTTTTCTGATCGAGTATTTTGAGCGCGTCATCATATTTTTTTTGCCCGGCCAAAAGCCATGCCTTGAGCATTGGCACTGAGAAGGCATTCATCCCACCCTCCGGCAGCTTTTCAATTTGCGCCATCGCCTTGGCATATTTCTGTTTTTTGATATCGGCAAGGGCTAAAACGAGACGCGATACATTTGATTCTTCGCCCGATAGTTTAAGCAGGCGCTTGGCGTATTGTTGGGCTTCGGCAACCGAGCCTTCTGACACCAAAAGCGTTGTGATGCGCCGCAATAGGGCTTTGTTGTCAGGCGAGGTTTTGAGCGTTGATTTATAATATTCGATTGCAAATCGGGGGTTCGAATCGAACTGCGCATGACGACCGGCAAGGTAATTGCCGAATTTCGTTTCTCCAAGGCTCGGAACGCTGACCTTCTCTTTGGCGATCGCGCTGTCGACGGTCGTTACGCCGATCAACAGTACTGGCAGCAGCCAAAGTGCTTTTTTCAAACCGGGGGCCATCATCATTTTATAAATGTTCATAGAGTGCCTTATTGATTTTATCTCGCTTATATACCGGCAATTAGTCTAACGCGACGGGAATAATATCTCAAACCCGTAACACTCACATTCGCTCACTTTTACATGTTCGGATAATTGGGCCCGCCGCCACCTTCCGGCGTCACCCAAACGATATTTTGGGTTGGGTCTTTGATGTCGCAGGTTTTGCAATGGACACAATTTTGCGAATTAATTTGCAGACGCTGGCCTTCACCTTCTTCGACAAATTCATAGACCCCGGCGGGGCAGAAGCGCACTTCCGGCCCATCATAGTCGGCGAGATTTACGTTCACAGGAACACTGTCATCTTTGAGGGTCAAATGAACCGGTTGATCTTCTTCATGATTGGTTGCCGAAAACGACACGCTGGTGAGCTTATCGAACGTGATCTCGCCATCAGGTTTCGGATAATCAATCGGTGTGCAGGCGCTGGCTTTTTTAAGCTGGGCGTGATCGGCGCCGTGATGTTTGAGAGTCCAGGGTGCCATGCCGCGTAACAAAATCTGATCAATCCCGGTATAGATCGTGCCGGCCAGCAAACCCCATTTGAAGGACGGCCGGACATTGCGGGCGGTGTTGAGCTCTTTACCGGCCCAGGAGTTTTTAAACGCCAGATCATATTCAGCAAGATCGTCATTAGCCCGGCCTGTTGAAATAGCTGCAAACGCGCTTTCGGCGGCCACCATGCCTGACTTCATCGCTGTATGTGTGCCTTTGATCTTGGGCATGTTGAGCGTGCCGGCATCGCAACCAGTCAGCACGCCACCCGGAAAATGCAGCTTCGGCAGACATTGCAGACCGCCTTCGTTTAGGGCCCGGGCACCGTAGGAAATGCGCCGCCCACCTTCGAGCGTTGGCCGAATGGAGGGGTGGGTCTTGAAGCGCTGAAATTCTTCATAAGGGCTGAGATAGGGGTTTTGATAATCAAGGCCGACCACAAAGCCGATAGCAACTTGGTTGTCTTCCAAATGATAGAGGAAAGAGCCGCCATAGACATCGCTGCTCAGTGGCCAGCCAGCTGTGTGGACGACCAAGCCTTGCTGATGTTTTTCCGGCTCAATTTCCCACAGTTCTTTAATACCGATGCCATAGGTTTGGGTCTGGACGTCTTTTTCAAGATCGAATTTGTCCTTGAGCTGCTTGCCGAGATGACCGCGGCAGCCTTCTGAGAAAAACGTGTATTTAGCGTGCAGTTCCATGCCGGGCTGGAAATTTGGCCCGGGCGTGCCGTCCTCTGAGACGCCCATATCACCGGTGGCAATGCCTTTGACCGAGCCGTCTTCATGATAAAGAATCTCCGACGCCGCAAAGCCTGGATAAATCTCGACGCCCAGGGCTTCTGCTTGCTCGCCCAACCAGCGGCAGAGATTGCCGAGGCTGATAATGTAATTGCCTTTGTTGTGCATCGCCGGCGGCAGGAATAATCCCGGCACCTTCATCGCACCCGTTGCTGATAAAAAGACAATTTTCTCTTGGCTGACCGGCGTGTTGAGCGGTGCGCCCTGAGCTTTCCAATCCGGGATCAGCTCATCAAGTGCGCGGGTTTCAAGCACGGCGCCGGATAAAATATGGGCACCGACTTCCGAGCCTTTTTCGACGATGCAGACGCTGAGTTCTTGGTCGTTTTCGGTGGCCAGTTGCATCAAGCGGATGGCGCTTGAGAGCCCAGATGGGCCGGCGCCAACAATCACTACATCCACTTCCATTGAGTCGCGTTCAACGCTTAAGTCTTCATTCATTTTAGTCTCACCGAGATGTAAATTATTGAACTTTTTAATTCTATATCATGGCAATTGGGGTTTGGGTAGAACCTGGGTTAAGTTGGATTGTTTTTGCCCGTGTTTTTGCCCGTGTTTTTGCCGTGTTTTTGCCGTGTTTTTGCATGTGAGGTCTGCTACATTCAGACCATGCAGGGGAATACATCGATACGTGAAAATCTAATCTGGCAGGTTGAAGCAGGCATTGATGAATGCATTGCTGAAGCCCCGATTGACCGCTTTGCTGAGACGGCGACCAAGGTCGCTGAACGTGCTACGCAGCAGTCGGCTCAGCCAGCAGAACAGCAAGGATCAGCAAAACCCGGCGTTCGATCTCGAACCCCAGAAGCCATAGCTGGTCGCCAGGCGCCGACACCGCCAACAAGCCAAAACTCGGCCCCTGAACGCGCCGTACAATCTGCTGTTGCCGCTGCCGGCGCAGCTAAATCGATTGCTGAATTGCGCGCTGCCGTCGAAGCTTTTGAAGATTGCGCGCTAAAGAAGACCGCAATGAACACCGTCTTTGCTGATGGTAATCCAGAAGCCAAAATTATGTTTGTCGGCGAGGCGCCCGGGGCGGATGAAGACCGCAAAGGGCTGCCCTTCATTGGTGCCAGCGGCCAGTTTTTAGATCAGATGCTGGCGTCGATTGGGCTCGATCGCACGAACTATTACATTACCAATGTGGTTTTCTGGCGCCCGCCCGGCAATCGCAATCCAACGACCGGCGAAATTGCCGCTTGTTTGCCTTTTGTTGAGCGCCATATCGAATTGGTCGACCCGGAAATTCTTGTTTTACTGGGTGGTCCGGCATCAAAAACCCTGCTCGGCATGAAAGAAGGCATCACTAAGATCAGGGGCCAATGGTTTGACTATGCGACCGCTGGATTGTCTCGACCGGTCCAGGCAATGCCGCTTTATCATCCGGCCTATTTATTGCGCTCACCGGCCCATAAAAGAGATGCGTGGCGCGATCTTTTGGAAATTAAGCAAAAATTATCCTAAAGATTTTTGTAAGAATTAAAGTGAAATAATTGTTCTATTGCTTGAAAGCCCGGGTTCCCGTATTTTAGGCAAAAATCAGAAGATGAATGGAAAGTGCCCTTTAGGCAGGTTTTGTTCATCTTTTTATGTATAATTGGTACTGATTCTGGCTGTTGAGGTTTGTTAGTAATTTTATGGCATTGAATTCCCTCATTGATCGACGGGTGACGGGCCTGCCTAATTTGATATTGGGTAGCGCGGTTGTTGCGTTTAGTCTCCTGGTAATCGCCGGAAGCCCGGCTCAGGCTGCCTCCAGCTCAGCAAAACTCGAAACCGCAAATCTTCAAAAATCGGCGATTTCAGGATCAGCCCGGCTTTTAAATGCTGCCAATATTTCCGGCATCGTGTCTGAAACTGATGGTAGTCGCTACCGGGTTATTTTTGATCTTCAGGCAGATGGCGATTGGCGGGCGGCTGACAAAATTATCAAGACGTTGGATGATAAGATTTTAATGGGCCATGTGTTGGCGCAGCGCTATTTGCATCCGACTAAATATCGCTCGCGCTATAAAGAATTAAAAGCCTGGCTCGACAAATATGCCGATCATCCACAGGCCCGCCGTCTCTATAAATTGGCGATGAAGCGGAAGCCCAAGAATTGGAAGCTGCCCAAATCACCAATTGGTATGCAATATAACGGCTCCGGTCATGATGGTCGTAATCTTGGTTATGCGATTTATAATCCTCGCAAGAAACTTAACCGGGCCGAGCGCCGGGAGCGTTATGGCTTGGCCAAGCGGATGCGCTATTACCTCCGCAAAGGTTGGACCAAATCCTATAAGAAACTGGTGCGTAATAAGCGGGTGAACAAATTGTTTCACCCCGTAGAGCTCGATCGGACAAAAGCGCGCTTGGCGGCAGGCTATTACGGCGATGGACGAGATAAATGGGCCTATGAATGGGCCAATACAGCCGTTAAGCGGTCCGGGAAGTATCTGCCGGAAGCCCATTGGGTTGCGGCTTTGGCAGCTTGGCGTTTGGCCAAATTTGATACCTCCAGACAGCATTTTGCCGCTGTTGCCAGCTCCGCCTATTCGTCACCCTGGTTGGTGACGGCAGGGGCGTTTTGGGCGGCCCGGGCAAGTATCAAAATTCGGAAACCCGGTCTTTACAATCAATATCTCGGCCAGGCGTCGTCCTATCCCCGGACTTTTTACGGTATTTTGGCCCGCCGACTTTTAGGGCTGGAGGTTAAATACAATTGGGCGCCGCCACCGCTCGCCAAGGAAGCCTTATCGGAATTGAGCAAGGCTCCCGGTGGTCAACGCGCTGTCGCTTTGTTGCAGATCGGTGAAGATCGCCGGGCGGAGCGTGAATTGAGAATGTTGTTTTCGACCGCCAAGCCTGAACTGGCCCGCGCTATGATGGCTTTGGCTGACCGGGCTAATATGCCATCGCTTGCCATGCGGATCGGCAATATGCTGGTAGCTTCCGGCTCAAGCCTGTTTGATAGCACGGCCTATCCGGCACCAGCGCTGCCGACCAAAGACGGCGAGGTTATTGATCGGTCATTGGTCCTGGCACTTATCCGCCAGGAATCGGGTTTCAATCCAAAGGCTAAAAGTCACCGCGGCGCGCGCGGGCTAATGCAATTGATGCCCCGTACTGCAAGTTTTGTCGCCAGAGACCGAAAGTTAAAAGGCTCTAAACGCAACCGAGATGCCTTATTTGATCCCGAAACAAATTTGTCTCTGGGGCAAAAATACATCAATATTCTGATGAAGGACAAGCGGGTTGGTGGTGATATTTTTCGCATGGTGACGGCCTGGAACGGCGGTCCCGGTAATCTCAATAAATGGACGCGGAAAGTTAAGCACCAGAATGACCCGCTGCTTTTTATCGAAAGTATTCCATCCAAAGAAACCAGGATATTTGTTGAGCGCGTGTTGACCAATTATTGGATTTATCAGGCGCGCTTTAACAACCCGACACCGTCGCTTGATTCGGTGGCAGCTGGTAAATGGCCGGGCTATCAATCTGAGGGCAGCGTCGATATTGAAGTGGCCGAAGAAAGTCAAAAATAATGAATAAAGTTACAGGCGACCGGGATTTTCTGCCGGTCAATATTGCTGTTCTGACGGTTTCAGACAGCCGCACGCTGGCGGATGATAAATCGGGCGATACTTTGGTCGATCGCATCGAAGGCGCTGGGCATGTCGTGGCCGCGCGCGATATTATCAAAGATGAAATTCCCTCAATTGTCGCCAAACTTGAGGAATGGATTGCTAAAAGCGATGTTGATGTGGTGATCTCAACCGGTGGTACCGGCGTGACCGGCCGCGATGTTACGCCCGAGGCCTTTCAGCAAGTCTATGAGAAAGACATCCCCGGCTTCGGCGAGCTATTCAGAATGTTGAGCTTTGATAAAATCGGCACTTCGACCATTCAATCCCGAGCCACTGCCGGCGTTGCCGGCGGCACCTACTTATTCGCACTGCCAGGCTCCCCCGGCGCCTGCAAAGACGCTTGGGACGACATCCTCGTCCACCAACTTGACTACCGCTTCAAGCCGTGCAATTTCGTCGAGCTTATGCCCCGCCTGACCGAGACGTAATTCTATTCTTTACCGCGTTTGAAGATGCCGTCATAGAAGGTGTAGATGACGATGATCACCAGGACTGTGCCGATGGGCCGATCGATGAGGATGGACCACCAATGGTCGTCTTCGAAAACCAGCAAAGCGCGGCGCATGTTTACATCGGCGAGGGGGCCGAGGATGACCGCCAGCACCATAGGTGCCAGTGGGAAGCCGAAGCGGTGCAGGACGTAGCCAACGATACCGGCAATAAACATCAAATAAACATCAAAATAATTCAGCGCGACGGCAAAAGCGCCCATCACGCAGATCGGGATGATCAGCGGCATGAGAAGCGTACGCGGCAGGCTGAACAGTTTGACGCAAGGCTTGATCAGCGCAATCGCCATGCCATACATCAGGAAATTGGCAATGATTAGGCCAATATAAATGAAATAAATGATGCCGGGGTTTTCGGTTTGAATCGTGGGGCCAACGACAATGTTTTTCATCTCAAGCGCTGCCAGGATTGCCGCCGCCGCTGCATTGCCCGGAATACCCAGGGTCAGCGTCGGCAGCATGGAGCCACCGATATTAGCGTTATTGGCAACTTCGGCGCAGACAATTGCTTCATAGGAGCCCTTGCCCCATTTTTGGCGCTCTTCCTCGCTCGCGCGGCGGCGACCAATGTCATAGGACAAGAAAGACGCGACGTTTGCTCCCGCGCCGGGAATTGCGCCGATGATCGTGCCGATGATACCGGAGCGGAAAGCCGCTCTGCTATAGGTCAACAACTTCTTCATTGGTGGAATGATCCTGCCAACTTCGCTCGGAATGCCGGGTGGACTTTTTTGCGGCAGGACTTTTAAAATTTCGGTTAGACCAAAGAGACCGATCAGCAGTGGAATATAACTGATCCCGTCTTCGAGCATGCGCACGCCAAAGGTAAAGCGCGGTACGCCGTGAAGGGCATCCAGACCGACGAAGGAAATCAACAGGCCAATCCAGCCGGAAATCCAGCCCTTAATCGGGCTGTCGCCGGCGGACATCGAGCCGCAAATGGCGATGCCCCACATGGAGAGCAGGAACATTTCCCAAGAGCGAAATTGCAGCGCCAAAAAGAGAATGGCTGGGATAAAGGCGATCAGCAGAATGATGCCGATCCAGTTGCCCATAAAGGAACCCATGATTGCCGTGCCAAGAGCCAAGCCGCCTTCACCGCGTTTGGCGAGTTGATGGCCTTCCATCATTGTCGGTACCGCATCGGGCGTACCCGGAATATTAATCAAAACGGCAGAAATAGCGCCGCCAAAAACACTGCCGGTATAAACGCCGAGCATAAACATGACTGAGACGTGTTGGGTCATACCGGTCGAAAGACCGATCAAGAGGGCCATCGCCATGGTCGTTGAGAGACCAGGCATTGCGCCCCAAAGGATGCCAAGCGTGACGCCCAGCAGGCAGACCCAGATCATCCAGGGTTGGAAAGCAATTGCGAATTGGGTGAGAATTTCTTGCATTTCAAACATGTTTTATCTCCTCACCCTGAACCTGGTAGGAGAATTTGAAAGCCATCGCGGAAGACGACTGCCAGGAAGACGACAATACCCGTCGAGACCAAAAAACAATTGAGAATTGTCGAGCGCCAGAAAAACCGCAGAATAAAAAATATCACCGGAATAGAGACAAGCTCAAAACCGGAAAACCTGAATGTATAAAAGCTTGTTTTGAAACGGAGATCCATGTCCATTTGGCCCAACACCATGACATAGACAAAAATTACCACCATCAGCATGAGTGTCCGACGGGACTCAATATACCCCAGATAATTTATAATTGCCTGGAGGCCATCGCTTTTTAGCATTTCTTCAAGCCCATAGCGGCGCTTGGTTTTAACGAACAGTCCAATGGCCATCAAGATAAGGCTGGCACCGGTCACAAAAGGTAGGAGACCGGGTGCTGTATAGAGACTCTCTGGTTTGCCCAGATCAACTGCCAGGATCATGGCAAATATGCCCAACAATGCGACGACGATGGAAGCGATAAAGTCTTTACGCGGTGAGGAGCGCTCCTCGCCACCTTCTTCGCCGGTGAAGATACCTTTCTCAAGGCTTTCAATATCTGCTTCAATTCTGGATTTTTTTTCTTCTGCCATGTTGCTTGGCCTAGTTCCCCAATTATCCTTTTTATATTATTGGTCAAAAATCAGGGTGAGTCACGATTTCCGCAACTCACCCGATTTTCAACACTTAAACTATCACGAGGTGATAGAATTACTTGCCGTTCTTAGCCCACCAAGCATCAAAGTTAGCCGGTGAAGGCAAACCGAGTTGCTTAAGAGAACGTGCACCTTTGATTTTTAGCTTTTCAAAAGTAGCCGCTGTCTGCACTTCAACTTGAGCTGCCCGACGGTTGGCCTGAGCGCCTAAACGAATGTCAATTTCGAAGAATTTTTTCTTCGCAACTTTCGCAAAGGTGTTGGATTTTACAGCCGCAACAAAAGCCTTTTGAACTTTTGCCTGGATGGATTTGTTCACACCTTTAAGCATTGCCAGGTTATAGATGCCGGAGAAAGGCAACTGACCTTTGATTTGTGGCAGGAAGTTACCGACGGATTGCATAATTTTTCCGCCGCCCGCATCAATGTTTGCGGCACCGGTCTGTTGGATATTACGCAACTTACCAGCACGGATATGTTCGATATGCTCGTGCACACCGCCGCCAGCAATCATGGTTTCGCCGTTCAAGCCGGCAAGTGTTGCATTTTTACCGCCTTTGTAAGGCACATATTTCAGCGTCACACCGGCAGAGACAGCAACAACCGCAGCTAATTCATGCCACAGGCCACCGGTACCGGAAGTTGAAATGCTGATCTTGCCTGGGGCCGCTTTAGCAGCAGCAATAACGTCGGCAAAGGTTTTGAATTTTGAGTCTGGACGCACAGACCAGCTACCACGTGAGTTGGCGGCCTGCATATATTGCCAGTCTCTCCAAGCGCGGGTTTTGGTGTGACCCATAACGCTGGCATATTTGTTGTAGTTAGCAGCGCCCAACAGTGTGTAGCCGTCTGCCTTTTTGCCGGAGACATATCTAGTGGCAATACCACCGACAGCACCTGGCTTGTTGATCACGTTGATTTTCCAGCCAGTAGATTTGGCCATTTCACCAACGAGTGTACGAATAACCGTATCCGTACCACCACCGGCACCATACATGACAACAACAGTAATCGGACGTTCTGGCCATTCTGCCTGAGCAGAAGTTGGTTGGAATGCTAAAGCCGCAGCACCCAAAGCCATGCCGGTAAGGGCTAATTTAGTCCCCATCATAAGAGTTCTCCCTGTTTTTAAAAAACCTATAAAATTAAATAATTACCCATAATTTTGTTATGCGTTAATTGGTCTTATATAAGACCTGAACACCATAATCTTATGGATGTGGTGTCGTCAAGGTAACATGATTGTGAGGGCGTTATTTTTTGAGGATAGATTTAAAAACAGAGGGCACTCCAGCTAAAAACACACTTATTGAATCTTCAATTGCTGCGGTGAAGTCTTCGCGTGTTTCAGATCCATAGATAAACTTCCGAATGGCGATGTAGAAAATACCGCCGTGAAAATTCCACGCAAGATCGGTCTCTCTTTCGGTGAGTGGCACTTTGCCGGGGTCGGGTAGGTTGTGGGTGGCTCTCAGCTCGGTGCAAATTCTATCCAGAATCTTGTCGTGCACCAATTCGATATACTGCTGATAAAGCGTGACGCCTTTAATGCCAGAGAAGACCAGGATGCGGACCCATTCAAATTCAAAAATGGCGGCGGTGTATTCGTGGTAAAATTGATTGAGGCGATCCGATAACGGTCGGCTGCGATCGCTTAACAGGGTTTCCCATTCGGGTTTCCAGCGGCTCAGATAGACCTCTTCATAAACGCGCTTGATGATGTCGTCTTTAGTGGGGAAGTAGCGAAACAACAGAGATTGTGAAATGCCGAGGCGCCGGGCAAGTTCCCGGGTCTGGCCACCGAAACCAACCTCGGAAAAATAGCGGACAGCCTCGGATATAATTTGCTTTTCCCGCTCTTCACGGCTTAAGCGCTTACGTTTGGTTTGCTTTTTTGACTTCACCGATTTCTTAGATTGAGACACTTTTAAAGTTACTTTCCAACTCAATAAATCCGCCCGAATTTCCTGCTAAATTGCAGCTTGCTACCATTGACAGAAATCTAAGGGCGCGTAAAATCATTTCCTTATTGATCGTTTGATCACTTTAGTATTAATAGCAATCTTTGCCTAGTCATAATAAAATAAAATTGGGAGGTCTAATTGAAACCAGCGGCGTTTAACTATGCCAAGCCGTCATCTGTCGAAGAGGTGCTTGGACTGCTCAGTGAGTATGGTGACGAGGCAACGATCTTGGCCGGTGGTCAAAGTCTGATACCAACGATGAATATGCGGCTCTCGGCACCGGCATTGGTCATCGATATAAATGGTCTCGATAATTTAAATGGCATTTCGGATGAAGGGGATCGCCTTCGCATCGGCGCGCTGACCCGCCATGTTGAGATTGAAAATTCGGAACTCATCGCCTCCCACGCACCGCTGATCACGCTAGCAATGCCATCGATAGCCCATCCGGCAATTCGCAATCGTGGTACATTTGGCGGCAGTGTGGCGATGGCGGATCCAGCAGCTGAATTGCCGGCATGCCTTTGTGCGCTTGATGGTGAGATTGAAATCACCGGACAAAATGGCGTTCGAAAAGTGGTGGCCAAAGATTTCTTCAAAGAGCTTTATGAGACCGATGCAGGTGATGGTGAAATTTTAACGGCGATTGAAATTCCAAAAATAAGCGCCGGCTATCGCTCAGCGTTTGATGAATTGGCCAGACGCCATGGTGATTATGCAATGTGCGGTATCGCGGCCCATGCCAAAGTTGATCGTGATGTGCTTTCCGATCTGCGATTGGCGTTCTTTGCGGTTGGCGGCACGCCGGTGATTGCAACGCAGGCCATGAGTGCTATGGAAGGCAAATCGGTTGATGACGAAAGTATTTTCGCGGCCCAAAGCGCGCTCGAAGATGATCTGGAGCCGTTTGACGATTTGCATTGCTCGGCAACGCTTCGCATGCATTACGCCAAAGAGTTGACCAAACGCATGCTCACCACGCTTAGCGCTCGGAATTAAGGGAAAAAATAATGACAAATGAAATTGAACAAATTCCAGTTGCTTTGACCGTCAATGGCGAGAAGGTCTCTAAGCTGATTGAGCCACGCCTCTCGCTGGTTGATTTTCTACGTAACGAATTGGAGCTCACCGGCTCACATATCGGCTGTGAACATGGCGTCTGCGGTGCCTGCACTGTTCGGGTAAACGGCGAGATTGTCCGGGGCTGCCTGATGCTGGCTGTCCAGGCGAATGGCGGCGAGGTTGAAACCATTGAAGGGGCGTCCGACAGCGGCAAGATTGATGATCTGCAAAAAGCCTTCCATGAGCGCAATGCGCTGCAATGTGGGTTTTGCACCCCGGGCATGTTGATGACGACGACAGAGCTGTTGGCAACCAACCCAGATCCGAGCCGGGAAGAAATTCGCGAATATTTATCTGGCAATTATTGCCGCTGCACAGGTTACGAGGCCATTGTTGATGCGATCGAAACCGTGGCTCAAGAACGGAAGGGAGCTTAGATATGCCAGATACTAAAAGTATGATCAAAGACCATGTTCTCGACCGTCCCAACAGCTATATCGGCCGCTCGGTGCCAAGACCGAATGCGAAACGTTTACTCGCCGGTCGGGGCACGTTTACCGATGATGTGAAATTGCCGCGCCTGACCCATGTCGCTTTTTTGCGCTCGACCTATGCGCATGCGGAAATTGTTAGCATTGACGTCTCTGAAGCAAAAGAGAGCGAGGGCGTTGTCGCCGTTGTTACAGGTCCAGAAATGGCAGAGGTTTGCTCCCCCTGGGTTGGGGTATTAACCCATTTGGAAGGCCTTAAATCAGCGCCGCAGCATGCTTTGGCGGTCAAGAAAGCGTCCTGGCAGGGCGAGCCTGTGGTGGCCGTTGTCGCCAACACACGCGCTCAAGCCGAAGATGCGATTGAGTTGATTGACATTGAGTGGAAAGAACTGCCGGTCGTTGCCGATATGGAGACGGCGCTTGATCCAGAAACGCCGCTCATTCATCCCGAGCTCGGTGATAATCTCGCCTGGCAGCGGGATTTGGATGCCGGTGATGTTGATACCGCTTTTGCCAATGCCGATCACGTCATTGAGGAGACCTATATCTCTAACCGCCATACCGGTGTCTGTCTCGAGACCCGGGGCATCGTCGCCGATTATAATCCGGGCGAGGACCAGCTGACGATTTATCATTCAACCCAGGCCCCGCATATGATGCAAAGCCTGTTTGCTAAGCATCTCAATATTGAGGAGCACAAAGTCCGCGTGATCTGCAAAGATGTCGGCGGCTCGTACGGCATCAAAGTGCATTCCTATCCGGATGAATATGCCACGGTGGCTCTCGCTTATATGCTCAAGCGACCAGTTAAGTTTATCGCCGATCGCTTGGAATCCTTTACCAGCGACATCCATGCCCGCGACCATCGGGTGAAGACCAAAGTCGCGGTTTCTAACGAAGGTGAAATTCAGGCTTTTGAAATAGATGATCTCACCGGTATCGGACCGTATTCAGTTTATCCTCGGACCAGTGGTATTGAAGCAAACCAAGTCGTCAATTTGACGGGCGGGCAATATACCAATCCAAATTACCGGGCCCGGGCGCAGGTCGTGCTCCAGAATAAATCACCGATGTGTCAGTACCGGGCAGTTGGTCATCCGATCCTGACCTTGATTACCGAAGGCATGGTTGATGATGCGGCACGTAAAATCGGCATGGATCCGCTTGAAATCCGGCGCAAAAATCTGGTGCCGGATGATGCTTACCCGACGACAGCGCCTTCTGGTCTGCCGTTTGAAAACCTCTCCCACCATGCAAGTTTGTACAAGCTTGTTGAGATGATGGATTACGATGGTCTTCGTAAAGATCAAGCTGAGGCCCGCGAGCAGGGCATTTATCGCGGCATCGGTCTTGCGACTTTTATCGAAGTGACCAATCCGGGGCCGGCTTTTTATGGTGTCGGCGGGGCGCCCATTTCGGCGCAGGATGGCGCCACCATGCGCCTTGATGCCAAAGGCAATGTCATTGTTGAAATAGGTGTGACCGAGCAAGGCCAGGGTGCCGAAGCCGTTGTCGCGCAATGTGCCGCGACCGCTTTGGGTGTCTCCATGGATAAGATTAAAGTCATTGCCGGTGATACGGATATCACGCCTTATGGCGGCGGTACCTGGGGCTCCCGGGCTGCTGGTATCGGCGGTGAAGCGGCAGTTCAGGCGGGCAAGGCGCTCAGGCAAAACATTGTCGAAGTGGCGGGCATTATGCTGCAATGCGATCCCTCTACCCTTGATATTAGAGAGAATAATGTCGTTGATTTGGCTGATGGCAATGAGCGGATGGCTTTGGCCGAGGTTGGACGGGTCTGTTACTACCGCCCGGACACCCTGCCGAAAGACTATCAGTCAGAGCTCGTTGTCACCCGCCACTATGTGCCGAAGCAATTCCCCTTTGCCTTCACCAATGGTGTACAGGGCTGCTACCTCGAGGTTGATACCAATACCGGCTTTATCACGTTTAAAAAATACGTCGTCGTTGAAGATTGCGGCACCGTGATCAATCCCTTACTGGTCGATGAGCAGGTACGGGGCGGTGTCATCCAGGGCCTCGGCGGCGCGCTCTATGAAGAGTGCCTCTATAGTGATGAAGGCCAGTTCTTGAACGGCACCATGGCGGATTACCTCGTGCCGATGGCAGCGGAAATGCCGGATGTTGAGGTTGGCCATGTTGAAAGTCCAACGCTTGATTCTGAGCTTGGCGCCAAAGGTGCGGGCGAAGCCGGCACCGGTGGTGCACCGGCTGTCGTCATGAACGCGCTCAACGACGCCTTGGAGCCGCTCGGCGGCAAAGTAACGATCCAACCGTTCACGCCCGAGCGTATTTTGCAGGCGATCGGTAAGATTTAGGAGACGCTTTAGTTTCCGGAAATGGTGTTGATGACGGCTTGAGCGTCTTCTGGTAGTGCCGCGCCCCGCCAGGCGACATGGCCATCAGGCCGCACGAGAACCAGGGGTTGCTGGTATAAGTCGGCGGCGGCTTCATTTCTAATATCAACAAGCGTGATTGGCACGTGATGTTCCGCTGCGGCTTTTTCCAATACGCCCGTATCCAGGCTCGTATCAAAGCGCAGAAGCGTAAAGTCTTGGGCAAATTTATCTAATATAGAGACGCCATCTTCGAGCCAAATATGCGGCGCGCGGCAGCCAGGATAAGTCGTTGTGTGAAGATCAGCCGAACTATCTTCGGGGGCTGTCGCTTTATCCGCGGCGCAAATGGGCGAGTCGTAATAACAATAGCCGATTTGCAGGCCGATGGTTCGAAAAGTGTTGCCGACATTGGTCACCAGATTGTCACCCAGTTCAGCGCGTTTTTCTTTAGCTTCAGGCGTGTCGTCTTCCATGCCGTCAAAGCCGGCGATGCTGGTGTGGTCAGCATTAAAGCCGGTGGCTTTTTCGACATTGCGGGTGCCGATGGGGCGACGCTCTAGATCGTAACTGTCGAGCAGGCCATCTCCTCCCCAGCCTTTAACTGTCGCAGCAAGCTTCCAGCCAAGGTCAACCGCATCGCCGATGCCGGTGTTCATACCAAGGGCGCCGGAAGGGGCAAGCTGATGAACGGCGTCTCCGGCAAGATAGACCCGGCCTTTTGAATAGGTCTCGGCAACGATGGCCCGGCGTGACCAGACATGGGCATCGACCCACTCAACATCTAAATCCCGGCCGAGCGCGCGGTGTAAATACTGATTAAGGCCCGTCTCATCCGGCACCTCTTCGCCGGGAAAATTACGGACCCCGATACGCCAGAGATCATTGGCCGGATCAATCTGGCGCACATTGGCCCAGAGGCCGCCTTGATCGATATGGAAGAAAAAGGTCGCTGGGTCCAAGCCGGTTTGGGCCATCAAATTTGGCGCTTTGAAAAAGGCGTTCATGGCGCGCTCGATCTCATCGGTTCCTTCCATCTTAATACCCAAAGCCTGACGGATCGAACTATTGGCCCCTTCGCAGCTAACCAGATAGTGCGCGCTGAGCGTTGAGGTCGCTCCGGTTTCTTGGTCGATGATTGCTGCCGTCACACCGCCTTCATTTTGAGTGAAGCTCTCCAATTTCTGGTGATATCTCAAATCCACACAATCGAAAGAATCGGCAAAATCTTTAAGAATAGGATCAAACCAAAACTGCGAGCAGACTTGCAGCATGTGCGGGCTAAACGCGTTTGGTTTTTGGTCTTTGCGGGCCGGCCTCGGGATGCGGCCAAGCTCGTAACCAAATAGGCTGGTCACAAATGAAACATCAAACGGCATATCAGCCGGGTAGGGGTTGTTGATGACTTTGTCGGCGATGCCCCAGCGACGACAGATTTCCATCGATCGCATGTTAACTTCGTTCATTTTCGGAATATTGATGTCGCCGTCACCGCGCTCAATCAATATGCAATTGACGCCGCGCCAGCCAAGCTCTGATGCCAAGGCAAGACCCACTGGCCCACCGCCGACAATAAGAATTGGCGTATCGAATTCAGTCATGGAGCCCCCCGCTTTATATATCGTTGCCCGTTATATTACAGGATTTCCACCCAATCCCAAGACATAGCGGCCATATTCCGCGCCCATGACGTCCCAGGACATGGAGATATGGGTGATGCCGACGCTGGCGTCACGGTAGTGACGCTGGATCGGATTGATTTTGTAGGCGCCGCGCCCACCGGTCGCTTTGTAAAGCCCGTCGATGCCGTCGAAGCAAAGATTAGCAACATAGGCTGCATTGCGCCGCCAGCGGTGTTTTTGCTCTTCCGAACAGACATTGCCTTGGGCCAAGGTCTCTGTCGCTTCATCGCAATCGGCATTAATCATGGCCTTGGCCGTTGCAACGGCTGCCGCTGCCGAAGCCGCCTTGATCTGAATTGCCTGATATTCAGCAACACGCGAGGTGTTGTAGGTCGATGTTGCAACTTTATTGGCTTCAATAAAGTGGTCATAAGCGCCTTCTGCCATGCCGATGATAGGCGACGCGATAATATGCGGAAACAAGCCCGCTTGCGGAATATTAAACAGCGGCGTTGGATTGACGGCTGAACCGGGTGTGTTGCAGTGTTGCAGATCTGCACCGGCAACGGTCATATGTTCGGACACAAACAGGCCTTTGACTTCACTGTCTTTACTGCCGGTGCCAACCAGGCCGGAGACGTCCCAGGTCTCGAGCACTTTCACATCTTCGGTGGCGACAATGAAGACCCGCCGATCTGTAACTTCTTCACCTTCATAGACGGTGCCGCCGAGCATCAGATAGTCGGACCAATCGACACCACTGCAAAACGGCCAATGGCCGGAGAGCTGATAGCCACCGTCGACTTTGGTGGCGCGGCCGGCTGGGAAAATAACCGAAGAGGCGATTAACACGTCGGGGTTTTCATCCCAGAGCTGATTTTGCGCTTCTGCCGGCCACATGCCGAGCATCCAGTGATGACAAGCGAGATTGATATAGACCCAGGCCGTCGAGCCACAGCCCTTGCCGAGAATAGATGTCGCTTCCATCATCAGGCGGTAATCGTAATCGCCGCCCCCGACCCGGGCCGGTTGATTTATTTTAAAGAGGCCACTGTCATGCAGTTCTTTGATGGTATCGGGATGAATCTTGCCGAGTTGTTCGGTCTCAAGCGCACGTTCTTTTAAAGCTGGGACGAGCGCCTCGGCGCGCGCTAACATTTCCTCTGGCCTCGGATATTCTTTGGGACGATCAACCATAAATCACCTACTGATCGTAATAGTTAATTTCGACAGTAATGTCGTTTGGATCTTCGGCAAATATTTGCAGCATGCCGAGATTAGGTACTTCGCGCTCCCGGTATTCGACACCGCGATCCGTCAGGATTTGTTTGAGGCCTTCCGGATCACTGGCGCGAAATGCCAAATGGTCAACCGCGCCGCCGCCATCCAGAAACTTGACGTCTTTAACGCCAAGATAGCCGTAGAGACCTTCTGGATTGTCAGGGTCGATACCAACCAAATGCACGACTGGGATTTCACCAGCATACATCCAATGGCCGGGGAAAGGGAAATCTGGCCGTGGCCCAGCTTCCAGGCCCAGCGCTTCATAGAACTCTTTGGTCTCGTCCATTTTCAACGTGCGGATCGAATAGTGATCAATTTTTTCTAGTGGCATAATGCCCTCTCTATTCTTATGTAAGCTCTGTGATCGAGCCGTCTTCATTAAGGCGAAGGCCGGTTTTCTCGGCATCAGCTACAACACTTTTTGCCCAGGATACATGGCCGGAATCAGAGCCGCCTAAGATCGCCATGATAAAGCCGTGCTCATCGCTTTCATTTCGAAAGCCGCGCATTACACCGGGTGGTACAGACACAACATCGAATTGATCAATGATGGTCTCGTGCTCACCTTCATCACCCCAAATAATCGCCCATTTGCCGGTCATTGCGATAAATACTTCGACGGTGGGATGGTCATGCAAGGCGGCACCGCAGCCGGGCTCTGCACCGATATAGGTAATGTTGAAGCCATCAGCTTCGGCAATCGCGGGCTTTAGATTGTCATCTTCGGTGACGCCGCGGCCGATAACGTTATAAGTGTTGCGTTTATGGGCCGGAATGCGCGTGTCTAGATAGCCTTGTTCACTGTAGTTCAGTTCTTTGAAGCGTGCGGTGCGCTTCGCTATGTCATCGGGTGATATCGTCATAATATTGCCTGTCCTGAATAATAATCATTCTTAGTAATCATTTGATCAATAAGCACATATTACGCATTAAATTATGGAATTGCATGCAAAAAAAAGAGGCAACCATCCGGTCTTAACCAGAGGTTGCCCCACTTCTTTTCGTAATAAATCGGCGGATTATTTAATGACGTAATCAACCGGATATTTGTGACCGCCGGCTTTTGTTCCTGCAATATAGGCGCGCATGATTTTGCCCATATCGATTTTCTTTTTCTTTGAAACTGCTTGAGCGCGTTCATTTGGCCAATTCGCCAGTTTTTGGGCCCATGCTCTCTTAGCAGCTGGATCAATCGCGCGGATCTTTGTGCCCGCACCTTTTAGCTTGGCAATGCCCCAGGAATGATCATTTTGAGAAGCGGCCAATGAATGGGTATGATACTTAGCGGCTTCTTCATCAATAATTTTGGTAACTTCCGGCGGCAATTTCTTACGTGACCTTAAATTCATCGTGAGGGCAATTTGGGTGACAGCACCAAAATCAGTAACGGTATAATAGCCACCTTTGATTGCTTCATGAAGCTTCAGCTTAAAATCCGTGTCGGGGAAAAGTATGATGGCTTCGCCAACACCGGTTTGCATCTGCTGAGCCGCTTTAGGGATCGTTGTCCGTACGGGAATACCGGTAACAACCCAAGGAAGGTTTGGACCAGCCGCGAGAATTTTCCGGCCTTTCAAATCTTCAAATGTTTTCCAATCAAAAGAACTGAGCAGGCCATAATTGTTAAAGCCTGATACAGCGAGCAATTTTTGCTTGTAGCGTTTTTCGAGATCCTGCTGGATCGCGGGGTGGTCTTTGACAACTTTGGCAAAGATCGCACCAGCTTTGATCGCATTCGGCTCACCAAAAGGAACGTAATAGCCGAGGTTCAATGCCATGGCTTTATCATCATCAAAGCACACGCACCAGGCACCGATATCAAGACGACCGTCTTGCGTGCCTTCCAAAGTATCAAATACGTTCACCACAGTGCCCGCATAATGTTCTTTGAATTTAATCTTGTATTTGGTCTCAGCGGCCACACGCTTGGTGACATTGGGGACGAAATATTTGGCTACTTCTTTGACATAAGTAATAAAGGGCGGATGGCCTGAGCCAACGCGCAATGTAATTTCATTGCCTTTGATTGACGCGGCTTCAGCTGCTGCGCCAAAGGCGAATACTGCGGCGGCGGTGGCACCAATAAGGCTGGTTCTCTGTAGAATATTCATCAAAAATAACTCCCTGTTAAAATCGTGCCAAGATCGAGCCCTTGCGCTTCTTACTTGGCCTATGATGAAAGTAGTCTAATTGGAATTTTGAATGGGGGGAAGTGAAATTTTTGTTACTGGCATTACTATTACGTTTAATTAGACAAAAAAAGGGCAGCCCATGAAGGCTGCCCCCTTTAATTCGAAATTTCCCTCAAATTACATCATGTTTACTTAATGACGTAGTCAATCGGGAATTTGTGACCGCCAGCTTCGACCATTTTGATGTAGTCGCGCATGATAGCAGGCATGTCGATTTTCTTTTTCTTTTTCACAGCTTGAGCTTTTTCATTTGGCCAGCTTGCCAGTTTCTCGGCCCATGCTTTTTTAGCTGCTGGAGTGATATTGCGAACTTTGGTACCAGCTTTAGCAAGTTGATCAAGGCCCCATTGATGATCCTTTTGAGACCATGCAGCACCGGTTAGGCCATATTTAATGCCTTCTTCGTCGATGATTTTAAGGACTTCTGGAGGTAACTTTTTACGGGTCTTGTTGTTCATGTTCAGGTTAATCTGAACTACAGCACCGAAATCAGTCACGGTGTAGTAGCCGCCTTTGATGGCTTCATGAAGCTTCAATTTAAAGTCGGTGTCTGGGAACAAGATAACCGCTTCGCCCACGCCGGTCTGCATTTGTTGCGCAGCTTTTGGAATGGTCATACGGACGGGAATACCACCGCCAACAACCCATGGCAGGTTAGGACCAGCAGCTAGAATCTTGCGGCCTTTAAGATCTTCAAACTTTTTCCAATCAAACGAGCTCAAAATGCCGTAATTGTTAAATCCAGCAATGCCGATCAGAGTTTGCTTGTAGCGTTTGGAATAATCTTGTTGCAGCGATGGGTGTTTTTTAACCAAAGCATAGAATATTTTTTGGTTTTTAATCGCATTTGGCTCATGGAACGGCACATAATAGGTGAGGTTCATCGCCATAGCTTTGTCATCGTCAAAGCAAACGCAAAAAGCGCCAATGTCGAGACGTCCGTCTTGAACACCTTCGAGCGTATCAAACACACCAACAACAGTACCAGCATAGTGCTCTTTGAAATCAATTTTATATTTGGTTTCAGCAGCTACACGTTTTTTAACGGCAGGTACGAAAGACTTACTGGCCGCTTTCACATATGTGATGAAAGGCGGGTGGCCCGAGCCGATCCGCATCGTGATGTTGTTGCCTTTAATAGAAGCGGCTTCAGCAATCGACCCGAAGGTCATTGCAGCTGCAGCAGCTACGCCGAGAATCCCGGCTGTTTTAATCATGGTTTTCAATGTTTATCTCCCAAGTTTAGTAAAATTATGATCTCTTAAAAAAACGATTAATAGATCGAAATATTATGCAGCAATACACACTGCATAAAAGTAAAATATGTTATTATTGTGGTTTCATGCCTTTATTTTAACATCATAGTTGGCAGCCAAGTTGCGATTTCAGGCCAGCGCCAAATCATTAGCATAACGACCAACATAAGAATCCAATAGGGGACGGACCCCTTGAATATTTCCGCTAATGTCGCCTGTTTATCGTCGATCGAGCCTTTTACCGTATAGACCAGCAGTCCAAAAGGCGGCGTAAGCAGTCCAGCCTCGATCACTAAAATACCGAAGATTGCAAAGGCAATAGGATCGAAGAAGCCTTCTGTTAGTGGCGCGAAAATCGGCACAGTGATGAGAATGATTGAGATTGAATCGAGGATCATGCCAAGTGCTAGCCAGATCAAAATAATGACGATGACAATGCCGGTTGGGCCAAGGCTGTAATGCTCAAATGTATTTCGGATCAGCTCAGACATGCCGGCTGCTTCCATGAATTTGGCATACATATTTGCGGTTAAAAGCAGGAACATAATTGGCGCGGCGGTTTTGCCTGAATCAACAATCGCAATTGCCAATTGTTTCGCCCGCATCCCTTTCAAGACACCCAGCACCATCGCACCGGCGGCACCGACACCGGCAGCTTCGGAAGGCGTAAACAAGCCGCCCCAAATGCCGCCCATGATCAATAGAATGAGCAGGCCAATACCAATACCACTGGCAATTTCTGCGAAGGTTAACGTGCTCTGCTCGGCTGTTTCGTCAAATTTTGGTGCTATTTTCGGATTTACAGTCGCGGTAATCGAGATATAAATCATAAAGAACGATGCCAAGACCAAACCAGGAATGGCGCCCGCCATAAACAATTGCGAAATTGATTTTTCCGCGATAATTCCCCAAACAATCAGCAGCACACTTGGCGGGATGATCATCCCAAGGCAGGCTGAACCTGCGACGGAGCCAAGCGCAAATTGGCGGTCATAGCCGTGGTAACGCATTTGCGGATAAGCGATCCGACTGAAAGCGGCGGCGGCGGCGATGCTGACACCGGTAACGGCAGCAAAAACCGCATTACCGGCAACTGTTGCGACCGCAAGGCGGCCTGGAATAAATTTTAAGGTGTGGTTGATTAGTTTATAAAGATCGCGGGCTGAGCCGGATTTGTTGACAAAATCACCCAGCAGCATAAAGAGCGGGATAGCGGCAAAAACTTCACTGCGGAGGTATTCGTAAGCAACACTGCCAAGCCCGCTCATCGCAATGTTAAAGCCTTCTTGCAGATCGCCATCACCAAAAATCAAAATGTTGCCAATCAATGCCGTTACCGCAAATGCAAAGGCAATATGAATTCCCATTAAAATGCCGGTAAGCATAATGGCGAACATAACGAGTAGAATTGTTGTTTGGTCTAGTTCCATGTGATTTTTTTACCAACAGCCGGTTAGAATAATGGAAATTCTTGGCTGCCTCTCCCCTTTTTAAGCCGTAATTCTATTCGCCCATGTCTTCAATTGAGACTTCTTCTGCAAAATCTTCAGGTCGTTTGAGCGCGTGATACACCATCAATGCGCAGACAAAGGCGCCGATAAAGCCAATAAGGACAACCAAAGTGCGGATCGGATAAACCGGAATTTCAACAACGCCGGAACCTTCGAGTTCCATTATATCCCAGGCTTCAATCATATTTTCCCAGCTGCCAAAGCCAATGCCAAGAAAAACCAAACCCGCCAATAAATAGGAAATAGCTTCGATAATACTTTTGCCGCGCGGTCCGAACTTTCCATAAAGGATCGTTGTTCTGAGAGAACTGCGATTTATCATCGCCAAGGGCAGTTGCAGCATTAAGATTGAAAGAACGGAATTAGAGACCAATTCGTTCGTGCCGTGAAAGGGCGAGCCAAAAGCTTCTCGGCCTATGACATCATATAAAATGAGAGCAGCTATTGAAGCTAACCAAACACCTGAAATGATATTCAGTGTTTTGGCAAAAGACTCGGTAATGCTTTCAATTTTAATTTCCCAAGCCGGTAATTCACTAGACATATTTATCCCAATAGCCTCTCTGTATTATTATTCTTTATAATTATGGTCTTCTATAAGACATCAACCCGTATGCTAACAAGGGTTATATTGTTTCTGATTTTATAACATTTCAAAATTTATTGATCAAATTATCACCTGCAGAATAAAAAAAGGGCGGCCCATACGAATGATGGGCCGCCCTTTTTTAGATATTTTTACAGTAGATTAATTTGCGCCCATGCCGTCGGTCGCATCCATGATGACGGTCTCAACTTCACCTGAGCCATCGCGGCGGTGCCCGGCAGCGGCTTGATATGCATCCGATTCAAAACACGCCACGGCGTCTTCGAAGGATGGAAATTCAACAATGACAAAACGCTCAAAGTAATCCGGGCCTTCCATCATTTGAAATTTGCCGCCCCTGGACAGCGGCTTGCCGCCATATTCTTTCAAAATATCACCGACCAGCGCGGTGTATTTGGAATAGTTGTCGGGGTTATTAATTTTAGATCGGGCTACCCAATATGCAGGCATTGTTATTTCTCCTTAATTTAATTTATTACGCAGGCCTAAATTTTGGCCCGGATTATGGCTGGGGCATCGGTTGGTCGTTCTCCGGAACATTCCAGCCACGAATGACGGCAGGGCGTTCTTTAACATTGAGATACCAGCGTTTGACGTTCTCATACTCATTGAGATCAATGGTCTGCCAGTCACAGCGGCCAACCCAGGGGAAGATCGCAATATCAACAATGGAGTAGCCCCAATCTAGGAAATACTCACGATCCGCCAGATGATCATCCATCACGCTATAAATGCGTTTGGTCTCATCGAGATAGCGTGCTGAGGCTTCGACATTTTTGCCTTCTTGATAGCGCACAAAGGTATGAACCTGGCCCATCATCGGGCCGACGCTAGCCATCTGGAACATCAACCATTCCTGCATTTTCCAATAATCATGCCCGTCTTCGGGTGGCATGAATTGGCCGGATTTTTTCGCGAGATATTGCAGAATAGCGCCGGATTCCATGATCGAAAGATTGTCGTTGTCCCGATCGACAATGACAGGGATTTTATTATTGGGACCAATTTTTAAAAAATCGGGGTGGTTCTGCTCGCCTTTGCCGATGGCAATGGGGTGAACCTCATAGTCCAGGCCGGTCTCTTCCAGCATAATTGAAACCTTGCGGCCATTTGGCGTGAACCAAGTATATAAATCTATCATTTTGTTTTCATTCCTTATCGAAAGATATGTCGCATTAAATGTGGGCGGACATTAGTAAATCAATGGGGTTGGCGCAATGCTTCTTACCACGTTCAATTTGGTGCGTTGCTTCAGTCGATAATGGCGGTGGCTTCAATCTCGATCAGCCAATCAGGATGAACGAGACGGGCCACTTCATAAGTTGTTGAAGTTGGCTTGGTATCACCAAAAAATTCAATCACCTGCGGTGCTCCTTCACTAATATAGACATCGACATCTGTCGCCAGCGCGTTGATGCGGACAACATCTGAGCGCCCAGCCCCAGCGGCAGTAAGCGCGCGGTCTATATTTTCCAGGACCTGTTTAACTTGAACATGCATATCGCCGATGCCGACGATGTTTTGCTCGTGGTCGAAAGGCACGATGCCGGCCAGAAAGATTTGCTGCGAGCCGGTCGCTTTTATGACTTGGGTATAGATGCCCTTGTTTGGGGCATAAATGTCTGGTGGATTAAGGCGTTCGATGGTCATTTTACTCTCCCTATTTTTGTCACAATTAATATCCACTATAGTTATCAAATGAATGGGATAGACGTCATGCATAAATTTAGTTGGCTGAGTTTGGCTATTTTGGCTTTATGGATAAATCCCCTCAAAGCTGGAGAACTTGAGGTCGATGAGGGCATCTGGTTCCGCTGTGAATTTGCGCATAGCCAAATTCCACCCGATGACAATTGCCGGATGTTAGATGATGACGGCTTTCAAATTATCAAGGGCATGGTTCACCATGTTAAAATTCTCAACAGCCGGGAAGCAGCTTGTCGTCATAACCGCATTGGTAATTGTTTCAAACGAGATCAGGCTGGTCTGGCGGCTGAGCGCTCGGAGATCGGCCCGATAAAATTTGCCGATATGATGGCCGAGGTGACTTGGTTAGGCTGTACTCAGAAATATGGTCTGACCAAACATCCAAATTACCTGGAAATTACCCCAACACCTGAACAATGCTGGTGGACGCCGGACAAACGCTATTTTGTCGCCCGCTATCGAGGGCCGGTCAAAATCACCGATGAAGAGTAAAGCTTTATCTTTCATATTATGAAGGGTTGAATTAAGCGCCGCCGCTGATTAAACAGACACCAACTTAAGAACGCTAAATGGGGAACTCTCGATGAGCCAAAAAGACAACGTGGTCAAAATTAATCTTGGTGGCTATCAGCCGCCGACCTCCGTTCATAACCGCGCCGCCGAAATTCTTGGCGAAGAACTGGCCAAGCGCGTCGGCGATGCCGTCGACTTTGAATTGGACGGTAATATGCCGGAATCCAAGGGCATCAAGGCTTTTGATCTGCCGAGCTTGGTCGAAGCGGGTGATCTTGAGATGTGCTATTTTGCCTCCAGCTACATGGCCGAGCGAGTGCCGGAAGTGGCGATCTTTGATTTGCCTTTTGTCGTGCAAAGCCGGGAGAAAGCTTACGCGGCGCTCGATGGCGAGTTAGGTGATTTGCTCAAAGAAAAGTTTTTGGTCGAAATGGGCGTGAGAATTTTAGGTTTTTGGGATAACGGTTTCCGTCATTTCACCAATGGTGTCCGGGCAATTAGAACGCCTGCCGATTGTGAGGGCATGAAAATGCGCTCGATGAGCTCCGAAGTGCATCAGGAATTTTTCAGATTGTTGGGGATGGAGCCGACATTCGTCGATGTCGCTGATCTGGTTGCCAAGGTGAAATCCGGCGAAATTGATGCCCAGGAAAATCCGCTGACAAACACCTATCGCTTTGGCACTTATCATCATCATCGCCATATCACGCTGACCGGCCACTTCTTTGGCATGGCCTTGGTCATGGTCAATGATGCGATCTTTAGTGCCTGGCCGGAAGATATTCAGCAAGCTGTGCAAGACTCAGTCGATGTCGCAACTCAAGCGCAACGGGGCTTTGCTCAGGCGGAAGACGAAGAAGTGATGGCCGCCCTTGATCCGAGCGAAAACGATATCGTCGAGCTTAGCGCCGATGAGCGCAAAGCTTTCCAAGATGCCGTTCAACCTCTCGTCGCCAAACACCGTGCCCGCTTAGGGGACCGCTTGTTCGAGTTGGTCGAATAGGTCAGATTTTATAATAGTCTAAAGAGATCGTTCGATTATTGATGGCTTAAAGTCAGGAATAATGGAACGCACCCTTTACGGGGGCCACTTAGTGACCGCGGTAATGAGTGGTGTGACGCCAAAATGAGCGGGTCAAAAAACGCCGCCGCGCCAAAAATCTCTGTATTGCTGTTCCGTGTTTCATGCGAGAGTATATACGCTTGATTTTCCCAGATTACTGCTGTTTTTTTACCATCACAGCCATGCATAAAATGCATAGCTGTAGAATATCGCGCAGAATTCTAGCGGTTTTGTGATCAAAGAGAGGCCTTGTCTGGGCGACAAC
This sequence comes from Rhodospirillaceae bacterium, assembly GCA_018649725.1. Lineage (GTDB taxonomy): Bacteria > Pseudomonadota > Alphaproteobacteria > Rhodospirillales > UBA2165 > TMED23. The sequence goes on along the minus strand of JABIHH010000030.1, from coordinate 7,372 downwards.
AAGTGCTATGAATGCATCAATATAAACCTATAAATCGAGAAAATATTGGAGGGGTAAAATGAGCCTTATTGTTGGTGTTATCGGATTGGGACCCATGGGCGGCAATGTCGCTGGGCTTCTATTGAAAAAACAACTCAAAGTCATCGGCTTTGATTTGGATCCTAAGTGTATTGAAGCGCTTGATGATTTGGGGCTTGAAGCAATGGGAAGCGTTGCTGAAGTTTCTGAGAAAGCAGATGTCGTGATTTTGTCGCTGCCGGTTATCGGGGCGGTCAATTCTGTTGCGGATGAATTAAATCAGACGGATAAACCGGGCCAAATTGTGATCGAATGTTCGACGCTAACGGTTCAGCAAAAAATTGATGTCGCGGCAAAGCTCAAAGAAAGCGGCAAGAACATGCTGGATGCGCCGATCAGCGCAACACCGCCAATGCTCGCCAAGGGCATGGCGTCTTGCCATATCGGCGGCGACAAAGCGGCTTATGAAGAATGCGCCGCGATTTTTGATGGCTTCACAGCAAGTAATTTTTATGTCGGAGAGGTTGGTGACGGTAGCCGCATGAAAATTTTGGCGAATTACCTTGTCCATGTGCATAACGCTGCCGCGGCTGAGTGCTTCACTCTCGGTCAAAAAGCCGGCTTCGATCCGAAATTGATCTATTCGGTCATCAAAGAAAGCGCTGGCGCCTCAAAGATGTTCGATATTCGGGGCAAAATGATGTCCGAAAGTGACTACCGTGAAGGCGGTGGCACGATGTTTGAGGTCTATAAAAAGGACGCCAGCATCATCACCTCTTATGCCGCGGAAGTTCAGGCACCGATCGACCTCTACGTCTCTGCCTGGCAGAAGTTCAATTCAGCCATGGCGCAGGGCCTGGGTCATCTCGATACCTCAGCTGTCTGCAAAGCGATTGAGACGGCCGCCGGTATCGACCGCGACCTCGTCGAGGACTAAATAAAAAAGGTTCCTGAAATTAGGAACCTTTTTTTCTATTTGTCTTCGACGTAATAGGTGATGAAGGAACGGTTCACTTTGTCGCCGAGATCGGTGACGATTTTGAAGTAATCAAGGAAGTATTGCTGTTCTTTGTGCCACGCAAGGGCAGCTTCATCCCTGTAGACTTCATAAAAAATGAAAGCGTTCGGATCATCAGTTTGGACCGACACTTCAAACTGATAGCAGCCCTCTTCTTCGCGAGCCGCAAGAACATTGACCCATAGTTTTTCGAGAAGTTCTTCGCGGATGCTGGCGTCGCAGGATACGTGAACAAGATTAACAAGGTTAGCCATTTAGATTTCTCCTAATTGAATTTCTAGTCGCCTTATTAAGGCTTCGCACCGGCAGCTACCAGCATTTTTATCATTGCAGAATATCCCCGTTGGCGAGCGAGAATGAGCGGCGTATCGCCGCGGCCATCAGCCAGATTAAGGTTGGCCCCGGCGGCAATCAAATCCTGCACAATACGCTGATGATTTGGCCCGCCATCGCCCAATACAATGGCCTCAATGAGTGCGGTCCATTTGAGATTGTTGATGTGATCTAACGGCGCCCCGGTCCGAATAAGCTCACGCACGATTTCGACATGGCCCAGATGAGCCGCCGCAATTAAGGCCGTGCCATCATAGGGGCTGGTCATGCGTTTGGTATTGCCGCCGGATGATATCGCGAGCTTCATCATCGTCAAATTATTGGCGACAGCGGCAATGGTTATGACGTCATAGCGTTCGCTATCCAGTGCGTTGAGATCAGCGCCCGCTTTGATCAAAGCCTTGCCAACTGAGAGGTGATTGCGATGAGTGGCAATCATAAGGGCGGTGCGGCCAAAGCTGTCTGGGGTGTTCAGCTTCGCACCAGCTTTAACAAGTGATTGGATGGCAGTGACATTTCCCGTCGCAGCGGCAGCGTGAAGCCCCTGATAGTTTTGAATTTCCTCTGGTGACGGCGCGGTTTGAGCCGACACAAAACCCATCAATAGGAAATAAATACCAATGAAGAAGCCAAGCTGTCTCATATTTGCGTCTTATACCAATCCATCACTTGCTCGCCGGTCCAGATCAAGACGTCGGGCTTGCTGGTGATATGTTCATAGACTTGTTCGACATATTTGGAGCGATGCGGCACGCCGGATATATAGGTGTGCATGCTGATCCCCATGATGCGCGTGATGTCGGCGCTGTCTTCATAGAGCCGGTCAAAATGATCAATGCAGCGTTTGGCAAACTCTTCTGAGGAATGCTGTTGCAGGGCCATCATCGTAATGTCGTTGGTCTCAACTGGATAGGGCACCGAGAACATCTGCTTGCCGGAGGTGGTTTTAAGCTCCACCGGCTGATCATCAAGCGGCCAGTCGGCAACATATTCAATACCGCAATCGGATAAAATATCGAGCGTCTCCATGGTCTCGGTGAGGCCGGGACTCTCCCAGCCGACCGGGCCCTTGCCGGTGAAGTCCTTGATCGCATCAACCGTGCTTTGAATGTGCTCGCGCTGGTCTTCAAGCTTGTGCATCGGGCCTTGGATATAACCATGCCCCATAAACTCCCAGCCGCCCTCGAGCGCAACCTCGGCGATCTGCGGATAGGTCTCCAAAATAATACCGTTCATGGCGAGGGTAGGTTTAACGCCATATTCATTAAACATGTCGTTCAAGCGCCAAAAGCCGACCCGGTTGCCATATTCATGCCACGACCAATTGGGCACATCGGGCAACAATGGCTGACCCATCGGCGGCGGCAGAATGGTGCGGGGCTGCGCTTTGGTGCTGTCCCAATGCTCGACATTCATGATCGTCCAGACCGCCATGCGCGCACCGCCCGGCAGTTCAAGCTTGGGCCGGTCTATGATGGCAGAATAGGGGAGCCTCTCCCTTGGCGTATTTATGGGCGTTTCCATGTTATTTCCTCTGCTTATTTTCTCTCAAGGCCAGCCATCTGTTCCAACACGCGGCAGACCGAGGCGGTGTCCAACTTATCCATACCCTTGGCGAGCCCAGAGCGATAAACATCGGTGCCAGCCGTAAACAAGGGCGTCGGGCATTTGAGGCTGGCGGCAAACTCGCCGATCACTTTCATATCCTTCTGCCAGATATCCATCTTCATCGTCGCGTCATCGTAATTGTCGGCGACCATCATGGGCGCGCGGAGCTCAAAAATACGGGAATTGCCGGCACCGGCTTTAATCACATTGAAAATCGTCTCGGGATCAAGCCCGGCTTTCATGCCCAGCACCATGGCTTCTCCGGAAGCCACATTGTGGATATGCACCAAATGATTGGCAACGAACTTCATCTTGCTGCCATTGCCGAATTCACCGACAAAGAAATTGAGATTGGCGAAGCCATTGAAGACGTCTTGGCATTTCTCCGCTGCCGCCTCTTCACCGCTGACATAGACCGAGAGATCTTTGGTTGCGGCTTGTGCGCCAGTGCCGCTGATCGGGCAATCCAGCAAAATAGTGCCGACTTGCTGCAACGCATCATGGGCGGCCTGTTTGTCTTCAATCGGCAAAGTCGAGCATTCAATAACGATCAAGTCCTCCTTGCCGGCATCTTTCAGCCCATCCTCACCACTCATCACCGCATGAAAAGCGGCAATGCTTGGCAGTGAGGTGATGACAACATCGGACTTCTCCACAACTTCTTTCGGCGACGCCGCCGCCTCGCCGCCCAATCCAACGAGCTGCTCGATATTTTCAGCAACAATATCAAACCCACAGACTTCGAAACCCGCATCGCGCAAATTCTTGGCGAAAGATCCGCCCATGATTCCAAGTCCAACAATACCAATTTTTAACGACATCTAGCTTCCTAACTTATTGAAATAATTAGCAAATACACTTAATTACTGCCGCCCAGCGGGGAGGGCCCCAAACGTTCCTTCGGTGTGCCGATTTTGGCCTCAACTGCCAAGGCGACGCTGAGCAGGGTTTCTTCGTCATGCAATTTAGCCAGTAATTGCAGGCCGACGGGCATGCCGGCATTATCGAGACCGACCGGGATTGTCACACCGCAGAGATTGAGCGAGTTGCCGGCCATGGTGTTGCTCAGTGTCAGCATGTTGGCTGCAACGTACGCCTCCATGTCTTCGACCTCTGAGACGATTGGCGGGGTGATTGGGATGGTCGGCGTTGCCAGAACATCGACATCGGCCAGTTGAGCTTCGGCGCGGAGCCAAAGTTGCTGAACGCGGCGGAGCGCCGTCATGTAATCAAGCGCCAGGGAATCGCGCCCAGTATACATCCGCCCAGATACAATCGGATGCAGCAGCTCGGCCCAGCCTGGCAATTCATTGGTCAAAAACTCATAGCCTTCGGAGGCCGCAATAATGCCGCCCGCCATCACCTCGACCGCTTCATGGGCTTCGGGCAAGCTGACGTCACGGCTTTCAGCACCGCCGTCAATGAGTTCCGCAATGGTACCCTCGACCACGCTGGCAATATCGTCCTGGCATTTGTCCCAGAAATAATCTTTGGTCACGCCGAGCCGAACCTCGCTCAACTCGCGCGCCCTAATCTTGGTTGAGCTATGGCGGCTCTTGGCATCGATCGCTTCAAAGCCAAATACCGCATCGGCAACGGAACGGGTTAAAATTCCCGGTGTATCAAAGGTCGTGCTGAGCGGCACAATGCCAGCTGTTGACCAGCGTCCCCTGGATGTCTTGATACCAACATTGCCAGTCAGCGAAGCCGGAATGCGGACCGAGCCACCGGTATCGGTGCCAAAAGCAATTTTTGCCGAGCCTTCTAGAAGACTAACGCCAGCGCCAGAACTGGAGCCACCTGGCGCGCGGTGGTTTTCCGCATCCCATGGGTTCCTTGGTGTCACCCAATGCGGGTTAATGCCGAGCCCGCCAAAAGCGAACTCTACCGTGTGGGTTTTGCCGGGAATAACACAAAGCTGGCGGCGAACGGCTTTGACGACCGGGCCTTCTTTCTCAAATTTCTCCGGCAGTTGTTTGGGTGAGCCGGCAAATATCGGAAACCCTTCAACGCCATAAATATCTTTGACCGAGATCGGGATTCCCATCAAAGCGCCAAGCTTGTTGTGGGTCTTCAAGGCATGGTCAGCCGCTTTTGCCTGATCAAGCGCGCCTTCTGGGTTCCAGTTTTTATAGGCGGTGAGTTTGTCATCCCACGCGTCATGGCGGGCGATGGCAGTTTCGGCAATTTCCTCGGCGGTAACATTTCCCTGTTGCAGGGCGTCGGCTATATCCGCTAGCGGGCGGTCCATCCAATCGGTCATCTTCTCAAAACCTATAATCTGTTAAATTATCACGTAGTTTACTAGGGAGCTATAAAACACATTTGCGGGAGTGACAGCAAGACAGGTACTGCTCGGTCTGTGCAAATAAGTAAGCAGATGATCATTAAGGCTCGACAGCCAAAAAAGGCTAGCCTAGACTGGTAAAAAATATCGACAAATTGGACTTACCGGGAGATAAAACGATGGCCAAAAAAGCGACTGCCAAATCAGCAAAAAAAGCACCAGCAGCAAAGAAATCTAAAGCTAAAAAGAAAGGCCTGACCAAAGCCGATGTGGTGCGCAAAGGTAAACAGCTTTCCAATTGGGGCAAGTGGGGCAAGAACGATGAATTGGGCGTGCTCAATTACATCAAGCCGCAAGATGTTGTCGATGCAGCGAAGCTGGTCAAAAAAGGTAAGGTGTTCCGCCTCGGTCTGGAATTGGATGAAAATGGGCCGCAAAAAGGCCTGTTTGGCGGGCGCTATAATCCGCTCCATAAAATGCTGGCAACCGGAACTGATGCCAAAGCGGGGCGGCAAGATAAGACCGTTGGGCTGCGTTACGCCGATGATACGATCAATCTGCCAACCCAGGCCGCTAGCCAATGGGATGCGCTGGCCCATGTCTTTGCCGGCGATAAAATGTGGAACGGCTATGATGCGGATCTTGTAGACTCCAACGGAGCGCATAAAAACGGCATTGAAAAATTTGCTGATAAAATGGTTGGCCGGGGTGTTTTGCTCGATGTCGCAAAATATAAAAAGAAAGAACGCCTGGCTGATGGTTATGGCATCACCATCAATGATCTAAATCGTACCGCCAAATCCCAGGGTGTTGAGATCAAGCGCGGTGATTTTGTGCTGATTAATACCGGACAGATGGCCGATTGCCTGGATAAAGGCGAGTGGGGCGGCTATGGCGGCGGCGATGCACCGGGTCTCGCTTTTGAGACGGTGGATTGGATCCATGAGAAACAGATCGCCGGCATTTGCTCTGATACCTGGGGTATTGAAGTTCGGCCTAACAAGACCGTTGATGGCACCAATCAGCCTTGGCACTGGGTAACCATTCCTTATATCGGCATTGTCCATGGTGAGATCTGGTATCTCCGCGAACTGGTTGCCGATTGTGCGAAAGATGGTGTGTATGAGTTCTTCCTCTGCGCGCCGCCTTTGGTGATTTCCCGGGGCACCGGATCACCGATCAATCCGCAAGCGATTAAGTAGGGCGGCTTCGTTATGGCGCGGCGCTTGATCGATATCTCCATGCATTTGGAGAACGATGTGGTCTCAGACCCACCCGGCTTTGGGCCCGAGATCGAATACTTCACACATAAAGACACTGCCGAAGATGTTGTTGGCTACTTCCCGGGATTGAAAGTCGAGGACTTGCCCGATGGCGAAGGCTGGGCGATCGAGAAAATTCATTTGGTCACCCATAACGGCACCCATTTGGATGCACCCTATCATTTCCATTCGACGATGAATAAGGGTGAACGCGCCGCGACGATTGATGAAATTCCCTTGGATTGGTGTTACCGGCCGGGCGTAAAGCTTGATTTCACCAGCTTGGAAGATGGCTATGTGGTGACGCCGGAAGATGTCGAAAAAGAACTGCAACGCATTGGCCACGAGCTCCAGGAATTGGATATCGTTGTCGTCAATACGGCCGCTGGTAAGGCTTATGGCTCTGATCATTATGTCTCCACCGGCTGCGGCATGGGACGCGACGCGACTCTTTATTTGTTGGAACGCGGCGTGCGCGTGACCGGCACCGATGCCTGGAGCTGGGACGCCCCTTTTGTTCACAACAAGTTTTCAGAAACCGGCGACGCATCGCTGATTTGGGAAGGCCACAAGGTAGGGCGCGAGATTGGCTATTGTCATTTGGAAAAACTGCATAATCTTGAGGAGCTGCCCCCCACTGGCTTCGAGATTTCCTGTTTTCCGGTAAAAATTAGAGGCGCTTCTGCGGGCTGGACCCGCGCTGTTGCCATATTTAACGACTAAGGAGACTTAAACCATGGCTAAAAGCGTCATTATCACTTGTGCTGTTACCGGCTCGATTCATACCCCAACCATGTCCGAGTATCTGCCGATTACGCCGAACGAGATCGCTGAGGGTGCTATTGC
>JABIHH010000009.1 GCA_018649725.1 Rhodospirillaceae bacterium | reverse complement strand
ACATACCCAACGTCAAAGTCACCGGCGGTCAGCGGATAGATCTGCTTGGCGTCAAAAAGGAAGACTTGCCGGGTGTCTGGTCCGATCTCAACGAAGCCGGCATGGTTTCTGGCCATGCTTATGGGAAATCACTACGGACGGTTAAAACCTGCGTCGGCTCAGAGTGGTGCCGCTTTGGCGTGCAAGATTCAACCGGCCTCGGCGTTAAGCTCGAAAAAGCGCTGTGGGGATCCTGGACACCGCATAAGTTTAAAGTCGCTGTTTCCGGCTGTCCTAGAAATTGCGCTGAATCGACGATCAAAGATTTTGGCGTGGTCGCGGTCGAGTCAGGCTGGGAAATCCACGTTGGTGGTAATGGCGGCACGAAAGTGCGTGTCACAGACCTTCTTTGCAAAGTCGAAACCGAAGAAGCAGTGCTCGAATACGCCAATGCCTTCATGCAGTTTTATCGGGAAGACGCACATTATTTAGAGCGCACTGCGCCTTGGATTGAACGCGTCGGCCTCTCCACAATTAAAGAACGCGTTGTTGAAAATACCAGCACTCGCAAAGCCTATGCTGAGCGCTTTGAACTAACGCAGAAATTTTCTCAGTTTGATCCGTGGCAGCAGCAAGTTACCGATGAGAAATTGGCCTCAGAATATAAACCCCTTAAATTAGATATGTTGTTAGCGAGTTAGATTATGAGCAATTGGATAAAAATTTGTGCCCTGGATGATATCCTCCCGTTAGGGTCGCGTGTTGTTGATCTGGAAGAAGGGCCTGTAGCAATTTTCCGCACCGCCGATGATGAAGTTTTTGCGCTGGCCGATAGCTGCCCACACAAACAGGGGCCGATCTCGCAAGGGATCGTGCATGGCAAAAGTGTCACCTGTCCGCTGCATAGTTGGGTCATTGGCTTCGAAGATGGTGAAGCCGGTGCCCCTGATGTTGGCTGCGCCAAAACTTTTGCGGTACAAATTAAAGGCGGTGAAGTTTATCTTGAAGCCAGTCTGGCACCACTAAAATTAGTAACGGCCAATGACTAAATCCCTTCCCCTTTTTCGATCAAAATAACCTGTAGAAATCCCCGCGAAAATGCGCGGAAACACTTGCATTACCTTCTTTTGATCGGTATAAACCGCGCTTCGCCGAACGGTCTGGTGGAATCGAGCATTCCAGGCATACCTAGCCGTTTTTGAAAAAGGCCCTAAATTGGTCTTAAAAAGAGTAAGAATAAGGAAAAAGAAATGCCAAAATTGAAGACAAAGTCGAGCGCTAAAAAGCGTTTTCGCACCACTGCTTCCGGCAAAGTCCGGGGCAATCCAGCTTGTAAACAACACTTCCTCCGCCGCCGTCCGCAAAAAATGAAGCGGAACACACGCGGTACAATGATCATGGCTGACGCGGATGCAAAGAAAATCCTGTCCTTCATGCCTTACAATAGGGGGAAATAAAGATGGCACGAGCTCAAGGTAAAGTCGCCAGTCGGACTCGGCGCAAAAAAGTCGTCGCGATGGCGAAAGGCTATCGCGGCCGCAATAAAAACAATTTCCGTATTTCGAAGCAACGGGTCGAGAAAGGGCTAGAATATGCCTATCGCGATCGCCGGGCTAAGAAACGCAGCTTCCGCGCATTGTGGATCCAGCGCATTAACGCTGGTGCCCGTCTGCACGGTCTGAATTATTCGCAATTCATGAACGGCTTGAAAGAAGCTGGTATCGATCTGGACCGTAAAGTCCTCTCCGATATCGCAGTCCACGAGCCAGAATCGTTTAGAAGCTTAGTTGAACAGGCCCAGGCCGCCCTCGACAAAGCTGCTTAAACAATTATTTAGAATGCAGATTTAAAAAGGGGGCGGCCCAAAAGGCGGCCCCCTTTTGCTGCCAAATGCACTATAAAGTATTAACGCTCAGAAAATTAGAGTTTCAGGTTGGTTGAACGATGGAAAATTTAGACGCGCTAAAATCAGAACTCTCCGGCATGATCAAAAGTGCTGCCGATGGTGATGCCTTGGAACAAATCCGGGTTTCTGCTTTAGGTAAAAAGGGTCAGATCACAGCTCTTATGAAGGGGCTCGGTCAGATGGACCCGAAAGAGCGCAAAGCCGCCGGACAACAACTCAATGTCCTCAAGCAGGAAATCGCCGACCAAATCGATGCCCGTAAAGACGAGCTGGAAAATGCCGGCCTCGATACGCGCCTAGCCAAAGAAAAAATAGATGTCACCCTGCCAGTCCGCCCTGAGCAAATGGGTACCATCCATCCGATCAGCCAGACCACAGATGAGTTGATCTCGATTTTTGGCGAAATGGGATTTGTTGTCGCCGAAGGGCCGAGCATTGAAGAAGACTGGTATAATTTTACCGCGCTCAATATTCCGGTCGATCATCCGGCCCGCCAGGAACATGACACCTTCTATATTAATGCGGAAAAAGAAGGCCAGCGCATGGTGCTTCGCACGCACACCTCGCCGGTCCAAATTCGCACCATGCAATCTCAGAAGCCGCCGATCCGTATTATTGTACCAGGCCGCACCTATCGCTGTGACCATGATGCGACCCATTCGCCGATGTTCCATCAGATCGAGGGACTGGTTATCGATGAGGCGACCCATATGGGGCATCTCAAAGGCTGCCTGATCGAAATGTGCCGGGCCTTTTTCGGCATGGATGAATTGCCGGTCCGCTTCCGGCCCTCTTACTTTCCTTTCACCGAGCCTTCTGCTGAGGTTGATATCGGCTGCGCCTTTGGCGACGGCACGTTGAAAATCGGCGAAGGTGATGACTGGCTCGAGATTTTGGGCTCCGGCATGGTTAATCCGAACGTGTTAGAAAATTGCGGTATCGATTCCACTAAATATCAAGGCTTCGCCTTCGGTATGGGAATTGAGCGCATGGCAATGCTGAAATACGGCATCCCCGATCTTCGGACATTTTACGATTCAGATATGCGCTGGCTCAAACATTATGGCTTCCAGCCCTTAGATGTCCCCTCTCTTGTCGGGAGGGCTGGGCTATGAAATTCAGTTTAAACTGGCTCAAAGAATATCTCGATACCGATAAGGATTTGGACGAAATCCTACATTGGCTAACCATGGTCGGCCTTGAAGTCGAGGGCGTTGAGGATCGCGGCAAACTGGTCAAAGAATTTGTCGTTGGCCATGTCCTGGAAGCATCACCGCATCCAGATGCGGACCGCCTACAAGTGCTGCAAGTCGAGAACGGCACCGAGACGTTGGAAGTTGTTTGCGGCGCGCCCAATGCCCGGGCTGGCATGAAAGGCATATTTGCCGGTAATGGCAGCTATATCCCCGGTCTCGACGTGACGCTGAAGACGACCAAAATCAGAGGCGTTACGTCTAACGGCATGATGCTGTCTGAAAAAGAAATTGGTCTGTCGGAAGAACACGAAGGCATTATTGAAGTTGCTGATGACGCCGAGATCGGCTCGCCTGCCGCCGTTGCACTCGGCATGACGGATCCAGTGATCGATATAGCGATTACACCAAACCGCGGTGATTGCAATGGCATTTACGGCATTGCGCGTGATCTCGCCGCTGCAGATGTCGGCACGCTTAAACCGTTAGATGTGCCGAAAGTCAAAGGCAGCTTTGCCAGCCCGGTCAGTGTTAATATTGATTTCAACGACGACCACAAAGATGCCTGCCCGATGTTTGTAGGGCGCTATATCAAGGGCGTCAAAAATGGTGAAAGCCCCCAGTGGCTGAAAGATAAATTGCTGGCCATCGGTCTGCGTCCCATCTCCGCCTTGGTCGACATCACCAACTACATGACCATCGCCTATTGCCGACCGCTCCACGTTTTTGATGCTGATAAGATCAAAGGCAATATCAACATCCGTATGGCCAAAGAGGGTGAGAAAATGCTCGCTCTCGACGGCAAAGAATATGAGATGGATGGCGAAATGACCGTTATTGCCGATGACCAGGACGCCGAAGCTTTGGCGGGCGTTATGGGCGGCGAGCGCACCGGTGTTTCCGAAGACACCGTCAATGTCATGCTCGAAGCGGCTTATTTTGATCCGATCCGAACCGCCATGACGGGCCGAAAGCTCAATCTGCAATCCGATGCTCGTTTTCGTTTTGAGCGTGGCGTTGACCCGGCCTTCCTAGTGGACGGCACCGAAATCGCGACACAGCTGATCTTGGATCTTTGTGGCGGTGAAGCAAGTGAAATTATTACTGCGGGCGCTGAGCCAGATTGGCGACGCGAGTATTTCCTCCGCGACAACAGAGTTGAAGAACTAGGCGGCGTCGAGGTGTCACCTGAGCGCACCCAGGGGATTTTGGAAATCCTTGGCTTTGAAGTCATCAAAGTAGATGGCGGCTGGAAAACGATCGCGCCGTCCTGGCGTTATGATGTTGTTGGTGAAGCGGATCTTGTTGAAGAAGTGCTGCGCATTAATGGCTTCGATGCCATTCCGATTGTACCGATGGAGCGGGAAACCGCTTTGCCGCATGGCGCCATAAACCTGGCGCAGGATCGACGTTCACTTGTGCGTCGAAATCTGGCTACTCGCGGCATGACCGAAGCGGTAACATTTTCCTTCCTGCCCAAGGATCAAGCTGAGCTGTTTGGTGGCTCGCCGGAAAGCATTGAGCTGGTTAATCCGATCAGCACGGACCTCAGCATCATGCGCCCTTCAATTCTGCCGAATTTAATCGCCGCGATGGGCCGCAATGCAGATCGTGGGTTAAGCGATACCGCATTGTTTGAGATCGGACCGCAGTTTGCCGGCGAGAACCCGGGTGATGAAGCTATTGTGGCAGCTGGCCTGCGCGCCGGAAAAGCCATCCCCCGCAATTGGACCGGCGGCGTACGCGATGTCGATGTCTTCGATGTCAAAGCCGATGCATTGGCAGCGCTGGAGCAAATTGGCGGCCCCGCAGCCAATGCGCAAATCGCCCAAGGGGCACCCGCTTGGTATCACCCCGGGCGTTCCGGCACGCTACAATTAGGACCTAAATCACCGCTCGCCCATTTTGGTGAGATCCATCCCGCGATTTTGAAAGCAATGGATGTTGAAGGCCCCTTGGTTGGATTTGAAATTTATCTCGATAATGCACCGCTGCCTAAATCCAAAAACCAGGGCAAAGCGAGACCGGCGCTGAATTTGGCTCAGTTTCAAGCCGTTGAACGCGATTTCGCTTTTATAGTTGAAGCCAAAGTTACTGCCGAAGACCTTATCCGGGCAGCCTCTACTGCTGATAAGAAATTAATAACCGAAGTCACGGTGTTTGATATCTTTACCGGTGGTGCTCTTGATGACAACCAGATGTCGGTTGGCATCACGGTTCGGTTGCAACCGACCGAAGCCACATTGACAGATGCGGAAATCGATGCCGTCGCCGATAAAGTTATCGCCAATGTAGCCAAGCAAACCGGCGGCATATTACGCGGCTAACTTTAATTGGGGGGGATATCAATTAAGGGAGAATAAAAATGACAGAACTCAACAACCTAGCTCACTTGGTGGGCAGCATTCCGCTCAACTCTTCCGAAGAAGTTTTTTGCTCGGTCTGTGATACGCTCGGCGGCCACGTTAAGCGGCTGCCCGATGGCGAAACCGGTGAGCGCACCAACTGGATTTTCTTTCAACGTCAAATGCTGGCTGAGCATCCGGCCATGGAGCCGGACAACAGCATCCCAAAATTCGCTTTCAAGCAATGGGATGGCAAGGTCATTCGCGAGGTCACTCTGTTAAAACTCGTCGATGATGTTGATACCGACAGTCTGGTTTTCCCGATCGGCTATTCGGAACATGCGATTGAGTCCTTCCAAGATTTCGAGCGCCTACAAGCTGACGGCAAAATTCCGGCAGAGGTAAAATTTCAGGTTAGTCTGCCGACGCCCTTCGCTACCGGGTTTAACTATATTAGCCCCAATGGCCGGGACAAGTTCCTGGAAGTCTATGAAAAATCCATGGCGATCGATGTGCAAAAAATACTTGATGCGATCCTGCATGAAAAGCTCGCCATCCAGTGGGATGTCTGTCAGGAAGTCTTAATCTTTAACAACTACTTCCCGCACCGCTCAGAGAACTACAAACAGGAAGTCTTCGATCAATTGGCCCGCATTGGTGATATTGTCCCAGCCGATGTCGAGCTTGGCTATCACATTTGTTATGGTAGTCCGGGCGATGATCATGTCGTGAAGCCGGAAGATTTCGCCATGTCGGTCGAGTTCTCCAACGGTATTTTTGACAATATTTCCCGCCCGGTTGAGTTCATTCATATGCCGGGCACCTATGGCCAACCGGAAGACGCGTTTTACGCCCCGCTTGCTGATCTCAAACTACCGGAAGGCTGCGAGCTTTATCTCGGTCTGTTGTTTTTTGATGACACCGAAAATGACGCAGCGCGCATTGCCGCGGCCCGGAAAGTCGTGCCCAACTTTGGCATCTCAACAGTTTGCGGCTGGGGCCGCGCCAACCCCGAGCGGGTACCGAGCCTACTCAACAGTCATAAAGTGACGTTTGGCTAGCCGATATTATCCTGCACCTGCAAATGCCCGACTTTCACCCAAATCAGGCAACCCTCTGAACTGAACGGGGTGTGTTCGCTATAGGGGGGATTGCGGAGCCAGGTGCCTTTGGGGTAGCGGCCTTGTTCGTCTTCAAAGGTGCCGTCGAGCACGAAGATTTCCTCACCGCCCGGATGAACATGATGTTGGAACTCAGAGCCCGGTTGCCAGCGCACCAGGGCGACTTGTTCGGGTGGGCGTTCATAGAGCGGCAACACGGTGAGTCCCAGTACCTGACCCGGCAGCCAATTGGCAAAATTGGTATCGATCCGAACCGTGTTATCATCCTCAGGTTCCATCTGCCAGAGCTTGACCAGGAGGGTACAGCCTTCAGCGCTGAAGGGCTTGTGGCTGGACCCTGGCGGATTACGGACATAGTAGCCGGGACCATAATCGCCATGCTCATCTGAAAAAACGCCTTCAAGCACAACAAACTCTTCACCCGCCTCATGAACGTGGGGTGAGAAGAAGCTCTCAGGTGCGTAGCGGACAATCGTGGTCGCCCGCCCCGATTCCGGATTGTCGCGTTCTAACATTCGGCGCTCAACCCCTTGCATGCGAGATGCCACCCAATCGAGGGTGTCGGTTTCAATCACAACGCGTTCAGAGAAATCCATGTTTAAATTTTCAACCATGGTTTTGCTGTAGCAGATAAAAATACCAAACACGATGAGAATTTACTTGGTCACGCAAATTTGAGTGGTATTCATTGGCGAGGTCTAAGACAAAGGATGCAATGAACTACAAATCTCAAAAGTTTCGAGCCTTAATGCTGCTGACAATTTGTGAGCTCTCAGCCATGTCGCTGTGGTTTTCAGCGACAGCGCTGATCCCGTCTTTTCGGGCTGAGTTTAATCTCTCCAGCGATCAAGCCTCGCTCTTAACAAGTGCGGTGCAAGCGGGCTTCGTGATTGGTACGTTGCTCAGCGCCATGATGATGCTGGCCGACCGCTATGATCCAAGGCGGGTGTTTCTCGCTTCAACAATTATTGCGACCCTAGCCAATGCGACTATTTTGCTTACCGATCCGACAGGCATGGTAATTATTTTGTTGCGCCTGATCACCGGTATTTGTATGGCCGGGATTTATCCGGTCGGCATGAAGATCGCGACGACTTGGGCCAAAGGCGATATTGGCTTCATCGTCGGTCTTTTGGTGGGCGCTCTGACACTGGGTACGGCAGCACCCTTCCTCCTTAGCTCATTCCTCTTGATCGATTGGAAACTGACGATTATTGGCGCGTCCCTGGTTTCGCTGATCGCAGCTTTCTTGATCCTGTTCGTCCAGCTTGGCCCCAATCATATGGTTGCTCGAGAATTTCGCTGGGGTGCCGCCCTCACGGCCTGGAAAGTGAAATCCCTTCGTCTCGCCAATCTTGGCTATCTCGGCCATATGTGGGAGCTCTATGCCATGCTGGCTTGGATCGCCGTTTTTCTAGATGCGAGCTTTAGTCTGACACTGGAAACCGCAGAGGCCGCCTTCTGGGCGAAGGTCGCAACCTTTATGGCAATCGGTGTTGGCGGCGCCATTGGTTGCATCGGCGGGGGTCTCATGGCTGATAAGGTTGGGCGTACCACGTTGACCATGAGCGCAATGATCATGAGTGGTGCATGCGCAGTCGGTATTGGTTTCCTATTTGATAGCCCACCAATATTACTATTCATCATATGTTTCATATGGGGCATCACCATTATTGCGGATTCAGCACAATTTTCGGCAGCCATCGCCGAGCTATCACCGCCCGATATGGTCGGCACCATGTTGACCATGCAAACTTGCGCCGGTTTTCTACTAACCCTAATCACCATCCATCTTATGCCGCATCTCATTGAGGCGGTGAGCTGGCGCTATGCTTTTGCTGTCCTCGCCATTGGCCCTTTGCTGGGCACCATCGCTATGGGACGGCTGCGACTGCACCCGGATGCCACCAAATTAGCGAATGGAAACCTTTAGCTTTTAACCGGCACCTCAATGCCTAAGAGATGGGCGGCGTTCTTGCCCATCACCAAAGCTTTGTCTGCTTCGCTGAGACCTTTGACCTGATCAACATGGCCAACCGGATCAACCTCAGCCATATCATAGGGATAGTCAGTACCCATGACGATGTGATCGGCGCCCCAGGTTTCGATCAGATAGCGCAGCTGATGCTCGGTAAAAACGACGCTGTCGAAATAGAATTTCTTGAGATATTCGGAAGGTGGCTTGCTGATCACTTGGCGGCAATCATCGCGCAAGGCATGCGGATGATCAAAACGTCCGGCATAGGCCGGGATATAGCCGCCGCCATGGGCAACACAGATTTTAAGACCTGGATAGCGCTCAAGATAGCCGTCAAAAATAAGATGGCCAACGGCGAGGGCGGACTCGACCGGATGCCCGATGGTATTGCGGAAATAGTGATCATCCATGCGGTCCACATAGCTGGTGCCGATCGGGTGAATAAAGATCATCACGTCTTTTTCTTCACAGCGGGCAAAGAATTTTTCAAGACCCGCCCGAGTGAGATCCTGGCCATTGACATTGGTGGAAATCTCAACCCCTTTGAAGCCCAATTCATCGACACAGCGGTCAAGCTCGGCAATCGCAAGCTCGCAATTTTGCAGCGGCACAGTGCCAAGACCAACAAAGCGATCCGGCTGCGTTGCGGCCACTTCAGCAATCCGATCATTGACCACGCGAGAGGTCTCGCGCGTAAAATCGACATCATAACCATAGTTATAATGGAACGGTGAGGTCGAGATCGCCTGCACATCGATGCCTTGATGATCCATATCTTTCAGCCGCACTTCGGGATCGGTGAGCTGCGGCATAATTTTTTGCTGCAGGGCGGTATTAATCTCTTTGGTGATTGGGTTTGTATCGACCATTTTGCGGCCGGAATCACCTGGCGAGAGTTTCAGCAACATCTCATCGGCTTCGGGCACATGAATGTGGCAGTGAATATCAACCGTAAAATGCTGGCTGTTGCGGGCAACCGAAATTGTGCTGTTATGCGCGTGATCGTCGTGAGCGTGACCCGTGCCACCTTCGTCGGCAGGAGAGTGATGAGAGCATTTGAAAAACATGAGCGATATCCAGTGTTGTAAATTTAAGCTGCCGAATTAAATAGAGTGGCCTCCCTGCAAACAAGGTTTATTTAGCCTATTTCGGCAATATTTTACGCCTCCCCGCAAAGCCGCTATAATCACTGCCATGCCTGCATCAGAATTAATTAAAAATCTTTGGGAATACACCAAACAACCTATTGATATTATTGATAATTTATCCCTCACTGGTGAAGGCCCAGTGCTGCCATCGTCCTTTCAGATCGATAAAATGGCACAAAGTTTTATTGCTCTGACCAGCCTCTCAGCGGCTGAAATTTGGCGCCAGCGCACCGGTCAGACCCAAACGGTCGCGGTCGACATCAAACACGCCGCAGCCGAGTTTAGGAGTGAGCGCTACCAGCTAATCAACAGTGGGCCGGCGCCGGCGCTTTGGGATGCGATTGCCGGAGCCTATCAATGCGGCGATGGCAGATGGGTGCGCATCCACACCAATTTCGACCATCACCGGAACGGCATTCTTAATATTCTTAAGTGCGCGAATGAGCGCGGCGCGGTTCAGGCCGCGCTTAATAATTGGCAAGCAGGTGAGTTTGAGACCTGCATTTCCGAAGCGGGCTTCTTGGCCGTCATGATGCGCAGCCCCGATGAATGGCTGGCCCACCCGCAAGGCCAAGCAATCGCGCGCCAACCCCTCCTGACAATCACAAAAATTGATGACGCGCCGTCACTTTCTTTTAAGGAAAATCCAGAGCGCCCGCTATCAGAAGTTCGGGTACTGGACCTCACCCGCATCATAGCGGGGCCCGTCGGCGGCAGAACTTTAGCCGCGCATGGGGCAAATGTTCTCCGCGTCACCTCACCCCATTTACCCAGTATTGCGCCTCTGGTCATCGACAATGGCCGCGGCAAACGCTCTGCCCATATCGATCTTAAAACTGAGGATGGTAAGGCAAAGCTCAGCTCTCTGATCAAAGAGGCTGATGTTTTTATCCAGGGCTATCGGCCACAGGCAATTTCAACCCTAGGATTTTCGCCGGATCAGGTTGCGAAAGAGCAACCCGGAATAATTTACGCCTCGCTTTCGGCCTATGGACCAAAAGGGCCGTGGGCAGACCGCCGAGGGTTTGATTCACTGATGCAAACCGTGAGCGGTTTAAACGCCGCTGAAGCTGAGGCACTCGGCAGTTCGCAACCGACCCCGCTTCCCAATCAAGCGCTTGATCATGCCACCGGTTACCTGCTGGCCTTTGGCGTGATGGCCGCCCTGTTGCGACGCGCCCAGGAAGGTGGCTCCTGGCATGTCCAAGTTTCACTCGCCCAAACCGGGCAGTGGTTACAAAATCTTGGCCAAATAGATCATGGCTTCAATGTTAAAGATCAGACCGCTGCCGATATCGGGAAATTTCTGGAAACCAGCCCCTCGGGGTTTGGCAAACTCACCAGCATTCGTCATGCCGGGATTCTGTCACAAACACCAGCCTATTGGACCCTGCCCTCTCAACCGCTGGGACATCATCTTCCTCTTTGGTAGCCAAGCTGCATATACCCTTATGTCGGGCAAACTGGCCACCATAATAATATTAAAAGAAGTGTTTTTTCAGTATAATTTAGAATGGTTTTCCAGTATGTAATCGACCAAAAATTTGAAACCGTATTCGCCAAGCATTCGGGTGACGTCAAAATCAATGAGATGAGCACCCTTTATCGTGAAATTTTGGCATCACCGGATTTTTTTCCCGGTATGAGTTTTTGCCGGGATACCCGCGGGGCAAAGCTGCCTGACGAATGGAGTTATGGTTTCTTCAGCGGCCCAATACGAACAGAGGTCAACAATCTCCTCATCCAACTCGGTGAATGCCGACAGGCCTGGATCGTTGATGGCGGCAAACAATTTGCCATTGCGCATCAGTTTTTGCGCAGCAATCGTTTGACCCATTCGGGTATGATTGATCGAAAAAATTTCATTGATGAGCGTCTCGCTTGTGATTGGCTGGGACTTCCGGAAAAATTTGAGATACCCTTCCCCTAACTTTACTCTTAGGAAGGTTTTAACCATGCAACTTACGAATATGGCGGAGAAATTAGGTGCGCTCTTAAAAGAGAGCGAGCAAAACGTTGCCGTCGCCGAATCTTCTTCCGGCGGGCTCGTCTCAGCTGCCCTCCTATCCATCCCCGGGGCCTCGGCCTATTTTGCCGGTGGCGGTGTGATTTATACGCGGGATGCCCGCCGCGAATTTCTTGAATTGCCGGAAGATGTTGTCACCATGCGCGCCTCGACCGAAGAATATGCAATGATTGTCGCCCGCGCTGTGCGTGAAAAAATGACAACGACCTGGGGCCTCTCAGAAACCGGCGCCAGCGGCCCAACTGGCAATCGCTATGGGGATGACGCCGGCCACGTCTGCATCGCAGTATCGGGGCCGATCGAAAAAACCCTGACCTTAGAGACCGGCAGCGCTGATCGCGAAAAGAATATGTGGGCTTTTGCCAATGCCGCCTTGGGATTGTTAGAAGAAGCGATCGGGGAAAGTACCAAGCAATAACCCTTGCCGGATTAAGCCTCGCCTTAGATTGCGGGGAATTGCTCCAAATAACTTTGATAGCGCGCCGCCAGCTGATCTCTAATTTTAACACCGGATTCCTGCATTTCTGTTTCTTCACCGGGTTTGAAGTGGTCGATGATACCACGGGTGAAACTTGGGCGTTGTTTTGCGCGGGCCCACCATTCTTGAACCTTTGGACGTTTGCCAATCCAGATATCAAGAAGTCCAAGGTATTCGAGACGGTTAACAAACGGCATCATATTAATATCTGCCAAACTAAATTGTGAGCCCAGCAACCAGGGGCCGCCACTGGCGAGATCTTTCTCCATATTCTTAAAGGCCTTCTCATAGGCCGCGATGCCATTGAAAACAAAGGGCGAGTCGACGCCCTGCTCAAAAGTCGACATCACACGATCGCGCCGGCGCGGATCACCGACATTGGCAAATCTCTGTTCGCGCTGGTCGTCGGTCATATTTTTCACCCGCTCACGGAACATGGCGGAGAAGCTGATATCCATTACGCCCTCGAACAGGCCTTCATCAACCGCTTTACTCCAGAGCCGCATGCGAGATCGCAGCACCGCGTCATCCGGCACGAGGCTTGGCTCAGGGTAGGTTTCATCTAAATACTCACAGATCAGTGTCGATTCGATAATTGCCTGGCCATCGACCACCAATGTTGGAACCACTCCCTTGGGATTTAATTTAAGGTATTTGGGATCATACTGTTCACCGGTAAATAGGTTGACCTCATGACCTTTCCAATCGAGACCCTTCTCGTCCAACGTAATTCGTACTTTTTGAACACAGACTGAATTGCCGAATTGATAAAGCTCGAGCATTATGACCTCACCCATTCGAGGGCCTCTGCGGCATGGTCTTCATCGAAATAGCGAACTTCGGCTTTGTTGATTTTGTCAGCGATTTTGGCTGACAGTTCTTCCCATTTGGCATCACCGACCATGGCGAGTTTGGTAAAATCATTCCAGTGTTTGATACCAAAGGCGAAATCATCCCAAGCAGCCCGCCACTCCCAGCCTTCGAGGTCTAATACATCGACATAGAATTTGATCGTGCCAAACTGAGTGATGACTTCTTCAACTTTCGGAATAAACGCCTTGTAATCCGCATCGGTCAGCTTGCCAGAGACCTTAACGCAAATAAGATCGGCATTACTCTCTGGGAGAATATGAAACATCAAATAAACTTAACTATGAAGCGCCCGGTTGTCGACATCGAGGGCCGCCTCTTTGACGACTTCGCTTAAGCCCGGATGGCCGTGACAAGTCCGGGCTATATCCTCGGCTGAGCCACCAAACTCCATCGCGACAACGCATTCCTGGATCAGATCACCGGCAGCCGGGCCGACAATATGGACGCCCAGCACTTCATCGGTTTCGGCATCGGCTAGGATTTTCACAAAGCCATCGGTTGAGCTCATCGCCCGCGCGCGGGCATTGGCCGTGAAGTTAAACTTACCGGCATTATAGGCCGTGCCCGCTTCCTTGAGTTGCTCCTCGGTCTTGCCGACGGTGGCAACTTCCGGCCAGGTATAAACAATCGCCGGGATCGCATCATAGTTAATATGACCAGACTGACCGGCCAGCATTTCCGCCAAGACGACGCCTTCGTCTTCAGCTTTGTGGGCCAGCATCATGCCGCCAATGACATCACCAATCGCATAGATACCATCGACATTGGTCTTAAAACCCTCCGTGGTCTTAATAAAGCCGCGGTCCATTTCAACGCCGGCGGCCTCTAACCCGAGGCCATCGGTATACGGGCGGCGGCCAATCGCGACCAACACACAATCGGCTTTCATTTCTTCCGCATCGCCGCCATCGCGGGGCTCAACCGTCAGGGTCACACTTGATTTGGTGGCCTTGGCACCGGTGACCTTGCTTTTCATTTTGAACTTCATGCCCTGCTTTTTGAGCGAGCGCTGGGCAATCTTCGAGACTTCCGCATCAGAGCCCGGCAAGCAGACATCGAGAAACTCGACAACTTCAACTTCTGCGCCTAAGCGCCGCCAGACCGACCCCAGCTCCAAGCCAATCACACCGGCACCAATAACGATCATTTTCTTTGGCACCTTGGGGAGCGCCAGCGCGCCGGTCGAGCTGACGATCAACTTCTCATCGATCTCAACACCCGGTAGTGGGGCCACATCAGAGCCCGTCGCGATGACAATGTTCTTGGTCGTGATGGTCTCAGCCTTACCTTTGTCATCGGTGACAGTGACCGAACCAGCACCTGCAATTGAGCCGGTGCCCAATAGCCGGTCGATCTTATTTTTCTTCATCAGGAAGTCGACACCTTTGATGGTATCGCCGACAACGCCATCCTTATGCGCCATCATGGCTTTGAGATCGAGCTTCACCCCGCTGGCGATAACACCGTGACCGGCCATGCCGTCAGTCGCTTCTTCATAGAGATGCGATGAATGCAAAAGCGCTTTTGACGGAATACAGCCGACGTTCAAGCAGGTGCCACCAAGCGTCGGGCGTTTTTCAACAATCGCCACTTTAAGCCCCAGCTGCGCCGCCCGAATGGCCGAGACATAACCGCCGGGTCCTGCTCCTATAAAGGTGACGTCGTATGTGGTATCGGCCATGGCTAAATTCCTTTAAAACTTTTATTCGCTTAATTACATATCCAGCATGATGCGCTGTGGATCTTCGATGCATTCTTTAATGCGCACCAGCATGGAGACAGCTTCGCGGCCATCAATGATGCGGTGATCATAGCTATGTGCGAGGTACATAATCGGGCGCACCTCAATATCATCGCCAACCACCCACGGGCGCTTAACAATATTGTGCATGCCTAGAATGCCGGATTGCGGTGCGTTGATGATCGGCGTCGACAGCATTGAGCCGTAAATGCCGCCATTGGTAATCGTGAAGCTACCGCCGGTCATTTCATCCAAAGAGAGTTTGCCATCACGTGCGCGCAAGCCAAAATCTTTGATGCCTTTTTCAATATCAGCAAAGCTCATCTGATCAGCATCCCTGAGGACCGGCACAACCAGACCTGTTGGCGTGCCGACAGCAACGCCAATGTCGTAGTAATTTTTATAGACAATCTCATCGCCCTGGATTTCCGCATTAACGGCCGGGAATTCTTTCAACGCAACAATGGCAGCCTTAACGAAATAGCTCATGAAGCCCAGGCGAACGCCGTGGGTTTTCTCAAACTTTTCCTGGAACTGAGCACGCGCGGCCATAACCGCTGACATATCCACCTCGTTAAAAGTGGTCAGCATGGCAGCGGTGTTTTGCGCATCTTTAAGACGGCCCGCGATCACTTTGCGGAGGCGGGTCATTTTCACCCGTTCTTCACGCGGACCTGCCGGAACGGACGGAATTTGATGACGCGGTCCACCATCGTCTGCCACCGGAGCAGGGGCTGCCGTAGGGGCCGGAGCTGCTGGTGCACCGCCCGCCTTCTGATAGGCCAACACGTCGCCTTTGGTCAGACGTCCGTCTTTGCCAGTCGCTGGGATTTGCGTTGCATCATAGCCTTCGTCTTCAACGAGCTTACGCACAGCCGGCGACATTTGAATACCATCGCTTGAGGCGGCTACGGTCGGGGCCTCAGTGGGGGCCGCCGCCGGTGCAGGGGCAGCCGCAGCGCCAGATCCGCCAAGGCGACCCAAGATCGCACCGACTTCAACTTCGCTGCCGACATCTGCCAGAATTTCTGTCAGCGTTCCAGCACTTGGTGCATTGACTTCCATGGTGACTTTATCGGTTTCCAGCTCGAGCAAAGGCTCATCTTGAGCAACGGCGTCACCCACGGATTTAAGCCAGTTCGCCACCGTACCTTCGGTCAGGCTTTCACCCAACATCGGGACAACAATATCAACCGCTTCGCCACCACCACTTGCCGCAGGAGCCGGAGCAGCTGCAGGAGCAGAAGCGGCAGCCTCAGGTGCCGGGGCAGCCGCACCATCGCCAATCACACCCAGCGTCGCGCCAACTTCAACTTCGGCACCCGCTTCCGCAATAATTTCGGTTAGCGTACCCGCCACCGGTGCATTAACTTCCATTGTGACCTTGTCGGTCTCCAACTCAAGGATCGGCTCATCAACTGCGACCGCATCACCGACCGATTTTAGCCAGGTCGCAACGGTTCCCTCGGTTAGGGATTCGCCTAATGTTGGTACTTTGATTTCAGTAG
Organism: Rhodospirillaceae bacterium; assembly: GCA_018649725.1. Classification (GTDB taxonomy): domain Bacteria; phylum Pseudomonadota; class Alphaproteobacteria; order Rhodospirillales; family UBA2165; genus TMED23. The sequence continues at coordinate 63,248 of JABIHH010000009.1, read as the reverse complement.
CCATAATTTCCTCAATTCACTCTTTATTGAATAGGCATGTAGGGTTGCACGATGTCTTTAGCTTTTCCGCTCAGCGCTTGATCAATCAAAAACGCTTGCTCTTTATTATGAACTTTAAGCGACCCGGTTGCTGGTGAAGCCGAAGCTTTACGACCAGCGTAAATAACTTGGCGCGCTTGCTTAGCTTTTTTATCCAGGCCAGCGAGAATGTAATTCAAACGATCACTGGCAAAATGCCACGCACCCTGATTGGAGGCTTCTTCCTGACACCACACAACATCCGCATTTGGATATTGTTTAATCTGATTGGTAATTCCCATGCGCGGCCACGGATAAAGTTGCTCTACCCTGACGATCGCGACGTCATTGATTTTTTTCTCGCGGCGCGTCTCTAGGAGATCAAAATATATTTTTCCAGAGCACAAAACGATGCGCTTCACTTTGTCTTTGGCAACAAGCTTATCGACTTCCGGCAATACACGGCGGAAATGAGTACCGGGTCCCATTTCATCCAAAGTTGAAATGTTCAACTTGTGGCGCAGCAGTGATTTTGGTGACATGACGATCATCGGTTTGCGGAAATTACGCTTAACTTGACGGCGAAGCGCGTGGAAGAAATTGGCCGGCGCGGTTACGTTCACGACCTGTAAATTATCTTCGGCGCAAAGCTGTAAAAAGCGCTCCAACCGAGCAGATGAATGTTCCGGGCCCTGACCTTCCATACCGTGAGGCAGAAGCATCACGAGGCCTGACATGCGCAGCCATTTAGATTCGCCGGAAGAAATAAACTGATCGAAAATTACCTGGGCGGTATTGGCAAAATCTCCAAACTGCGCCTCCCATAAGGTCAGCGTTTTAGGTTCAGCCAAAGAATAGCCATATTCATAACCCAGCACAGCAAATTCAGAGAGCGGGCTATCCATCACTTCGAAATCGGCCTGCTCGCCGGGGCGAATTTCACTCAACGGGAAATAGCGATTTTCATTCTCCTGATCAACGATCACGGCGTGGCGGTGCGAGAAGGTACCGCGCCCTGAATCCTGGCCTGATAGACGAACCGGGTGACCTTCAACCAATAAAGAGCCGTAAGCTAAAGCTTCGGCCATTGCCCAGTCGAGGTTCTCACCGGTTTCCATCATTTTGGTTTTGGCTTTGAGCTGGCGCAAGAGTTTGGAGTTCACATTGATCCCCTCCGGCACGCGCGCCAGGGAATGGCCAATTTCCTTCAACACATCAATATCGACGGAGGTATCGTCATCACGCTTTTCTTCCTCACCCTCAAGGGCAGCAAGACCAACCCATTCGCCCTCAAGCCAATCGGCTTTATTGGTTTTATAATTGGGGGCAGCTTCAAACTCGCTATCAAGATGCGCGCGGAAATCGGTTTCAATTTTTTCGACTTCATCGAGAGTAAGCTCACCGGCTTTGAGCAATTTTTCGCGGTAGATCTCGCGCGTCGTTGGATGTTTGGCAATCGCCGTATACATCTTCGGCTGCGTGAACATCGGCTCATCGCCTTCATTATGGCCGTGCCGGCGATAACAAAAAATATCAACAACCACATCACGTTTGAATTTTTGTCGGAACTGCGCCGCTAGATCAGCGACCCGAACCACCGCTTCCGGATCATCACCGTTGACGTGGAAGATCGGCGCCTGCATGCCTTTGGCAACATCGGTCGGATACGGCGTCGATCTGGAACTCATTGGATTGGTGGTAAAGCCAATTTGATTGTTGACGACAACATGGATTGTGCCGCCGGTACGGTAGCCCCTGATCTGCGAGAGATCGAGACTTTCCGGCACGATGCCCTGACCGGCAAAAGCCGCATCACCATGCATCAGCAATCCCATAACCTTGTCACGCTCTTCATTACCGCGTTGGGTTTGCTTGGCGCGGACTTTGCCCAGCACCACCGGATTTACACATTCCAGATGAGACGGATTGGCGGTCAGCGAGAGGTGCATCTTACCTTCAGTAAACTCGCGGTCCGCCGATGCTCCGAGGTGATACTTCACATCGCCGGAACCTTGGACATCTTCGGGATGAGCTGAATTACCCTGAAATTCCGAGAAAATTGCGACATAGGGTTTGCCCATGGTGCGGGCCAGAACATTAAGCCGGCCCCGATGCGGCATACCGATGACGACCTCTTCGACACCGACATAAGCCGCCGTCCGCAACATCCGCTCCATAAATGGGATAAGACTTTCTCCACCATCCAAACCAAAACGCTTGGTGCCGGTGTGCTTCATCTGGAGGTAGGTCTCGAACCCTTCCGCTTCGACCATATCTTTGTATATGGCACGGCGCAAATCCGGAGAATATTTGGACTTATAATCGATGCCCTCGACATGCTCTTGGATCCAGGCGCGTTCTTCCATTTCCTGGATATGCATATATTCAACACCGATGGAGCTGCAATAGGAGTCCCGCATGGTATCGAGAATTTCCTGCAAGGTCGCTGTCTCCTTGCCGGCCATGCTGGTCATAGTGTCGAGATAAATTTCTTTGCCCAAATCTTCTTCGGTGAAGTCATAGGTCTTGTAGTCAAGCTCGCGGTGATAACCGGCACCGAGCAATCCCAACGGATCAAATTGCGCATGCAAATGACCCCGCACCCGGTAAGACCGAATGAGAATACGTGCCCGAATAGAGCGCTGGGCAATCTCATTAATTTTTTCAGTCGAGACAGCAGGCGTTGCACCGTTTGGTTTTTTAGGCTTCTCGTCCGGATCACTGACGCCAATGACGCTGGTCGTGGAACGCGCCCAGCTAGCGCCCTTGATTTCACCCTGGATGTCAGTTGGATCATCGCCCAGATCGGCAAAAACAGCGGCCCAGCTTTGATCCACTGAATTTGGATCAGCTAAATATCGATCATACAATTCAGCAATGAAAGCTGCATTGGCTCCTGTAAAAATCGATTCAGTCGAATCCGCCATCCTCAATAACCCCTATTAAACCCAAACAATAAACGGCCGAGTGTTTAGCCTTTCATTGTTTCCAGCATGGTACTGCCAAGTGCTGCAGGTGAATCGGCGACATTAATACCGGCACTCCGCAGCGCTTCAATCTTATCTTGCGCACCACCTTTACCGCCGGCGATAATTGCACCCGCGTGGCCCATCCGGCGACCTGGAGGTGCTGTAACGCCAGCAATAAAACCAACCATCGGCTTCTTAACTTTTGAAGATTTAATGAAGTCAGCCGCTTCTTCTTCAGCCGAACCACCGATCTCGCCGATCATAATAATGCCTTCGGTTTCATCGTCATCTAAGAACATTTCCAAGCAATCGATAAAGTTGGTGCCGTTTACCGGATCACCACCGATACCGATACAAGTCGTCTGACCAAGACCCACAGTTGTGGTTTGACCAACCGCCTCATAGGTCAGCGTACCTGAACGAGACACCACACCAATTTTGCCGCGTTGGTGGATGTGACCCGGCATGATGCCGATTTTACATTCACCTGGGGTAATCACACCTGGGCAGTTTGGCCCAACAAGGCGGGTCGAAGAACCGGCCAAAGCCCGCTTAACTTCAACCATATCTAAAACCGGAATACCTTCGGTGATACAGATCGCGAGTGGAATCTCACAATCGATTGCCTCAAGAATGGCTTCGGCAGCAAAGGGCGGCGGCACATAAATCACCGACGCATTGGCGCCGGTTTTCTCGACCGCATCGGCAACCGTATCAAACACCGGCAAATCAAGATGGGTAGAGCCACCCTTGCCTGGCGTTACGCCGCCAACCATTTGGGTGCCATAGGCAATCGCTTGCTCGGAATGGAAAGTACCTTGTGAGCCGGTAAAGCCCTGACAGATAACTTTGGTATCTTTATTTACTAAAACAGCCATTTTATGCCGCCTCCTCAACTGCTTTAACAATTTTTTCAGCGGCATCCCCAAGATCATCGCCCGAAATAATCGGCAATCCTGATTTGGCCAGAATTTCTTTGCCAAGCTCAACATTGGTGCCTTCGAGGCGAACCACGAGGGGCACGTTGAGCGACACTTCTTTAGCCGCTGCAATGACGCCTTCGGCAATCACATCACAGCGCATAATGCCGCCAAAGATATTGACCAAAATGCCTTCGACATTGGAATCAGAAAGAATAATTTTAAACGCTGTCGTCACGCGCTCTTTGGTCGCTCCGCCACCAACATCCAAGAAGTTCGCCGGATCACCGCCATGCAGCTTGATGATATCCATCGTCGACATGGCGAGACCCGCGCCATTGACCATGCAGCCGATGCTGCCATCCAATTTGATGTAATTTAGGTCATGACGTTCGGCTTCAAGTTCCGCTGCATCTTGCTCATCTTCATCGCGCATCTCTTCGACATCTTTATGACGATAAAGCGCATTGTCGTCGAAATTCATTTTAGCATCGAGAGCGATCACGTCGCCGCCTTTGGTAACAACCAGCGGATTAATTTCAATTTGGCTGGCATCCATCTCAATGAACAACTTGTACATCGACAACAAAAACTTTACCGCCGATTTCACTTCATCACCGGAAAGACCCAGACCGAAAGCAACTTCGCGGGCATGAAAGCCCTTCATGCCGGTTGCCGGATCAATATCGATGGTCAAGATTTTCTCAGGCGTCGCTGCCGCAACTTCCTCGATATCCATGCCGCCTTCTTGACAGGCAATAACCGTCACGCGTGAGGTCGCACGGTCGATCAAAAGGCTCAGATAAAGTTCACGATCAATGTCACAGCCATCTTCGATATAGACGCGCTTCACTTCTTTGCCGTCTGGTCCGGTCTGATGGGTCACCAAAGTCGCGCCCAGCATTTGATTGGCGGCCTCTTTGACCTCTTCGACGGATTTGATCACCCGCACACCGCCGGCACTCCCAGCAGTATCTTCTTTGAAACTACCCTTACCGCGACCGCCGGCATGAATTTGAGATTTAACCACCCAAATCGGGCCGCCCAAATCTTTGGCAACGGCTTCGGCTTCAGTTGCTGTATAGGCAACACCACCTTTAAGCACGGCCACGCCATATTTCGACAAAATCTGCTTCGCTTGATACTCGTGAATATTCATAAGCCTCTAGCCCTTAAGTTAGTGCGGAACCTGGATTTGTTGCCAAGTTCCGCGGTTTATACTTACTTCTTCTTTACTGCTTTTCTCTTTGCAGCCGCTTTTTTCTTAGCCGGTTTCTTAGCTGCTGGTTTCTTAGCAGCCGGTTTCTTAACAGCTTTTTTCGTTACTTTCTTTGCTGCCGGCTTTGCTGTTTTCTTTGCTGCTGGCTTAGCTACTTTCTTTGCTGCAGGCTTAGCTGCTTTTTTTGCTGCTGGCTTCGTTGCTTTTTTTGCTGCTGGCTTTGCCGCCGGCTTCGCTGCTGCCTTCTTTTCAGCCGCTGCCTTTTTTAACAACTTAGCGCTCTCGGCGACCATTTTCTTGACCGCACGGACCGAAGCGTTAAAGGCTTTTTTCTCGCTGGCATCAAGTTTTACTTCGACGATTTTCTCAACACCTTTGGCACCGATGACAACCGGCACACCGACATAAAGACCTTTGACACCATATTCGCCTTTAAGATATGCGGCACAAGGCAACACGCGTTTTTTATCTTTGAGGTAAGCATCCGCCATTTGGATTGCCGAGCTAGCCGGCGCGTAATAAGCAGAGCCGGTTTTTAGAAGTCCGACAATTTCGGCGCCGCCATCACGGGTGCGCTGAACAATCTCGTCCAATTTTTTTTGCGTGATCCATTTCATTTTAACCAGATCGGTCAATGGAATACCGGCAACTGTTGAATAGCGCACGCTTGGCACCATACTGTCGCCGTGACCACCCAAAACAAAGGCTGTGACATCTTCAACAGAGACGTTCATTTCTTCCGCTAAGAAATAACGGAAACGCGCTGAATCCAGTACACCGGCCATGCCGACCACTTTATTGGCTGGCAAACCACAAGCATCGCGGAGCACTCCAACCATAACGTCAAGCGGGTTGGTGATGCAGATGACAAAGGCGTTCGGGCAGTTTTGTTTAATGCCTTCGCCGACAGATTGCATAACGCTGGTGTTGATGCCGATGAGGTCATCGCGGCTCATGCCGGGCTTACGGGCAACGCCCGCCGTTACGATGACTACGTCCGCGCCTTTAATCGCCGAATAGCGATTTGCGCCAACCATTTTAGCATCGAAACCTTCAACCGGTGAGCTCTGGGCCAAATCCAAGGACTTGCCCTGGGGAATGCCATTTACAATGTCGAACATAACGACATCACCGAGTTCTTTTAAACCCGCTAAATGGGCCAACGTTCCGCCGATATTACCAGCACCAACAAGCGCAATCTTGTTTCTTGCCATAGAATTAATTCCTCTCTCTAACTTCTTTTAGGCGATTTTAAACTACCGGTTTTCATCACGGCATCCAAATCGCGGTAAACTTGTCAATTTCGCCCCTTATTGAGCGTAACATATGATCGCGCTACGTAGCGCAAAATGGGTATGAGAGCAAGCCTAGAACCCCGGAAACGGGCGAAAAACAATCCCCTAACACCTTAAATTGATTGAAGAAATTAAGGCACCAAGTCGTGCCTGCGGCGTTATCCATCTTCACCAAACCACATTTACATGCTGATTGCTGTTACCCCACAACTTCATTTATCTCTTATGTTCAAATGCTAATAAAACACAAGAAATTCAATAGGTAGGTGCGTTTAGCCGCAATTTTTATGTGAAATTAGATTATTCTACGCCATGCGGCACTATTTTATGTGCCGCCATGCGGTAACGCTAGATAGGCTTCAGATTGCATTTCCATCAGCCGTGAAACCAGGCGTTCAAATTCAAAGGCACCCTCACCCAGCACGTAAAGCTCTTTGGGCGGCGCATCTGCAGAACAAATGAAATTCACCTTATTTTCGTATAGCGCATCTATCAACGTGATAAACCGCCGGGCCTCACTTTTAAGGGCCTCCCCCATGCGCGGGATATCGTCCAGGATCAGTGTGTGATAGCGCTCGGCAATCTCAAGATAGTCCGCCGGTCCCAAAGCTTCGGCGCAAAGATTGTTAAAACTGGTGCGCCCAACGCCAGCCGCCGCTTGAGGGATTTCAACGATGCGGCCTTTTACCTCAATCTTGTCAGCCGCTGGCGTATAGCCTTTGGTCAGTTCGGCGAAATAACGATCGAGATCGCTTTTCGCCTGGTCATCCAACGGTTGGTGATAGACCTGCATCCCCAGCATGCGCTCCAATCGATAGTCGCGGGCAGCGCCGAGTTGCAAAATATCGAGACGTGCACTGATGAGATCGATAAAGGGCAGAAATTTCTCGCGCTGGAGGCCATCTTTATAAAGATCACCCGGCGGTCGGTTGGAAGTCGCGACAATCACCACGTCGCGCTCCAATAGTCCTTCGAACAAACGACCAAGGATCATCGCATCGACAATATTAACCACCTGCAACTCATCAAAGCAAAGCAGCCAGGCTTCATCGGCAATAGCCTCAACGACGCTTGGCACCGGATCACCGCCATCGCTGTTGTTGTTGCGGAACGCGTTAAAACGGGCATGGACGTCTTGCAAAAAGGCGTGGAAATGGACCCGGCGTTTGCGCTCAATCGGAGCGGTCTCAAAAAACAGATCCATCAGCATGGATTTACCGCGCCCGACATCGCCAAAGATATAGAGACCTTGCAGCGGCTCCTCCCGGCGGCGTGATTTTTGCGAGTTGAGACCAAACCGGTCTTTCCAGCCAACTTTACCTGAGGCGGGCTGATAGCCACTGAGTGCTCGATAGAGACTTTGCAGCTTCTCAGCCAACAACTCTTGCGCCGGATCCGCATTGAGATCACCAGCCTGGACCCGATCACGATAGGTGAAAAGTGGGCCTTGCAGAGCTTTAGTTTCGTTCGTCATAAAAGGCTACTTAAGACTGGCAGCCCGCCATGTAAAGCGATTTAACATCCGGACACACCAAATTGTGTGATTTCAGATTGAACAATTAAATCAATTAGATATCCTGTAATCATCGCGCAAATTCGAATGGATCACATATTCATTACCCGGCGTTTACCGTTGATATTGCTATACTGTGAGCAGAAATAGCCAGGAGTACTAATGCAAGGCACGACGATCAAACGAATTATTCTAGCCGCCTTCATCGGCAGTATAATTGTTTGGGGGATACTGAACCATCAAAGCCTAAAAGTCGAAGTTATCGTCGGCTGGATTGCTGGCTTCGGCGTGTTAGGGCCACTTATTTATATTCTAAGCCGATCTATCGGTGCAGTCTTTTTTGTTCCTGGTAGCCTGATGGCAATCGCCGCCGGGGTAGCCTTTGGGCCTTTTTGGGGCGCAATCTATAATCTGATTGCCTCAACGATAGGCGCCTTATTGGCATTTTTGGTGGCCCGCTATATCGCCTCGGAGTTTGTTCAGAAAAAAATTAGCGGCGATGGCTGGGTCCGCAAATCCATTGAAGGTGTTGAGGCTGAGGGCTGGCGGTTTGTCGCTTTTGTCAGACTGGTCCCACTGTTCCCCTACAATATCTTGAATTACGCCTTGGGTCTGACACGCATTAAAACCTCTCACTATGTCATAGCCTCTTTCATCTGCATGATCCCGGGCGATATTGCTTATGTCTATCTGGGTTATGCCGGGCGCGAAGCTGTTGCGGGAAACAGCGCCTCGGTTGAAATAGCCCTAATCGCGCTTGGCCTCTTGGCAGCCATTGTCTTTCTGCCGCGGCTTATTCGCTATATCAAAAATAATAGAGTAGAGGTTGAATCTTAAGAGATAAGCTGTCTAACCAGGCAATTGGTCGACCAAATCCGTCCGATACAAACCGAAATGCGCCGGGTCAATTTCCAAATAGCTGCACAATGTGACAATCTCAATTTGGTCAACCAGACTGGTCTTACCGTTTGCTTCAGCCACCGCAAGACACAGGCGAATGAGCAGCGACGCGGTTTCGGGATTGTCTTTGACGACATCTAATTGACTTAGGACTTTCGGGTGGCCTGCGCTGGGCGAAGACTGGATCGCCTCACAGAAATCGACAAAAATATTCACCGCCTCATGGGGATCATAAACCTGGAGGTGCTCCAAAGTCTCGATGATCTGATCGACCCGGACGCGCTCGGAGAAACTCACCTCACCGTCGGCAGTCGCCACCAGTGCACAAGCCGCCATCGTCGCCTTTAGAAATGGCAGGTTATGATGGCGCTCGATCAGCGTGTCATATTGCTCTTTTAAATTTGTCAGAAATCCCGACACATGCGCCTCCCAGGCTTATGAGAAAATGATAAACGGAATCAGAGTCAAAAAGCCAGCTTGAATCTAATCGTCCAACATTTCCGCAATTTCGAGATCATCACCTTCAGCGCGATTGCGGAGCCCCTCGACGATCCCGGGAAGATCGCTCGCAGGGCGATTCTGGCTCATCTTGAATTTGCCTTCAAGCCGGGTGATGGGAATCTCAAAACAAATGATACCTGACAGCATACCCTTGATAAATTTCTCCGGTTGGCTCTCAAGTTTCCAGCCTTCGGCACCTTCATAAGTCTCAACCAAACTCTTTTGCGCCGCCATCATGGCTTCTTCGCCCTCTATCAAACGCGGCTTACCATAGGCATGCACCGTGACATAATTCCAAGTTGGCACGGAAGGTTGATTTTCGTACCAGCCGGGCGAGATATAAGCGTGCGGCCCCCAGAATATAACCAATGCCTCGCCGCTATTTTCGAAGTTTTGCCAGTGGGGGTTGGCCTTCGCCATATGCGAGACGAGCGTACCGTTTGGCCCTCGGGTCTCATCCAGCACAAAGGGCAGGTGGGTCGCTTGCGGAGCCGCCTCACCACTCCCAACTAAAATCGCCCAACCATGCATCCGCATGACGTCTTGCAGAACATCCAAACGCTCTTCAACATGAACCTTAGGACTATACATTTTGACCTCCAATAAAAATGGCCGCAGGAAATCCGGCGACCATCTTTAAAAATAAAGCGTGCCGCTCAGCTACATGCGCTCGACCATCAGCTTTTTGGTTTCGGCAATCGCCAAGCCCGGGTTAAGCGACTTCGGGCAGGTATTGGTGCAGTTCATGATCGTATGGCAGCGATAAAGCTTGAACGGATCTTCGAGATCATCCAAACGCTCACCGGTTCGCTCATCCCGGGAATCAACAATCCAGCGATAGGCTTGCAGCAAAATAGCCGGGCCCAAATAGCGATCACCGTTCCACCAGTAACTGGGGCACGAGGTCGAGCAACAGAAACACAAAACACATTCCCACAAGCCATCGAGCTTTTCACGATCCTCTGGCGACTGCAGCCGCTCTGTGCCCGGTGCCGGCGTATCGGCCTTCACCCAGGGCTGGATCGAAGTGTATTGCGCATAAGGCGTTGAAAGATCGGGCACCAGATCTTTAATCACCGGCATATGCGGCAGCGGGTAGATCGCCGCATCACCTTTGATCTCGGCGAGGTCTTTGGTGCAGGCTAGTGTATTGGTGCCGTCGACGTTCATCGCACAAGATCCACACACCCCTTCTCGGCAAGAGCGCCGGAACGTCAGTGTCGGATCCATCTCATTTTTAATCTTGATCAGCGCATCCAGCACCATCGGCCCGCAGCTATCCATATCAACTTCATAAGTATCAAGTTGCGGATTTTTATCCTGGTCGGGATCGTAGCGATAGACTTTGAATTTCTTGATATTTGTCGCGCCGTCCGGAGCCTTGTGGGTCTGGCCTTTAACAACTCGCGAATTTTTCGGCAGGTTAAATTCAACCATTTTTTTCTCCTTGACCCCGCACCTAGTAAACCCGAGCGCGAGGCGTGATGTATTCCACCTCATCGGTCAGCGTGTATTCATGAACCGGGCGATAGTCGAGCTTGACGTTCCAATCGTCATCAACCGAGGCCAATGTATGTTTCATCCAGTTCTCGTCATCACGGTCCGGATAATCCTCATGGGCATGCGCACCGCGCGATTCATGGCGGGCTTCGGCGCCATGCATTGTCGCCTTGGCACAAGCCATCAGATTTTCGAGCTCTAGAGTCTCAACCAGATCTGAATTCCAGATCAAGGATTGATCGGCAACGTTCAAATCGGACAAATTTTTAGCTGCGTCATCGATCAAGCTAACACCTTCTTTGAGAACTTCTGATGTTCTGAAGACGGCAGCGTTGTTTTGCATAATGCGCTGCATACCGAGACGCACATCAGCGGTCGACTGGCCGCCTTTGGCGTGGCGGAGTTTATCAAGCCGCGCAATGGCCGCTTCGCCGGTATTGCCGTCAGCCGGCTTAACGGTTTTGTTCTTATCAACCGTCTCGGATGCTCTAATCGCCGCCGCCCGGCCAAACACCACAATATCCAACAGCGAGTTCGTACCTAATCGGTTAGCACCATGAACCGACACACAAGCCGCCTCACCAATCGCCATCAAACCAGGGCAGATCGCTTCCGGATCATCGGCTGTCGGACGCAAGGCTTCGCCGTGATAATTGGTCGGAATACCGCCCATATTATAATGCACCGTCGGCAGAACTGGGATCGGCTCTTTGGTCGCATCGACGCCGGAGAAAATTTTCGCCGTTTCGGTAATGCCTGGTAATTGTTTGTGCAGCACTTCGGCACCCAGATGTTCGAGGTGCAGGTAGATGTGATCATTGTCAGCACCGACACCGCGGTTTTCCCTGATCTCAACCGTCATTGAACGGCTCACAACATCGCGCGAGGCCAGATCTTTAGCGGATGGCGCATAGCGTTCCATAAAGGCTTCGCCTTCGGAATTGGTGAGATAACCACCTTCGCCCCTGGCACCCTCCGTGATTAGGCAGCCAGAACCGTAAATTCCGGTTGGGTGAAACTGCACAAATTCCATATCCTGCATCGGCAGGCCGGCGCGGAGCACCATACCATTGCCATCTCCGGTACAGGTATGCGCCGATGTGCAGGAGAAGTAACTGCGACCATAGCCACCGGTTGCCATCACAGTTTGATGACCGAGGAAGCGATGGATCGTACCATCGGCCAAATTCCACGCCATCACACCCCGGCATGAGCCATCATCATCCATGATCAAATCGATCGCGAAATACTCGATATAGAACTCGGCATTGTGCTTTAGGCATTGCTGATAAAGCGTGTGCAAAATAGCATGTCCGGTACGGTCAGCGGCGGCGGCGGCGCGCCCGACCGGGGCTCCCTCGCCGAAATCGCTCATATGACCGCCAAAGGGGCGTTGATAAATCTTGCCCTCTTCGGTCCGGGAAAACGGCACGCCGAAATGCTCCAACTCGTAGATCGCGGGGACTGCTTCGCGGCACATATATTCGATGGCATCTTGATCGCCTAACCAGTCAGCACCTTTGACGGTGTCGAACATATGCCATTGCCAGCTATCTTCCTGCATATTACCCAGCGCGGCACCAACGCCGCCTTGGGCGGCAACAGTATGCGAGCGCGTTGGGAAAACTTTGGTGATGCAAGCCGTATCCAGACCAGCCGCCGTCATGCCAAGCGTCGCCCGCAATCCTGCGCCACCTGCACCAACAACAATCACATCATGCACGTGATCGATGATTTCATAATTTTCGGTCATTTTGACTTTTAGCCTCCGAAGGCAACTTTGATGATAGCGATGATGCTGGAAACAGCAAAGAATACCGCGACAAGTTTATTAAGAACCAATAAGAAGATTTTGTTTCGCTCGTTATGCACATAATCTTCAACCACGACCTGAAGGCCGAGTTGCATGTGATAAAACAACGCGATGACAAAAAGCGACATCAGCAAGATGCTACCCGGCGCATTGAGCCAGACCTTAAAGCCTGCCCGATCAATGCCGACCAAGGTTACGGCCGAATAAATAAACCACAGACTAAGTGGTATGAGAGCGACCGCGGTAACCCGCTGGCTCCACCAATGAGCGGTACCATCCTTGGCACTGCCAAGACCGCGCACCCGGCCCAAATCAGTTCGTAAGCTCATCAGTACGACCCTCCCAGCATGCCATAGCCAGCGGTCCAGGCCAGCAAGGTCAAAACCACCGAGGCGATATAAACCAACCAGCCGGTCAAATAGACTTGCGGCAGTTCCAGGCCTTTTCCCGCATCCCAAAACATATGCCGAATGCCATTACAGAGGTGATAGAACAAAGCCCAGGTCCAGCCGAAGAGCAGCAACTTGCCAAACCAATGGGCCAAAAACGCTTGCGTGCGCTCAAAGGCCTCAGGCCCGTAAGCCGCAGCATTTAACCAATAAACCAACATCAGAGCGCCGACCGCGAGGCCAACCCCTGTCATCCTATGCAAGATCGACAACACCGACGTCAATTGCGGTTTGTAAACCTGTAAATGTGGAGAAAGCGGACGGTTTCCCGTACTCATAGACCAAGCCTCGCTTATTTTCAGTAAACCCAATTGGCCAAGGCGCTAACCCCAACCATTAAACGACAATTTTATACGTAAGATTAAAGTCTTACGACTACAAACTCATTTTGTTTAGCCCTTCAATGGTGGCAAGTCAACGTAGCCTCATGACAAGCGCCGAACACAATTAAATCAGCCCGTAACGCCTAATTCGATACATATAAATAACAACAAGGGAGTAAAGCAGGTGCATATGCCCGTCACATCTCTGAATTACTCAAAAACTTAAAAACAAGTACTCATTTATTAGGCGATAATTATAATAAATAATTTTTTTACTACATTATTACTTACATGTTGATATAATTGTGGATAAGTTGTGTGCTATTTGTGTAAATATAGTTAATTTATACACAGATTTCTTTGGTTTTTTACTATTTTATTATTGAATGTTTATTTTGAATTGTTGAGAATATCTCCCGTACGTGAAAGCGTCTTTACTGCTTTTTCTTACTGAGTTGGCACCGAATTTATCGATTTATCGATAAGTTTGGACAGGCAGGAAGGAAAGCATATTCGACAAAGCAGGCCATTTCCCGGAGCGATCCGGTAAAAGGTTTGTTGGGTTGGAGGCCTAAACTAAAGGCTTTTTGAAATCGCTTTCTTGAGTGCTGTTTCTATTGGTGGTGGGCCCCTTCTTGGGGCGCGCGCTAAGGAACGGGACTTAAGGGAAGGTTTTAGAAAACTTTAGATGCTGATGGTTTTTTGGATTGCCTCGTCTCCCTGGCGGGACGGGCGGAAGGAGATCCGGAAAGTCGGCGATGGCTTGGGTGAAGGAATTTCGATTCTGGAAATACCAAACCACCGCATGACTGAAGGGTTTGTAAAAGAGTAAAAATTGGTGGCCTGACCAAGGAATTACTGTTTTACCTCGCCGGAAGTTCGTGCCGTTTTGAAAGTGAGCAATCTGGTTATTGGGTCCATTCATTTGGGTTCCTTAATCTGAACCATCATATGGCAGGGTGAAGGATTAGGTCGGCAACGACCGAATTTGAAACCTATAAAGCTTGTGAAATTGCAGTTGTCTCTCTCCCAAGGGTGCGTTGTAAGGAAGCAAGTGGGGTCGAAGACAATCGAACGTACTCGGAGCCTGGCCGGCTCTATGAGGCGTCAGGAGTATCGCCGCCGCGATGCGTCACGACAAGGATCCCAGGCCTTGCGTGCCTGGCGCCTCTATACTTGTCTGCTTTTCAGGCCGCTTCTTGCCCATATTACGCCCATATTACGATTGCAAAATGAACCATTTTCAACCGCAGTAAATTTTTTCGCTTTATTTTTGAACGCGAACATGCCTAATTCCCTGATATATATTTGAACTGCTTTTTTAATTAGGCCGCTTTTTCTTAATCACTATAGGTTCACCACCCCGTGGCGCGACTTGATATCAGTAATGTGAAGTTTTTGATTGTTGAAGATAATCCGTTCATGCGGATCATCTTGAAACAATTGCTGCGCGCGCTGGGTGTCCTGGAAATGGCCGAAGCCTCAGATGGCGCGCTGGCTTTTTCGGCGATGAAAACTTTCGAACCTGATATCATTTTGGTCGATTGGGAAATGCAGCCGCTGGACGGTCTGGATTTTGTCAAACTGGTCCGCACCGGCGATGACAGTCCGAACCAATATGTGCCGATCGTTATGGTGACGGGCCATTCAGAGCAAAACAAAGTCACTCAAGCCCGCGATGCCGGCATCAATGAAATGCTGATTAAGCCGCTTTCTGCTCGGACACTTTTTTCACGCATCCGAGCCGTCATTGAGCGACCGCGCCCCTTTGTCGAAGCAAAACATTATTTCGGTCCCGACCGCCGCCGCAAACAAGACGAATATTACTCCGGCCAGGAACGCCGCAAAGATCCAGACGAACAATCTCAGGGCGATATCGACGCCATGTTCGACTAAAAGGTTAATGTAAGAGTTCGGTGCCCGACAGCGAACTATGGCACCGAACTAAAAAATTAACCTTTAGAGATAATCTCTAATCAGTGTTTCAGCGATTTGCACCGTATTTAGGGCTGCGCCTTTGCGGAGGTTGTCGGCGACGACCCACAAGCTTAGACCATTTTCCAAGGTCATATCATCGCGGATGCGGCTGACATAGACGGGGTCTTCGCCGGCGCATTCGGTTTGGGTGACATAGCCTTCCTCGGCCCGGTGATCGACAACCACCACGCCTTCCGCTGCCTTCAAGGCTTCGCGCGCTTCTTCAGTAGAGATCGAGCGTTCGAACTCGATATTGACGGCTTCGGCATGACCGACAAAGACGGGCACACGGACGCAAGTCGCGGTCAGGCGAATTTCCGGATCAAGAATTTTCTTGGTCTCGACCATCATTTTCCACTCTTCCTTGGTATTGCCATCTTCCATAAAGACGTCAATTTGCGGGATCGTATTAAAGGCAATCGGCTTAGAAAAATTTTCCTGAAATTTAGATTCAGGTTCATTCATGTAGATGCCTTTGGTCTGGTTAAACAGCTCATCCATCGCAGATTTTCCAGCCCCCGAGACCGACTGATAGGTCGAGACAACGACGCGGCGGATGCCTGCCAGATCGTGCAAAGGCTTCAAAGCGACAACCAACTGAATGGTCGAGCAGTTAGGGTTGGCGATAATGTTTCTATTGCGGAACTCGCCAATCGCTTCAGGGTTAACCTCGGGCACGACCAAAGGCACGTCCGGATCCATCCTGAATTGAGACGTGTTATCAATGACGACAGCACCCGCGGCGGTCGCTCTTGGCACATATTCGGCCGAGACTTTGGCGCCCGGACTTGAGAGCACAATGTCAGTGCCTTCAAAATCAAACGCCGCCAGATCTTGCACTTTAAGGACGTCATCTTCGCCGTAAGACACTTCAGCGCCGACAGAGCGCGCGGATGCAATAGCCGTCACGTCTTCGGCCGGAATTTCCCGTTCCGCCAAAATGTTCATAATCTCGCGTCCGACGTTGCCGGTCGCGCCGACAACTGCAAATTTGTAACCCATCTTAATTCTCCATTTGCCCCTTATAAGAAAGAGGGAGCGTTATGCACGCCCCCTCTGATTTTTCCCAATTACTGGGGGCATTTATTTAAGCTGCTTGTTTATCAAGTTCCTTGATAATGGCGTCGCCCATTTCCGAGGTAGATACCTGGGTTGAGCCCTCGCCCATAATGTCACCTGTGCGCAAGCCTTGTCCGAGCACGTTCTGCACAGCTTGATCAATGAAGTCGGCATCTTCGAACATATCGAAAGAATAGCGCAGCAACATAGAATAGCTGAGAATCTGTGCCAGAGGATTGGCAATACCTTGGCCAGCAATATCCGGTGCCGTGCCATGAACGGGCTCATAGAGCGCCGCCTGGCGACCACTTTCGTCGGGCGCACCCAATGAAGCTGATGGCAACATGCCGAGCGAGCCGGTCAACATTGCGGCGCAATCGGACAAAATATCGCCAAACATATTGGTCGTCACAATGACGTCGAATTGCTTAGGATTACGCACCAATTGCATGGCGGCGTTATCGACATACATGTGGCTCAGCTCGATGTCGGGATACTCTTCACCGACTTTGATCATTTCTTCCCGCCACATCACTGTGGTTTCCAAAACATTTGCTTTATCGATCGAACAAACCCGCTTGTCGCGCTTGGCGGCGAGATCCATGGCCACCCGGCCAATGCGGTGAATTTCTGGTGTCGTATAGGTCAGCGTGTTAACGCCCTTACGAACGCCGTTACCGAGATCTTCAATACCGCGGGGCTCACCGAAATAGATGCCGCCGGTCAATTCCCGGACAATCATAATATCGAGACCCTTAACAATATCGAGCTTCAAGGTAGACGCATCTGCCAAGGCATCAAAGACCAGTGCGGGGCGCAAATTAGCAAACAGGCCAAGTTCTTTCCGAATACCAAGCAAGCCGCGTTCTGGCTGAACTTCGAAAGGCAATGATTCCCATTTCGGGCCACCGGCAGCGCCCATGAGAACAGCGTCGGAAGCGCGCGCGGCTACCAAAGTTTCTTCTGGGAGAGGTCCGCCGGTTTCATCAATGGCTGCGCCGCCGATTAAGCCTTCTGAAATATCAAAAGTGACCGAACGTTTTTCATCCATCCAATCGATGATTTTACGAACTTCGTCGACAATCTCTGGGCCGATGCCGTCACCCGGCAACAACAATAGTTTTTTATTTGCAGACATATTCTCTCTCTTTAATTCTAATTTATTACCCAAAATCTACCCAGATTTTACCAGGGCTGAGCGGCTTTTTGACGCTCTTCGTAATCGTTTATCTTTTGATCTTTTTGCATCGTCAGACCGATATCATCGAGACCATTCAGCAAGCAATGCTTCTTGAAAGCATCGACTTCAAATTTAATGACTTCGCCATCAGGTCCGGTAATTTCCTGAGCTTCCAAATCAACTGTGAAAGTTGAATTGGCACCCTGGTCGGCATCCTGCATTAGTTTATCAACTTGTTCCTGCGGCAGTTTAATCAGCAACATACCGTTCTTCGAGCTGTTGTTGAAAAAGATGTCGGCAAAGCTTGGCGCAATAACGCATTTGATGCCGTAATCCATCAAAGCCCAGGGCGCATGTTCACGGCTTGAGCCACAACCAAAGTTATCGCCCGCGACAAGAATTTCAGCGTCTTTATAGGCTGGCTTATTCAGCACAAAATCTTCGCGGTCGCTGCCGTCTTCATTGAAGCGCAGCGTCGAAAACAAATCTGACCCCAAACCGGTGCGCTTGATCGTTTTTAAAAACCTAGCCGGAATAATCATGTCGGTATCGACATTGATCAGGGGCAGAGGAGCGGCAACAGAAGTGAGTTTATCAAATTTTTCCATATCTCTTCTCCCTTAATCTAAATCATTTACGTCGGTCAAATGACCCGCGATTGCAGCGGCAGCGGCCATAGCCGGGCTCACCAAATGGGTGCGTCCGCCGGGACCTTGACGACCTTCAAAATTTCGGTTCGACGTTGACGCTGCGCGCTCGCCCGGCTTCAACTTGTCAGCGTTCATCGCCAAGCACATTGAGCAACCCGCTTCCCGCCATTCAAAACCAGCTTCGATAAAAATTTTATCGAGGCCTTCTTGTTCGGCCTGCTCTTTAATCAAACCAGAACCTGGCACGACCAAAGCTTGAACGCCGTCCGCGACCTTGCGGCCTTTAGCAACTTCAGCAGCGGCCCGCATATCTTCCAGGCGCGAATTGGTGCAAGAGCCGATAAAGGTCGTGTTGATCTTAATGTCCTTCATCGCCATACCCGCATCGAGGCCCATATATTCGAGCGAGCGCTCCATCTTGTTGCGGCGATTTTCATCTGGCTCATCCGCTGGATTTGGTACATTGCCGTCAATCGTGGTGACGTCTTCCGGACTGGTGCCCCATGTCACTTGCGGCTTGATGTCAGAAGCTTCCATGACAACTTCCTCTTCAAACACAGCGCCGTCATCGGTCTTCAGCGTTTTCCAAAATTCGACAGCCGCTTCCCAAGCACCGGCTTTTGGTGATTTGGGGCGACCCTTCAAGAACTCAAATGTCGTTTCATCAGGCGCGATCAGACCAACTCTCGCACCGCCTTCAATGGTCATGTTGCAGACCGTCATCCGGCCCTCCATTGAAAGCGAGGTGAAAGCTTCGCCGCAGAATTCGATCGCCGCACCGGTACCACCGGCGGTGCCGATTTTACCAATGACTGCCAGGATCAGATCTTTAGCAGTAACACCGGCTGGCAGGGCGCCATTTACCGTCACCCGCATATTGCGGCATTTGGTCAGCAGCAAGGTTTGCGTTGCCAACACATGTTCAACCTCAGAGGTGCCGATACCAAACGACATCGAGCCGAAAGCACCATGCGTTGCCGTGTGCGAATCTCCACATACCAAAGTCGTGCCCGGCAGCGTAAAGCCTTGCTCCGGTCCAACCACATGGCAGATGCCTTGGCGAATATCATTCATCGAGTAAAGCTCAAGACCGAAATCAGCGCAGTTCTTTTCAAGCGCTTCAATCTGAATGCGCGACTCATCATCTTCGATCCGAATCGAACGATCGGTCGTCGGCACATTGTGATCAGCTACCGCCAAGGTTAGCTCCGGGCGGCGCACGCTACGGCCATCATTCCGCATGCCTTCGAAGGCTTGCGGCGACGTCACTTCGTGCACAAGATGTCGGTCGATATAAATAAGACATGTCCCATCATCCTGTTGGTCGACGATATGGGAGTCCCAGAGTTTGTCATAAAGAGTCTTTGCTTCGCTCATCAGAGATCACTCACTTCAACTTAATGGTTTGATAAAAACAGATGGAAGAAAGAGGCCGAGATTAATCTTCGGTCTTATCTTCTACTTGCTCCTCAACGACTTCTTCTGCTGGAGTTTCGGCCGGAGCCTCTACTGGCGCTTCTGCTTTCGCTGATTTCTTTTTTGCACTTGCTGCTTTATTAGCTTCTTTTTCAACCAATGCTGTTTCGCGATCAGACGCGGAGAGCTTAGCTGCGTAACCATCGGTACGCTCAGCAATACGCGCACGCTTACCTTGGCGACCACGAAGATAATAGAGTTTGGCCCGGCGAACATCACCACGGCGCAAAATCTCGACACTATCTACATTCGGCGAGTAAAGCGGGAACACACGTTCAACACCTTCACCATAAGAGATTTTGCGAACCGTAAAGTTCGAATGGAGACCATCGTTTTTACGGGCAATGCAGACGCCTTCGTAAGCCTGAATACGCTCACGCGTACCTTCGACCACTTTGACGTTTACTTTGACAGTATCGCCTGGGGCAAATTTCGGCATTGCTTTATCAGCGCTCAGCTTAGCAATTTGCTCTTGCTCGATTTCTTGTAAAAGATTCATCTTCTTTTCCTCAACTAGTGTTCAAATTCCAAAATTTTAATGTTTGCTGGGTGCCGTTCCGCCCTTGGTGACATATTTATCCCAAAGATCAGGCCGCCTCTCAGCCGTAATTTTTTCTGCCTCAGCCTGTCGCCAAGCCTTTACATTCTCATGGTGCCCGGAGAGCAGAACTTCCGGCACATCCCGACCTTGCCATTCGCGGGGTCGGGTATAATGGGGATATTCAAGCAATCCCCCTTCAAAACTTTCTTCCACCGGCGTCGCCTCATTACCCATCACGCCAGGTAGCAAGCGCACGCAAGCGTCAATTAATGTGAGCGCTGCCGGCTCGCCGCCGGAGAGCACAAAATCACCGAGCGAGATTTCTTCCAACTGCCAAGCTTCAATCACCCGCTCATCAACACCTTCATAGCGACCACAGAGCAAAATAACGCCTTCTGCTGCAGCCAATTCTTTGACCCGCGCTTGATCCAAAGGCTTGCCTCTGGGCGACAGGTAAATAATCGGACGTGCGTCCGTTGCCACTGAGTTTAGCGCCGCATCAATGACATCGGCCCGCATCACCATTCCGGCGCCACCACCAAACGGCGTGTCGTCAACGGTCTGATGTTTGTCTTCGGCAAATGTGCGGATATCCACCGCGTCAATTTCCCAAAGGCCGTCATCCAGAGCCCTACCAGCAAGAGATTGCCCAAGCGTGCCCGGAAACATTTCCGGGAACAATGTCATCACCGTCGCATGCCAAGCCTGATCGGCTGGTGCGTTCTCTGATGACATCTCTTGTGGCACATTACCTGCCATTACTCTGCTTCCTCTTTATCGTGATCGGCATCGGCAAATATTTCAGCCGGTGGATTGATCACAACCCGTCCATTTTTGAGGTCGATTGTCGGAACCACTTCCCGAGACATTGGATACATTTCAGTTCCGCCGTCCTTTAAATCAACCTCGATAATCTCACCAGCACCGTAATTATCTACCAAACTTACAGTGCCAATAGCTGCGCCATTTATGTCTTCAACTACCAGACCAACCAGATCTGAATAATAGAACTCGTCCTCTTCAAGCTCCGGCAATAAATCTCGGACCATATAAAGTTCGGTCCCTCTAATTGCCTCGGCCGCCTCGCGTCCTCTGACCCCGCTTAGTTCAACAACCAATCCTTTTTGATTGGCGCTGAGAATGCGGATATCAAATTGTCGCTCACCGGATTTGTCCGTAACCGGACCGAAAGCTGCGACATCTTTGGGATTTTCTGTATAGCTCTTGAGCTTTACATCCCCTTTGAGGCCATGCGGCCCGGTCACGATACCAACGCAAATTCGGTTGTCAGACGCCGATTTTTGAGGCGAGTTTGACATAAATCCTTAGCCGTCTTTATTTTCCTCTTCTGCCGCAGCTTCTTCTGCTGGAGCTTCTTCCGCTAGAGCTTCTTCTGCTGCAGCTTCTTCCGCTGGAGCTTCTTCTGCCGCAGCTTCTTCTGCTGGAGCTTCTTCTGCTGGAGCTTCCTCAGCCGCAGCCTCTTCTGCTGGAGCTTCCTCAGCCGCAGCCTCTTCTGCTGGAGCTTCCTCAGCCGCAGCCTCTTCTGCTGGCGCTTCTTCTGCAGCTTCAGCTTCCGTTGGAGCCGCCGCAGCCGCTTCGGCTTCTTGAGCCGCTGCTTCTTGAGCGGCTTTCTGAGCTTCTTCTTTCTCTCTCATCTTCTCCAAAGTCTTTTCACGTGGCAGATGTTGTTTGGTCTGCTCGGCGTAAGTTGGCTTTTCGATGATATCGGCGTCGCCTAAGAACCGCGCAACACGGTTTGTCGGCAAAGCGCCATTGGAGAGCCAGTGTTTGATACGCTCTTCTTTAAGAACGATGCGTTCCGGGTGATCTTTCGCGACCATCGGATTGTATGTACCAACACGTTCGATGAACCGACCGTCACGGGGAGAACGACTATCTGCCACAACAATACGGTAAAACGGACGCTTTTTTGCGCCACCTCGCGATAAACGAATTTTGGTTGCCATTGATTTACTTTCCTCTTTTTAAACTAAATTCTAAAATTTCATTCCGGGTGGCGGCATCATGCCACCAGGCATATTGGGCATACCGCCGCCCATTCCGGGCATCATGCCCTTCATACCTTTCTTACCCATTTTCTTCATCATCGACGCCATCTGCTGAAATTGTTTAAGCAGACGATTGACGTCTTGAACGCTGGTGCCCGACCCCGCAGCAATGCGTTTCCGGCGTTTGGCGTTCAGTAATTTTGGATTGCGCCGTTCCTTTGGCGTCATCGACAATATAATTGCTTCTTGGCGGGCAATCATCTTATCATCAATATTGGCCTCGGCGATTTGCTTTTTCATTTTGCCAACACCCGGCAACATGCCCATCAGGCCGCCAAGATCGCCCATGTTTTTCACTTGTGCCAATTGTTGCTGCAAATCTTCCAGCGTGAACTGGCCTTTCATCGCCCGCTTGGCGACTTTTTCGGCTTCTTCCTGATCAACGACCTCACCGGCTTTTTCGACCAGGCCGACAATATCGCCCATGCCCAAAATGCGCCCAGCAATACGTTCGGCTTGAAAAGTATCTAACGCATCGAGCTTTTCACCGACACCCATCAACTTGATCGGGCAGCCCGTGACTTGGCGCATCGAAAGGGCCGCACCGCCCCGCGCATCACCATCAACACGGGTCAGCACGATACCGGTAATACCGATTTTCTCGTTAAATTCTTTAGCGACATTGACCGCATCTTGGCCAGACATCGCATCGGCAACGAGCAGAATTTCTGCCGGTGCCACCGTGTTGCGGATCTCAGCGACCTCGGTCATTAATTCCTGATCTATGGCCAGACGACCAGCAGTATCCAAAATAACGACATCGAAGCCTTCTTTACGGCCGACTTCCATGGCACGTTTTGAAATGCCGACCGGCTGCTCACCAAAGACGGGGGCCAGACTTTCGACCTCTGCTTGCTTGGCAAGTTGAGCCAATTGTTCTTGCGCCGCGGGGCGCGCCACGTCGAGACCGGCAACCAATACTTTTTTGCGGTCGCGATTTTTGAGACGCAGCGCCAGCTTACCGGTGGTCGTCGTCTTACCCGAACCTTGCAGGCCAACCATCAGGATTGGCACCGGCGCGGCAGCGGCTAAATTAATCTCAGCGTCTTCCGGGCCCAGCATTTCGACCAAGTGATCATTGACCACTTTGATGATCATCTGGCCGGGCGTGACACTTTTAATGACATCGTGACCAACCGCTTGTTCTTTGACGCCATCGATAAATTCTTTGACGACCGGCAGCGCGACATCGGCTTCAAGCAAAGCGACACGAATTTCGCGCATGGCTTCAGAAACGTCGGACTCGCTCAGAGCTCCTCGCTTCTTCAGGCGATCAAATATGTCGCCAAACTTATCGCTTAAACCGTCAAACATCTTAGCGTCCAAAATAAACAAGCAAAAAACGCCAGTGCGCGAAACTCGCGGACTGGCGGCGCCCCCTCACCAACTCAATTTAGGCCTGAGCGGATAATTCAATTGGAGACGTCACGAAACATTTTGTCTTCGTAAGGTGGCGGAATGTATTGATGTCAGTCCATGAAGTCAAGCAATTCGCTCATCCTTGAAATGATTTAGTCAAATGAGCCGAGCGGCACGACGTTTGATCAAGAAATGACAGGAGCAATATTTTCTTTAAGAAAATATCCCAATTAATTTCAGCATTTTCGCCTGCGGCTCTTGCGTATTATAGTATGCAATAGTACTTATAGGGGATAACAGTAATCCCCAAGAAACGGCGGAAATTTTATTTTCGTTACTTTAAAGGCATAAGTAGAAACATCATTTTTGACACTATTGCGGATTGTACCTATTTGAAGTTAATAATTAGAATAATTAAATTATTTAATAGAATTCATTTTTGCTCGACGCATATGAATTAATCGATTATTTGTTTGGTAACTCTATAGTACTCCTGAGGGAGAGTGATAAAATGCGCAGAAGAAGAACAATTAAAGACGATGGCCCAGATCCCATCGATAAATATGTCGGCTCAAGAGTACGTGCGAGACGCGTTGGTCTCAGAATAAGTCAAACCAAGCTCGGTGAAGCTATCGGCGTCACTTTTCAACAAGTTCAGAAATATGAAAATGGCACCAACCGAATTGGTGCCAGCAATTTGTATAAAATTTCAAAAACACTTGGCGTTGAAGTTTCCTTTTTCTTTGAAGGGATAGAAGCCCTTGGGGAATCAGCCATTGAGAATTTGGATTTATCGGACATTCCACAAGCGCCGTTCAAAGAAGACCCCATGGCCTCACGCGAAGCAATTGAGCTTATGCATAATTTCTTTCGCGTGACAGATGAAGAAGTTCGCAAACGCCTCTCCCAATTTGTCAAAACCTTGGCGCAAAGTACCGACTAACTATTCCCGGTTGGCATTTGGAACTCGGCTATCGAGTCTAAATAATCAAAATATATTTTGTTATCCAACTTTACAATTATAGTTTGTATTTTTTTCACTTTTTGTTGACCATTGGTCGTGTTATATCATTACTTGTAAATTATTATTGAATACACCTTATATTTGTACTCTGTATTTACTTGAAGTGAGAATATAATGAGCGATGGATTGCCAAACAATTCCTCTAAACGGGTTCGCCAATACGATTTTGTTAATCCCCTAATCGGTCACCGCCTGAAAATTCTACGTCTTGAGAAAAAAATCTCTCGTAGTCGCGCGGCCAAAATTATCGGCAAGACGCTTAAACAGCTTGATGCCCTTGAAGATGGCCGGAAAAGCTTAACGGCAGAGAACATTTATAAATTATGCAATTTTTTTAGCGTTGATGCTGGTTACTTTTTTGTCGATCTTACCGAGATTGCTACGAATGGTGGTGAATTGAAGATCAACGCCCATCAAGCCAAAGAAGTGCGCCGTCTTATTGAATCATATTTGGACCTGCCCAATCGGGACATGCAAAAGACTTTGGTGCAGCTGGCAGAATCGGTCGCCAACTCGGATATGTAGCCCTCTTTTCAATTTTACTGACCGCCAAACCCTGACTATAGTACCGCATGAATTACCAGGAAATAGACCATCGTATCGCCCAGGCAGATATGAGATGCTGCGGCGGATTTCATCCAGGTCCCTCTGACGACTTTTCCGCTACCACAAAAACCGTCCTTATTGTTGGTAATGCCGGCAATCGCAAAACTTCAAATTTTTGGCCAAGTTTCGAAACCAATAGACCAGAAAACACGAATCCGCTTGAAAGCTGGACGCGTGATGTTCTGACAAATATTGCGAGAGACTTGAAGGCAGAGGTCATTTTTCCCTTCGATGGGCCGCCCTATATTCCAATTTTGACCTGGGCCCAAAAAGTCGAGCCGGTTAATCCCTCGCCCTTTGGTGCTTTCATTCATCCGAACTTTGGGCTTTGGCATGCTTATCGCGGCGTCCTTTTGTTGGACGAAAAAATCGACCTGCCTAAAATTAAAACGCCCCCCTCACCTTGTGAGACCTGCCCGGACCAGCCTTGCCTCTCAACCTGCCCGGTGGGGGCCATCAAGGACGGCGACTTTAACGTCGAAGCCTGTGTTGGCTTTTTGGCCAAGCCCAAAGGACAGGTTTGTATGGGCCAGGGCTGCCTCGCGAGGCGCGCCTGCCCGGTCGGCCAAGAACACGTGTACGAGCCAGCTCAGGCGGAGTTTCATCTACAGGCTTTTCTTGAAACCTTTGGCCCCAAATAACCCGCCCTCAAAAATAGTGGACTTCTGCTGCATTCAGGCCTATATCGCCTGCTATGAGCGCATTGAAATTTATAAAAATGCACGGTCTCGGAAATGACTTTGTTATTTTGGATGGTCGGGGCACGCCGATTGAGTTGAATTCGGCCCAAACGCAGGCGATTGCGGATCGCCGGCGCGGCATCGGCTGCGACCAATTAATCTTGCTCGAAGAGAGCCCCGGCGAGGCTGATTTAAAGATGCGTATTCGCAATGCCGATGGCGGCGAGGTTGAGGCCTGCGGCAATGCCACGCGCTGTGTCGGCAAGCTGGTCATGGATGAGAAAGGCCGGGACCAAGCGCTCATTGAAACCTTAAGCGGCGTGCTGACCGCAACCAGGTCAGGCGACAACATCACCGTCGATATGGGACCCGCTTATCTCGACTGGCAGGACATCCCGTTGGCGAGCGAGATGGACACTTTATCGCTCGATATATCAGAGGGCCCGCTCAGCAATCCCGTGGGCGTCGGCGTTGGCAATCCGCATGCGGTTTTCTTTGTTGAAGACTGCACTGCAATTAACCTCGAGAGCGTTGGACCCATCTTGGAGCATCATCCGTTGTTTCCCAACCGGACCAATGTTGAGGCGGCAGAAATCATTTCGCGCAGCCACATTCGCCTGCGCGTCTGGGAACGCGGCGTCGGCATCACTGAAGCCTGCGGCACCGGGGCCTGCGCCACCTTAGTAGCAGCTGTCCGGCGCGATTTAGCTGATCGCAAAGCCAAGGTTGAGCTTGATGGCGGCACGCTGGAGATCGAATGGCGGGACGATAATCGCATCATGATGACCGGTCCGACCGAAATGAGTTACACCGGGACTTGGGTGCTATGACGAGCAAAGACGCCGCTCCTGAAGTTGTCACCTTGGGCTGCCGCTTGAACGCGTTCGAATCCGAAGTTATGCGCGACCATGCCAAAGCAGCCGGCCTAAACGACACGGTGATTTTTAACACCTGCGCCGTCACCACGGAAGCCGAGCGCGATGCCCGCCGCCAGATCCGAAAGCTCCGCCGCGAGCGGCCTGACGCGCGGATCATTGTCTCAGGCTGTGCTGCTCAAATCGCGCCGGAAAAATTTGATGAAATGCCCGAAGTTGATCTCGTGCTCGGCAATGAGGAAAAACTTCAGCTGGAAAGCTATCTGCCCTCACCTGAGAAGCAAAAAATTCAAGTCTCCGACATCATGCAGGCCAAAGAGATCGCCGGTCATTTGATCAGCGGCTTCGAATCGCACAGCCGGGCTTTTGTTCAAGTTCAACAAGGCTGTGACCATCGCTGCACATTTTGCATCATTCCCTATGGCCGCGGTAATTCCCGCTCGGTACCGATCGGCCACATTGTCGACCAGGTCAATCAGTTGACCGGGCAAGGCTATCACGAGGCTGTCCTCACTGGCGTTGATATTTCATCCTATGGCAGCGACCTGCCGGGCCAGCCTTCGCTCGGACAAATGGTGCGCCGCTTGCTCGCTTTGGCGCCAGATCTGAAACGCCTGCGGCTCAGCTCGCTCGACCCCGCTGTCATTGATGACGAGTTGATGGATTTGATTGCGACCGAGCCCCGCTTGATGCCGCATCTCCATCTCAGTGTACAAGCCGGCAGCGATCTCATACTAAAGCGCATGAAGCGCCGCCATAACCGCAAAGACGTGATCGAGTTAACCACACGCATTCGCGAGCTTCGCCCGGACGTCGTGTTTGGCGCGGATCTCATTACTGGCTTTCCAACCGAGAGCGACGACATGTTTGAAGATACGTTGCGCCTCGTTGATGACGCGGGCCTCACCTATCTCCATGTCTTTCCGTATTCGCCGCGGCCAGATACACCGGCGGCCAATATGCCGCAAATTGATGAGAAAATTCGCAAAGCCCGCGCCGCTGCCCTTCGCCAAAAAGGTGAACAAGCAAAGCTCGCCTATTTTGACTTACTCAATGGCCAGACCGCTGAAGTCCTGGTCGAGCGCGACGGGCGCGGCTACACCGAAACCTATGCGCCGGTTCGCCTGAACGATAATTTTGAGCAGGGTTCGATCGTTTCGGCGCTGATCACCAGCGCTTCACCAGACGGCCTCACCGCCCAAATATCGGCAGATTAAATTATATGACTGATGAAGCAAAACGCGGCTGGTTATCACGCCTGAAAGATGGCCTCAGTCGTTCCTCCTCCGCCCTCACCCAAGGCATCAACGATCTCTTCACCAAGCGCAAGCTGGATGACGCAGCGATCGAAGAGCTCGAGGAGATTTTAATCACTTCGGATCTTGGCGTCGCCACAGCAGCGCGCCTCACTCAATCCATTGCCGCATCAAGGTTTGACCAAGAAGTCAGCGCGGAAGAAATCAGAGGCGCTTTGGCGGAAGAGATTGCGACAATATTAGAGCCCATCGCCCAACCGCTGGAACCCGATAGCACGCATGCGCCGCATGTCATCATCGTTTGCGGCGTCAATGGTGTCGGCAAGACAACCACCATCGGCAAGCTCGCGCAAAATTACAGCCAAGCCGGCAAAAAAGTTGTGCTGGCTGCCGGGGATACATTCCGCGCTGCCGCCATTGAGCAGTTAAAAGTCTGGGGTGAGCGCACCAATTGCCCGGTGATCGCGACTGAGCTCGGTAAAGATGCCGCGAGCCTCGCTTATGACGCACTTGAGCAAGCAAAAGCCATGGCTGCTGATATATTGTTGATCGATACCGCAGGCCGCTTGCAAAACCGCAAAGAGCTTATGGCTGAGCTTGAGAAAATCATTCGCGTTATTCGTAAAATAGACGACACCGCACCGCATAGCTGTCTGCTGGTGCTGGATGCCACAACCGGCCAGAACGCTCATTCACAAGTTGAGATTTTTGCTGAAATGGTCGATGTCACCGGCCTGATCGTCACCAAACTCGATGGCTCGTCTAAAGGCGGTGTGCTGGTCTCACTCGCAGAAAAATTCGGCCTGCCGGTCCACGCCATCGGTGTCGGCGAGCAAGTCGACGATATGCGCCCCTTCCAAGCCCAAGACTTCGCCCGCTCCCTGATGGGGCTCGACAGCTAAAGTATTACATTAGACGCGGATGTTGAGGTAGTAGCCGCGCGGCACATCGTCGCGCAGCGGTTTGTTGTTATCGAGGGTCTGATTTAGTTTATCCAGCGCCCGGCGGAAAGCGGGCTCATCCATCGGCTTGGTAATCCGAGCCTGCCGGTCGACCTCTTTTGACGCTTCATATCCTGAAAGTGCTTGTTGGCGGAACTGCCCTGAATGTTTCAGAGGCTGGACCGCGGCACCCACCATTCTTATATCATCGCTCATTTATAGCTCTACTTCTGGCTTGATGATTTGTAGGCATCTTTTTGACACCCTTTTTCACGCTTTTTTTTAACCGCCTCATAATGCCCGAAAAGAGTTAACGGAATCTAACGCGGCTCATTATTTTTGATTTAAATTTTGCCTAGCCCCCTAATATATGGGTAACATAGGGACCAATTGCGCGCGACAAGCCAATAAAACCAACACCTTATAAGAAACGTCGGGCCAGGATTTAAGTATGAGGAACCACCATGAGTGAAGGCGAGCCAACGCAATCTACTTTGCAGCCGGATAGTGCGCGGGAAATTTCAAAAGATGTCTTTCCAGATTTAGCACCCGTAATTAAGGGTGACCCGTCGCGTGACGATCCCAACCATCGCTCCTTCATGGGGGCTTCGCGTTTTGCCACCCGGCACTCTTTATTTATGGTTTTCAGTCTGGTTGCCATTTGCAGCATGGCGGCCCTGCTTTATCACGCTGACCAATTGCTGTCGAAATCGCTCCACCAAATCCGAGCAGCCAGCCATGTCGCCAGCTTGGTGTCAAAGATCGAGTCTGAAACATTGGCGCTCAACAGTGACAGCCGCAACTTCATCGAAAGCAAAGATTTGCGTTATGCCGAGAATTATATAAGGCGCTCGACCGCCTTGGCCGGCAATCTCAGATTATTGATCGAAGATCCGGCCGCTTTGGATGGCCAGAAAATGGCGACGACCTTAAGTGACGGCGTCGCGCAACATGCCGCGCAATTCTCTAACATCGTTAAAATTCAAACGCTGCTTGGTTTTGACAAGAAAATCGGTATCGCCAGCAATGCAGCGGCGTCTTTGGTGGCACTTGAAAATCGGCTCGGCCAATTGGCGGCGAGCCTTAAAGAAGGTGAAATTATCGGCCCGCTCAGCATTGTCAGAAACAGCGAGCTACAGTTGAGCCAAAACCCAACACCCAAGAATCTACGAAAAATTCAAATTGACATCGGGCTGCTCAATAAAGCCCTGGTCTCATCGTCCTTGCCGGATGATGAAAAGAAAACATTGATGAATTTGCTGCAATCTCACCGCAGCGACATCACCCAGCTGGGCCGCACCCGCATCACTTACACCAAGGAGACCTCTCGGCTTGGCGAGATTAACACTTATATGGCACCGAGCCTCGATGCGCTGATCAATTACACCGGTAATTTTACTCTCCTGACCCGCCAGGAAAGCAAAATGACCCAAGACTTCATCCGCAAGATAATTGCCGGGGGCAGTGGCGGCATCTTGTTCGTGCTGATATTTCTAGGGGCATTGCTCATGCGGAGTATTACCAAGCCGACCGGGCAGATTGCAGAAATTGCAATGGAGCTGGCACATGGCAATGTCAGTGCACCAATCCCCTATCTCGGTAATTTTGATGAGACCGGCGAGCTTTCTAATACGCTGACTATCTTCCGCGAGAACATGCTGCAAGCGGATCGGCTGCGCAAAGACCTGGAGCTGGCCCTCAAGGAAAACATCGCTTTGCAGGCGGCGCCAAAATTAGAAACCGCTGAAGAGCTCGCTGCTGAAGAGCTTACCGCCGAAGAGATGGTTGAGGAAATTATAACACCCGGCCGCGGCCTTATTCCAAACTCACACAATTTGCCGAGCGTGACCGAGCAAGCGACACCAGAGGAAGCGGAAGACGAGCTAAGCTCTCCCCAGCTGCCGATCGGCAAAAGCGCCATCACCGAGATCAGTCACCAACTCACCGAAACCAGCCAAAGTGCCTCAAACGCTGCCGAGGAAGCCGAGCGCACCGAGAAAATGGTCAGCGGTCTGGATGATGCAGCCGAGAAAATCACCGATATTGAAATTTTGATGATTGGCATCAGCGACCAGATGAGCCTGCTCGCCGTACAAACTGCTTTGCTCGAAAGCGAAAGCGGTAGCGATGCTGAAAATCTCATCCATCTCGATGAGAAGCGCGGCAAACGGAAAGCCGGGTCTAAAACCAGCCCCGGCCAGTCGGTCAACGACCGCATCGAAACCATTCAAGGCGGCACCAAACGCGCCATCAAAGCCGTGCAAACCATCGGCTCAACCATCAATGACGTCAATGAAGTCGCCAAAGATTTCTCAACCACCGCCTCTAAAGAAGCCCTCGAAGCCGCGAACGAGCTGCTGCGCCAATCCGAAGACCTCCGCAGCATGCTCGACAACCTCCTCGGCAAAGTAGATAGCGGCGCACCAACAACCTCCCAGCCCAAGGCAAGAGAGTAGAAGTTAGTGGTTAGGGATTAGCGGTTAGCGTTTAACAGACCCCTCCCTTCTCCATCTCCCCCAACCGTCATCCCGGACGTGATCCGGGATCCAGTCTTTTCTGCCGACAGCCGGTTAAGTCGCCCTTTGTATGAACCACAGAGGGCACAGAGAACACAGAGGAAGACAAAAAAACTCACCTTCGTTAAAAGGAGACGAGTTCTGCAACAAATTTTCCTCCCCCCTTGAGGGGGAGGATCAAGGAGGGGGGTCTACTAAATGCAATGGAATTTCCGCGGACGCGCAAAGCTGGATCCCGGATCAAGTCCGGGATGACGGTGGGGTTGTGATGCTGCGGCTTTCTTTTTCTTCGTGTTCTTTGTGGTGAACCTTCTTACTTTTCCATCAAAACCGCAATACCCGGGAGGGTTTTGCCTTCGAGCCATTCGAGAAAGGCACCGCCGGCGGATGAGATGTAGGAAAATGTCTCCGTGACGCCGGCGTTTTCCATCGCGGCCATGGTATCACCGCCACCGGCGACGCTGAGCAGGGCGCCGGCTTCGGTGAGTTTGGCGGCAGCTAGAGCGGCGGCGTTGGTGCCGTCATCAAATGGCTTGAACTCAAACGCGCCCAAGGGACCGTTCCAAACCAGGGTTTTACAGCCTTCCAGCAAGCTGGTGATTTGAGCCGCCGTTTCGGGCCCGACATCCAAAATCATCTGATCTTCCGGCACGGCATCGATGGCGACGGTCTCAGATGCAATCCCTTCTTCAAGGCCTGCCGCCACAACGGCATCGACCGGCAGATGGATGGTACAACCGGCATCGCTTGCTTTGGCGACAATGTCGCGCGCTGTATCAGCCATCTCTTCTTCACACAGGGATTTGCCGACCGCGACACCACCCGCATAAAGGAAGGTGTTGGCCATCGCGCCACCAACGATGAGATGATCGACCTTGGTAATGAGATTTTCCAAGACACCGAGCTTGGTGGAGATTTTGTTGCCGCCGACAAGGGCAGCGACCGGATGGGCAGGATTTTCGAGCGCGTTATTGAGCGCGTCCAGTTCTTGCTGCATCAGGCGACCGGCAGCAGCGGGCAGCAATCGCGCGACGCCGTCAATCGAAGCATGGGCCCGGTGGGCACAGGAGAAGGCATCGTCGACATAGATGTCGCCGTGCGCTGCCAGAGATTTTGCGAAGGCCGGGTCATTGCCTTCTTCGCCAGGATTAAAACGCAGATTTTCAAGTAGCACAATTTCGCCGGGGGCAGCCTGGTGCGAGCCATCAGCAGAAAAAATTACCTCACGGTCCGGCAAGAGGGACCCTAACACCGGCGCCAAAGGCTCGAGCGAGAACTCTGGCACGGCCTGGCCTTTGGGACGACCGAGATGGCTCGCCAAAACAATGCCTGCCCCGTTGGACAAGATCTCGGTGATCGTCGGAATAATTTTTTCAATCCGCGCAGTATCGGTGATAGCACCATCCCGCATCGGCACGTTCATATCGACCCGGAGCAGCACCCGCTTGCCAGCCAGATCGAGATCATCAAGGGTTCTAAAAGTGGGCATCGTCTCCAAAACATTTCATTGGTTGGAATTGGCCGCAATATATAGGGCCAGAAAACTAGCGCAAGTGTGCGCCAATATTATTTATTGAATTTATGTGAGGATTAATTCATGCCAAAAAAAAAGCGGCTTGACCAAAAGGCCAAGCCGCTCAAAGGGTGATCCATTTCCTTCGCTCAAAATGGGGGGAAGAGCATGCAGAATTTCCGGATCACCTCTGGGGTAACTCTGTAAAGTGTGGCTTATTATTACCGATGAATCCCCCCTTTACAATACTAATTGATCGATCGATCAATAAAAATTCTTAAAAATTCCCAAAAATTCCATGACTTGGAATCAATTTATAATTTTAGCCAATTGCAACGACGCTGCCCCTAAAATTGGCCCTTTCTGAGCGTTTTGCAGAAAAACCGCGCAGCCCTGTCCCTTATGCTTTTTAATTTCAGCCGCCGAGACTGTCAGGGCCAATCGTTTGCCACGCCAGTCGCCGATCTTTTTCAAAACCCGGACGACATTATAATTGCTAATCTCCTCGCCCCGATTCTCGCCGCGGCGAATTTTTGTTTGATGCAAGGGATCATAGTAAACCAACCACACCGAGGCCTGCCCTGGTTGGCGCCCACGGGCAATACGGATTTTTAACTCACCAGAAGATTGGCGCTCTAGTTTGATCGGCACATCGGGCGCTAATTTCGCATGCTGGATACTGGCCCGGATCGCAGCTTTGTTCGAACCGGTGGTCTCGGCCATACCGTGAATGACAATCTGTGGTGTGTAGACGTAGGATTTTCTGAAAATGCGGGAATATTCCTGCTGGCGCTGAGAATTAATCGGTGCCGCAAAGGGATCTTTCCAACCAATGTAATCCCAGTAATCGACATGAAACGACAACGCCAAGACACCCTTCTGTTGCGCCAGCTCACCCAAAAGCGCATCGGCCGGCGGACAGGAAGAACAGCCTTGCGAGGTATAGAGCTCAACCACGGTTGGGCCGCGTTTGGCTGTGTTGTCTGCCGCCTCAACCAATCCAACAGAAAGGATTAAGAGCAAAACAGCAAAGCTAATTTTTGTTATATACTTCATACACCAGAGATAGCTTAAGGCCCGGCGCATTCCCAATCACATGGTAGTGAGCAAGTGCTCAATATGACAAAACGCGGCCCATTTGAGCCGCGTTTTGTTAACAATCGCGTGAGGAATATAACTATTCAGTTATAAATCCCGATCTAGGCTGCTTTCAGATTCCTCAGAACATACTGAAGAATACCGCCGTGACGGTAGTATTCAACCTCATCTGCGGTATCTATCCGGCACAGCAAAGAAATTTCTTCGCTAGTCCCATCAGCCCGAGTGATCTTGCACGGCACGTCCATGCGCGGATCAATACCGTCTTTAATACCGGTGATGTCGAAAACTTCCGACCCATCGAGTTTAAGCGTCTGGCGGCTCTGACCTTCTTTAAATTGCAGCGGTAGAACGCCCATGCCTACGAGGTTGGAGCGGTGGATGCGCTCGAAGCTTTCAACGATGACCGCTTTGACGCCAAGCAATGTTGTGCCTTTGGCTGCCCAGTCACGCGATGAGCCATTGCCGTAAAGCGAGCCACCAATAATCACCAACGGCACGCCTTCATCGGCGTATTTCATCGCCGCGTCATAGATCGACATATCCTCACCGGAAGGCTGATGTTTGGTCACACCACCTTCGGTCCCCGGCGCCATTTCGTTTTTGATACGGATATTGGCAAACGTGCCGCGCATCATAACTTCGTGGTTACCCCGGCGTGAGCCAAAAGAGTTGAAGTCTTGGGTCCGCACCTGACGATCGGTGAGGTAGGAACCAGCAGGGCTATCCTCTTTGATCGCGCCGGCCGGAGAGATGTGATCGGTCGTGATTGAATCGCCCAGTACAGCCAATTGCCGCGCGCCTTCAATATCTGAGAAGTCACCCGGCTCATCTTCCATGCCTTCAAAGAAGCTTGGGTATTTGACGTAAGTGGATGCTTCCTGCCAATCATAGGTCTCAGACCCTTCGGCTTGAATATCCTGCCATTGTTGTGGACCTTGCCAAACCGTATCACCGTAGCGGGTTGCAAACATGTCCGGCGTGATGTGGTTCATCACCGCATCACTGACCTCTTTATTGGTCGGCCAGATGTCTTTGAGATAAACCGGATTGCTGTCCTTGTCTTTGCCCAAGGGATCATTATAGAGATCGCGGGTCATAGAGCCGGCCAACGCATAAGCGACAACCAGCGGCGGTGAGGCGAGGTAATTGGTTTTAATCTGGGCGTGAATCCGGCCCTCGAAATTCCGGTTACCGGATAGCACCGCACAGACCGTGAGGTCACCCTCGGTGATGGCTTGATCGACCGGCTCCGGCAATGGACCGGAGTTACCGATACACGTCGTGCAACCATAACCAACGACATTGAAGCCAAGTGCATCAAGATCGCCTTGCAAGCCGGCATGTTCGAGATAATCCGAGACCACCTGACTACCGGGAGCGAGCGAAGTTTTAACCCAGGGCTTTGGCTTAAGGCCAAGCGCATTAGCTTTTTGCGCCACCAGACCCGCAGCCATCAAAACGCTGGGGTTAGATGTGTTGGTGCAAGAAGTGATCGACGCAATAACAACATCGCCATCCTGGACTTTGTAGTCTTCACCTGAGGCATCTTGCGGACCTTTGCCGCGGCCAACAGCATCCAAGGTTTCCTGGAAAGCCGGTGCGGCATCGGAAAGCGCAATACGATCTTGCGGCCGCTTTGGACCCGAGATTGAGGGCTCAACGCCAGAGATATCAAGCTCCAAGGTATCAGAGAACTCAGGATCCGGTGTTGAGGCATCCCGCCACATGCCTTGGGCTTTGGCATATTCTTCAACCAAGGCCACCCGATCGGCATCACGGGAGGTGAATTTCAAGAAGCGAATGGTTTCTTCATCGATGGGGAAGATGCCGCACGTCGCACCATATTCCGGCGCCATATTGGCGAGCGTCGCGCGATCCGGCAGGCTGAGACTATCCAAAGCCGGGCCAAAGAATTCGACGAATTTACCAACCACACCTTTTTCACGCAGCATTTGCACAACACGCAGCACGAGATCCGTGGCAGTGGTGCCTTCTTTCATCTCTCCCGTCAGCTTGAAGCCAATAACTTCGGGCACCAACATGGAAACGGGTTGTCCCAGCATAGCCGCTTCGGCTTCGATACCACCGACACCCCAGCCCAGGACAGCCAAGCCATTGACCATGGTGGTATGACTATCGGTACCCACCAGCGTATCCGGATAAGCAACCGTCTTGCCGTCAACTTCATCGGTCCAAACGGTTTGCGATAGGAATTCGAGATTCACCTGATGGCAAATGCCGGTTCCGGGCGGCACAACACGGAAATTATCAAACGCTACAGAACCCCAGCGGAGGAACTCATAGCGTTCCTGGTTGCGCTCAAATTCCTTTTCGACGTTAGCGTCAAATGCTTCTTCAGTTCCAAAATTATCGATCATCACCGAGTGGTCGATCACCAGATCAACCGGGCTCAGCGGATTAATTTTTTGTGGATCACCACCGAGGTCTTTCATGGCTTGGCGCATCGCGGCCAGATCAACCACGGCCGGAACGCCGGTGAAATCCTGCAGCAAAACACGCGCTGGACGATAGGCAATTTCGCGGTCCGAGCTTTTACTTTCAAGCCAGGCACCAAGCGCTTTAACATCATCCACCGTGACCGTATTGCCATCTTCATAGCGCAGCAGATTTTCCAGCAGAACTTTTAAGGAAAACGGCAGACGGGAGATATCGCCGAGGCCGGCTTCTGAAGCAGCCTCCAGGCTAAAATAATCATAGTCTTTACCAGCGGCACTTAACGTGCGGCGGGTGTTTAGGGTGTCCTGGCCGACTTTCGACATACGGCTCTCCTCCAAATTTGGTGATTTAAATGCGGTTTATAATGGGTTTACTGAATTGAGGCCTTGCCTACACTAAGAAGTGGGTATTTTCCAGCCCAGAAAGGGCTTTTGCGATTATTTTTAAGCTAAATCGGAAATAATTAAACACAAAATCGTTACAATATCAGCTTATTCTCGACACAATTGGGCGCTTTACTGTTTCGCATCAGGCCTCCTGATACCAAGAGAGTACCAAAACCCTTTTGGCTCTCTTACCCCCTATAGGCAGGCTCGACTGCCAAAAACTAACGGCTGGAAAGCGTCCCTCCCCTGAGACACCTCTTTCCAGCCGCTTTTTTTGGCTTTTTCCTCTCGTATTAAATCACCGCTTCTCGCCATTCGGTTGGCCGAGCATCTCAAGGTTAAAATTTAAATGGCCTATCCTCATTGGTTCCCAAGATATTTTTAGTGTAAAATCAACTTCCCAAAATAAAGCGAGCAGGCAGGATATGAATATGGAGCAAGTACACGGCAAAGACCGCTGGGCAGATTATGTCGCCTCGGGACCAGACACGATTGGCGGAAAATACCTCCGGCAATTTTGGCAACCCGTCGGACTATCGAGCGAAATCGCCAACGGCCAAGCCCTGCCGGTTCAAGTGATGGATGAAGAGTTCACGTTGTTTCGGGGTGAGACGGGCACGGCGCATGTCGTCGGCCATAGATGCTCCCACCGCTCGGCACAGCTCTCAACCGGCTGGGTCAAGGGCGACACCCTCCAATGCATGTATCATGGTTGGAAATTCGACGGCAACGGCTGTTGTGTTGAACGGCCGGGCGAAAAAAACACTGGAGCGTTCCCCCAAGCCGATATCCCGGGATATCCCGTACAGGAATTTCTGGGCCTCATATATGCCTATTTCGGTGACGGCGAGCCGCCGCATTTCCCGCCTTTCAAAAAATATGAAGATATTGGTGTGATTGAAAATCATGCGACGATTTTTCCCTGCAATTGGTTTCAAACCATGGAAAATCATTTTGATGAAACTCATATTGCTTTCGTTCATACCTTTGGCGATTCCCATGACAAACTAGGGCGACGTTATGAGCTGCCGGAAATGAATTTTTATGAAACCGATTACGGCATGATCCGCGAATCTAAAGTAAGCGGCGGCAAGACCCGTAAAGTTCACTACGTGCTGCCCAATATCATGCGGATTATGATCCCGACGTTTAACGATTTGATGGAAGTCGGCGGCTGGCGCGATACCAATATTATTCTGGTGCCGATGGATGATAAAAATCACCGGGTCTATTTCACGATGAATGTTCATATCGATGAAAAGGATATGGACGCCTATCACGCTATGTATGAGCGCTTTAACGAGAAGGTCAAAAAATATCCACCTATTCATGAGCTGACCCATGAGATTTTGGCCGGCAAAGGCCACATCAATGACTATCTTGATCACCCGCATCTTTTACTGCTTGAAGATGGGCTGGCCCAGGCCGGGCAAGAGCAGATAGTTGACCGCTCCCAGGAACTATTGGGCCGAACCGATATCGGTATTGCCGCCATGCGGAAGGTTTTTGAGCGGGAGATGTTAGCTGTCGCTAGTGGTGAGCCGACGACAAGTTGGTCACCCATGACGGTGGAACCGGAACTTGGTTTCTAGAGAATCTGTTGTCTCTTCAAACTTCCTCGGATAGGTATGAGGGATGGCTGAGTTTACTGGACAAGATCTGACCTGTATTCGGGGCGAGCGGGTGGTGTTTTCCAAGCTCGCATTCTCGATTGATGAAGGTGAAGTGCTCTATTTGCAGGGCCCAAACGGCAGCGGCAAATCAACCCTGCTGCGCCTGATGGCCGGATTGCTGCGCCCGGTTAGTGGCGAGCTCCTTTGGGGCGGTGAGAACACCCGCGATGATCCAGAAATTTTTCGCGGCCGCTTGCATTATGTCGGCCACCAAGATGCGGTAAAGACCGCTCTGACGGTGGAAGAAAATCTAACTTTCTGGGCAGAGATGAGTGGCGCAGAGCCGGAAAAACGGCTGGTCAGAGACGCGCTCAAGACTTTCTCGCTCACCCATCTGGCGGCCCTACCGGCCCGGTTTTTATCGGCGGGTCAGCGCAAACGGCTCAATCTAGCCCGCATTTGTGCCAGCGCTGCGCCGCTCTGGTTGCTGGACGAGCCCGCCAATTCGCTAGATACAGATTCCGTCGTTGCGCTTCGCCATGCCATCGCCGCCCATCAAGACAAAGGCGGCATGGTCGCGGTCGCGACGCACGAAGAATTGGTGTCTGACAGTAATATCTTGGATATCTCGGAATTTACCAGCTCCAATAGAGGCGCCTTATGAGCCCATTCTTCCAGGTCTTTAACTCTCTCATTAAGCGCGAGCTGCGTCTCGCCATTCGCCACGGCGCGGATAGTTGGATGGTGGTGATGTTCTTTGTGCTGGTGGTCGTCCTGTTCCCGCTTGGCGTCGGCCCGGAACCCGGCATCCTGACCCGCATCAGCGCCGGCGTAATTTGGGTCGCCGCCCTGCTTTCCGCCATGCTCTCGATGGACCGTTTGTTTCAGACCGATTACGAAGATGGTAGTCTCGATCTTTTGGTCCTCACCCCGCAGCCGTTAGAGTTGCTGGTGCTGGCCAAAACCATTGCCCATTGGCTGACCACCGGCCTACCGCTGATTATTGTCTCACCGCTTTTGGCACTGCTGCTCAATATGGAAGCGTCGGGCTATGGCGTGTTGCTGGCAGCACTCGCCCTCGGCACACCGACGCTGAGTTTGATCGGCGCGATTGGGGCAGCACTTATACTAGGTGCCCGCCGCAGCGGTGTTTTATTGTCGCTGTTGATTCTGCCGCTGTTTATCCCGACACTTATTTTTGGTGTGAGCGCCGTCGATGCGGCGCTGACCGATCTGCCGAGTGAGCCGCAATTGCTGATTTTAAGCGGCCTATTGCTGGCCGGTCTGGCGCTGTGTCCCTGGGCCAGTGCCGCCGCCCTTCGCCAAGCTGTTGAATAAGAGATTCATTACCAATTTTTAACTTAACTTTGATGTCAGGTTGAGTAAGATCAATTTGCATCTAGCCGAAATAGGCTATATCCATGACATACTTTAGGACTAACTAAAAAACGCTTAGGAACATGTTTAACTATTTTGCCAACCCAACCCGATATCTTCGGCTGATCTCGAAGTTGCAGCCGATAGCGATGGTGGTGACGATCCTGACCATTGGTGCCGGACTTTATTATGCGCTGTTCAAATCTCCGCCGGATTACCAGCAAAGCGAGACCGTGCGCATGATGTATGTCCACGTCCCGGCCGCCTGGATGGCGATGTTTTGCTATGTGGGTTTGGCGTGTTCCAGCGCTGTCGCTCTCATCTGGCGTCATATGGTGGCCGATATTGTCGCCAAATCAACGGCCCCCATCGGTGCTTGTTTTACCTTTCTGGCACTTGCCACCGGCTCGCTTTGGGGCAAGCCAATGTGGGGAACCTGGTGGGTGTGGGATGCGCGCCTGACCTCGGTGCTGATCCTGTTTTTTCTCTATCTCGGCTATATGGTGCTCTATAACGCTTTTGATGAGCCGACCCGCGGTGCGCGCGCAGCGGCCATTCTCTCCATCGTTGGCGTGATTAATGTGCCGATCATTAAATTCAGTGTTGATTGGTGGAACACCCTGCACCAGCCTGCCAGTGTGGTTAAAATGGACGGTCCCGCCGTTCATCCGAGCATGCTGACACCGCTGCTTTTGATGGCGGTTGGCTATACCGCGCTCTATTTCTGGATTCTCTTTATTCGCACCCGCGCCGAGCTTAACGCCAACAAAGTGCGCGCGCTTCGTATTCGCCAAGCGGAGGGCTAACCCGATGTCTGAATTTTTATCAATGGGCGGATATGGCACTTTCATCTGGGCGGCTTTCGGACTTTCCACTGTCGTGCTGGTCGGTCTTTTAGTGCAAAGCCAGCGTTTTCTAAAAGCCTCGAAAGCCGAATTAGACGCGCTTCAACCGGATCAAAATGATGAAACGTAAACATCGCCGCCTTTCCTTTGTTGCCCTCGGCATCTTGGTCTTAGCTGCCGCTGCGGCCCTCATCCTGACCGCTTTTGAAGACAACATCGTCTTCTTCCACAGCCCAACCGAAATTGTCGAAAAATTTGCCAAGCACGAGCTCCGGCCCGAACAGCGCCTGCGCATTGGTGGTCTGGTCGAGGAAGGCAGTGTCTCGAAAACCGCCGATGGCGCGACCACTCGCTTCAAAGTGACCGATCTCAATAAATCCGTTGTGGTAGAGTTCAGAGGATTGCTGCCCGATCTATTCCGGGAAGGCCAAGGCATCGTGGCCGAAGGACATTACAACAATGCGATCTTTACCGCGCGTGAGGTTCTCGCCAAACACGACGAGACCTACATGCCGCCCGAAGTCGCCGAAGCCTTGAAAAAATCCGGCCAATGGAAACCGGCAGAGAAAAAGAAATAGAGATTTTATGAGAGAGAGCAAAATTCCCGCTATCGCCCCTTCCCCCCTTGAGGGGGAGGAAATGCTGGTTGCAAGTTCTCAGACTAAAGATCGACCCCATGGCCCGAGATTTTAGAGAAGTGGAGTTAGATTTATGATTGTAGAAATTGGTCATTTTGCCCTGATCTTGTCGCTGTTTGTGGCAGCGCTGCAAGGCACGTTGCCGATGGTGGGCGCCCATCGGCAAAATCAATCCTTGATGGCGATTGCAGCGCCCGCGGCTCTTATCCAATTCGCCCTGATCGTCGGCGCCTTTGCCGCCCTCACTTATGCTTTCGTAACATCCGATTTTTCCGTCATGAACGTGGCCTCCAACTCTCATACCGCCAAGCCGATGCTGTATAAAATCAGTGGCGTCTGGGGCAATCATGAAGGCTCGATGTTACTTTGGGCATTAATCTTAGCGGCTTACGGTGCCGCCATTGCAGCATTTGGCAACAATCTCAGACCGTCCTTAAAAGTACGTGTTTTGGGCGTACAGTCTTTGATCGCCACTGGCGTGCTCGCTTTCATATTATTGACATCAAATCCCTTTTTAAGGCTCGATCCAGCGCCGGTGAACGGCAATGGCCTTAATCCGCTGTTACAAGATCCCGGTCTCGCCTTTCATCCGCCCCTGCTCTATTTGGGCTATGTCGGGCTTTCCATCACCTTTTCCTTTGCTGTCGCCGCCTTGATCGAAGGCCGCGTCGATGCCGCCTGGGCCCGTTGGGTGCGGCCCTGGACTCTAGCTGCCTGGTGTTTCCTGACCGCCGGCATCGTGCTTGGATCCTGGTGGGCTTATTATGAACTCGGTTGGGGCGGCTGGTGGTTTTGGGACCCGGTCGAGAACGCATCCTTCATGCCGTGGCTGGCTGCAACCGCTTTGTTGCACTCGGCGATCGTCTCTGAAAAACGCGACAGCCTTAAAAGCTGGACGATTTTTCTCGCCATCATCGCTTTTGGTCTGAGCCTGCTCGGCACCTTCCTGGTGCGTTCCGGCGTCATTACCTCGGTGCATGCCTTTGCGTCTGACCCGACCCGCGGCGTCTTTATATTGTTGCTGCTGGTGATCACCATCGGCGGGGCCTTTGCGCTGTTTGCCTGGCGTGGCCCGCAACTTAAAGGCAGCGGA
Organism: Rhodospirillaceae bacterium; assembly: GCA_018649725.1. GTDB lineage: Bacteria > Pseudomonadota > Alphaproteobacteria > Rhodospirillales > UBA2165 > TMED23. Next base: position 20,596 of record JABIHH010000009.1, on the reverse strand, counting down.
TTGTTTCAGCCGGTCTCCCGCGAGGGCGGATTGCTATTGAATAATTTCCTACTCACCGTCGCGGCGGCTTCTGTGCTGCTCGGCACCCTTTATCCTTTGTTTATTGATGTGCTGGAACTCGGCAAAGTGTCGGTCGGCGCACCTTATTTTGAGAGCGTCTTTGTACCGATGATGATCCCAATGATCATGGTCATGGGCATTGCGCCTTTTTTGAAATGGAAACGCGGCGATTTTTCTAGTGCATCGGCAAAGCTGAAATTTGCGGCACTGGCCACAATCATCGGCGGGCTGCTGACCTGGGCTTTGATCGACCGGGCCAGTGCCTTTGCCGCCTTTGGCATCGCCTTGGCGATTTGGTTGTTTGCCGCAACGCTGACGGAATTGGCCGGACGCATCAAGCTTTTCCAAGTGCCGTTGGCTGACAGCTTAAGCCGTCTCTTTCGCCAACCCCGTGCCAGTTGGGGTATGACTTTGGCTCATGGTGGATTGGCAATTGCCATTGCGGGCATAACTGCTTCGAGCGCCTGGAAAGTTGAAAGCATTCAGGTAATGAAGTTTGGCGATCAGGTAAATGTTGCTGGCTACACCTATACCCTTAAAAGCGTGAACGAATTCCAGGGCCCCAATTATAAAGGCACCCGCGGTACCTTTATTGTCACCAAGGGAGATGATTTTAAGCTCACACTTGAGCCGGAAAAACGCGTCTATACGGTTCGCGCCATGCCAACCACCGAGGCGGCGATCCATCCAACCTTCTTGGGCGATCTCTATGCCGTGGTCGGTGACAAAGATGAAAAAAGCGGCGGCTATATCACCCGGCTTTACTTTAACCCTCTCGTCCCGTGGATGTGGGTCGGCGCGATGATCATGGTATTAGGTGCGGCCGTCAGCTTGAGCGATCGCCGCCACCGCGTTGGTGCACCGATGAAAAGCAAATTGGTGTCAGGCGGAGCGCCGGCCGAATGAACCGTCTCGCCTATTACATTCCGCTTGTCCTGCTGGGCATCCTTGCTGTCTATTTTGCCGCCGGTCTCGGTCGCGATCCGAAGTCACTTGAGTCTGTTCTAATTGATCAGAAAGTGCCTGAGTTTTCTCTGCCTCCTATAGCGGGGTCGAGCAAGGGATTGTCCAACACCGACCTTAAAAACCAAGTCGTTCTGGTTAATGTCTTTGGCTCCTGGTGCGTCGCCTGCCGGGTTGAGCATCCCTTTCTTATGGATTTGAAGGAAAAAAATATCGTGCCGGTTTACGGCATCGACTGGCGAGAGCCCGACCGAAAAGCCGGACCGAGATGGCTGAAAAAATATGGTGATCCCTATACCCTCATCGGCGATGACCCGATTAGCAAAGGTGCCATCGCCTTTGGTGTAACCGGGGCCCCCGAAACCTTCTTTGTCGATAAAAACGGTCTCATTCGCTACAAACATATGGGCCCGATAACCGCGCAAAACTGGAGCCGCACACTGAAACCCATTCTGGAAAGGCTGCGCAAAGAATGAAGACCCTTTTTATCTTATGTCTGATTTTGTTATTGCCCGTATCAGCCCAGGCGGTTGACCCCAGCGAGATCTTAAATGATCCGCTTATGGAAAAACGTGCCCGCTCGATCAGCAAGGGCTTGCGCTGCGTTGTCTGCCAGAACCAATCGATTGATGATTCCGATGCCCAACTGGCGCGCGATCTCCGCGTTCTGGTGAGAGAGCGCCTGACCGCTGGCGACAGTGATCAAGCGGTCGTCGATTATGTTGTGTCGCGCTATGGCGATTTCGTTTTGCTCCGCCCACCGTTCAAAGCCGCCACTTTGGTTCTGTGGTTTGGCCCAATCATCATTGCGCTGAGCGGTCTAACTGGACTGATTTTGTTCTTCCGCCGCCAGAAAAAATACACTGAGGAGTTAGCCAAGGAGACCGACAATTGACCCTGTGGATCGCCATCGCCGCCCTCGTCTTGATTTCCTTGCTGGTCATTATTCTGCCACTGCTGCGAAAAGAGGCTGCCGCTCAATCTGATCACAATGCCATCGTCTATCAAGATCAGCTGACGGAAATTGACAGCGATGTGGAACGTGGCTTGCTGAACGAGGTCGAAGCTGCCGCCCTTAAATCCGAAATTAATCGGCGCCTCGATAAAACCAGCCTTGAAAAAACAGCAGCGACACCGAGCCAAACAAGCGGCCTTCGACTTGCCATGGCAATTGCCATTATCGTCGTGATCCCCCTCGCGGCGCTTGGCCTTTACCAGCATTTAGGCTCACCGCAAAAGCCGGATTTGCCTTTTGCGAAACGTAAATTTGCCGCCCCGGTGAAAGCGGCGAACGCTGAGATGGAGCGCCTGGTCAATGCGCTTAAGGCACGGATGGAGGAAAACCCGGATAAAATTGAAGGCTGGCTATTGCTTGGCCGCTCTTTGGTCAGCCTCGAGCGTTTCAAAGATGCTTCAGAGGCGTTCAGACGCGCCTTTCAAGTCGATCCCAACCGCGCCGATATAGCCGCCTCAGCAGGTGAAACCGGCTTTATGGCAGAAGGCGGAGAATTCACGCCAGAAGTGCGGCGATATTTTCAGACCGCGCAAAAACTCAACCCCGGTGAACATAAGGCGCTCTATTATCTCGGTCTTGATTTGGCAGAGCAAAAAAAGTACCGGGAAGCGATGCAAAATTGGATCGACTTGATTGCCATTTCACCTCCCAATGCGCCTTGGTTGGAAATCGTCCGCCAACGTCTGGCCGCTATCGCTGAAAGCGAAAAAATTAAAATTTCAGACATCAAGCCACGCCTAACAGCACCGCCTCGGCCGGCTATGGGACCAGCCCCAGGTCCAACACAAGAAGATGTTAAAGCCGCCCAGGAAATGTCGGGTAAAGATCGCCAAGCATTCATCCGCTCAATGGTCGAACGATTAGCCGAGCGCCTTAAATCTGAGCCTGGTGATCTCGCGGGATGGCGACGCCTGGCCCAGGCTTACCGCGTCTTGGGAGAAGAAGAAAAAGCTGCTGAAGCGGAGGCACGCATCCGGGAGCTGACAAAATGAGATTTTTAAGTCTGGTACTCTTTAGCCTTTTACTGGTGAGCGGCCAGGTTGGTGCCCAAAATGAAGTTAGCAAAAAATATGTCCGTTATGCGCAGGGCGGAAAAATTTCATATGGGCTTGTCCGTGGCACGACAGTGCATGAACTCCGGGGCTCGATTTTTGAACAGCATCAAACAACCGGCAAAAAATTACAGCTGTCTGACATTGAAATTCTCATACCCTCTACGCCGAGCAAAATATTAGCCGTCGGCATGAATTACGCCAGTCACGCTTCTTCTTCCGGCAACCCCCCACTCTTTGCAAAATTTCCCAGCACACTTTTAGCGCATAACAAAAATATCGTTATCCCGCGAGATGCCGGAAACCCTCACTATGAAGGGGAAATGGTGATTGTGATCGGCAAAACGGCAAAGAATGTTTCACAAAAAGATGCCCATAAATACATCTTTGGCGTAACTGCCGGTAACGACGTCAGTGAGAGAAGTTGGCAATCCTCTGATTTACAATGGCTTCGCGGTAAGGCTTCCGACGGTTTTGGACCGGTCGGCCCCTTTATCGTGACCGGGCTGAACTATAATGATCTCCTGGTGCAAACTCGACTCAATGGCGAAGTCCGTCAATCGGAGCGCACCAAAAACATGATCCACAGCGTCGACAAAGTGGTCAGCTGGGCGAGCAAATACTTTACGCTCGTACCGGGAGATTTGATATTTACCGGCACACCGGGCAGCACACGCGGCATGAAAGCCGGCGATGTTGTGGAGATAGAAGTAGAGGGTGTCGGTATTTTGCGTAATCGACTTAACGATGATCAGTTAAAATAGGTAGAAAAATAACTGATTAAACCATATATATGAACATGTTGCAGCTTGGCATCTCAGTCTAAGTGCAATATCTTCGGCTCAGGAAGCATGCGATAGGAAAACTATGTCTGAACAAAAATACCGCCTGGTCACACGGGCAGATTTTGATGGTGTTGTCGCCGGGGGATTACTCATTGAGCGCGACATGATCAACGATCAAATCGTCTTCGCCGAGCCGCGCGAAGTACAGCAGGGCAAAATCGATATCACCAGTAATGATGTAACGACAAATTTGCCTTATGTTGAAGGCGTCCATATGTGTTTTGATCATCATCTGAGCGAAACCGTACGCGTTAACGGCGACAAAAATCATATCATCGATCCGAACGCGCCATCAGCGGCACGCGTCGTCTATGACTATTTTGGTGGTGAGCTTGGGTTTCCAAAAATATCCAAAGAAATGATGGACGCTGTCGACAAAGCAGATTCCGCTCAATATTCCGAGAGTGAAATTCTGGCGCCAGAAGGCTGGACCATTTTGAACTTCTTGCTTGATCCTCGGACTGGATTATCACGCGTTGAAGATTTTGATATCCCACATGAGCAACTCATGAAGGATATGATGATTTATTGCCGACATCATCCGGTCGAAGAAATATTACTGATCCCCGATGTCGAGCAACGCCTACATGTCTTCCAAGAACATGAAGAATATGCAGAGCTGCAGCTAAAGCGCTGCGCGTCAATCGATGGCAGTATTGTGATTGCTGATTTACGTGGTGAAGAAAAAATTTATGCCTGTAATCGTTTCTTGATTTATGGGCTTTTCCCCGCCGCTCAGGTTTCCATTCATATTTTCCCGGGCGATGACGATACCAAGACGCTTTTCGCAGTTGGTAAATCAATCTTGAACAAGGCATCTAAAGCCAATATCGGCCTGCTTATGCTTGAGCAAGGCGGCGGCGGCCACGAAGCCGTTGGCACTTGTCAGGTTAGCAATGACCAAGCCGACGAGGTTTTGATCCATCTGATTGAGCGCATCAATTCTGAAAGCTAATCCATAAAGGGATAATTTCCAGATGGAAAATTCTGCAGGCGAAATTCAAAATCATCTCACAACTGTAATTCAGGAAGTCGTCAACATTCTAGCGACCTATGGCATGGATATCGTGGGCGCTGTTGTCATCTTGATCATCGGCCTGTGGTTTTCTGGCCGGGCCGCAAAAATGATTTCCCGGGTTTTGAGAAAATCCGGCAAAATAGATGACACGCTGGTAAATTTCTTTTCGAGCTTCGTCAAATATCTGGTCATTGTTATCACTGTCGTTGCCGTCCTCAACCAATTTGGTGTCCAGACCGCAAGCTTACTGACAGTCATTGGTGCCGCTGGTCTGGCCATCGGCTTGGCGCTTCAGGGTACGCTTAGCAACGTCGCAGCCGGCGTTATGCTGTTGTTCTTCCGCCCTTTCAAAGCCGGGGATTTTGTTGAAGTCGCAGGTCAGGCTGGAACGATTAAGGAACTCAATCTTTTTTTCACCGAAATGGCGACGGGCGACAATGTTCGCATAACCGTGCCAAATAATGAAATTTGGGGTGGCGCGCTCAAAAATTATTCTGCCAATCCAACACGCCGGGTCGATCTGGTTGCCGGAATTTCCTACGATGATGATATCGAAAAAGCGATACAGGTCCTGCAAGATACGATTGCTAAAGACGCCCGGATTAACAACGATCCAGAGCCCTTTGTCGTGGTTGGTGAATTAGCCGATAGTTCGGTTAATTTAATCATCAGAGTTTGGGTTGCCAATGGTGACTATTGGCCGGTCAGGTTTGACCTTACCAAAGCAATTAAACTGGCGATGGATGAAAATGGTATTTCTATTCCCTATCCGACGCAGACGATTTATACCGAAAATTCCAGCTCTGAGCTTTAAGTCTTTGCGCTGATCGACGTCGGGATTTCAATGTCCGGCTTACCATCCCGAATATTAAAGCGCCAATTGAGGCCAACAAACACGCCTTTCATTACCGGCAATATGCTGAGCGCCAGGAACAGTACCCATCCCACCATAAGGATCGTCAGCGGCACGGTCGCGATATCAAACTTAACAGCAATCGGGACAATCGGTGCGGCCAAATGCCCGACCAATAATATTGTCGCCCACGGCGCTGCATCATCGGTGCGAATGCCGCGCAAAGATTCCTGACAGACCGGGCATTCATCATAAATTGATAAATAGCCATTAAATATACGGCCCTCACCACATTGCGGGCAGCGACGGCGTAACCCGCGCCTCATAATCGACGAATATTTTGGCATCGTGTCAGTCATATTTATGATCTTAAAAACTGTTGAATACAGCTCGTTGCTTATCCTATCAGCGCTTAAATGAACAGCTAATTCATGTATAATAGGCGACAAAACTTGCATGTTTGTGCCAAAGTCTTTATGTCCCTTCGCCAAGTCCAACGGTAAACAACGATATTTTGACGGATAGAGACAAATGAACACAGAAAACTCAGCCGGCCCTGCGATGCAATGGGGTTCAATACGCATTCTATTGGTGCCGATCGCCGCAATGAGCCTGGTGATCGTAGCCTCAAATGAGCTGGTTAATCATCCCATTAATGATTGGCTGACCTGGGGGGCATTTAGCTATCCGTTGAGCTTTCTGGTTACCGATATGACCAACCGGCTGTTCAAGGCTCAGGCCGCCCGCCGGGTCGTCTATGTCGGCTTTGCCCTCGGCGTCATTCTATCTGCCTTTATCAATCCCCGCATTGCCATTGCCTCTGGCTCAGCCTTCCTGGTTGCGCAATTGCTGGACATCTCAGTATTTGATCGCTTGAGAAATTTAAGCTGGTGGAAAGCGCCATTGGTCTCTTCCGTCCTCGGCTCTGCCATCGATACGGCCTTATTCTTTAGTATCGCTTTTGCCGGATCACAATTGCCGTGGGTAACTTGGGCGATCGGCGATTTTGGCGCCAAGCTCTTTATGGCTGCCTCGCTTTTGCCAATCTTTAGGTTCTTGGTAAATTATTATCCCGCCTCGCTTAGAGAGGCCAACGCTTAAAACCTAACCGACGAAAAATTCCGCATAACCGACAGGGCAGAAGTATGAAGAAATATGAGATTCTGATTTTTGTCACCGGTGCCATTACGCTTGCCCTAGAAGTTTTAGCCTCTCGCATCATGACGCCGTATTTTGGTGTCAGCCTCTATATCTGGTCGGGAATTTTATCGATTACCCTCACTTTCCTGGCTGTCGGCTATCGCTGGGGTGGACATTTATCGGCCAAGCTATCCAGCGAAAAATTGGAAACTTTGATCTTGGCAATGCCGGTTGCCTCTGCCGCTGCCATCGGATTGGCAGCCATCATCTATCCTTTTGCCTTTCCTGCCCTATCGCAGATTAATTTGATATTGGGGAGCTTTGTTGGCGCGACATTGTTTCTGGCGCTGCCGTTGATTGCCTTATCTGCCATGAATCCCCTGCTGATCGGCTTACAACGGGCCTATTCGAATGAAGGTGATTCCGGTGCGGGCCGTATCTTTTTCATCAGTACGGTCGGCTCGGTTGCCGGCGTTCTGCTAACCGCCTTTGTCTTTATCCCAAACATAACAAACTTCAGAGCGATTCTTTTGCTCGGCCTGTTGTTATGCGTCGCCAGCCTGATTTTGGTAGGCCTCGCCCCGACCCAAACCGCCAGTCACAAGCGCAATCTGGTTATCGCCAGCCTTGTCATCGCACTGGCCACAGCAGGCTTGTCTTTCGCCAAGGAAAACTACCTTAGAATCCTCAATAGCTATTCAGCCCATCGGGATATTTTTCGGGTGGTCGCTGAATACACCTCAATGTTCGGCAATATAAAAGTCGCCGAAGTAACTCGCCGTGACGGCACCGGCGGGACTGAAAAATTCTTCCTCCAGGACGGACTTATTCAGAATCGCACTGACTTAAAGAACAACTCTCTCTCGATGTACACATATGTCTTAGAAGCTTTCGCGCGCTCATTCGAGCCAGAGGCCAAAGACGCTTTAGTATTGGGATTGGGTGCAGGAGCCGTGCCGCTTAATTTGAAACGCAAAAATCTCAACGTCTCGGTGGTTGAGATTAACCACTCAGCCTTACAAGCCGCGACCGAGCATTTTGGCTTTGACGCCACGGGCATTAACATCCACCTTGAAGATGCCCGAACCTTCGTCCGGCGCTGCCGCCACAGTTTTGATGTTGCCGTTGTTGATTTGTTTTTGGGCGATAATATTCCAGACTACCTTCTCACCCAGGAATTTTTCAGCGATCTAAAACGCTGCATCCGGCCCGGCGGCTCGGTCGTGATGAACGCTTTTTTTGACGACAATAACGGCGACAACAATAAGCGCCTCTTGGCCACCATCGGCGCCTCCTTCCCTAAATTATACTTGGCCGGTATTGACGGCGGCAATATCTTCGTTGTTGGAACAGCCGGAGAGACACCAAAAAACCTTTACGTGCCAACATCCAGAATTCCTCGGAAAGTTGCTGATTTGGTACGCCATGCGATCTCACAAACTCGGCGAATCGCACCTGAAATCTACGCCGATTCCAAGCCTGTCTCCGACGATCACAACATCTTCAGCGTGCTCTATGCCGATGCCAATATGATTGAGCGACAATATCTCGCTAAAAGCGTGCCCGCCGATTTATTGGTAAACTAACTTATCTAATCTGGCCGCTTCGGTGACATCAGCGTTGCCACACCCTCAACAACAACTTTGTCTCCAACCGACACTATCGTATCAAATTCGATCATTTGCTTTTTAGGTATGAGCTTGGTTGCCGTGACCACGGCTGTCATCGTATCGCCAAAAAAAACTGGCGCCTTAAACTGCAAGGTTTGATTAACATAAATCCAGCCTGGTCCCGGAAAGTTATAGCCAAAGACCGCGGAGATATATCCAGCTGCCAACATGCCGTGCGCGATGCGCTGACCAAAGATCGATGAAGCGGCATAATCAGCATCCAAATGAATGGGGTTTTTATCACCGGTCACTTCAGCAAACGTGGTGACATCCTGCTCGGTGACGGTCTTGCTAAACTCACCAGACATGCCTTCGGAAATTTCGTCAAAATAACGCACCATAGGCGCGGTTGATTGGTCGTTCATTGTTAGGGTTCCTATAGAGTTAAAAGGCAGGATTATTTTTTCGCTGAGAGACCATCTAAACGGGCCTGCATTTCGGCCATCTCTTTTCGTAATTTCTCAATTTCTGTTTCATCGTTGCCAGTATCTGGCTCACCGCTCTCGGGTTTTGGCGGGATATCTTCATTTTGCGTGTCCTGGCTAAAGGCCTCCATCGATTTTTGAAAGATCGCCACATTCTGCTGACCAATCTCAGCCCATTTTTCCATGCTATTTGATCCATCGAGCATATCGCTGAACTGCTTGGTCATTTGATCCTGATTTTCGTTAAAATAAGAAATGCTCTGCTCCAAATAAGCGGCCAGTTCAGGCGGTGTACCGTCACCGTATAACTTCAGGATTTGGCGAAGATAATCCGGGGAAAACATATTGTTACCTTTGTTTTCCTCCTCAGCGACAATCTGCGCCAATATCGATGCCGTCAAATCATCGCCTGATTTGGCATCCTGGACAACAAATGCAACTTCTTGCTTCACCAATTCATGCAAATCCGCCAAAGTGACAAAATTTCCACTCGCCGTATTATACAGTCGACGATTGGCATATTTTTTAATGATAATGGGCCCGGTTGGATCTTTATCGTCTTTTGCCAAAATTCATTTTCCCTAAAAATCAGTAGAATCCGCTCTTTTAGCGCTAAAAACGCTGCTTATTTGCTTTATAACACGATTTATTGATATTTTGTAGTGCAAAATAAGCAATTTTGCGTTGCAAAATATTTGTTGACATTCGGCTGCTGATTACCTATTCTTTTGCAATGCAAAATATATGTTTAATATTTGCCCCCTATTTGTAACGTAAAGGACACAAGACAATGGCAACAGAAAAAGCAACCAAACCGCAAAAAGCCGCCGAGCAGGCGATCAATACTGTATTAAATGCGGCGGAAGAAATGGCAACCAAAAGCGTTGAAGCTGTCGATGCAGCGCTTTCAACCAGCGAAAAAGCAATTAAGGATGGCTTCGAGCAGACCGGCTCTTACGTTAAAGATCAATCATCGGCTTTTCAGTCGGGCTATACGCAAGCAACTGATATGGCAATGGATAATCTTGACGTAGCTTTTAAAGTGGCTAAAGAAACCACCAAAGGCTGGGATGCTTATTCACAGCAGATTATGGATTACACTAAAAAGGCCTTTGCTGAGAACATGGTCATGGCCGAGAAATTTGCCGCAGCAAAAACACCAGAAGAGTTCACCCAATTAAGCAGCGAAGTTGCCAATAAGGCAGCGAACCGCATCTCTGGTCAGTCCAGCAAATTAAACGGCATCGTTCAATCAACTGCAGCAAAAGCAGCGCAGCCGGTTAAAGAACAGATGGAAAAAAACTTCGAAGGCTTCACTGCCAACTAAATTGGCTCTTTTCTGAAGGCACATCACCAAGTGCCATCAAGTGATTGACTTTCATACTTGGGCGTTGAACTAATTGGTTTGACGCCCAAAAATTTGGATTAACGATAGGTCTGATATGTCAAAGGCTGATACTTCTGGAAACACGCCGCAGGATTTTCTCGCGCAAGCTCAAAGCATGGCTGAAGAAATGGCCCAAAAGGTCTCTGAGCAGTTCACCCAACAATTTGCTGATCAAATGACCAAACAAATGACGGATCAGATGAACACAAATATGAGTGACTGGGTCGCCAATTGGTCGAAATCAATGGCCGATGCCTTTGCCGGGGGGAAAACGGAACTAGACCCCAAGGCCTTTTTTGATCCCGAAAAAATCGCCGAGAATTTCAAAATGCCTGAATTTCCAGCCATGCCCGAAATACCCGGAATGGCTAATATGAATTTAGGCGCTTTTGATTTTTCGGAAGCCTTGGAAAATTCACAAAAAATGAAAGCTTCCACGCTACCTCTGCCGGATCCGGCGACGATGTTTTCAGCGCAGCTGGAACTGATGCAGGGTTATCAAAATCTGATGCTCAACACCACCCAACGCATGCTGGGCCAGGAAATCAAGGAGCCCGATATTGAACCGGCTTCTGACGATTATCGGTTTAGGGACTCAGAATGGACCGAGAGCCCGATATTCAATTTCATCATGCAATCCTATCTCCTAAATACAAAATGGCTGCACACAGTCGTTGATGATATTGACGGTCTGGATGAGCTGGGCCGCGCTAAAATTGAACTCTACACCCGCCTTATCACCGAAGCCTTCGCACCCACCAACAACGCCTATACCAATCCAATGGTGGTTCGCGAGATTATGCAGACCAAGGGCCAAAACCTGGTACAAGGCTTTGAGAACTATATCGAAGATTTGAAAGACGGCTACGACATGATGCGGCCGCGCCAAACCGATATGGATGCCTTTAAAGTGGGTGAAAATATTGCCACTGCTGAGGGCTCCGTGGTCTTTGAGACACCCTATATGCAGCTCATCCAATATAAGCCGACGACCGAGAAGGTCTATAAAAAGCCGCTGATGATCGTGCCGCCCTGGATCAATAAATTTTATGTTCTCGATCTGCGTGAAGACAACTCCTTTATCCGCTGGGCGGTAGACAAAGGCTATACGGTTTTTGTAATTTCCTGGGTTAATCCGGATGAAACTTTCGCCGACAAAACCTTCGACGATTATGTTGCCGGGGGTATTTTTGCTGCTCTTGAGGCCATCGAAGAAGCCACCGGCGAGCGCAAGGTCAACGCCATCGGTTATTGTATTGGCGGCACCCTTTTGGCAGCAACCTTGGCCTATATGGCAGCAACCGAAGATGACCGTATCTCGGCGGTAACATTTTTTGCTGCCCAAGTGGATTTTGCCAAGGCTGGAGAGCTCCTGATATTTTCCGATGAAGCGCAAATTTCCATGTTGGAACGAGACGTAAAAGAAGTGGGCTACCTGGATGGGGCAAAAATGGCCGCGACCTTCAACGCACTCCGGGCCAATGATTTGATTTGGTATTTTGTCATTAACAATTATTTGATGGGTAAAGAACCACCGGTTTTTGACCTGCTTTTCTGGAATTCAGATTCCACCCGCTTTCCCTATCGCATGCTTTTCGACTATTTACGCAATCTCTACCAGGACAATCTTCTGTCGAAACCAGGCGGTTTGAAATTGATGGGCGAGAGATTAGACCTCCGCAACATCACCATCCCGACCTATATCCTATCCAGCAAAGAAGATCATATCGCGCCTGCCGCCTCGGTATTTGAGGCTACCAAATTATATTCTGGGCAAAATAGATTTGTCTTGGCTGGATCGGGCCATATTGCAGGTGTCATTAATCCACCGCATAAAAACAAGTATCAATTCTGGACAAACAGCGCGAAAAAAATACCGGCTGAGTTTGACGACTGGTTCAAAGGTGCCACTGAAACGCCTGGTTCGTGGTGGCCGGATTGGCATAAGTGGTTATCCAAAAAATCCGGCGCCAAAGTCGCCGCCCGAAATCCAGGGGCTGGCAAACTAAAAGTTATCGAAGCGGCTCCCGGAAGTTACGTTAAAGTCAAAAGCTAGCCCTTGAATAGCTACTGAAATGTTCTAAATAGAAGTCAGGCTCTTGCCATAGGAAAGCCGGACCGCTAGGGTTCAGCTTGTTGAAGCTAAAAAAACCACCGGAAATAACTACAGGGAATAGTGACCTTTTATGCAATCTTTGCTGTTTCTCATCGATCAAGTCATCGGCATATATATGTGGTGCCTTATCATCGTTGTTGCGATGAGCTGGCTGACCTCGTTCAACGTCATTAATACGCAGAACAGATTTGTCTACCAAGTCTATGATTTCCTCTATCGCATCACCGAGCCGGCGCTGCGCCCCATCAGACGATGGATTCCAGATCTCGGCGGCATCGATGTCTCCCCTGTTGTTTTGATCTTGCTTCTGGTTTTTGGCCGCAATCTGCTCAGAGAATATGGCGGCGGCCTCGTCTAAAAAGACTGGCTATCCACCTTCTCTTTTTAAGGTAGAGAAGGGTGCGCTCTGTTTCGACCTTAAACTCACACCAAAAGCGAAGCAAAATGCGATCACCGGCGTGGCCCGTGATGCGGATGGCTCTGCTTATTTGAAAGCCTCTGTCACTGCCGTGCCGGAGAAAGGTAAAGCCAATACGGCCTTAATTAAATTGCTAGCTGGAGAATGGAAAATCGCCAAATCTCAAATCACAATTAGTCGCGGTCAAACCAACACAAGAAAAACGATTGAGATCGCTGGCGAAATCGATAAAGTGCGCGCATCGATTAAAGCGTGCCCTGACATCTAGATTTACGGGCTTTCGTTAAAGCGGGGGAGAATAAATAATATGGCTGAAGCAAAGATCATCGATGGCAAGGCATTTGCCGAAGGCCTGAGAAACCGTGTCGCCGATCAAGTGCGCGAGTTGAAAGAAAATCACAATCTCACGCCCGGCCTTGCCGTTGTCCTTGTTGGTGAGGACGCTGCCAGTCAAATTTATGTCCGTAATAAAAACAAGATGACGCTTGAAGCCGGCATGAAGGGCTTTGAACATCGCCTGCCCGCCGAAACCTCGCAGAAAGAACTTCTGACCCTGATCGAAGGCCTCAACAGTGATCCCGAAGTCCACGGTATCTTAGTGCAGCTCCCGCTGCCCGATCAAATTGACGAACAGGCCGTTCTCGCCAAAATTGATCCGACCAAAGATGTCGATGGCTTTCATGTCTACAATGCCGGCAAGCTCGCGACCGGCTCCGATGGCCTAGTGCCTTGCACACCGCTCGGCTGCATCATGATGATTAAGGATCAATTGGGTGACGACCTCTCCGGCAAACAAGCGCTGGTGATTGGTCGATCAAATATTGTCGGCAAGCCAATGGCCGCGTTATTGCTGAAAGAAAACTGCACGGTGACGATTGCTCATTCGCGCACTGCCGATCTTCCAGGCGAAGCCCGCCGTGCCGATATTCTGGTTGCCGCCGTCGGGCGCGCTCAGATGGTCAAAGGCGACTGGGTCAAAGAAGGAGCGGTCGTCATTGATGTTGGCATGAACCGCCTACCGCCAAATGCCGAAGGCAAATCCAAGCTGTGCGGCGATGTTGATTTCGACGAAGCCAAAGAAGTCGCCGGTGCCATCACACCGGTGCCTGGCGGCGTCGGCCCAATGACCATTGCGTGTCTGCTACAAAACACCGTCACCGCCGCCTGCGCGCAGAACGACCTGGAAGTACCTGAAGTTTAGACATTCTCCCAAACGGGTCTATACTTGCTCCGAGATAACGCCTGACCGAAAAGGTTGGCTATAAGGATCGACGGGATCATGCGTAAATTATACGGGCGAAAGACCTCCATTAATGTGCAAAAAGTCTCGTGGACGCTCAGCGAGCTGGGCCTCGCCTTTGACTGGATCTATAAGGAGGACAAACCGGGTGGGCTGGAAACACCTGAATACGCAGCGCTCAATCCGCAGATGCGCGTGCCGACTTTAGAAGATGACGGTAACCTCATACGTCAATCTAATGTGATTGTCCGCTACCTTGCTCACACCTACAGCCAGGGAAACCTGTGGCCGAGCGATGCTGGCCTCGCCGCCGAAGCGGATTACTGGATGGATTGGCAGGCTTCCGATAATTGGCGCAATGTTGTCGCCGTCTTTTGGAACTTGTTCCGTGTCCCACCCGAAGAACGGAACGATGAGGAAGTTGCCAAAGGCATCACTGCCTTGGCTCAGGATTTTAAATTTATCGACGCTCAATTGGGGGACAAAGATTTTATCACCGGTGATGCACTGACAATGGGCGATATCCCCCTAGGCGCCGCTGTTCATCGCTTCTATGCCCTACCGATTGACCGGCCTGCTCTGCCCAAGCTCGAGGCTTATTATCAAAGACTGCAAGACCGGCCCGCATTCTCGGAGAATGTCATGGTACCAATGCCTTGAAGCAAGACAATAAAAGGACGCCCAAATGACAGAATTAACCAATACTGCGCTCGACCGTCTCAAAGCTGGCGATCTCTCGCTGGGCCTTGGTATTCGCATCACGAATTCGACGACGATCGGCCGGGCGATGGCGGTGGCTGGCTTTGATTGGCTGTTTATTGATTTGGAGCATGGTCAGCTGGGAATCGAATCTTGTGCGCAAATTTCAGCCGCGGCGCTTGATGCTGGCATTGCGCCCCTTGTCCGTGTGCCGCCCGGCCAGCATTGGTTGGCGACTCGAGCCTTGGAAGGCGGTGCCCTTGGTATTGTTATGCCGGATGTCAGATCTGCTGAGGAAGCCCGCCAATTGGTTGAGGTGACCAAGTTTCGCCCCATCGGTCTCCGGAATGTCGGCGGCCCGCCTGTTCACACCGGCTACACACCCCGCAAACCCGAAGATATGGCAAAGATGTTTAACGCCTCGACGCTTACCGTCGTCATGGTTGAGACCCCCGAAGCCATTGCCGATGTCGATGCCATTGCGGCCGTTGAGGGCGTTGATGTTGGTATGATCGGCGGCAACGATCTCAGCACGAATATGGAGATTCCCGGCCAATCCGGCCATGATGATTTTGTTGCCGCTTTTGAAAGTTTGACGACAGCCTGCAAAAAACATGGAAAATGGTCGGGCATGGGCGGCGTGATGAATAATGAGCACGCAGAAAAATTTATCACCATGGGCGTGCAATTTATCTTAGCTGGATCTGATACCGGGCTATTAGCCGGCGCCGGGCAGCAGCGCGTGACGGAACTCAGAAATTTGAAATAACGCTCATGATCGAACTCATTGCCGCCATCGCCGTCTTTATCCTGAGCCACGTTATTCCGGCCTATGGACCCTGTCGCCAAGGCTTGATCAATTTGTTGGGCAAGCGCCTCTATATCGCGCTCTATTCAGCTCTAAGTGTCGTCGTCGTTGTGTGGCTCGGCTTTGCTTTCATCGATGCCCCCTATATCGAGCTTTGGGGTCAACCCGCCTGGACGCGCTGGGTGCCGCTGCTCGGCATGCCCGTTGGATGTGTTCTATTTATCGGTGGCTTTTGGGCTTCAAACCCGCTGTCACTCAGCATCAGCAAAGCGGATTTTGATCCCGCTAGGCCGGGCCTGATCGGCCTCTCTCGCCACCCGGTCATAATGGCTTTTGCGCTTTGGACCCTTGTTCATCTCGCACCAAATGGCGATGTTGCCTCTGTCCTCATGTTTGGTCTTTTGACGGGCTTAAGCTTTTATGGCCCCTACACCATCAACAAGCGTAAAAAACAACAATTGGGCGAAGCGGCCTGGCAGCATTTAGCCGCTTCAAGAGGCACGCTTAGAGGCTCGAATGGTTGGTTGATTGGGATAATTGGAGGTGGAGCGTTCTATTTTTTGCTGCTCTGGGCCCACGAATGGGTCCTTGGCGTCTCGCCTTTACCCTAAGAAAAAATGCGAGTCTTATCTATTTGCCATATTTTTTTATTATCTTATCAATCGTGCCATCAGCGCGTAAGGCGTCAACGGCCTTTTGCAGCGGAATTAAAATCTCTGGATTGGTTGAGTTATGGAAGGCGTATCCCAACTGCCCTTTTTTTAATACCTTTATCTCTTCATACAAGGCCGGTTGCACACCAGCTGCCTTAGTCGCCCAGTTGAAAACATCTACCGCATAGGCCACAGCATCCACCCGCTCCGTGAAAAGCAGATCAAGCACCTGCTTCAGAGAATTTTTTTTCCACATAACATCATCGCTTAGAGCGAATTTCCGCATCAATTGATCACCGATATCATCCCGCACGACAGCGATTTTGAGACCCGCCAATTGCGCGGTATCTATGTTGGATAGTTTTTTCGCTCTCGCCGCGATGATTGATATATTCGACGGAACTGATGGCCCGACAAATTTCATTATCTGCTGGCGTTCCGGTGTGTAGGTCATACTGAATAGCGCAGTGCCGGGCTTCATTTGAATAGCTTTGTAGGCTTGGTTCCAAGGCGCGATCTCCAGATTTTTCGGCCGAAGTCCAATGCCAATTTTCCGAAAGGCCGCCATCAGAATATCCACCGCCATGCCGGTGGTTTCACCCGCTTTATTTTTAAAATTATAGGGCGGGTATTCCTCGACATACCATTTAAATGCTTCAAGCTTTTTGGCTGCTTGATCCAGAGGTATAGACAAGGCTGGCGTTGAAAGGAATGAAATCCCAACACAAACACTGATCAAAAGACAACTTAGTCTCGCCAACATTTCCGCCCTCGCTTGAGAATCACGTCTCGATCTCAGCCAAAAATAATCCGAGAGAGCGTCATTCTATAACCTTAGATATAAGTTTCATTTCTATTTTTTCAATTGAAAGAGTATAAATTATTATCAATTTTTGCCATTATTTTGCCTGGAATAATATTGTATTTGCGATGATCGGATCCCTAACTCACCTATCTGCTGCGATGCTGTTTTTTGTTGGTAGTCATTTTGTTTTGTCGAGCCTACCGATCAGAACCCCTGTCATCACCAAAATTGGCGACAAAGCTTTTGCCGGGCTTTATTCCTTAATTGCCCTGGCCGGTATGATTTGGATCGTCATGGCTTATAGAGCGGCGCCTGATATTGTCTACTGGGAGCCGCATACCGCGTTTAAACATCTCTCACTCAGCTTGATGCCCGTGGCGACGATTTGTATTGTCGCCGGCACCGTCAATGCGCGTAAAAATCTTGAGGCCCCAGATGTCAATGGCCCCCGCGGCATTTTTCGCATCACGCGCCATCCGATGATGTGGGGCACGGCGTTGTGGGGCATTTTGCACGTTCTTGGCAATGGCGATGGCGCAGCCTTAATATTGTTTAGCGGGTTTAGCTTTTTAGCGATTATCGGCACCCATCTCGGCGACCGCCGCAAAGCGCTGACATTGGGCGATGAGTGGCAACGCGCGGCAGCCCAAACTTCCAACATTCCATTTGCTGCAATCTTCCAAAAACGCACGGAATTCAAGGCTTCAGAAATAGGCTGGCTGCCCGTGATCATTGGATTTGCCGTCTATTTGGTATTGCTGATCCTGCACGAAACTTTTTTTGGCATCGCACCGATGTCCTGGGTCTCCGGGCTGTTTGATTAATTCTACGGGGAGTGCTAGATACGCGGCCTAATTCAAGGCTATATCAAACACCATGACCGACCTCGCCCATAAAAGAAATTTTTCGATCGTTGCCCATATTGATCATGGCAAATCGACGCTCGCTGACCGCATGATTGAATTCTGTGGTGGCTTGTCCGACCGCGAGATGCAGGAGCAAGTGCTCGATTCAATGGATATTGAGCGCGAGCGCGGCATCACCATCAAAGCACAGACCGTCTGCCTCGACTATAAAGCCAAGAACGGCGAGATCTATGAGCTTAATCTGATGGACACACCCGGCCATGTCGATTTCTCCTATGAAGTCAGTCGTTCTTTAGCGGCCTGCGAGGGCTCGCTTTTGGTGGTCGATTCGACCCAAGGTGTTGAAGCCCAGACCCTCGCCAATGTGTATCTCGCTTTGGATGCCGACCACGAAATTGTCACCATCCTCAATAAAATCGACCTGCCGGCCTCCGAGCCCGACCGTATTAAAGCCCAAATCGAAGACGTGATTGGCCTGGATACCGCTGATGCCATTAATATTTCCGCCAAAACCGGCATGGGCGTTGATGATGTCTTGGAGGCCATCGTTGAGCGCCTACCCGCTCCCTCAGGCGAGGCCGATGCGCCCTTGAAGGCCCTGCTGGTTGATAGCTGGTACGATCCCTATCTCGGCGTGATGATCCTGGTCCGCATCCAGGACGGCAAGCTGGCCCGGGGTATGAAGGTCAAACTGATGTCGTCCGGTGAAGTACACCAAATCGATCAGGTTGGTAAGTTCCTGCCAAAAACAACAAAATTGGACGAGCTCGGACCGGGTGATGTTGGCTATTTCACCGCATCGATTAAATCGGTTGCCGAAACAAATGTGGGCGACACGATTACCGATGAGAAGAACCCGACCGCCGAGCCGCTCTCTGGCTTTAAACCGTCCGTGCCGGTGGTGTTCTCAAGCCTCTTTCCAACCGATGCCGCCGAATTTGAAGAGCTGCGTGACAGCCTCGCCAAGCTGCGCCTCAATGATGCGAGCTTTGTCTATGAGCCGGAAAGCTCGGCTGCCTTGGGCTTTGGTTTCCGCTGTGGCTTTTTGGGCCTGCTGCATCTGGAGATTGTCCAGGAACGCCTGGAGCGGGAATTCGATCTCGATCTCATTACCACAGCTCCCAGCGTGGTCTACCGCTTGCACATGACCGATGGCAGCAAAAGAGAACTGCATAATCCAGCCGACATGCCTGAGCCGACACAAATTGAATATATTGAAGAGCCCTGGATCAAAGCGACCATCATGGTGCCGGATGAACATCTGGGCGGCGTGCTCCAGCTCTGCACCGAGCGGCGCGGTGAGCAAATTGAGCTCACTTATGCCGGCAATCGGGCGATGGCGGTTTATCGTCTGCCTTTAAACGAGATCGTTTTTGATTTTTATGATCGCCTGAAATCCATATCACGCGGCTATGCGAGCTTTGACTATCAAATGGATGACTACAAACAATCTGATCTGGTTAAGGTCTCTATCCTGGTCAATCTGGAACTGGTTGATGCGTTATCCTTTATGTCGCACAAGACCCAGTCGGAATCACGCGGCCGGGCGATTTGTGAACGTCTCAAAGATCTTATCCCCCGCCAATTATTTAAGATCGCCATTCAAGCGGCGATCGGCGGCAAGGTTATTGCACGCTCAACCATTTCAGCCATGCGTAAAGACGTTACGGCAAAATGTTACGGCGGTGATATTACCCGAAAACGCAAGCTGCTCGAAAAGCAGAAAAAGGGTAAGAAGAAAATGCGCCAATTCGGCCAGGTTGAAATCCCGCAATCCGCCTTCTTGGCGGCGCTCAAAATGAGTGACGATTAGCGCTATTTTTTCTTCGGCCTTGCCACATGTTTGGGCTCAAGCTTAAAGGCATCCAGGCCATCTTCTTGGGCGTGATTCGCAGCCGGGTCAAAATCGCTTAAGTGGCCATATTTTGACGGCGCCGAATCATCCTCATTGTGGATATGCTCATCAAACTCTTCGGCAGCAGCGAGGATATCGTCGTAGGATGAGACCAATATGTCATCATCCGCCCGATCCTCCGCAGACCGGCGGTCACGAAACTTCCAGGCAAAAAACACACCCGGCATCCCCAACAGCAGCCACCCCGGCAACCATAAAAGCGAGCGAATGATCGGATCCCAAAGCACAGGATGCAGCGATTTTTCGATAAATATACGGGTCTGGACCAACTCACCCGGCACCAAAGTATGGAGCACCGTATAGGCGCTCATAATGCCGTACTGCTTGGCGACCCCTTGCGCCCCGGTCTCTACCGCCGCAAAGCCAATCGCCAGTGCCAGCAACATCCAACCAATAATTTTGCCCATCTGCATGGTGTCAGTCTAACAGGCGTGCCCTTAACGAACAAATACCATTTTTTGCGCAAAAATTTATTGCGATGAGGGGTCTGGTTTAGTAGGTTCGCCGCTCTTCAAATCCGACAATGATGTTTGCGGGATATTTGTGAGATGTTGTGGAGGGGTGGCCGAGTGGTTTAAGGCGCACGCTTGGAAAGCGTGTATACGTTAATAGCGTATCGAGGGTTCGAATCCCTTCCCCTCTTCCATT
>JABIHH010000010.1 GCA_018649725.1 Rhodospirillaceae bacterium | reverse complement strand
TGGGCTATTTTTAAAGGAATGTGAGTGGCGATTTAACAACCCCAAGCCACAGGATCAATTAAGACAAGTAAAACAGTGGGTTAAACAGTATTTGAACTAGTTAGCTGGGTCAGCCCCTTTATTTAACTCCCTATTGTGAACCAGTCTGGAAGTTTTGGCGGGTAGGTGAGACTGATTCCGTTTAACCAAATTGTGCAATGCATTGTAAAACGATCATTTTAAAATGTCCATTTTAAAATGATCGTTAATCGTTTTATTACCAGAAGCGTTGATTAAGCCTGCAAAGCGCGTAAAACATTGTCTAATATTTGGAGGAGATTTTTTTTCGTATTCGGAAGCCTGCTGTACAAAACCATACCGTGAAGGCTGCACATGACAAAACTTGCTAATGATTTCGGATCTTTGTGGGCCGGTATGTCTCCGGCGGTCTGAGCATTTTTTAGCGCGGCTGCCAGCAAATCTTCAGCATTGGTGCAATATTCGTCTATTTTTTTGGCCGCCCGAGCACTTATCGAATGTTTTTGCGCTAGGTGGTTCATCATGAGGCAACCCTTGTATTCCTTAGATGTTGCTCCAGTAACGACGTTTTCGAGAAACGCTTCAACCCCGTTGTAATTGGGCTCTTCGATTAAAATATCGAACCGCGGACCACGAATATTTTGGCGATAATAGTCGAGGGACTCCTCAAACAGGCCGTCCTTATCGCCAAATTCCTTGTACATGCTTGCGGTGTTCAGCCCGGTTGCATGAACAAGATCGGTCATTGAGGTCGCTTTGTAGCCCTTTTGCCAAAACTGGTCTATCGCCCTTTCTAGGACTTCATTGCGATCATATTCCTTAAGTCGAACCATACCTTTATAATAAAATGATCGTTTCAGAACATCAATGGTTATACGGAAAAGTGAACAGCGTTTCGGATTTGACCGCTACTTTATTTCCCGAAAAGCCCGAAAGCCGATGAAATAGCTATAGACACGGGTATCATTGCGCGCCCGCGACGCTGAGCGGGAAACCCGTGACAAATAATACCAAGCGCCGCCTTTTACGACTTTGCTCATGCATTTTTTTGTGACCAGCGGCGAGCCGTCAGGGGGTAATTTCTTATGGCTCTTAGTCCAGCAATCGGTGACATGTTCCAAGACATTGCCATGCATATCATAGAGACCCCAGGCATTCGGTTTAAACTGGCCAACCGGTGCAGACTTGATGCCACTCCATTCCGTGCCGCAGCCCCGGCAATTGGCGGCACCGGACAGCATTTGATCACCCCAGGAGAACTCGGTCGCTGAGCCGGCCCGGGCCGCATATTCCCACTCGGCTTCCGAAGGTAAGCGGTAGGTATGGCCTGATTTTTTTGAAAGCCAAGCCATATATTCCGCAATATCTGTATGCAAGACGTTCATAACCGGACGCTGGCCACGTCCCCAATCCCGGTCAAACGGCCTTTTGGTGCAGCCGCCATCGGCATGACAGGCATCCCATTCCTTAAAAGTGATTTCATAGCGGCTAACCGCCAGTGGTTTTTTGATGGTGATTTTGGTAAGTGGTAATTCCCGCTTTTTGCCCTTGGTTGATCCCATTTGAAAGGAGCCGGCGGGTATTACCACCATTTCCGGACAAAGCGGGCAGTCACGAATAACGTCGCCGGGCTTTAAGGTCTCAGCCAACGCATTGTTAGCGAACAGCGAAACCGCAAGTAGGGAGATGAGTATAATCAGGCTCTTCATTTTCATCCCTTTAGAATAAAGAAAACCGCCACCATTATCATTAAGAAAATAAAATGGGGCGGTTTTAGGGCGTAAACTAAATTTTACTCAACGGTCCAGGTCGGCCCACTCCGTAGCAAGTCATTAACGTTGGGCGATGGATGGGCTTTCATTTCAGCTTCCACCTGTGCATGTACCGCGGCTTCATAGGTTTCCGCCGGGTCACAAAACAGCACACCGATGGCGACCGGAAACGCAGGTGATTCCATGTGGGCCAACAAGGTCGCGAGCGACTTATTGGTTTCATCATGCACCAATATATCAGCTTTGGTTACGCCATTTTCGCCAATGGTGACAACCTCCAGCTCGATCCGGCCCGGTTTCATCCGAATGCCTTTGTCTTGATCAGTACCAAAGATCAGCGGCTGACCATGTTCAACCAGAACCTGACGGTCGGCAGCGACTTTTTTGTCGGTAAAGTGATCATATACACCATCATTATAGACAATGCAGTTCTGGAACACTTCAACGAAGGAAGCCCCTTTGTGAGCATGGGCGCGTTTGAAGACTTCGGGCAGATGCTTTGGCAGCGTATCAATGCCACGCGCGACAAAGCGGGCACCACAGCCAAGGGCAAACTCAGTTGCTGATAGCGGTCGGTCAACAGAACCCATTGGCGTTGATGGTGAGCGGGTGCCGACTTTGGAAGTTGGTGAATACTGCCCCTTCGTCAGGCCATAAATTTCGTTATTGAACAGAATGTATTGCAAATCAACATTGCGCCTAAGCACATGCATCAGATGATTGCCGCCAATTGAAAGGGCATCGCCGTCACCGGAAATAACCCAGATATCGAGATCGGGGTTGGCGAGCTTGGTGCCGGTCGCAATCGAGGCTGCCCGGCCGTGAATGGTGTGAAAGCCGTAGGTTGCCATGTAATAGGGGAACCGAGCCGCACAGCCAATGCCGGAGATGAATGCCGTTTTTTCCAACGGTGCCTGAATATCAGCCAAGGCTTTTTGCATGGCTCTGACGATTGAGTAGTCACCACAGCCAGGGCACCAGCGAACTTCCTGGTCGGAAGCGTAATCTTTGACGGTTAATTTTTCCGGAGGTGTTGCAACATTCATTATCTTATTTCCCCAAGCTTTTGCGGATAGCTTCTTCAATTTCCGAAACTTTGAACGGTTGACCAGATGTTTTGTTAAGCCCTTGGGCATCAACTAAATATTCGCTACGCAGAACAGTGACCAATTGACCGGTATTCATTTCTGCAACGATGACTTTCTTGAAATTCTTCAGAAGTGCACCGAGATTTGTTGGCAAAGGCCAAATGTGGCGAATATGGATATGTGACACTTTATGTCCATCAGCCTGAGCTTTTTGAACGGCGCGGGTGATTGGTCCAAATGTTGACCCCCAGCCGACGACAGCAACATCACCTTTATCTTCACCGCGGGTAATTTCTTGTTCGGGAATATCATTGGCAATGTTATCAATTTTGTCTTTCCGCACATCAGTCATTTTCTGATGGTTTGCGGCATCATAAGAAATGTTGCCAGTCTCATAAGATTTCTCGATGCCGCCAATGCGGTGCTCTAGACCAGGGTTACCGGGAACCGGCCAGTTGCGGGCCAAGGTTTCTGGATCGCGGTGCGAGGGTGAGAAGTCTTTGGTATCTGTCAGGAACTTCACGGGGAAGTCCGGAATGGCATCGACGTCAGGAATATTCCAAGGCTCAGACGCATTGGCGAGATAGCCGTCGGTTAACAAAATAACCGGAGTCATGTATTTGGTTGCCAAGCGAGTGGCTTCAATCGCAACTTCAAAATTATCAGCCGGTGAGCGAGCCGCAACAACTGGCAAAGGAGCGTCTGCATTGCGACCAAACACGGCCTGATAAAGATCCGATTGTTCGGTTTTGGTCGGCAGACCGGTGGACGGGCCAGCGCGCTGCACATTGACGATCACCAAAGGAAGTTCAACCGAGATGGCGAGGCCGATGGCTTCTGTCTTAAGCGCGATGCCGGGACCGGAACTTGCCGTTACACCGAGCGTACCCGCATAAGAGCCGCCAAGTGCTGCACAGACGGCAGCAATTTCGTCTTCGGCTTGGAAGGTTACAATGTCGAATTGCTTCAATTTTGAAAGCGCATGCAAAACGCCGGAGGCTGGCGTGATCGGGTAGCCCGCAAAAGTCATCCGCATACCGGCTTTTTGAGCGCCGGTAATAAGGCCAAAGGAAACCGCTTCAATACCGGTAATGGTGCGGTAAAGACCGGGCTCGATTTTTGCCGGCGCCACTTTATAAGCTGAGGTTTCGCCCGAGGCTTCAATGGTTTCACCAAAGGCATGGCCGGCATTGACCGCGGCGATATTTGAATTGGCAATTTCCGGGCGCTTGCCGAATTTTTCATTGAGCCAGTTTGTTGTTGGTGCACGATCGCGACCGTAGAGCCAATAAACCAGGCCAAGCGCGTACATGTTTTTGCATCGCACCGCTTCTTTTTGCGTGAGGCCATGATCTTTCACAGCTTCCAAGGTATTTTTCGTGATGTCAGCGGCGATCAGGCGATAACCTTCAATTTCGCCGTTTTCGATGGGATTATCATCATAGCCGGCTTTCTTGAGATTACGATCGGTAAAGGCACCGGTATCGACAATGACTAAACCGCCTCTATTCAGATCGGAGAGATTGACTTTTAGCGCTGCTGGGTTGAGCGCGACCAGTACATCTGGCGCATCGCCTGCAGTTCTGATCTCACGTGATCCGAAATGAATTTGGAATGCGGAAACACCGAAGGTCGTGCCTAAGGGTGCTCTGATCTCGGCAGGGAAATCCGGGAATGTGGATAAGTCATTTCCTGCCAATGCCGTGGTGAGAGTGAATTGACCACCGGTGATTTGAATACCGTCACCGGAGTCGCCTGCAAAGCGAACAACCACATCTTCCACTTCTTCGCGAATGGTCCCCTCCACCGCGACAGCTGCCGATCCTTCCATACTACTTGAACTCCTAATCTTTTTTAATCGCCACAAAATCTGCAGCAACATACTCTAGGTACGAACTTGGTGAATTAACCACCATCAAATTGAACTATAATTTTTATGAAAGGTGGTTGCTCCAGAAACGAACGATATAGACCTAATGAGCACTAGAAAACGGATTTTTTAATATCATAGGAAATTAACTCGGGCAAACCGTGAATGCGCTAAAAACCCTAGTATTTCTATAGGAAATTATGAGTTATTGTCGCAAATTTTTGTGTTAAAATAGGTTCAAAAGCCCAAGCTTACGGACCTGCAACCATCACCGGTCAAATAATTAGCGGGTTGCTTTTGCGAATCTGGAAAACTCACTCACCAAAGTTTGATAAATTGACTTTTTGAATGTAACTGCCATTTCCGGAAGTTCTGTCAATTCAGCCCATTTCCAGCTGCCAAATTCCGGAGTTTTAACAGCGCTTGGATTGATCTCTGAATCGTCACCCAAAAACCGCATGGCAAACCATTTTTGCGTCTGACCCCGATAGCGGCCATTCCAGACTTTGCCCAAAAGATCGGGTGGCAGATCGTAACTGAGCCAGTCTTCGGCCTCGCCAATGATTTCAGCTTTGGCGGTGCCGATCTCTTCTTCAAGTTCTCTAACGGCGGCGTCTTGCGGCTCTTCACCCTCATCAATGCCGCCCTGCGGTAGTTGCCAAGCGTCTTGGTAGGTGTCGAGACGTCGACCAACAAAGACTTGGCCCAGATCATTGAAAAGCACAATGCCGGCACAGGGCCGATAGGGGAGCTCTGAAAGTGGCTTATCGTTCGGCATAATTATTTAGGGGCAGCTGGTTTTGCCGGGGCGGCCGCTTGCTTCGGTGCTGCGCCATTTTCCCCGCCGGTCGTTGCATCACCTTTATTGGCTGGTTGACCGCTACCACTGATTTTTACGATTGCCGAAACCGGTGCAAGAATCATCTTTTTGCCAGCTAGAGTTTTTGACCAAGCCATAATATTGGAGAGCGTTGTTGGCAGGGATTGAGCAATGCCGATGGCACTTTTATTTTTAAGCGCAGCGGCTTCTAGTTTCGAAAGCCCGCGGGCAATGCCAAGGCGCGAGGGGTCTTGATCAATAAAGACATCACTGCGCGCGCGGGGCAGAGCGATCGTCGAGGCGATACTGACGATCTGGCTGTTCTTCACCAAACCATCATCAATCATCAACAGGCCACGGGCGCGAATTTCCTGCAGGACAGGGGCCAAGGCTTGCTGAGAGGTAGCAAATCGGGTGCCCATCATTTGTAGCAGGCCGACATTGCCCATCGATACCGACAGAATGTAGCGCAGGCGGTCAAGGTTTTGCTCCTGCTGTAAATCGGTTTGCAAAGCAAAAGGCCCGGGATCCGAGTTTGGAAAATCTGCCGGCTCCATCGGCAGGGTAATCAGAGTTTCATGACCTGCAGTACGGGCGAGGCCGACCCAATCGCCAACATTTTTAGCATACGGATCGAAGGCCAGGGTGACTTCTGCCGGTGTATGATTAATCGCAGCGACCGTGGCGGCACGGCTAAAGCCCAATCCTTTAATGATTATGCCAATCCGGGCAAGAGTAGCTTCGCCGGAAAAGGGTTTGGCATAGGCCTGCCACGGCTGTCTGCCATCTTTAGAAACTATTGGTATGACGCCGCCGCCGGTGGATTCGCCCAAACTCTTGTCGGGTCCCGGCAAGGGTTTTGGGTTTTGCATCATTGGAATGCCCTTAAAGGCAGCCGCCGTAACGGAGGGCACAATGAGACCTGCACCGGCTTGCGTGCGGGGACGTGAGGCTATCGGCGGTGTTGCCGCTGCCGCCGGAGCCTGAGCAGATGCTTGGGCCTGAGCAGGGGCTGGGGCACCAGTTGGAGCACTTTGTGTGGGCCCCGTGGCAGGTTTCGCCCCACGAGCATCGGGAGCAGGGGAAGGCGCACCGCCAGGCTGTAGGCGGGAAGATCGTGGAGCGCTCTGGCCCATTTTCATTTTAGATTTCTTCGGAATTTTAAGGCTCAAGACAGCCTCTGGAAGATCGCCATGAGCGGTCTCTTCTTCATCGCCGCCTAGGAAGAACATTGCGCCGCCACTTAAGGCTGCGACGACGACAAACACAGCAGAGCCGATGAGGATCCATTTCTTTTTACTGTCACCACCGCCTTCTTCATCAAAATCTTCGTCAAAATCGTCATCAGGAAAATCGATATCTTCCAGGTCGAGATCATCATAATCTTCATAATCGGCAGAGTTTGCGCCTTCCGTTCGTCCTTCCGCATCCCCCTCCGCTTCTTCGGCAGATTCTTCAGATGCCCCCTCAGGTTCGTCTTCGGGCGCATCTTCAGATGCGTCTTCAGAATTATCCTCTGAAATGTCTTCAGAATTGTCTTCTGGCGCATCATCAGCGGGCGCTTCGTCGAACATCGAATCTACGTCATCTTGTGATTGTTCATCCGCCATTAGGGGCTTCCGGAGTGTTTAAAAGGAAATTTATATTATCCCTTTATACGCTGGGAAAACAGTGAAACGCCGCGCAATAGGTCCAAAGCACGTTGCAGCTGGAAATCCTGACGATCTGGCGCTGCCTTTTTTTCCGCAGACTTCGGCGATTTTTTGTCACCATCCTTGGAATTCTTATCTGATTTTTCTTTGTCGTCGACATGGTTTTTGCCATTGTCATTCTTAAGCGCGCCGCGTAAATCGCCTTCGCGGGTCCGTCTGCGGGGCTCAACCGCTTCGATTCGCGCCGGCTCGACAATGATGTCCGGGGTGACGCCAATTTCCTGAATGCTGCGCCCAGATGGAGTGTAATAGCGTGCCGTCGTCAAGCGCATGGCACCGTGCTGCTGCAACGGTATGATGGTCTGCACCGAACCTTTGCCAAATGATTTGGTGCCGAGGATGATGGCACGCTTATGGTCCTGCAAGGCACCGGCGACAATTTCGGACGCACTGGCAGAGCCGCCATTGATCAAGACAACGATCGGCTTGCCGTCGGTCAGATCGCCAGGCCGGGCATTGAATCTCTGATGTTCATCTTTATTGCGTGACCGCGTTGAGACGATCTCACCTTTTTCCATGAAGGCGTCTGAGACGGCGATGGCCTGATCGAGCAGACCACCTGGATTGTTTCTCAGATCCAGCACCAAGCCGCCGAACTTGTCGCCAAGTTCTTTCTTGATTTTAGCCATAGCTTTCTTGAGGCCCTTATCTGTCGGCTGACTAAAAGATGAAATGCGCACATAGCCGATATCGCCGCCTTCAACACGCGACCGCACCGTGCGGATTGGAATAATGCCGCGGGTGACCGTGACATCAAAAGCTTCTTTGCCAACACGGCGTATCGTCAACTTGATATCTTCGCCAACTTTACCGCGCATTTTCTCAACCGCTTGAGAAAGCGTCAGGCCTAACACCCGCTCGCCATTCAAATGGGTAATGAAATCACCGGACTTAAGCCCGGCGCGATGGGCTGGCGTGTCATCAATTGGCGAGACCACTTTGATCAAGCCGTTTTCCATGGTGACTTCGATGCCAAGACCGCCAAATTTCCCTCGGGTCTGCACCCGCATGTCTTTAAAGCTTTTCGCATTGAGATAACTCGAATGGGGATCGAGCGATGTCAGCATGCCGGTGATGGCAGCCTCGATAAGTTCCTCATCAGAAACTTCGGTGACGTAGCTTGCCCGAACGCGTTCAAACACATCACCAAAAAGGTTGAGCAATTGATAAGTGTCGACGCCGTTTCTTTTCTTCTTATCTTTTTCAGCTGCTTGGAGATCGAGAGAGCCTCCGAACAGAGAAAGTGCGAGGACAAGGCTCGTTGCCAAGATCGTTGTTTTTTTCATCCTACTTACCTTACCTTTTTACGTGTTCTTTTTTTGAGCCAGCCAGGGGGCTGGATTGATCGGCTGAGAGTTGCGCCGTAATTCTATATAAAGTGATGGCTTGTTACCATCTGATGTTCCCATAACGCCAACGGGCTCACCTGACAATAGGTATTGGCCCATAATACCATCAATGCGGGACATACCAGCTAATAATGTATGATATCCCTCGCCATGATCAATGATCAAGAGTTGTCCGTATCCACGAAAATTACCAGCAAAAACGACTTTGCCGTCATGAGGGGCGACAACTTGCGCCGAGGCGCGGGTCTCAATCGTCATACCTTTGCGGGTAACGCCGCGCCGAACCAAATCGCCATAATGGCCTGAGATACGTCCGACAGCTGGATAACGCAGCGTTCCTTGCGAGAGCGCGAAGGGTTTAAGATCAACCGGCGGGGCCAGGCGCGCAATTTTTTTGGTTGTTTTTGTACTGCTTGAACTTTTAGCGCGGTTGTTCTCAAGTCTTTGTTTTTGCTTCTTTTTTCTTTCATCTGCGAGTTGTTGTCGGCGTTCCTGTTCGAGGTTGCCAAACAAATCGCGCAGGTTTTGTGCTTGGCCTGAAAGGTTTTCAATTCTAAGTGTCGCTTTCCGTCGCTTAGAAAGTGTTCGTTCGTGTTGGGCGGCCTTTATGCGGATCAATCCGTCGAGTGTGGCGCGTTTGGATCTGAACTCGTGGCTGGTCTTGTCGAGCTGAGATTTGCGGTTTGCGATCAAATCCCGGGTTGCGGCGAGAGCGATCAAATCTTCGCGAAGTCGGGCTGCTTGGCCTTCAATTTGTGGAACAGCCGATTTAAGCAGGATGGCCGTGCGGATCAAATCTTCCGCGCCTGCCGGATAGGCAATCACCGCTTCTGGCGGTAAACGCGAAATACGTTGCAGCGCCATTAACACATTTGCGAATTGACCGCGTCGCGATTCCAGCAATTGGCGCTTCTCTTTTTCCGCACCATTGAGGTCATCAATTTCAGTTTCTAACTTGGACAGACGTTGTTCGAGGCTTTGCACCGAATTGGCGATCTGAATACGGTCCCGACCGGCTTTGGAGAGTGCGCTTTTAAGGTTGTCTGCCTGCTGCTTGAGATGCCGGCTTTGTTCTTTACCGGCTTTAATGGCTTTCTCAACTTCTTTGATTTGAGTGTCGAGGGAGCTGTCTTTCTCTTGGCCACTAACGGACACAGGCAGGAAGAGGGCGGCGGAGAAAAGCAGGATAGAAAAAAACTTTAGATCACGCCGTCGCATTTTGCGTCTGTTTTTCTGATATCAATGAAGTGCCGGTCATTTCGGCGGGCTGCTCAAGTCCTAGCAGGCGCAGCAAGGGCGGTGAGACATCAGCCAATACACCTTCTTTTAAGTCATCGGCAAAATCGGGTGGGTTCACCAAAATCAGCGGCACCGGCGACAAGGTATGTGCGGTGTGTGGGCTCTGGCTGTCGGGATCGCTCATTTGCTCGGCATTACCGTGATCGGCGGTGACCAGCATGGTGCCGCCTACGCTCAACAAAGCTGCCTCAAGCCTGCCTAAGCAGCCATCGACCGTTTCAGCCGCTTTGACCGCCGCATCGAACACGCCGGTATGGCCGACCATATCGCCATTGGCGTAATTGACGATGATGAGGTCGAATTTCTCGGCCTCGATGGCGGCGACCAGATTATCTGTGACCTCAGGGGCCGACATTTCCGGTTGGAGATCATAAGTCGCAACTTTCGGCGACGGTACAAGGATGCGCTCCTCGCCGGGGAAGACCTGCTCTTCGCCACCATTGAAAAAGAAGGTGACATGGGCATATTTTTCGGTCTCTGCCGTGCGCAACTGGGTAAGCCCGGCATCCGAAATCACCTCACCCAGAATTTTCTCAAGCTTTCTTTGCGGGAACAGCGCGCCCATAAACTGATTGAGGTGGGTGGAGTATTCCGTCATGCCGGCCTGGGCTACCAAGTTCACCGCACGCTGGCGCTCAAAGCCGCCGAAATCCGGATCAACAAAGCAGGCCATAATCTCACGTGCCCGGTCGGATCTGAAATTAAACATCAACACCGCGTCGCCATCCTGTATGCCTTGATAATCACCAATGACATATGGCTCAATAAATTCATCGGTCTTGTCGGCATCATAGCTCGCCTGAATGGCCGAGACGGCATCCAGCGCCGTTATACCATTGCCCTCGACAATGACATCATAGGCTTTAACAACACGGTCCCAATTATTGTCCCGGTCCATCGCCCAGTAACGCCCGGTTACCGAGGCGATCTCAAATTGAGAGAGAACGGCTGTTTTATTGACGATATCCGCCATAAATCCTTTGCCGCTCGACTGCCCCGTATCGCGACCATCCATAAAAGCGTGCAGCTTTGTTGGAATGTTAGCTGCGTCAAAAATTTCAGCCAATGCTATCAGGTGATCCTGATGCGAATGCACACCGCCGGGTGACGCCAGCCCCAATAGATGACACGCCCCGCCGCTGTCTTTGAGTTTGGCGATCATGTCGGTGAGGGTCGGTATATCCTTAAGTGTGCCGTCGGCGACAGCCTGATCGATCAGCGGTAAATCCTGCATCACAATCCGGCCAGCCCCGAGATTCATATGGCCAACTTCTGAATTGCCCATCTGGCCCGCCGGTAATCCGACATCGAGCGCCGACGCCTCCAGCCGGGCGGTCGGATAACCCGCCACCATCCGATCCCAATTCGGCGTCTCGGCATGATAAATCGCGTTGTCATCCCCACCATCCCGCTCACCCCAGCCATCCAGGATACACAGCATAACCGGGCGGCGTTTATCGGCATTTTGGTTATCAATTTTATTCATCGCTACTTGTCGCAAAACCCGACATTTTTTGCAATGGGAGAGTTGGGGCGAGGGGACGTTTTAAACAAACAGTGAGGGACACGAAGGAAACGAAGTCAAAACTATCGTCATCCCGCACTTGATGCGGGATCCAGCCTTTTTGCAGGAATTCTGGATCCCGGCTCGGGGCCGGGATGACGGAGGGGAGCAATGAAGAGACTCTAAACAAGCTCAATCGTGCTATTCTATATCCATGAGATATGTGACGAGTTTAATCCTCTTAGGTGTTTTTCTGTTGCCGGTAACGGTTGGGGCCGGTGAGCCTGAAATCATTGATGTCCCGGCTCGGGGCACGTTTACGCGGTTGATTGTTGAGCAACCCTCTGATCCCAAGGCCGTTGTGGCGATCTTTGCGGGCGGTAAGGGGGTTGTGAATATTCGTGAAAATGGCCGCCATGGCATGCGGGGGAATTTCGCGGTCAGGACGCGGAGTCTTTTACGAGATGAAAGTATCGCGACGGCGGTGGTCGATGCGCCGGCGGATATGATGGATGATTTGCGCCTGCATCGAGACTCTTCTGAATATGCTGAAAGTATGCGGGCCGTGCTGCGCTATCTGAAGGATCGCTTTAAATTGCCGATTTGGTTGCACGGCACCAGCCGGGGGTCGGTCAGCATTGCGGCGATTGCAACGATATTGGCGGAGACGCCTGAAAAGCCGGATGGTTTGGTGTTTTCAGCCTCACTGTTTCGCCAGGCAAAGTATGGTTTCAATGTTTTCGTCTTTGATCTCGGCAAAATATCCGGGCCGGTTCTGATCTCGCATCACAAATGGGACGCCTGCGCCTATACCTCGCCGCAAGATATCCCGAAATTTAAGGCGGCACTTAACAACGCGGCTGTTTCGGTCAAACTCTATGAAGGCGGCTCGGCGCGCGGCGGCGATTGCAGAGCGCGCCATTATCACGGTTTTAACCAAATTGAGCATGACGTCGTTGCTGATATGGCAAAATTTGTATTGAGCCAAAAATAGGGTGAGCGGCTCACATAGGCTCAAAGGCGAGTATTTTATTTATTGATTTTATATGTCAAATTTAAGCCCAAAAAAATTAAAGCTCGGTAATAAAGGCCAAAAATGAATTCAGATCACCTTGAAGGACAACCCTCTAAATCCCCAAATCTGCCGTCTATAGAAACCGCCATGCGATTTCACAACGAAGGGCGTTTGTCCGAGGCCGAGAGTATTTACCGTCAGATATTAAAAGCTGAGCCTGATCAGCCACAGGCCCTGCACCTCTTAGGCTTGATTGCCCACCAAATGGGCAGAAGTGATATTGCGGTTGATCTCATTGGTAGGTCTATAACTATTGATCCGAAATATACCGAAGCCTATGGCAACTTAGGACTCGTAACCATGGCTTTGGGAAATCTCGATGAGGCTGTTTTAATTTTCCAAAAGGCCCTGGCTCTTGATCCCGATTACGCCGAAGCAAACGCTAATTTGGGATTGGTGCTTCAAAATTCAGGAAAATTGGATGAGGCGATTGAAAGCTATCAAAAGGCTCTTGAAATTCGGCCAGATTTTGTCGAGGCACTTATTAATCTTGGCAATGTTTATAAAGAGCAGAATGAATTAAACGATGCCGTCGACAGCTACAACAAGGCCTTGGCCGTTAACCCGGATTTCGCGGGCGCTTACTGCAATTTGGGGATGGCACTTAAGGCCTTAGGCCAAATAGAAAAAGCACGGGCAAGCTTCGATAAGGCTATCACCCTGGAACCCGATTTAGCGGAGGCCCATCACGGTCTCGGACTGGTTTAC
The DNA here is from genome assembly GCA_018649725.1 of Rhodospirillaceae bacterium. Classification (GTDB taxonomy): domain Bacteria; phylum Pseudomonadota; class Alphaproteobacteria; order Rhodospirillales; family UBA2165; genus TMED23. The sequence goes on along the minus strand of JABIHH010000010.1, from coordinate 18,001 downwards.
CAAATTATGGAAAACTCCGATCGGGCGATAGCGAGCATTCAAAGGGCTATTTCACTTAAGCCTGATTTCGCCGATGCTTACAATGATCTAGGTCTGGCATTCAAATCTCAGGGAAAGATAGACGAAGCCGCTGAACAGATCGACTTGGCCCTCTCTTTTGAGCCGAATAGGGCTGGTTGGCTCGTCACCAGGAAATTGATGTTGCCGATTATTCCTTCTTCTCAAGAGCAAATTCAGGAAAGCCGGGATTTATTCTCCGAAGGGGTGAAATCTATTATTGATGCAGGTTTAACCGTGAAGGACCCGCTTGCTGAAATTGATAGTTCAACGTTTTATCTGGGCTATCACAACTTGGACAACAGAACGATTAATGAGAGCGTGGCAAAAATGCACATCGCGCTATGTCCAAAATTAACCTATGAGGCAGAGCACTGTCGAGCTGATCAAGTAGAAAAAAAAGACACTTTGCGAATCGGTTTCCTTTCCTCCTTTCTCAAAGACCATACAATTGGAAAACTAAACCGAGGTTTTATTCAGCATTTTTCCCGCGATATTTTTGAAGTGATTGTCCTTCATCCGCCGGGAACCCGAGATCATATGTCCGATATTATTGATAGCCAGGCAGATAAAGTCGTTTCCTTGAGCGGTGATATAGAGAAGGATCATTCCTTAGTCGAGAATGAAGAGCTTGATATCCTGTTCTATCTCGATATCGGCATGGATCCCTATTCGTATTTTCTATCTCTTGCGCGCCTTGCCCCTGTTCAAGCGGTAACCTGGGGTCATCCGGACACGACCGGAGTGCCAAATGTTGATTATTTTATTTCATCTGAATTAATTGAGGATCCTGATTCATCAGACCAATATTCCGAGCAGCTTGTTCAATTGAAAAATATAAATACGTATTTTTTCCGCCCAGAACTGCCGGATACTGAATTCACGCGTGATGACTTCGGATTGCCGCAGGATGTCAGGCTCTATATCTGTCCGCAGTCTTTATTCAAATTCCATCCTCAATTTGATGACATTCTTGGAGAAATATTGCGCCAGGATACCAAGGGTCGGCTCATTCTGATCGGTGACAATAAAAGTGGGCATTGGCAAAACCTGCTTGTCGATCGCTTTAAGAAAGCCTTTCCCGATTTCGTTGATCACGTAATATTTGTTCCGCCCATGCCTACCGAGAAATTCTTTGGCCTCGTAAATCTGGCTGATGCTCTGCTTGATATCCCTACTTTCTCCGGCGGCAATACAACGCTTGAAGCTTTTGCCATGAATAAGCCTATTGTTACTTGGCCACAAAGTTTCCTACGTGGGCGCCTCACGGCGGGATTCTATAAACAATTGGGGGTGAATGAACTCATTGCGGATGACGAAGACTCTTACGTGAAACTGGCATTGCGTTTGGCTCAGGACCCGGAATTTAGCCAACGCTTGGCGGAGGATATCCAGGCCAATGCTCACAAGATTTTCGAGAGAGAAGCGGTCGTCAGGGAAATGGAAAGTTTTTTTGTCGATGCCTATGAAGCCTGGAGAACGGGTGGCACGGTGACGGAGACTTCCCGGAGTGGTTAACCGGCTTATTCAAGTTATAAAATTTACTTATGGTAGGGGTGATTGCTTAAAATACATTGGGCGCGGTAAATCTGCTCCAGGAGCATGACGCGGGCCAACATATGGGGCCATGTCATTTCACCCATGGCGATTTTCAGTTGCGCTTGATCTAAGACTGATTTGTCGAGGCCGTCAGAGCCGCCGATGACGAAGGCGATATCGCGGATGCCGTCATCCTGCCACGCGCCAAGCTTTTTGGCGAAAGCCGGGCTGGAGAGGGGGCGGCCATTTCGGTCCATGGCAATCAACAGCGCGCCTTTTGGCAAGGCATCCAGCAAGAGGCCTGCTTCTTTAATTTTCATCTGTGGCGGTTTGAGCGGTTTCTTCTCTTCGACCTCTTTCAGGGTCAAAGACCAGCCGAGACGTTTGGCATAATCGTCCCATAGCGACTTCTCTGCGCCTGCCTTCATGCGGCCGACCGCAGCTATGGTGATGTTCATCGTTTTTTGGCCAGTCGCTAACTGGCGACTTCGCCGGGCTGAGGCATTTCGACGCCCCACATTTTCTCCAGCTCATAAAACTCTCTGATCTCGGGGCGGAAAAGGTGGACAATTATGTCCCCGCCATCGATCAGCACCCAGTCATTTTGCTCGGTGCCTTCAAGCGGAATTTCTTTCACGCCCGTCGTTTTAAATTTTTCCCGGAGATGGACCGCCATGGTCGCGACGTGCCTTTGCGACGTGCCTGATGCGATAACCATATAATCGGCAAAGTTTGTTTTGCCAGCGAGATTGATGACGACGACATCTTGAGCCTTATCGTCATCGAGGGACGTCATAGCGAGGTCTAGAAGTTTCTTCGAGATGGCTTTGGAAGAGGTTTTAGACTTTTTGGACGTCTTTGCTTTACGAGGAATGGTGGGCGTCTCCTTTTCTGTCTCTGTTAAAATCAAGGTCATTAGTACAAATTAACCGCGCCGATCCCGGCACGAACCCGCGTTGCCGAAATTGCATCCGGTTTGATGTTGAGAAAGGCCCAGGCCGGTGCCTGCATTATGCTTAAGCGGTGGGCCTGATTCTCATCCACGCGATAACGTGCAAACCGGCGCGCTGCAAATCCCGCCAACGCCCTATTAGTGTAGGTAGGTCGTGTGAAAATCGCAATGGGGACGGTGCGAAAAATGCTCTGCCAGTCTTTCCATTTTGGAATTTGCATTAGGTTGTCAGCGCCCATAAGCCAGACAAACCGCGCCTTTGGATAGGTTTGCTTCAGTTTTGTCAAAGTTTCAGCCGTATAGGTCGTGCCGAGCTCAATTTCGATATCGGTGACGCGAATACGCTTATCTTGAGCGATAGATCGTGCAGATTCGATCCGTATGTTGAGATCTGCCATGCCGTCAGAAGACTTCAGTGGGTTCTGCGGCGAGACCATCCACCACACTTCATCCAACTGCAAAAGCTTAAGCGCCTGCTTGCTAATATGCGCATGCCCCCGATGCGCCGGATTAAACGAGCCACCTAAGATGCCGATGCGTTTGTTGGCGAAGGATTCAGATTTGGTCAAAGGAATCTACTCTTAAGGCCTAATATGGCCAGCGCCGCGAACGACGTATTTGAAGGTTGTGAGCTGCTCTACGCCGACGGGGCCGCGGGCGTGCATTTTGCCGGTTGAGATGCCGATTTCGGCGCCCATGCCAAACTCGCCGCCATCGGCAAATTGGGTCGAGGCGTTGTGGACGGCGATGGCACTATTGATGCCATTTAAAAAAGTCTCAGCCGTCGCCGCATCATCAGTAACAATGGCATCGGTATGTTCAGTGCCGTGGCGGTTAACATGATCGACTGCCTCGTCAACGCCGGTGACTTGGCGAACAGAAATGATGCTGTCGAGATATTCAGTATCCCAATCTTCTTCGCTTGCAGCAATCACGCGGGCATCTAAAGCGCGGGTTTCATCATCTCCTCTGATTTCACAGCCGGCTTGGTTGAGCGCATCGAGAATGGGTGGCAGATGAGTTTTAACAGCATCGCGGTCAATCAGCAGGGTCTCCGTTGCACCGCAAATACCAGTGCGTCGCATCTTGGCATTGACGACAATGTCTTTGGCCATTTCAGGGCTAGAATCGGCGTTAACATAGGTATGACAAATGCCTTCCAAATGCGCAAAGACAGGGACTTTGGCTTCGGTCTGCACCCGCTCCACCAATGAGCGCCCACCGCGGGGTACAATGACATCGATATAATCGGTCATGGTTAGCATCTCGCCGACAGCGGCGCGGTCGGTTGTTGGCACCATCTGGATGGCGGCTTCGGGCAGGTTGGCGGCCTTTAGACCAGACTTTAAACACTCGAGAATGGCGGTGGAGGAATGAAAGCTCTCAGAGCCGCCGCGCAAAATCGAAGCATTACCGGATTTAAGGCAGAGACTGCCTGCATCCGCCGTCACGTTCGGGCGCGATTCATAGATCACGCCAATGACGCCCAAGGGCACTCGCACACGTGAAATCGACAAGCCGTTGGGACGGTCCCAGCTTTCCATAATACTGCCGACCGGATCGTTTAATTCTGAGATCGCTTCCAGGCCATTGGCCATGCCGCCAATTCGGTCATGATTGAGCTCCAGGCGATCAAGCATCGCCGAGGTCAGACCTTTTTGCTCACCGGCCGACATGTCTTTGTAATTGGCCTGGACAATGGTCTCGGTATTATCGCGCAGAGCCGTCGCGGCTTCAGTAAGCGCGCGGTTCTTGGCGTCGGCAGGCGCATTTACGAGCGCTTGCGCAGCATCTTTGGCAGCTTTGCCGATTTCCTGCATAATCTCTTTTATGTCGTCAGCCATAACAAATCCTAATTCATCACCAAATCATCACGATGAACCATCTCATCGCGACCACGGTAACCTAGAAGTGCTAAAATATCACCGGTTTTGTGGCCCATAATCAAGCGCGCGTCGTCAGATGAATAAGCGCTGAGACCCCGGCCAATTTCATGACCATCTGCTGTTTTGATGGCAATCGCATCGCCGCGTTCAAACTCACCGTCGATACTGGCGACACCAGCGGGCAGCAGGCTCCGTCCATCTTTAAGCGCTTTGACAGCGCCCTGATCGACGACAATCGTACCATGAGGCTGTAGCGTGCCGGCAATCCATTGCTTGCGCGCGGTTTGCGGATTGCCGCTGGGACGAAACCAGCTGCAATTGGCGCCATCTTCAAGCGCTTGCAACGGGTTGAGCTGCTCACCTTTGGTAATCACCATCGAGCAGCCGGCACCGAGACATTGCTTGGCGGCAGCAAGCTTGGTTACCATGCCGCCGGAGCTATCACCCGAAGCCGCAGCGCCTGCCATTTTCTCGATCTCCGGCGTTATTTCCAAGATTTCGGAAATGAGTTTGGCACCCGAATTTTTTGTTGGGTCGGCGTCATAAAGCCCATCAATGTCTGACAATAGAACCAACACGTCTGCCGACACCATGGCGGCGACACGGGCAGCCAGGCGGTCATTGTCACCAAAGCGAATTTCATCGGTCGCAACCGTGTCGTTCTCATTGATGAGAGGGACGGCACCAACCTCCAACAGCGTCATGAGTGTCGAACGTGCATTGAGATAGCGCCGCCGGTTTTCGCTGTCATCGCGGGTCAGCAGAATTTGGGCGACCGAAAGATCGTGGGGCTCAAAACATTCCTGATAGGCGTGGGTGAGCCGGACCATACCGGCCGCCGCCGCCGCTTGCTTTTCTTCCAAACGAAGATCGCCTGATTTGAACCCGAGATAGCGCCGTCCCAGGGCAATCGCGCCGGAAGAGACAATGATGACTTCCTGGCCACGCTTGCGGCAGCGCTCAATATCACCGGCCAAGGCTTCGAGCCAATTGCGGTGCAAACGACCGGTCTCGCCATCGACCAGCAGGACCGAGCCAATTTTGACGACAATGCGCTTAGCGTCTTGAAGAGTGGCTAAATCATTGCTCATCAGCTTCAACTTCTTTTCTAGGCTCTTCTTCGGCTTCCCGCTCTTGCTTGCGATATTCGGTAACCGTCTGAGAAAGGGTGCGCAGCGCTTGTTCAACGCCTTTGCCGGCAATGCCTGAGATTGTCATCACGCCCTTTTTGGCAACTTCGGTTAGCGCCAGCTTTTTCTCGGCAATCGCTTCATCGGTCAGGGCATCAATTTTGTTCAGTGCAACGACCTCTGTTTTGGAGCCGAGGATATCACCATATTGTTCAAGCTCATGGCGCACGGTCGTGTAGGCCTTGGCGACATCCTCTTCGGTGCCGTCAATAAGATGAAACAACACGCCGCAGCGCTCGACATGGCCTAAAAAGCGATCGCCGAGGCCCGCACCTTCATGGGCGCCTTCGATGAGACCTGGAATATCAGCCAGCACGATCTCGTCGCCGTCAACATAGCCGACGCCAAGATTGGGGTGGAGCGTGGTAAAGGGGTAGTCGGCAATCTTAGGTCTCGCGCGCGTAACAGCCGCCAAGAAGGTTGATTTCCCGGCATTGGGCAAGCCGATCAGGCCAGCATCAGCAATGAGTTTCAGCTGGAGCCAGAGCCAATGCTCTTCGCCGGGCCAGCCGTCTTCGGCGCGTCTCGGGGCCTGATTGGTGGAGGTTTTGAAATGCGTATTACCACGCCCGCCATCGCCGCCTTTAGCCAGGATCATGCGTTGACCAGGCTTGGTTAAATCGCCCAACAGATACTCATTGTCTTCTTCAAATATCTGCGTGCCGACAGGAACTTTTAAAACAATGTCATCGGCCGCTTTGCCATTTTTATTGCGGCCTGAGCCGCCATCGCCGCGCCGCGCCTTGAAATGCTGCTGGTAGCGAAAATCGATCAGCGTATTGAGATTTTCAACTGCTTCGATAACGACCGAGCCACCACGTCCGCCATCACCACCATCCGGACCGCCAAATTCGATATATTTCTCACGCCGAAAGCCGACGCATCCAGCACCGCCATCGCCGCTTTTAATATATATCTTTTGTTGGTCTAAAAACTTCACGAATTTGATCCTATTGGCTTAACCCTAAAATCTTATTACCAAAATACTCAGCAAAATTTGGGCATTAAAAAAGGGGAATGGACAGCCATTCCCCTTAAAATTCTGGATTGGCTGCCTAACTATTTAGGCCAGCGGCTCCACACCAACAAAGGTTTTGCCAGCGCCGGTTTTCCGGAACTTCACTTTACCTTCGATGAGTGCAAAAATTGTGTGATCTTTGCCGATACCAACATTATCGCCCGGATGCCATTTGGTGCCCCGTTGACGAATGATGATGTTACCAGCCAAAACGGATTCACCGCCGAATTTCTTTACACCAAGACGACGTCCGGCTGAATCGCGTCCGTTACGGGACGAACCACCTGCTTTTTTATGAGCCATATCTAATTCTCCTTAATCGTCTTTTTTCTTAGCCGCAGCTTTTTTCTTAGCTGGGGCTGATTTCTTAGTGGTCGCAGCTTTCTTCTTCGCTGCCGCAGCCTTTTTCTTGGCTGGTGCTTTTGGCTTGGTTTCAGCCGCTGGCTTGTCTTCTGCTTTCGCTTCAGCTTTAGGCGCTTCGTCTTTTGCCGGGTCTTTCTTCGGCGCTGCTTTCTTAGCCGCAGCCTTTACGGCACCTTTGCCGTTGATGTCCAAAACACGCAATACTGTCTGCTCTTGGCGATGACCTTTTTTGCGCTTGTAGCCTTGGCGACGCTTTTTCTTAAAAACGATAATCTTATCGGCGCGTGACTGTTCCATCACCTCGCAGTTAACCGCAGCACTGGAAATCAGAGGCGCACCCACTTCTGGGTCTTTACCGTCTTCTCCAACCATCAGCACTTGGTCTAGTTTTACTTTGGCGCCGGCATCGCCCAAAAGTTTCTCAACGACGATAACGTCGCCCGGTGAAACTCGATACTGCTTACCGCCGGTCTTTATGACTGCGTACATTGTTCTCTTTTTCACTTGGTTATAGGCCGTATAAAAACAGGGCGCCAACTAGGAGCCCTTACGGAAGGCGCGGAAATTACCGGCCTAAGCCAGTATTGTCAATGGGGTTTCGGCTAAAAAATTAGGATTTATCTGATTTTTATAAATGACGTTACCGCAAATTAATTTAGCATATTCCGACAAACTTGATCTAAATCATATTCGCGGGGCAAATTCACCTTTAAAAAACGCTAAAAAGCATTAAATGTAAGCTGAAATCAGCCATTATGCGCTAAACTGGGGGCTATATATAAAATCATGTCAGAAAATGTATTTGAATTACCGACCAAATTGCTGATCGGTCACGCGACCATTGATGAGGATCATGCGCGTCTGGTCCGGATTATCAATGAGACGGGTCATGCTTTGCAGAAAAAACAATTTCAAGAATCAACTCGCCTGATTGTTGAATTTATCGAAGGCATGAAGGCTCATTTTGTGACTGAAGAAGATATTCTCATGGAAACAAAATTCCCTTGGATCGAAGAGCATGTTGCTTCGCACCGCCAGGTTATCCTCAAATTACCGAGATTGATCGACGACAGTGAGAAAGTCATGGATGGCGAGCAAGGCTGGAACAAGTTGGTTGATGAGCTTGTCGAATGCCTGATGGACGATACTTTTAAGGCCGACATGATGTTTAAATCTTTTCTAGAAAAACAATCCACGTAAGCACGCTGTCTTTTTCGGAAGATAGCTGGATCTGGATAGTTTTAAAAAATCTTACAGTTCAATTTAGCGGAATTGATCTAGCGTGCTGTTACGCTCGTTGGAATTTCGACGGCAATTTCAACACGCCGGTTGCGCACCCGGTTCTCAGCAGAATTATTGGCGACGAGCGGCTGGGTATCGGCTCGCCCCGAGGCCTCAACTCTTTTGGGACTTAATCCCGGATGGCGCAGCAATCGATGAATGACCGATACCGCCCGGGCGCTTGATAAATCCCAGTTTGAACGGAACTGTGCGGTTGAGATTGGCGAGTTGTCGGTATGTCCCGTTACCGTGACTCTGCCCTCTGTTCGAGCCAGGATATCGGCAATCCGATCCATTGTCGGAACGATGCTGGGGGTGAGATTGGCATCCCCAGCCCGAAAGGCAGAATGGGCCGGAAACCGCATGATGATGCGATTGTCTTCGATTATTAATTCGAGCATATCGGTGGAGAGTTCTCTGGCGATGGTAGCCTTGATCAAATTGGTCAATTTGTTGCGGGCGACTTCTTTCAGATAATTGTTATTGCTCGAAGATGTATCCGGCGTTCGTTCGCCTGGCTGCTGTATTACCTGCGATTTTGATTGAGGCGAGATCTGAATGGGGTTCATGAATACCGGTTGGGGTTGGTTAAAAGCCGCCGCAATGGGGCCGGCATTGCGTTTAAAGCTGTCGCTATCGACATCGGAAAAAGACAGAATTAGGACAAATAGGGCAAATAGTAGCGCCATCAAATCGGCAAAGGTCATTAACCAAGCCGGGGCACCGTTTCGTCTGGATTTAGTTTTGTCTGCCATGGCTTAACTAAGCAGCGTTTTTGGCCGAGGGTCTCGAGCCCCCGGTATAAGAATCGTTGGAACCGCGCTCACGTTGTTTTTCTGGCAGGAAGGGTTCGAGGATTTCACGGACGGCGGTCGGATTTTGCAATTGCTGTACCTGAAAGATGCATTCGATAATGAGCGCGCGCAGGGTTTTTTCACGGGCCGATTTGTCTTCAAGTTTATCAGCAATCGGCAAGGCGATTAAGTTGGCGACCAAAACGCCATAGAGTGTCGTTAGCAAAGCCACCGCCATAGCTGGGCCGATTGTCGTTGGATCTTTCATGTTGCTCAACATTTGGACGAGACCAACCAGCGTGCCGAACATACCAAATGCCGGTGCGGCCTCGCCGATCGCCAGGAAAACCCGGGCGCCGACTTCTTCGCGCTGAATAGATTGAGCCATTTCCTGGGTCAAAATTTTGCGGATGTAATCAAGGTCGCGGCCATCGGCACAAAGTTGAATACCCTTGCGAAAGAACGGATTGCGAATCTTCTCTTTTTCCAGACTGATAAGACCTTTTTTGCGGGCTTTTTTTACCAGCTTAACGGACAATGTAATGTAGTCGCGAGGCTTTTCGCGGTCATTCATAAAAGCCGCTTTGAGACCAACCGGCATGGAAATAAACACACCTGAGAGCGGGAATTTTATCATCGTCGCCGCAAAAGTGCCGCCGACGACGATCAGAGCGCCCGGCATATTGAGGAATATGGTAAAATCGGAACCGGTAAGAATGGCCAGCGAAACCACTGTTATACCAAAAACCAGCCCTAATAATGTTGCGATATCCATCTTAACTCATTCTCCAAACTTGCCCGTTTTATGCATGTGCATGACAAAAAACACGCAACACAGCGAGCATTCACCTTTCCATATGGGAACGAAGAGTTAGGTTTTCACGGATTAATTGTTGAATATCACAAAAAAAATGACATTAGCATTTGGGATATTTTCTGATGAATCCCCAGCCATAGATATCATCTCGTCCAGGTTTTCCGAGATCAATAATTTCCTTGCTGAGAATATCCCGCAGAGAAGCTGGGTTCCTGCGACGTCCATGGAGAATTTCCAACCCAATTAAGGTGGTAATATAGGTCGTTGCATAGGATGAGCCGCTTTTATATTTGCCGCCACCGGGCACCGCTGTCCAAATCCTGACGCCAGGGGCCGCAAAATCGATATAGTTGCCTCGGTTGGCATTTTTCATCACGCCGCGATAAGGGCCAACCGCCGTTACGGAGATAATATCCGTATAACCAGCCGGATAGGCTCGACGTTTTTTCCAGCCTCGGTTTCCTGCCGCTGCGACGACAATCATGCCGTTGTTCTTAGCAATGAACATCGCTTTTCGTACGGTTTTATTATTAGCGCCTGTGAGGCCGATATTAACCACATCAACCTTTTTCCGAGCAAGCCAGTTTATTCCTTTGAGGAGGCTAGAAGCGCGGCCAAGAGATTTTCCGGAAGCGGCCACTTCAAATATATTGGCGGCCATAAGTTCCGCACCAGGCACTAATCCGCCCCAGCCTTCAGGGCCCGGCTTGCCGATGAACATGGCTGCAATTGAAGTGCCATGCTCAGCAGGACCGGAGCGGGCGCGAGGGTCATGGGTAACCCGTGTCGTAAGGCGTTGGCCGATAAGGGCCGGGTGGGTTTTATCAACGGCGGTATCGATCATGCCAATACGCAAGCCGGTGCCACAGGTGTCGGGCAGATTTTCCCAGCCAATGGATTTGCGCGCCCGGCTAAGTTTACCGGCCTTGCGGACAGCCATTTGTTCGAGAGCTGAAGGTCTTTGGTCTGTCTCACGGCGCCGTCTCGGCGAACGCGGTCTGCTTTGATCTTGTGAGGGTTCGAAATTGTGGTCGAAATCCATAATGAGATCAGGAAACTTATTAGAAAGGCTCTCCAGTGCCTCATCTGTTTTCATTCCGCTTGGTACGCGAACACGCAAAGCAGTGACACCCAAGGCATCAAGGTTAAGCTGCTCAATGATTTGATATCCCAATTTTGCGGCGCGGGCGGCGAAATCTTTTGAAGGCTCAAGCACCAATATTTGGCTCTGGGCAAAATCCTTGTCTGGATTGTAGGTGGCATCCGCAGTTTGTTCGCCGTTACGGCTGAAGGACGGAATGGCCTCATTTTCTGACGTGCTGGCTTTAGGTTGAATTTGCGGTGCTAAATTTGGCGCAATATTTGGAATTGCGGATTGTTGAGACGGCCCAGGTAAAGACTCTGATGAGGACTCTGGCGGTGATTGCCTCGCCGTAAGAGCGCTGCCATCTCCAGCTGCAGAAACCGCATTTTCTTGACCCGATCGTTTAGGTTGCTTCTTTGCGACCTCTTTATCCGGTTCGAGATTCTCAATAATCAGCGTACCACCCCAGCCTAACAGGAGGACGCCGATTATCGGGAGAATTCGAGTATAAATTAATTTGCGCATGGCTATGTAAACAACTGATTGGTTTCGTATTTCATTCCGAATTTATCGAAAAAAAACCACTTTCGCCAATACGTACATATATCTATAGCTTGGCAATTATGGGTGCGAGATAAACGAGTTAAATATCGACTTCCATTTCTAATATATAGAGACCACCGGCGAAACGGTCGACGGCATAAACAATCTGATTTTCATCGACAAAGACATCATTAATCTGCACCGCTCCGGCGCGTGAGCCTTCTGGGGCTTTCGGCACAAAATGTGCAATTTCCTGTGGTTGATACGGATTGGTTAAATCGTATGCCCTTACGCCACCATTAAAGAAGGTTGAGAATATAATATTATTCGAGCGATAGGCATGCCCTGGACGATTCTCGTGCAAATTGTGTGAGCCAAACCGGCCACCAAGATTGCGATATTCCTCAACCGGCGGCATTGGCAGGGTGCTGATCGGCACCAAATTGGTTTCCTCGCGGGCATCGACGACCCAAGTGAGCTTTGGCCAATCGCCTGCATCATCTTTCGTGCTTTCATCGCTGACTATCAAAAGGTCACGTTCCAGCAGAGGCAAAACCGTGTGCATGAAACCAGGATACGGCGGGTGAGGGTTCCAGGACGTTATCGCTTTGGGTTTTGATTTGTCGGAGATATCCAAAATGAACATGCCGCCGTCCAAATAAGCGAGATAACAGCGATCCGGGCGTTCGGGATAGACATTGCAATTATGGGCTCTAAAGCCGCTGTCAAAAGTTGGATGGCGGGCAGGCGGCGCTTCACTGTCTCCTTTGCGAATACCGGGATACCACCAACGACCGACTTCTTCCGGCTTGGTTGGATTGCGGATATCAATGCAGCGATAAAATTGGCTGTCCTTTGGATTATGCGGCTCAAAATCGGCAGCACCACCAGCAATGTGGACATATTCGCCATCAGCAAACCACAGTTGATGCACGCCCATTGAATGCGGGCCGGAACAGTCAAAAAAGGAAATGGATTTGGGGTTTTCAGGGGTGCTGATATCAAACAGCTCAAAACCCGCTGGCTCCTTGCCTAAGCCTGGTACACCGAATTGATCAGCCGATGCCCAGCATTGATAAGCGACTGCCATAATATCGCCGGTGACTTCCAGTGAATTGGAGCGGACATGGTCATGCGGCAATTCGGTCTGAACAATGACCGTGGGGTTTTTAATATCACTGACATCGACGCCGGTGAAATTCTTTGGCGCCCCTTCATGGGCCAGCCACATGATGCGGCGGCCATCACTAGTGACTTGCATGCCCATGCCTTCGCCCACACCGCCGAAGCCATCCAGCGTGTTTTGCGAAACTAATTTCATGTTCCAGGCTTTATCTTGAGACATAATTTCCCCCTCTTGCTCGTAATTGTTTTAGGAAGATTAGCGGCTCAAATTGATATTGCCAAACCCAATGCGTGAGTTTTTAACCAGTTTCCTGATCGCGCAGACGATAGCGCTGCAACTTACCTGTTTGAGTTTTTGGCAGCTCGTCAATAAATGAAATGGCGCGCGGATATTTGTAGGGGGCAATCTCGTTCTTTACAAAATCCTGCAAGGCCTTAACGAGATCATCACTACCCGTAAAGCCTTCTTTTAGGACAATGAAAGCTTTGACAATATTACCACGATCAGGATCCGGTGAGGCAATGACGGCACATTCAGCTACAGCCTCATGCTCCAGCAAGATCGCTTCAACCTCAGGTCCTGAAATATTATAGCCCGACGAAATAATCATGTCATCGGCCCGCGCGATATATTTAAAGTAGCCGTCCTCATCCATCTCATAGACATCGCCCGGATAGTTCCAGCCATCTCGGACATAGATCGGCTGACGATCGAGATCGTCAATATATTTGCAGCCAGTGGGCCCTTGAACGGCCAACAGTCCCGGTGTGCCGGGTGGCACTTCATCGCCGCCGTCATCGACGACGCGTGCTTTAAAGCCGGGAATCGCTTTACCGGTAAAGCCAGGCCGCATTTCTTCGGGCGAAGCGGCGACAAAAATATGAAACAGCTCGGTTGAGCCTAAACCGTCGATCAATCTAATGCCGGTCGCTTGGTGAAACGCTTCCCAAGTTGCCTTCGGCAGGGTCTCTCCCGCCGAGACGCCTTGGCGCAGCGACGAGATATCATAGTCTTTCACCATATCTGCCATCGCCCGATAGGCCGTTGGGGCTGTATAAATCTGGGTTATTTTATACTTTTGTATGGTTTCCAGAATGTGCTCCGGGAAAGGGCTCTCCAAAAAGCGTGTCGAGGCACCAAAGCGCATCGGAAAGATAGTCACGCCGCCAAGTCCAAAGGTGAAGGCCAATGGTGGGGTGCCGGTAACAATGTCATCGGGGGTAAATTTGCCGACATAGCGGCCAAAAGTATCCGCTGTTGCCAATATATCCCGGTGGAAATGCATGGCCCCCTTGGGCTGGCCGGTCGTGCCGGAGGTAAAGGCGATCAGGGCGACGTCATCGGCGGCCGTATTAATATTGCTAAACGTGCCGGACTTGCTGTCGCACGCCGTCTCCATAGTTGCGGCCTCACCGCCGCTACCGGCTTTTGAAAAATAAAGTGTGCTGCCGATGCTATCGGTAAGCTCCAGCGCGCCAACCATTTCCTCAGCCAGATCGGCATCGCAAAGGGCGATGGAAACATTAGCCTTCTCAATGACATATTGTAATTCACGGGCCCGCAGCAGAGGCATCGTTGTCACACAAATGCCACCGGCTTTCAGCACACCAAACCAAGCCGCTACCGCCATCGGTGTATTGGGTGCCCGAATAAGAACGCGATTGCCGGTCACCAAACCACAATCCAGAGTCAAGGTTTCAGCAATTCGATTGGCGCGGTCGAGCAACTCGTTATAGGTCCAGCTCACGTCGCCCAAATGCAGGACAGCGTTGTCGCCAAAGCCTTGCTGCAGAGCGTTGTCCAGAAGCTCGGTCGCGATGTTCATATGATCGCTATAAGCGGCGAGCTCAGGCGTGCCGGAAAAATCAAAATGAGGCAGCGCGTCCGCGGGCGGCAGACGATCATGCGCGAAAGTGTCTTGATAGGCTGTCGGAACTCCTCCCGGTACGTGGCTCGTCATCATCGTCCTCAGTTTTTTCTCAAATTAATCCCAAATTATTTTGGGTCTTCAGCTTTTAGAATTGATGCTTTTAGTTCACCCAAGAGCGCGTAAAGCTCAGACGCATTATCTCGGTCGAGATCTACCATAAGCTCATTGACCCAGGAATTATGGGCAGGGATCATTTGATCCAGGGACTTTTTGCCGTCGCTGGTCAGGCGTACATGTTGGACACGGCGGTCCTCTGGTGAGGGATCGCGCTTGATTAAATTGTCCTCGACCAAACGATCGACCAAAGGCGTGATATTGCCATTTGTCACCATCATCCGGCGCGATAGCTCCCGCATCGGCTGGCCATCCGGCGTGCGGTCGATCTGCGCCAGGACATCAAATCTCGGCAAGGTGGTGTTAAATTCATCACGCAGATTTTTACGTACCCGGCGCTCGATTAAATTGGCACATGTGAGCAAGCGCAGCCAAATACGAATATCGAGCTGCTCGTCTTCGCTCAATCCCGTTTCATAATCACTTGTCGGACCGCTCGTTCCGCTATCATCCATGCGTTTTGTCTGCCCCATTTATATATTACTTTAAGTCTAAACTAATTAAGTTTAGGTCATATTGGATTTTGGAACAAGAGCCACTTGATAATTTGCTGAGTAGGGGCGTGGGAAATGGCTGTGCCGGGTGTTAGCTGGTTTGCTCACCGCACCAGTTTACCCAAATCTCTGTCATGATCCGGCCAAAGTTTTGCGCAAATTTAGGGCCGTCGCATAACGGGGAGGAAGCCATCTGATCGCGCAGCTGGGCGCGGATTTCTCTCAGGCGATCCGGGTCCTGAGCCAATTGGCTGGCCAATTCAAAATAGCCATCCAAATCTGGCGCAATCATGTCAGTGAGACCAATCGTTGAGAGATGGCTGGTCGCATGGCGGCTGGCGATAATGGCACCTGGAAAAGTAATCACAGGTACACCCATCCAGAGCGCTTCGCAGGTCGTAATCCCGCCCGAATAGGGGAAGGTATCGAGGCCGATATCGACTGCATTGTAGCGCTCTAAAAAAACCTCATGAGGCTCACCGCCTTCACTAATGACCCGGTTGGGGTCAACATCATGTGCCGTCATCGCCTTTTCAATTCTTGCAATATTGGCCGGGTCATCCAGTCCGGTATATTTTAGCAGTAACCGCGAATCGGCGACCGCGCCCAGAATCTTGGCCCAGCTATCCAGCACGGCATCGTTAATTTTACGGGACTGGTTGAAAGAGCCGAAGGTGATGGTGCCATTGCTGTCGACCGGTAGCGAGCTTACCGGCGGGGCGTAGGCGGGTGGCTCATAACTAGCGACGCCATCCGGCATCTGAACAACGCGTTCATGGAACAACTCGTTTTCCGTCGGAGTGACATGGTGATTGTCTGTTAACAAGATATCGATCGCGCTCAATCCTGTGGAGCCCGGATAGCCAATCCCCCAGCTTATTTGAACCGGCGCTGGTTTTAGCGCGAACAACGAAAGTCGGTTGCCTTTGGTGTGGCCGGAAAGCTCAAACAGAATATCGATTTTGTCGCCGCGAATTTTATCGGCGAGCTTGTCATCAGAATATTTGTAACAATTAACCCAGCTGGTAGAACTGGATCTTAGCCGGTCTGCGAGGTCGTCACTGGTGCCATTATCTGGCCGGTCGGCGTAGCAGATTGTCTCAAACTGACTGTCATCGAGATTCTCCAACAACTTTATTAAAAAATAGCCAACCGGATGCCGGCCAAAA
The DNA here is from genome assembly GCA_018649725.1 of Rhodospirillaceae bacterium. Taxonomy (GTDB): domain Bacteria; phylum Pseudomonadota; class Alphaproteobacteria; order Rhodospirillales; family UBA2165; genus TMED23. The sequence goes on along the minus strand of JABIHH010000010.1, from coordinate 1,644 downwards.
TCCGGTGAAACGAAACCGAGCCGCAGGCGTCGGTTTGGCGTCCGCTTATTGGCATGCTTCTGGTGACTAAGCGCCGCTGATTGAGCGTGAGATTTATCCCAATCAAAATGGTGATCAATTAGCTGGCTTGCCGAAATATCGATATCATATTGATAACAATACAGTAAATTTGAATGGGTGCGGGGCTGTTCGGGATCGATTTCGAGCGATCTTAAATAGGCCTGAACGGCTTGGCCCGGTCGCCCGGCATCGAGCAGCGCGTTACCCAGATTGTTGTGGGCCCGGGCATGATTTGGCTGCAAGGTGGTGGCTTTTTGCAGGGCCTCAATTGCCTCTGAAAGATTTCCCTCAGCGAGCAATGCGTTACCTAGATTGTTATAAGCATCGCCAAATTCAGGATCTGCGGTGATTGCTTTTTGATGGGCTGCGATTGCAGCCACATTTTCGCCGGTGGCGGCAAGTGCCGCGCCGTAATTATTTAAGATATTGGCGTGGTCGGGCTGGATATCCAAGGCTTGGCGAAAAGCTTGGAGGCTGTCTTCAATACGGCTGAGGCTGACCAACAAATTCCCCAAATTGTTATAGTAATCGGTGTTGTTTGGCTCTAATTCAATCGCTTTTCGATAGGCAGTTTCCGCTTGTTTGCTTTTGTTCGACCGATTTAAAGCCAAGCCGAGATTATAATAAGCCTCGGCAAAATCCGGCCGCGTCGTGGTCGCCCGCTTTAGAAAGTTCACCGCATTTTCATATTGTCCAGCGAGATAAGCGACAATACCGATTAAGTACATCGCATCGGCATCGCTGGGATTGATTTTTAAAATCTCCTGGCAGGTGTTCTCTGCCTCTTGAAGCGCACCTTGCTCCAATTGCTGCTGTGCCCGAGCCAAAAGAGCCGAAGTATCGGCACTCGATCCAGCCATCGCTGCGCTAGATTTAGCCCGCTGCTGTTTTGCCAGTTTGCGCCGCTCATTTCTATTCATGTTTAAAATTATCGATCATGATCAAAGCTAAGTGGATTGGAGACAAATGCCGGTCCGGTTATAAGATTTTTGCTTGCGAGCAGTATAAAAGTTGCGGGTTGACGAAGCCAGGGTATTTACCATAGGTATTCGGCTAACCACTAAATAATGCGGAGAGGTGCCAGAGTGGTCGAATGGGACGGTTTCGAAAACCGTTGTGGGCGCAAGCCTACCCAGGGTTCGAATCCCTGTCTCTCCGCCATTTACCCCTTTAAATTAGCCGGTTTAAGAATATAACTCTCCACAACTCGTTGTAGGGAGCCAAGTTTGACTTATGTCGTCTCATGCTGTCTCATGGAAGCTCATTCATAATGTGGAGCTAAGTGTGGGGCTGGTATGGCTAACCTAACTGAACTTAAGGCTAAAAACCTAAAACCAGGTGGCAAATCGATTGCTGATGGCACTGTTACGGGCCTACGGCTTCATCCTGGAAAGCTAAAAGGCCAAGGAAAGTGGCTGTTACGCTTTGTTTCTCCTGAAACCAATAAGCGCCGTGACATGGGATTTGGTGCCTATCCTGAGGTTGGTATCACTGAAGCACGCAAAGCAGCAGCTTTGGCGCGTGAGTCGATCCGCAATGGCTTAGACCCAATAGAAGCACGTAAGGCAGATAAACTAGCTCGCC
>JABIHH010000045.1 GCA_018649725.1 Rhodospirillaceae bacterium | reverse complement strand
TTTGGGTCATTAGCAGACTCTTTTGCAATATGCCGGTTATGTCCGCTATCGGGGGTAAAGCAGACGCTTTCTATCAGCTATCGAAACGTCCGCTAATAGCCAAAAGCGGATATACCTAACTTTGAATTAGTTGAACATTGAACCTATTTTATGCTGTAATTCTACTGGGAATTAACGGAGGGTGTCATGGTTGACTTCAATGTCAGTAAAGCACAAAGCTCGGATTTGGCTTACCAATCCCCTGGGGTTGTAAACCAGCGACTCAGAACCTTAAATGCTATGGCCATAAATGTAGGTGACAAAGTAATTGATATTGGCTGCGGTACTGGTCTGTCCTTACGTGAAATTGCTATTGCTGTGGGATCAGGTGGAAAAGCACTTGGCTTAGATCCCAGTCAGGACATGCTTGATATAGCGGCAAATAGATTGTTCCGACCTTCCCCAGGTTTCCGTGGAAATTGGAACGCTGGACACTTTTGATGCTACTACCCAGAAATTCGATGCAGCATCTTTAGTGCAGGTATTGAGATATGTAGAGGATGTTCCATTAGACTTGAAACGAGCATCCACCTTATTGGTGCCTGGTGGACGTTTGGCTATTATCGAAACAGACTGGAACGGTACAGTACTGAACTCAAGCTTTCCTGAGACAACCCGTAAAATTCTCGATGCCCACGATGATGACGTTCCGAGTGCCAACCTTCCAACCAAATTGATCGGACTTTTAACCACAGCAGGGTTTTCGGTTATTGACGTAGAAGCAGTACCTTTGCTTGAAACCAGTTGGGCGGAAGGGACATTTACCTACAGTATGTTTATTAGGTTTGCTGAACTTGCGGTCAAACTTGAGGCCATAACGGAAAAGGAAGCCAAGACTTGGCTTGAGGACCTACAAAGCAAGAATGATAATGGAGAATACTTCTTCTGCGCCAATCGAATGCTATTTTCTTGTGTGAAACTTTAGGTGTCCAGTATCGGGTGAACGTCCGCTTTCAGGCTATTCACTCTAATAGGGATACTGGATCAGTGGTTAGTGATAGGCGAAGGCATTGGTCGCACCTTTGGCATTGAAAGCGAACACGGTATAGGGCTTAGCCTCGGGGCTGTCCATGCCGGGTGCGCTGCTCGGCATACCAGGAACAGCAAGACCATTGATAGCCGGACGTTCGGAGAGAATTTTCTTTATGTCCGAGGCAGGAACATGGCCTTCGATTGAATAACCTCCGACATAGGCTGTATGGCAGGATTCCATGGCTTCGGGGATTTTCGCCTTTTGCTTAATAGGGTCCATATCTTCTACGTTGTTGACAGTCACGGCGAAACCGTTCCGGCGCATGTGGCTTACCCAGCGGCCGCAACATCCGCAGGAAGGATCTTTGTAGACCACCACCTCGTCAGCCATTGTTGGCGCGGAATTGATGTATACGACCCCACCGATGCCAACAGCGGCCACGGCTCCCAAAACTAACAGCACGCGTCTGCGGGTAAAGGAAGCCGTTTTGTCGGCTGGCACCTTCGACCGGACTACTGGTTGGGATGATTTCGGTTTTTGGGTTTTGTGCTTTTTGGACATGACGCCCTTTCCTACTTGAGGGGAAGGTGAGACAGGAAACTTAGGTTTCAGGTTTGATCCATTAGATCATTTTTTGCTGTCACTCGCATTGACACAGGTCATGTTCACGTCGCGTTTCCAAGCATAAAAAGCAGACGCTTTTGACCCATACCGAAACCACTGGCTTTCGTACACCTCCTATTTCCACTGTGATCTCTTTGTCTTCAGTGGTTCAAAATTTTGGTGACACGTACCCTAAAATTAGTCCAGGACAACGGTTGCGTTTGTACCTGCCCTACCCCTTCGCCACACTCACCGCTGTGCCGCTGGCGACCAGGAACAGCATCGATTTTCCATCGCCGGAGATTTCGTTGTAATCGAGATCAACACCAATGACCGCATTGGCGCCGGCGATGAGGGCTTCGCGGCGAAGCTCGGTTAGGCAGACTTTACGGGAGTCTCTGAGCACTTTTTGAGAGGCTTTGCTGCGGCCACCGAAAATGTCGCGGATGCCGGCGAAGTAGTCGCGGAACATGTTCATGCCGAAGACGCATTCTGCGGTGATGATCTCCAAGCGCTCGACGATCTGATAACCTTGCATCGTGGTTTCAGTGGTCAGAATGATGTCCTTGGCGATCTCATCGATCACTTCGGTGGAGAGCTCGTCAAATTGTTTGTTTTCGATAAGCTCCTGAATTTTTGCATCGCTTTTACCAAAAATGCCGAAAACCATAATATTTCCTTTAAGTTAAAATTAGAGAACGTCTGACATATCCAGGCCAAGGACCTGCTTGCTGTAAATCATCGCACTCAGATCCCAGCCAAGCGCGATATGGGAAGCGGCGGCCTGCACATCCCTAAAGGCACGTTGAATGGGAGCGCCCTCGTAGATACCGTGCGCACCGGTGGCTTCAAACACATGTTGCGCCGCAGATTTAGCGAGCTTCACAGCGAAAGCGGCATTGCGCCGGGAGCGACCTAAATCTGCAACATCTAAAACCTCACCCGCATTAACAATCGCCATGTTATCCGCCGCCGTGGAAATACAGAGCAGGCGAGCTGCTTCCACTTCTGCTGAGGCTTCGGCCAGGCGCAATTGCATGTTGTTTAAATCAGCCAACGGTTTGCCCCGCACTTTGCGTGTCCTTAGCATTTCCTCAAAGTCCTGAACCGCACCGGCGGCGATACCTGTCGTCACGCCTGCTAATGTTGGTTGAGCAAAGCCGATATGCGGCATCTTGAACAGCGGGGCCGTGTTCATCGCAGCACCCGGCGGCGTGCCATTAGCGCTATCGCGGCTGTTCAACACCCGGTGCGCTGGGACAAATACGTCTTCAATGAGAATGTCATTGCTGCCCGTACCGGCGAGACCCAGCGTATGCCAGGTATCAATAATTTTGCGGTCTGTGGCGGGTACGAGAAAAAACGTTTGGCTTGGCCCAATGTCATCGGCCACCATCGCCCCCAGCATGGACCAACTTGAATGATCGACGCCGCTTGAAAAACCCCACTGGCCGGACAGCGTCCAACCACCCTCGACGGCTTCGGCTGTGCCCATCGGTGCGTAGCAGGTCGAGATCAACGCGTCTGGATTTTCATCCCACACGTCATGCTGGGCTTCATCCGGAAAATGGCCCAGGTGACACGCGTGCTCGACAAAAACATCGGCGACCCAAGCCTGAGAGCCGCACCCCTTACCCAACTCGAAGACGACCTCAACCAAGGCATCCCAAGGCAACTCGGCACCACCAAAGCGTTTCGGCTGACACATGCGGTGTAGATTTGATGACAAAATATCCGAGATCGTTTCTTCCGGCACCCGCCTGAGCTTTTCAGCCTCGCCCGCACGGTCTCTCATGAGAGGAGCCAGCCGCTTGGCTTTAGCGATCATTTCCGAGTGCGTTCCTAAATCTTCTTCTCCCTTGGGCATATGCCCTCCCCAATAATTTTGTTAGACCCTTGCCGCTTTATAACACAGAATATACGCACAAAAATATGGGGGAGAAAACACTATGCGTATTTCACAAACAGGATTGTTAGCAAACGATTCATCCCAATCTACACCCGGCCTAACACTATTTTCCCCGCTTGAAGCCAAGACGGCCTATTTGCTCAATATGGCAGGCGAGACGGTGCATGAATGGCAGTTGGGTGAGCCCGTCGGGGGTGTTGTCTATTTGTTAGAAAATGGCAATCTTTTGACCGCCGAGGTTAGTCCGGGTGGCCCCGAAGGCATGAACGGCAAAGGCGGCTATCTCCGGGAATATGACTGGGATGGTAATCTGGTTTCCGAATATCTCGACCCGGCACAACATCACGATGTCCGCAAACTGGATAATGGCAATCTTGTCTATGTCGGCTGGGAAGCGATGGAGCCGGACAAAGCCGACCGCGTTCAAGGCGGAATTTCGGGCACGGAACATGCGGGCGGCATAATTTACAGCGACTATGTCAAAGAAGTAACGCCTGCCGGCGAGAGCGTTTGGGAATGGCATTTCCAGGATATGGATATTGAAAACTATCCCCTGCTACGCGACGTGCCACGGGCAGAGTTTGCCCATGTTAATTCATGTTTCCCGCTTCCCAATGGCGATGTAATGATCAGCATGCGGCGCAACAGCATGATTGCAATTATCGATCGAAAAACCAAAGAATTCAGCTGGGAAATGAGCGATCAAAGTTGGGGCATGCAACACGATGCCCAGATATTGGAAAATGGCAACTTGCTGTTTTTTGCCAATGGCATGGTAACGGCAAGTTTTCCGCATTCTCGGGTGATCGAGCTTGATATGAAAAGCAAAGAAAGCGTCTGGCACTATGCTGGCTCGCCGCCCCTGTCGTTTTTCAGCCCTCATATCAGCGGCGCGCAACGTCTTAGCTCCGGCAACACGCTGATATGCGAAGGGGGCTGGGGCCGCATATTCGAAGTCACGCCGACGGGTGAGGTCGTGTGGGAGTATATTTCACCGCATGAGATTGAGCATCGTCACGGCTCAATACTCAATTGGGTATTTCGCGCCTACCGTTATGCTGCGGATGGGCCACACATACAAAATCGCGCCGCAGCCTAATTTCACTACCGTCAGTAGGTAGATTTTCGGCACTATTTTTGCTATACTGCCGCTTGTCAATTTCGGCACAACCCGAGCAAGAAAGGTAGGTTCCCGATGGAAACACTGAACGAGCCACCTGGTCATCCAGGGCCTCCTTGTTTTGAGGAGGCCGACCTCAGAAAATTTAGATAATTATGCCGGACGTTAAGCGTCCGATGATAGTCCCGGCACTACTGTTGGGATAGACAGCGAAAAGCTGAAAGCCTCGTCGAGTTATACTTGCGAGGCTTTTTTCTTTCGCCTTGGTAACTTCGCAGGCTATTTAGAATGATTTTCAGAAGCAAAGGAGTAAAGCTGTATGCATCAGTTGTACATTGAAAATAAAGGAAAAAATGAAACATTTTGAAATATTCTAACTCTTTAAAAACAGACCTTGCTCACCATATATTGGACATAATGTAATAACTGTCTCACCGAAATTTAGTATGCAAGGAAAGTGAAATGATTGCAGAAGTTGAATTAACTGGAAATGAATGCATTTTTTTCGAAGACGAAATCATTGTTTCGAAGACAGATTTAAAAGGCAAAATTACCTATGCCAATGAAGTGTTTTTGAAGGTTGCAGGCTATACAGAACAAGAAGTCCTCAATCAGCCTCATAATATGATCCGGCATCCGGATATGCCGCGCTGCATTTTCAAATTTCTTTGGGATACCTTGGGCGGTGGCAATGAAATTTTTGCCTATGTTATTAACAAAGCAAAAAATGGCGACCACTACTGGGTCTTGGCCCATGTTACGCCGAGCTATGATTCTAATGGGCAGGCATGTGGCTATCATTCAAACCGGCGTGTCCCGGATCCAGCCATCGTTCAAGAACACATAATGCCCCTTTATAAAGCGCTTTGCGCCGAAGAAGCCAAACACACCAACATTAAGGAAGGTATGAACGCTTCTTTGCAGATGGTCATAGATCTATTGACCGAGCAAAACACAACCTATGACGAATTTATATTTTCCTTGATACGGCCTAAATCAAACGCAGCCTAATTTAAAAAGTAATTTTCAGGAGAGAAAAATCGATGAAATGTCGCGCCCAGTATATCGCTATTGCAATATAAAAATTCATTCAAACCCCTTCCAGGCCAGAAGGGTTCTTCAGTCTATCCACCAAGGCAACTTGTCTTATTTGCCAGAGTATTAGCCTCAATAAGTCGAATTGTTGCACTTTGTATACTGATTCCAGCAAATTCGCGGCCATTGAAACAAAGGGCAATATAATGAAACCATTCAAATCTTCAATTCTGCAACAGCCCCCTATATTGTAATTGCACGCAACGAGTTAAGCGCAACGATAATTACAATAAAAGGGATTTCAAAATGGACAATCAGACAGAACTTACCGGCAATGAAGTTTTCTTTGAAAAAGATGACATCATCGTTTCAAAAACCGACCTCAAGGGAAAAATTACTTATGTGAACGGTACATTTTTGGTCATAGCAGGCTACACCGAAGAAGAAACCCTCGGCCAGCCGCATAACTTCATCCGTCATCCGGATATGCCGAGATGCATTTTCAAATTATTGTGGCAGACACTTCAGACCGGCAACGAAGTTTTTGCCTATGTGATCAATCAGACCAAAACCGGTGACCATTATTGGGTGCTGGCCCACGTCACCCCAAGCTTGGATTCAAACGGACAGATTTGCGGTTATCATTCCAATCGGCGGATTCCTGATCCTACGGTTCTCAACACAGATATCAAACCACTTTATCGCAAGCTTCTCGAAGAAGAAGCGAAACACACAAATATCAAGGAAGGCATGAACGCTTCTTTGAAAATCATTACCGATCAATTGGCTGAGGCTGATCTTACCTATGATGAGTTTATTTTCTCACTCATAAATCCCAAGGACCAAATGTCAAAAGCGGCCTAACAATTTTTTAAATTAGATTTACTGGAGAAGTAACATGGATGCGATTGCCCCAAATGCAGAAATCGAAATCGAAATTCCGGTTTTGAACAAAAATGAATTCAGCGCAGAAACCAAAGAAAAATTTGCCTACGCGGCCGAGGTTTGCAAATGCGTTATGCGCGGAGATTTCGAACAACGAATTCTAAACATTGATCCGGAAAGTGATCTTGCCCCCCTTTTTAATGCGATTAATGACATGGTTGATCGGACAGATGCTTATGTCCGAGAATCAGCAACCAGCATGGAAAATGTAAGTCAGAATTTATACTTCCGGCGTATTGTTGAGACCGGTATGCAGGGCTCCTTCGCTCAATCTGCTGGCGTCATTAATAAAGCGACCGATGTCATTGAAGGCAATATGAGCAAATTCAAAGACATTGTTGGTGTTGTGGCTGAATCTTCTAACGCCCTCGAAGGCAAATCAGAAGAGTTGGAAAATACGGCGCAGGATACCAGTGCCAAATCAACTGCCGTCGCTGCCGCCGCCGAAGAAGCATCAACGAATGTGCAAACCGTTTCCGCTGCCGCAGAGCAATTGACCGCTTCGGTAAACGAGATCAATACCCAGATTATTGAGTCAATGGAGATCACGACGGCGGCAACAACAAAGGCCGCCGAGACCAATGAACAGGTCAAAGGTTTGGCTCAATCGGCTGATAAAATCGGTGATGTTGTAAAGCTCATTAACGATATCGCGAGCCAAACCAATCTGCTTGCCCTAAACGCAACCATTGAGGCTGCACGCGCCGGTGATGCGGGTAAGGGTTTCGCGGTTGTTGCCTCAGAAGTAAAAAATCTCGCAACCCAGACTGCGAAAGCAACTGAAGAAATCGGCGGTCAAATTTCAACCATTCAACAAGCCACCACGGAAACAGTCGAATCCATCGAAAGTATTGGCGGCACGATCGACAATGTTCACGAAATCACCACGGCCGTCGCAGCCGCTGTTGAAGAGCAAAGCTCTGCAACCAAAGAAATTGCCCGCAATGTCGAACAGGCATTTGAAGGCGTGAGTGAAGTTACGAGAAACATCGCGAGTGTCAGCGAAGGTGCGCAGTCTACCGAGGCCTCTTCAAAAGAAGTTGCCTCGATCTCCATCGGATTGTCTGAGCAAGCCGGTAATCTCGCCAGAGATCTCGGTATCGCGATTTAATACGACAAAAAATTACTTTCGAAGACTGGGCTCGTGTTGGGATTTTTTACTTTCCTTCCGACCCAGTTATTTTTTGTATTGGGCGGCGATCAAGAATTCAATATTTCCTTCCGGCCCGGTGATTGGACTTTTTTCAATCCCGGCGACATGCCAGCCCGGCAAACCCTCCAGCCATGTGGAAATACGATCACAGACTTCCTGGTGAAGCACCGGATCACGAACCACGCCTTTTTTGCCAACCTGGTCTTTGCCGACTTCAAATTGGGGCTTGATCAGCGCAATCAATTTCGCTCCATCGGTGGCTAAACCTAAGGCAGCCGGCAGCACAGTCTGCAATCCAATAAAACTCGCATCGCAGCAGATGAAATTGATATCATCCGGCACGTCTTGTTGACTGATATGGCGGGCATTGGTTCGCTCCATGACGATGACGCGCTCATCATTTCTAATTTTCCAGGCGAGCTGACCGTGGCCGACATCAACCGCATAAACCTTGGCAGCCCCCCGGCTAAGAAGAACATCCGTAAAGCCACCGGTTGAGGCACCGACATCGAGGCAGGTCGCACCCGTTACATCGAATTGGAAATGATCCAACCCGTGATCGAGTTTGAGCCCACCGCGTGACACCCAAGGATGGTCCTGACCTTTGAGCTCAAGCGGCATATTTACTGGGATTTGCGTGCCCGCTTTATCGAGCCGCTTGGTCTCACTATAGACCAAACCCGCCATGACTAAAGCTTGGGCACGGCTACGCGATTCGGCAAGCCCGCGCTCAACAAGTATTTGATCTAATCGACGTTTAGGAATGGCTGCCATTTGGCTTAAGCGCTTGCGGGCGTGATGCCTTCGCGTGTTTCTCCGGCTTCATCGAGTGCCAGCAAAGCCGTTGAGACAATATCCGGTCGCTTTAACCCGGCAATTTCGTATTGTTTCTCAGGTTTCTCGTGGTCGATAAATATATCCGGCAAAGTCATGGCGCGGAATTTAAGCCCCTTATCAAAGACGCCTTCATTGGCAAGAAACTGCATGACATGAGCGGCAAACCCGCCGATCGAGCCTTCTTCGATCGTAATCAGCACTTCATGTTCTTTGGCGAGGCGGAGGATCATGTCTTGATCGAGCGGTTTGGCAAACCGGGCATCGGCAACGGTTGTCGACCACCCCAAGGAGGCCAACTCATCAGCTGCCTCGAGAGCTTCACGCAGACGGCCACCCAGCGTTAAAATAGCAACCGATGTCCCTTCGCGCAAAATGCGACCCTTGCCGATTTCGAGCGGCACGCCAATCTCTGGCATATCGACGCCCAAACCTTCGCCCCGCGGATAGCGGAAAGCTGAGGGCCGATCATCAATGGCAGCAGCTGTTGCCACCATATGTTTAAGCTCAGCCTCATCAGAGGCTGCCATCACGACTATATCCGGCAGGCAGGCGAGATAAGTAATATCGAAAGAGCCGGCATGGGTCGCGCCATCGGCGCCGACCAGCCCAGCCCGATCGATCGCAAAGCGAACCGGCAATTTCTGGATCGCCACATCATGCACAACTTGGTCATAAGCGCGCTGTAGGAAGGTCGAATAAATCGTCGCAAAAGGCTTATAGCCTTCGGTCGCCATACCGGCCGCAAAAGTCACACCGTGCTGCTCAGCAATTCCGACATCAAAAACGCGGTCCGGGAAAGCATCACCAAATTTATCGAGCCCCGTGCCACCCGGCATCGCAGCTGTAATCGCGACAATCTTATCGTCTTTTTCCGCCTCTTGAATAAGCGCGTCGGCAAAGACATTGGTATAGGATGGTGCGTTGGATAGGGGCTTATCTTGCTTGCCGGTCACCACGTCGAATTTAGAAACACCGTGATATTTGTCAGCCGATTGTTCAGCCGGCTCATAGCCATGACCTTTTTCGGTCACCACGTGAAGCAACACTGGGCCGCTCTCATCGGTATCGCGCAAATTTTTCAGCAAGGGTAAAAGGTGGTCGATATTGTGACCATCAACCGGGCCGATGTAGAAAAAGCCGAGCTCCTCAAACAACGTGCCGCCGGTCAAAATGCCCCGGGCATATTCCTCAGCCCGGCGCGCCGTCTCCTCAACCCGTCTTGGTAATTTCTCAGCGACCTCTTTGGCAAAGTGGCGGATCGACTGATAGGATTTTGATGAAATCAAACGCGACAGATAGGCGCTCATCGCGCCAACCGGTGGCGCGATCGACATATCATTGTCGTTCAGCACAACAATCAACCGTGAATCAGTAAAGCCCGCATTGTTCATTGCTTCATAGGCCATGCCGGCGCTCATAGAGCCATCACCGATGACGGCGATAACATTTTTCTTCACGCCATCAAGATCGCTCGCGACCGCCATGCCGAGCCCGGCTGATATCGAGGTCGAGCTATGAGCGGCACCAAACGGGTCATATTCACTTTCGGTGCGCTTGGTAAATCCAGACAAGCCACCGCCCTGTCGCAATGTGCGAATACGATCGCGCCGACCGGTTAGAATTTTATGGGGATAGGCTTGATGGCTGACATCCCAGATCAAACGATCATGCGGCGTATCAAAGACGTGATGGAGCGCAACGCTCAGTTCGACGACACCTAGGCTCGCCCCTAAATGGCCGCCAGTGATCGAGACTGCATCGATTGTTTCCGTGCGCACTTCATCTGACAATTGTTTCAATTGGTCAGCCGAAAAGCCACGGATGTCCGAAGGCTCGTTGATTGTATCTAATAGAGGCGTTTTGCTCTCTTTCGCCACGGTAACTCTCTTCCCAGGTATAATTTCTAAATAGGTAAGCCTACTATAGGCCGTTAATTCCGACGTTCTATCACAAATTGCGCTAAATCACGCAGAAGATTGCCTTTTTCACCAAAAATCTCAAGATGTTTCATCGCTTGATCGGTTAAAATCTCTGCTTGTTCGCGGGCGCGCTCAACGCCCAGTAGGGATACAAAGGTCACTTTACCCGCTGCTTCATCCTTTTTGGTCGCTTTGCCAAGCTCTTTCGGATCACCTTCAATATCCAAAAGATCATCAGCAATCTGAAAAGCCAAGCCGATATCATGGGCATAAGCGTTCAACAAATGGCGTTGCGTTTCGCTAGCTTTGCCGAGTATCGCACCGGCCTGACACGAGCAATTTATCAAAGCCCCGGTCTTCATGCGTTGCAGCCGGGTAATTTCTGAAACACCCAGCACATGATCTTCGGCGACGAGATCTAACATTTGCCCGCCGACCATACCGTGCGCCCCAATCGCCTTGGAAACTTCCAAAACAATATCGCTCCGAATTTTTGCAGAATCATGTGTATCTTGATGGGCAATAACTTCAAAGGCCAAGGTGAGCAAGGCATCACCCGCCAGGATCGCTGTCGCTTCATCATACTCGACATGACAGGTTGGCTTGCCGCGACGCAGATCATCATCATCCATCGCTGGCAAATCATCATGGATCAGCGAATAGGTGTGGATCATTTCAAGGGCAGCTGCGACACGCTCGGAGCACGCCCTGGACACATTAAACAAATCGGCCGTCGCCAACACCAAGAAAGGCCTGAGCCGCTTACCGCCCGCCATGACTGAATACCGCATGGCGTCAATGACCTGAGATTCAGGACCGTCCCCCGCTGGGATCAGCTTCAAAAGAGCTGTCTCGGTGGCGGCTGCCACATCGGCTAAAGCGTCGGTAAATTCAGACAAAGAATGAAGTCCTTCAGAAAATTCTTATGATATTTCGGTAGGCTCAGCTGATGCCTCGCCATCCGGCCCGACTGAGATTTTTTCAATGCGGGATTTAGCTTCACGTAATTTAGCTTCACAATGTTTTTTCAAAAGCGTGCCCCGCTCATAAGCGCCGATCGCCTCATCCAGCTTATTCGCGCCCTGTTCGAGATCGCCGACGATTTCTTCGAGCTCAACCAGAGCATCTTCGAAGTTCATCTTTTTGATATCTGCTGGAATTTTCCCACCAGCGTCCTCACCTGATTTTTCTGCAGCCATATGTTCTAACCCCTACTCACACCTGCACTTATTTGCAGCGGAGTTTACGCTTCTGATTCCCCATCCGGCAAACAGAAATGCACGGTGGCGTTAGGTAGAGAATTATTCCCCCAGCAAGCCTTCAACATGAACACCGACACTTTCGGCGAGGGCATCCAAATCGTAGCCGCCTTCCAAAGTAGACACCACGCGCCCGGCGCAGCACTCATCAGCAACGGCCAGGAGTTCTTCCGTTATCCAGGCGAAATCAGCGGTCGTTACATTAAGCTGGCAGAGCGGGTCTTGGATATGGGCATCGAAGCCGGCGGAGATCAGCAGGAGTTCCGGGCTAAATCCACGCAGTGCCGGTAAAATGACATCACGATAAGCAGCGCGGAACGGCTCGGACCCGCTGCCGGGACTGAGAGGTACATTGACGACATTGCCAACCCCCGTCTCAGATGCCGCGCCCGTGCCGGGGTAGGCGGGGAATTGATGACTGGAGCCATAGAACAAGCTAGCATCGGGCTCAAACATATGTTGTGTGCCGTTGCCGTGGTGGACATCGAAATCAATGACGGCAATTTTATCGAGCCCGTGGGCTTTACGAGCATATTGGGCGGCGATTGCAATGTTGTTAAACAGACAAAATCCCATCGCTTGAGCACGCTCGGCATGATGACCGGGCGGTCTTAAAGCACAAAATGCATTGCTTGCCGGTCCAGCGACCACGTCATCGACAGCCGCACAAATGCCGCCGACGGCGCGCAAAGCCGCCTCACCCGAGCCCGGTGACAAAATCGTGTCGGGGTCAAGCTGCGCATAGCCGCTTTTGGGCACCGAGCGTAATATGTGATCGACATAATTCGGATCATGCATGAGCGAGATCACACCGGGTGTGGTCTCAGGCGCCTCAAAGCGCACCAGGTCTGCAAACTCTGCCACGGACAAGGCGGCTTCAACCGATCTCAATCGATCCGGCGATTCGGGGTGATGTGGGCCCGGTTCATGGGTTATGCAGACCGGATGCTGGTAATAATGGGTCGTCAAAAGGGTCGTTCCTTTGTATTTGTACGCAATGCGTTCATGCGATAAACTGGGCTTTTGAAATGTTAATAGGCGGTAAGTGTGACCGAAATCCAACAAAGATACAAAGGCGTTAAAAGTGCTGAGCGACTACTTGTGCTTATCGAGACCCTCAATCATTTGAAAGGGGCCAAAGTTTCAGAGCTTGCAGAAGCCACGGGATTTTCCAGGCCAGCCATCTACCGCCTGCTGAATGCCCTCGAATCATTTGGTTATGTGCGTCAGCAAAAATCGGATGATTGTTTTTATCTAACCCACCTCGTGCGCCGCCTCAGCGATGGTTTTAGTGAAGAAGACTGGGTTCAAAGCATCGCCGCCCCGGTCATGCAAGTAGCCGTCGAAGAGATCATGTGGCCGGTCGATCTGATCACCTTTTTGAATGATGCAATGTATATTCGGGAGACAACCCGCGCTTACAGCCCGTTTACCATCGATTGGGTCTCGGTGGGTGAGCGCTTACCGATGCTGGTCACCTCGGTTGGGCGGGCTTATTTGAGCTTTTGCCCGGAGCGCGAACGGCTGGAAATTCTGGAAAGTTTGCGGCGCTCGGATGATGAGTTTGATAATCTCGTCCACAACCAGGAGTATGTTCAAAAAATCATCGCAACGACCTTGAAACGAGGTTATGGCGTGCGCGATGACGGCTTTCATTGGAAGCGCAAAACCTCAAGTATCGCAGTGCCGATTATGAAAGGCCCCCGCGTCGTGGCGACACTGGCTATAACTTTTATCTCTTCTGCCGCGACAGCAGAAGAAATTGCTGAACGGCACTTGGATGCGCTTCGGTCAGCGGCGCATAAAATAGAACTCAAAGTAAAAGATGCCAAATTGTCGGAGGCTGAAATGTAGCCATGACTTCAAGTAAAAGTTACATTTATTTTGCGAAGAATGATTGTCGATTTTGAATTTATATTTTAGGTTCTAGATAATTACTAAAAAATGGCAGAATTTAACTGCTTTGGCCCGGGAATCGGCTAAAATGGAACATGAATTTTTTAAAAATTTCTTTATTGGAAAATAATAACAAAAACCGACGGAATAATGAACGTCGTCCGTTATACCCCATAACTGGGGTATAAAATTGCCAGTAAATGAGTTTTTTAATGGGGAAACGCCCGAAGGGGTTATACCTGAGGGTGGGAGACTATTTCGAAATGATCAATAAGAATACGAGATTTAAGCATATTGTGGGCTTTATCGGCCTTGCCGCATTTGCTGCTTTTAGCCTGACGACAATTGACACCGCGCATTCTCAGGGTCAAGGAATGAGCCAGGATCAACGTCGGGCCATTATCCAAAGTCTCTCCGATGATGAGCGACAAAAATTCTTCGGCATGAGCCAAGAAGAAAAGCAAAAATTCTTTCAGCAAAAAGCAAACGCTGGCAAAAATACCGGTGGTAAGTCAGGTGGAAAAGCTTCTGCCGGTCGTCCAGGTGGCGGCAGAGGAGGACCGGGTGGCAGACGTCGCGGCGGCCGCCCGCCAACCTTGGTAGAACTTGGTGACGTTGTCCAGGAACCACTTGTCCAAACATTCCCAATAACTGGGCGCCTGATCGCCAGCCAAAAAAGTGCCATAGCAGCGCGCATTAAAGGCAGCGTTCGCAAAATGCTTGTTGAAGTTGGCGACCGCGTTAAGCAAGGCCAGATCGTCGCCGAGCTCGATGTTGATCGCTTAAAATTAGAAGCCACCCTGCGTAGTGCTGATGTTCTGCAAGCCCGCGCCAAGTGGAAATCTTCCCAAGCCCAAGTTGATTTATTAAACCAGGAACTCAAACGCATCCAACGCTTACGGAAATCAGCCGCCTTTAGTCAGGCGCGGTTTGAAGACAAAAAGCAAGAAGTCGTCAAGGCCAGCTCAGCGGTTGATGAATCTGCGGCTTCACTAAAGCGCGCCCGGGCACAACGTGATCTCGCACGCATTGACTTAAAAGATGCCAGCATTCGTGCCCCCTTCCCGGGAGCTATTCTGGTGCGGCATGTTTCAGCTGGTGCCTATATCAATGCGGGCGCTCCCATCGTAACGATCTTGAATGATGAAACCTTGGAAATCGAAGCCGATGTTCCCTCACTTCGGCTCGCAGGTGTTCCTGAAGGCCGCGTGATCGATATCCAGCTCGACAATAAATCCATTGTCAAAGCGGCTGTTCGGGCCATCATTCCGGATGAAAACCCCCTCGCCCGCACCCGCGCTGTCCGGCTGACCCCTGATTTGTCCAAGACCAAAACCAAACTCGTTGCCAACCAAAGTGTTGTTTTGCTGGTGCCGCAAGGTCACACCCGCTCGGTCATTGCCATTCCAAAAGACGCCATTGTGAACCGTCAATCGGGCAAGATTGTTTTCGTTTTTGAACAAGGCAAAGTTAGCCCTGCCGCCGTTGAAATCGGTCAATCTTTTAGCGGTAAATTTGAAATTCTATCGGGTCTAAAACCCGGCCAAAAAATCGTGGTCAAAGGCAATGAGCTTCTCCGCCCCGGTCAACGAGTTCGCGTAAACCGTTCTGGTGGTCGGCCTGGTGGCAGCCAAGGAGCAGGATCAGGCGGAAGACAAGGTGGTCCGAGTGCCAATCGATCAGGTGGAAAACCCGGCGGAAATGCTGGTGGAAGACCGGGCGGCAATCCTGATCGTCGCGCCATCATTCAAAGTTTGAGCCAAGAAGAAAAACAGAAATTCTTCGCCATGAGCCAGGAAGAAAAGCAAAAGTTCTTTGCCGCTCGGGCTAAAAAGAAATCTGCTGCTCCGGCACCTCAACGCGGTCCCGGTGGTGGCGCAGGTGGCGGAATTCCACGTGAAAAACGCCGCGCCCTCATTCAGAGTCTCAGCCAGGAAGAACGGCAAAAATTCTTTTCAATGAGCCAGGAGGAAAAACAAAAATTCTTCCGCGCTAAAATTGGAGGAGCATCCTAATGCCTTTGATTGAGATGGCAATCAGACGGCCGGTCGCGGTTTTATCCATCGTCCTGATGGTCGTCCTGATGGGCTTTGTTGCGTTGCAGCTTATCCCTATTCAGCTGACACCCGATTTGCGGAAACCTGTTGTAGCGATTTTCACAGCGTGGCCAGGCGCCTCACCCACCGAAGTTGAGCGCGAAATCACCACCCGCCAGGAAGAGGCTTTAACTGGCCTCGATGGCTTAGAGGAAATCTCCAGCACCAGCCGTGACGGCCTGTCCCGCATTCGACTTGAGTTCTCAATTGAAACCAATATGGATAAAGCGTTGATGCTGATCGGCAACGCGCTGACCAATATTGCTGGCATCCCGGATGAAGCCAAACAGCCTCGCATTCGAACGCGTGATTCAGAAGACAACCCGATTGCCTGGTTTGTCATCAATAAACTTCCCGGAAACGACAGAGACATTCAAACCTACGGTGCCTTCCTGGAAGATTTCCTGGCCGACCGTCTGGAACGTATTCCGGGCATTGCGCTGGCTAATATTTATGGTGGTAAGCGCCGCGAAATTCAGGTCATTGTCGACCCACAAAAATTAGCGCGCTTCGGCTTGGCCGTACCAGATGTTATTAATGCCATGCGCAGCGCCAATGCCTCGGTCTCGGCTGGTGTCGTTGAAGAAGGTAAGCGCCGCTATATCGTTCGCACTGACAACGAATTGGTCAATGAAGAACGCATACAAAATCTAATCATCCGCACCCAGGTCGACCAAGGCACGGGGCGGATTGCACGCGTCCGTGTTTCAGATGTTGCTGAAGTGAGCTTTAATTTCAAAAAGGCATCGACTTATATTTTGAGTAATGGCGGCAAATCGATTGTCTCGAACGTTGTCCGAGATACCGGCGTCAACGTGATCGAAGTCATGGAAAACGTCCGCGCTGCCATCAAAGAGCTCAATGAGGGCGCCATGAAGCAGGCTGGACTGGTCTTACGCCAAGTCCATGATGATACGGTTTACATCAACTCGGCCATTGGATTGGTACAGCAGAACATTCTTGTCGGCGGTTTGCTTGCCGCTCTCATCTTGCTCCTCTTTTTGCGCTCTGTCCGCGCCACGGTCATCATTTCTCTAGCTATTCCGGTATCTGTCATTGGCTCCTTTGTCGCCATGGCCGCCTTGGGACGTTCAATCAACGTGATCTCTTTAGCCGGCATCGCCTTTGCCGTCGGCATGGTGGTCGACGCAGCCATTGTCGTGCTGGAAAATATTTTCCGGCTCCGCCAACAAGGCAAATCTCCCTTTGACGCAGCCCTTGAAGGTGCCAAACAAGTTTGGGGAGCGGTCTTTGTCTCGGCCCTAACAACCGTTATGGTGTTTGTGCCAATCTTGGTTATGAATTTGGAAGTTGGGCAACTCTTCCGAGATATCGCGGTAGCAATTTCTGTTGCGGTTTTACTGTCCCTTATCGTCTCCATCACAGTCATCCCCGCGCTTTCCAATAAGATGCTGGCCGGACCGGTGAGAGAATTTTCAGACAGCCTGAAAATACCGGGCTTTGATCACGTTGCCAGCTTTTTTAATCGTTTCATCCTCGCTTATGCACGCCGCGTGGTTTACAGCAAAAAACTTGCCGTCGCGACGATCATTGTCGTTTGCGGCGTTACAGGTTTGGCGACATGGGTATTTTTGCCAAAGCTAGAATATCTGCCCGAAGGTAATCGTAATCTCATCATTGCCCGGATAGCCACACCGCCCGGCTATAATCTGGATGCAGTGCGTGAAATTGCGGCGAATACGTTTAGACGCTTGGGCCCGAATTTGGCAACTCTTGGCAGTAAACCAACGACCGCCGATGGCCCGGTTCAGATGAGCCGCTTTTGGTTCGTCATCCGCCGCGGCTTTACCATTGCAGCCGGTGCCGCGACCGACCCCTCGCGGGCCAAAGAACTCATACCGATTATTCGGCGCGCCATCTTCCGCGAGCCCGGCAGTCGAGGCTTCGTCTTCCAGACATCGCTTTTTGGCCGTGGCTTTGGCGGCGGGCGAAACATCAATCTTGATATTTCCGGCTCGAACTTAAATGATGTTTTAGAAGTTGCTGGACGTGCCAACCAGATCGCGGCCAGGATGTTCCCGCGCTCCGAGGGCAATCAGATCAGGGCCAATCCAGGGCTGCAAAATGCCTCGCCTGAAATTCGCCTCATCCCCGACCCCCGCGCCCTATCGGACAATGGTATGAGCGCTAAAGAGCTCGGCCAAACCATTGATGCGTTCAATGATGGCCTGCGGGTTGCCGAGGTGACCGTTGGTGGCAACCGTATGGATCTAACGCTGATGGGACCGGACAAACATATCAATCGGACAGAAAGCATCAGCAATCTTCCGGTCGTAACGCGCTCAGGCCTCGTTCTACCGGCGGGATCTTTGGCAAAAATCGTCGTCACTTCAAGTCCCGATCAAATCCGTCATTTGGAACGCGTGCGCACAGTCACCTTGCGAATTAGACCGTCGCGGGATGTCCCGCTTGAAGTTGCAATGGAACAAGTGCGCGAGGATGTCATGGCAAAACTAAAAGCCGATGGCCTGCCGCCCGGCATCGCAATGAGCATGGGCGGTACAGCCGACGCGTTGACCAAAACTTTTGACAGCATGGTACTGAATTTATTCCTGGCACTGGTGATCGTCTATCTGGTGATGGCGATTTTGTTCGAGAGTTTTATCTATCCGTTTATCATCATGTTCTCAGTGCCCCTGGCAACGGCCGGCGGTGTTGCCGGCTTGACGATTTTAAACACTTTCCGCTTCCAAGCTTTGGATATGCTGACCTTGCTTGGCTTCGTTATTTTGATCGGCATCGTGGTGAACAACGCAATTTTGCTGGTTCACCAAACTCTGGTACATGTCCGTGAAGAAGGCATGGTTGCATCTGACGCCATTATGGAAGCAACACGTAACCGTATTCGACCAATTTTCATGTCCACCCTGACCAGTGTGTTT
Organism: Rhodospirillaceae bacterium; assembly: GCA_018649725.1. Taxonomy (GTDB): domain Bacteria; phylum Pseudomonadota; class Alphaproteobacteria; order Rhodospirillales; family UBA2165; genus TMED23. Next base: position 47,662 of record JABIHH010000045.1, on the reverse strand, counting down.
GGTATGTTGCCTTTGGCGATATTCCCCGGCGCCGGCTCCGAGCTTTATAGTGGCTTGGGCTCTGTGGTTATCGGCGGACTTTCTTTATCGGCTATTTTAACACTCCTTATTATTCCACCCCTTCTCAGTTTATTTTCATTCTCTTTAAAACCAAAAAGCATTATTGCCCCGTCGGAAGTCGTAAATTCACCGGCGGAATAATTGATTGGAACAAAAATGGATTCTTCAAGGTGCGATTTTTCAACAACATCTGAGTTATGCGCGGCAACCGGCTCAGTTATTTTAAAATCGATGGCAAACCGCCATCGCCTCCTTATTTTATGCCGTCTCAAAGAGCGCGAATACTCGGTCGGCGAGCTCGAACAAATAGTTGGCCTCAGCCAATCTGCTCTCTCGCAACATCTTGCCAGATTACGCAAAGATGAGTTGGTTGAAACCAGACGGGCTGCACAGATGATTTATTATAAGCTGCCGAACAATCAGGCACGTCGAATTTTAGATAGTATGTGTTCTATACTCACTGAACCTGAGTTTCAGGAAGCCTCCGTCGAATCTTCATACTAGCAATTGGCTTAAGTGTCTGGTTTCACGAAAATTTTAGGTGAAAATTCTGATTAATATATATAATCTATCGACCTAAAGTATCAGAGAAGCTGGGGATTACTCGATGTTATTTCGCCAATTGTTCGATAGTGTTTCATGCACGTTTACCTATTTGCTCGCTTCCGGGACCGGAAGTGAAGCACTACTGATCGATCCGGTGCTGGAAAAAACCGGCCGCTATATGAAACTCTTGGAAGAACTGGATCTCAAATTAGCCAAAGCCATCGATACCCATGTCCATGCGGATCATGTAACCGCTCTCGGTGCTCTACGGGACAAGACGAACTGCGTCACGGTTATGGGCAAGGAAAGCAGTGTCGATGTCGTCTCAATGCGGGTTGAAGATGGAGATAAAATTGAGATTGATGGACTGAGCCTCGACGTCATGCACACGCCGGGTCACACAGATGATTCTTACAGCTTTTATATGCCGGGTATGGTTTTTACCGGCGACACCTTGTTTATACGGGGCACGGGTCGCACTGATTTCCAGGCCGGCAGTTCTCTAGACGCCTATGATTCGCTGTTTAATAAATTGTTGAAACTGCCGGACGATACGATTGTCTATCCCGGCCATGACTACAAAGGCGACAGCACCAGCACTATCGGTGAGGAGAAAGCTTTTAATCCCCGTTTGCAGGTGAGCTCAGCCGAGGCTTATGCGGAAATTATGGACAACCTAGGCCTGCCTAATCCGAAAATGATGGATGTCGCGGTGCCGGCCAATCAAAAAATTGGTCTGACCCAGCCCGAGCCCGAAATTATCGAGCGCACCATTCCGGCAAATGATGCCGTTGAGCGTTTGCAGTCCAATGAGTCGATATTTATCGATCTCCGCGAAGATACCGAACGTGAAAAAAATGGCATCATTCCTAACTCGGTTCATGTGCCCTATAAAAGTCTCGCCGATTATATCAAGCCGGGCGGTATGCTCGCAGCTCTTTCGCAGCAATCTGACCAACAGCTTATGCTGTATTGTGCCTATGGGGAGAGATCGGCGATGGCGCTAAAAGAATTGAGGGCAGCCAATTATAAGAACATTCGCCATTTGGGCGGTGGCATCGACGCCTGGGTTAATGCTGGCGGGCCGATTGAGCCGGCGCCGAAAAGCTAATCAAATACGCTGGTAGCGCTCGATACCGTCCGCGTCGTTGCTGCGCTTGAGCTTACCCTCATACTCCAAATACCGAATATGCGACATCGCCTCGCCGGTCGCAAAAAACTTACCGTAAATATCCAGGTCTTGGGGGAAAAGCGCCCCAGCGACTTCCAATCCATTAAGCGCCTCATCACAAGCAGCCAGAACAGTCTCAAGGCGTTCCTCGTGATGGGTAATATAGTAGTCCAGTCTCGTGTGGAGGCCGGTGAAAGGCTGATTGTGGCTCGGTAAGACCGTGACGTCTTCCGGCAAATGACGCAGTTTTTCATTACTTTCAAGAAAATCCAAGAGCGGATTGGCGTTCGGCTCGTTGGCGTGAACCAAAATCGTCGGTGTGATTTTAGGCAGCACCTGATCGCCGGCGATCAAGATATTGCTTTCGGCACAATATAGGCAGACATGTTCCATCGCATGGCCGAGCCCAACAATCACCTGCCAGCTTTTCCCACCAATTGTGACTGTCCGATCTTCCCTCAGACGTCGATAGCGATGCGGTACGTCGCAATACAACTTGTCAGCCGTCATAATATGGGCGCAATAATCCTCTAAATCCTCCTCGGCACAGCCAATTTGGAGGAAATATTTATTGTAGGCCTCGACATCCTTGAGGCCGCCGGTCGAAACCATCCGCCCAAACGTCCATTCTTCCCGGCTAATGACGAGCTCCGCGCCATACTCAGCATGGAGCCAGCCGGCAAGGCCGATATGATCGGGATGGGCATGGGTACAAATTATTTTTGTGAGTGGCTTGCCGTTAAGCACTTGACCCAAGATCCCGCGCCACAGATCCTTCGTCCGTTCATCATTGATCCCGCAGTCAATGAGAGCCCAACCATCCTCTTCTTCAATGAGCCAAAGATTGATGTGATTGAGCTGAAACGGCAGCGGCATCCGAATCCACTGAATGCCCGGCACAATTTCAAACACTTCGCCCGGCTCTGGAATATGGTCGGTTAAAAATTCAACGTTTTGTGTCACAGAAATGACGCGCCTTTCACTCATTCAAGCCTAAATTGTTCGTCAGGCTAACAATAGCGTAATCTATAGGGCAGGCTGGGCAATAGCAAGGCGGGGCGGACAATAAGCAAAGGAGCGCCGAGCGCTTAATTCACCTGCTCGGGCGGTAAACTGAGGCGGATCCAGGCAAGTTCCTGTTTGATGGCTTCCAGGCTGGGCTTATCGGGGGTGTTCATCGCCTCATTGATAATCTCGACCCGAATACTGGCCGGCAGGCGTTCGAGATTTTCGAGAAACAGGAACTTGATCGACGGACGAATGGTGTCGGATGTCAGCAGGCCCAAGATCAGGCGCTTGCGGATATCAACTCTGAGATTGCCGGCTTCTGAGAGTTCAAAAAACTCGGCAACAAAGGTGCGGGGATTGAGGCTGCCATCAATGAGTTGACGCAAATTCTCTTTAAGCGCTTCGGTGTAGCGTTTGCGGCTGAGCGCAACAAACTGCTTGGCATTGCGGTGCACCTTGCCAATAATTTTTGGATTAAAGGCACTCTCGGTGACCAGATTGACGCACTGCTTCACCACGGGATGCTTGGAGGTCTCGCCGAGCATGCCGAAAACTTCTGAGACCAGCGGCGTGCGCTCTGGCATGGTGCTCATGCGAACCGCCGCAGCAACCGACATCGGCGAATCCGGGTCGCGGGTCGCGACCATCGCCAAGGGCAGCGGATCTTCCAGGGATTGCAGATCGATATCGATATTGAGGAGATGCTCGGGTATCAACAGCTTGCGATCATCATCCGGCACAATGAGCGGTTGGTGGCTTTGATACTTTTCCTTGAGATCAAGGGCGAGCTTTAAGCCATCATGAGTAAAGCCTAAATTGTTCGGTTTATTTATTGCTTGAGTATGTTCTAGATTTTCCTGGCTATCTACTGCTGGCTTGGAAATAAATTCATTAGTCATCAAGTTCGCCCTTATGAGTTTGCCCGGCTCTTGGGACCGGATCAACGCTATACCACTTTTACTGCAATGCCCTTTTGGGCTTTTGCTTATTGCCTTCCTTAATGGCCTAAAAGTATTTCGAAAGTGTTTAGATTTGATGGCTGAGCGGAATATTAGGCCAATCTAAGTGATCGGGCCGCGTTGTTGGTTCGCGAACCAAATCACGTTTTCTGCAATTTTTACTGGATTAGAGGGTAAAATTATTCGCAAATTAGGCAAAATTTAAAAAAAATAAAAAAAATTTACAGCTTCTCAATGACTCGCATGAGTCGTATTTCTCAAGATAAATCAACACGCTAAGAATTGATTCGATACTCTTTCGTAAAAAATAAGCCTTTGAAATGAATCACTTATTCGCCTTACTTCATAAAATGAGTCCAATCGTCAAAACTGCGGCCCACCACAACCACCCCTTTACGCAGGTGCCTGATATTCCACAATATAAGGTATATCCCCCTAAATGCAGTGTCCCCCCCGTTGACACCTACCAGCATTTTGCATATCAATGATTCCAAGCTTAACATCTTCCGAATCACTCAAGAGTCTCAAGACCTTAGAGAATTTGAAGAAAGTAAAAGCAAAGATTATTCGGTGTCGCAAATCAGGCATCAACCCAGGAAGGCAAACGGAAAGGAATATCGGGCCACTAGATCAAAGGGGACGTACACTATGTACACGATCTATTACACAGACGAAGATACACCGGATGAGACCCGCATTGGGATGGTCTCCGCTCCAAACAGCACAATTGCGCACCGCATCGCGGAAATGCAGTTTATCAATAGTCGAATTCACAAAGTCATGGAATTGACGCCACCAGAAGCGGAAACTGAGTTTCCGGGCGCGCGTTTCATTAATGGCGAGTTTCGGCCAGTAAGCTAACTTCGGTTTTCTTATTGGTAATAGGGGCCCTTTTCGCTGATCTTCGGATCGTGCTTGAGAAGGGAACGGGGGAATGGGATGCGATCCAACATTGGGGGATCGCATCCTTTCTTTTTCAGCCTTCTTTTTTGCTATCAGTCGCCCGGCACAGCTTTCCTTGTATTTCAGATGTTTTCAAGTAACAATGCCAACCGAACACAACGGGAACAAATAATGCGGATTGGGGTTGACCTTGGCGGCACGAAAATCGAAGCCATTTGTCTGGCAACGGATGGTACAGAAGTGGCACGCCAACGCGCTAGTGCCCCCAACGGCGACTACGCAGCAACGATTTCGGCCATCACCGATCTCATAGCGAAAATCGAAAAAACGGTCGGACAATCTGGCTCAATTGGCATCGGGATTCCAGGCACGGTTTCGCCGCTATCGGGCTTAGTGAAAAACGCCAACTCAACCTGGCTGATCGGCAAGCCGATGGACAAGGATTTGTCTGACGCCCTTGGCCGCCCGGTTAGGCTCGCCAATGACGCCAATTGTTTTGCCCTATCGGAGGCGACAGACGGTGCCGCTAAGCGGGCCACCAGTGTCTTTGGCGTTATCCTCGGCACGGGAGTTGGCGGCGGTATTGTTATCAATGGCGATATCGTCAGCGGCCCCAACTCAATTGCCGGTGAGTGGGGACACAACCCCCTGCCCTGGATGACGGAAAAAGAAGCGCCTGGCCCAGGAGATCGGTGCTATTGCGGTAAAGTCGGCTGTATTGAAACTTTCCTCAACGGCGCTGGACTAGCAAAAATTTATCCAGCCAAAAGCTACCATGCCGGCAAATTAAACGCCCAAGAGATCGCCGATTTGGTTGAGATGAATGAGGCTATCGCCATTGGCGTCGTCGAAATCTACGCAGAACGGCTGGCCCGCGCCCTGGCCTCCGTTATCAACATCCTCGATCCGGAAATCATTGTACTGGGCGGGGGGCTCTCGAACATCGATATGCTTTATGATCGCGTGCCCAAGATGTGGCAGAAATGGGCGTTCTCAGATGAAATTTCGACCCAGCTGGTTAGAAACCAATATGGTGATTCTAGTGGTGTCAGGGGGGCGGCCTGGCTATGGCCGCCTGATGAGGCTCGCTAGATGGCGACGCTTTGCCGTGAATGCGGGACCCATTTTGAACAATCGCCTAAGAATGGCCGCTGCATCGCCTGTGGCTCTCCCAGGTTGATCTCACACGCCGAACTCGACAGCCTCTCGATCGCGCATATTGATTGCGATGCGTTTTACGCCAGCGTTGAGAAGCGCGATAACCCCGAACTCAAAGACAAGCCGGTCATTGTCGGGGGCGGCAAACGGGGCGTTGTCGCGGCGTGCTGTTATATCGCGCGCATCAAGGGCGTGCATTCCGCCATGCCGATGTATAAAGCGCTTAAAGCTTGCCCCGATGCCGTGGTGGTCAAATCGAGCCGCAGTAAATACAGCGAAGTTGGTCGCCAGATTAAGGACCTGATGCGCGACACCACGCCTTTGGTTGAATCACTTTCCATCGACGAAGCCTTCCTCGATCTGAGCGGCACCGAAAAGCTCCATGGTGGCAGCCCGGCAACGACCCTGGTCAAGCTGATCCGCCGCATTGAAGACGAAGTTGGGGTCACGGCTTCGGTGGGATTGAGCTATAACAAATTTCTCGCCAAAACGGCGTCTGATCTCGATAAGCCCCGCGGTTTTGCCATTATTGGTGAGGCCGAGGCATTGGATTTTCTGGCCCCTCGCCCGGTCGGCTCAATCTGGGGCGTCGGAAAATCGATGCAGGCCAAACTTATGCGCGATGGCCTTTCGACCATCAGTCAGTTGAGAGAAATGCCCGAAGACGATCTCATCAAACGCTACGGCGTTATCGGCAAGCGCCTGTCACGCCTGTCTCATGGCCAGGACAGCCGTATTGTCGAGCCTGGCAGCAAGGCCAAAAGCATCTCGACCGAAACCACATTTTCAAAGAATATTCGCGACTTCGAGACTTTGCTTCACCGGCTCTGGCCGCTTTGCGAAAACGTGTCTAACCAGTTGAAAAACAAAAATCTTGCCGCTCGCACGATCACCATGAAACTCAAAACCAGTGGTTTTAAAAGCCTCACCCGCTCCCGCACCCTTTCCAACCCAACCCAATTGGCAGAAGTGATTTACCGTGAAGCGAAAGAGTTATTGGAGCCGGAAGCAAACGGCACGTCGTACCGACTGATCGGCATCGGCACCAGCCAATTCGCCGATCCCGAAGATGCTGATTTGGCAGACCTGCTCGATAACTCGGTCGAGTCTTTTGCCAAAATTGAAGATGCCATGGATGAGGTGCGCAAAAAATTCGGTGGCCCCGCCATTCAAAAAGGCCGGACATTATTGAAGGATTAGGCAATTACTTCGCGGTTCAAAGTTCACCCCCTCCTCAATCCTCCCCCATCAAGGGGGAGGAGGTAAGTTCCGTATGTTTCAACCAAAAAGCCCTCCCCCTTGATGGGGGAGGGTTGGGTGGGGGTGACAACTCGTTGGGTGTTAGAATTCAGCTAACAGCCGCTGCTTTTGAGGAATTCAACTTGTTCAAGGCGGGCTTCGACGGCGTATTTGCCGAAGTCTTGGAGGATGCGTTTGACGATGCCGTCCGCCCGCAACTCTACGCCGAGTTCAATATCAGGCGTTTGCTTGGCATCGCGGACCGGGAAATAAGCCATGCGCATATTCCAGTTTGTGATCTCGCCCAATCGTTCAACGAGCTTTGGCGCCATCTTCGCATTGCCAGATCCAGCACCGACCACGGCACTGACTTCATAGGGATTGTCTAATGTAGCGCCATCAAAAATCGTTTTGGTAACATGTTTACGGCCCGCCAAGGATACTGCTATCAGCGATTTTAGGTGGGCTGTCGGAAATAACGTGCCCTTCGGCAGGGCCACCGTTTGGGCCTTGGGTTGGGTGTATTCCGCAATTCCAGCCTGGCCAACACCGTCTAGCGCGGCAACGCCTTTGATGGCTTCGGTTTGTTTACCATTGGTCATTTCTTTGATGCGGAAGCGAAAGCCCAATCCATCCTTAGCTTCCCAGGTTACCATAGTGCGAATGTTCTCGATCTCCGGATGCGTGCCATAGCTGAGGCGCAGATAGACTTTGCTTTCAACCGTCCAAGCATCACACTGATCTTTAAATTCGTAAGTCATAACGCCGCGCGCGCTGGTCAAGCCGCCATTGCTGCCAGCTTTGGAAAGATGCATGGCATAGACCGCCCGGTGCGGCACCAGGTTTTGGCTGAGCCCTGCCGCATCAGCGGCGGCAACCCGGGCCCCACTGATCAAAGTTATTCCCATGCCTAAAACAATTAAAAAACGCATCTACCCAACTTGTCCATTTTGATCCAAGGCCACCATTCTAGTTCATGGAAACCCAATGCGCCAAGACAAAGGATCGCGCTTGCCGATCACAGCCTCGGCATAGCACGGGTAAAATCTTTAGCTCAATGGGTAATAGAGTCCGAGCACACCCCATAATTCTTTAACAAAATATTCCAAGTAATTGATTTTATTGATTTTTATTATTGGCACAACCTTTGCGTTGTTAATTGGAAAGTAACATCTTTTGGTTAAATTCATACCCGCTGGCAGGCAATCCGAAAGGAATATTCGTGATAACAAATTTAGTAGTTGAACGCTCTCTTCGAAATAAAGAGGGGCGAAAAAATAACGATAAAAAAGGGCATCTCAATCAAATCGCCGATATTGCGCGACGTTTCTGTGCCCTTTCTTCCAACAAAGTCGCTTCTGAGATCGCTGAAATCACCAATGAGCATGAACTGTTAGAGGCCATGTCTACCATGCTCGCTGAAAACGCCTCGCTACGCGACAAAATGGATGAGCAGGCTTGTCGCATCGCCTATCTCGAGGAACTCGCGACAAGTGACGAGTTGACCGGCGTGCTAAACCGCCGGGGCTTCGAAGCTGAATTGAAACGTGTGTTGGCCCGTGCCAAGCGTGACATTGAGCAAGGTATTCTCGTCTATATAGATCTTGATGAGTTCAAGCCGATTAATGATACCCATGGTCATGCCGCCGGTGATGAAGTTTTGCGAAAAGTTGCTGCCATTTTAAATGAGATGACCCGTGATATGGATGTTATCGGACGCTTGGGCGGTGATGAGTTCGCCATTATCTTGGTAAATACCAACCAAGAGAACGGTTTGAAGCGAGCTGAAACTCTCAACACCCAGCTAAACGCCACCCGCCTGCCCTGGAACGGCCAAGAACTCACCATCCAGGCAAGTTTTGGCATGCAATCCTATCGATCCGGTGACAATGCACAGGCCCTGCTGAATAGTGCCGATGCTGCCATGTATAAAATCAAGCAGATCAAAGAAGAAGATGGCCAGCGTCACCTAAGGTCAATGGCATTAAAAAGGCCAAGCCACCCCCCGCGGGAAATACCTCGATTGGCAGGCAATGCACAAATCATCTGAGACACCTTCACGCCTTCGCATTGAGCCTTATTTTGAAACCGATCTCGCCAATTTTGCCGGGCGCTATAGCCCAAGTTCGATCTCGCCCCGGACCATGGTGAAATTAAGTGGTGAATTGCTCGCCTCTGGCCATCTCACCAGAGAACAGCATGACGATTTATCTTTTCAATCTGAACTAATGCCAAATTTCGAATTTACCATTGGCGCGCTGACAGGTGAAAAGCCGGAGCCCGACCGGCCGCGCGACTATGTCGAAATCTGGCGCCAACGCCTTGAATTTGAAGAAAATCATGCAGCAGATGGCGGTCGGATGGTTCGGCGTACGCAAGAAATTCTTACCCTACTTCAATCGATTGAGAAACAGCCGGCCAAATCGCAGGCCCTGGCGACGTTAAATCGTCTGAGTGATTTGAATAAATTGGCAAAAAATAAGAAGGCACCCACCGCCAAAGGTTTGACCCTGGAGTTACCACCGTTGCGTTTACGTTAAGGGAAATTAACTGGTCAAATTTTTCAAGAAATTCCAGATACCTTTGATGTTGAACCCTTTGCCGTCATCAGGATCTTTCAAATTCTCAAAATCGCTTTGATCTTCCCCGCCTGAGGCCGTCTCAAAATTGGCGATCTCCTCAATTGAGGGTTCAGTGGGAGTCTTCTCCCCATCAGCTGGTCTGACGATCGGAACCAAAGCGCGCTCGGAAGCCCCGCCCAGATCAGCCAGCAACATTAGATCTAGGCCTTGCAAGGTGTTATTCGATTTTTGCTGCTTAACCGTGCCGGAAGCATCAGCAACAGCCGTCTTGTTAGACTGGGGGTCCTGATATTTATAGCAAAGCGCGTAGATATCCATCTCGGTAACAATCCGATGCATAGCGCAATCCTGGCCTGCAAGGAATGAAATGCCGTGATCGGTAAGGGATTTATTCGTGGCTATATAGCTGACGCCATCAAGCGCCCAGGACGCCACTGTCACACTGACAGGTAAAGCGCAGCCGCCGACAAACACTGATAGTACTATTGCGGAGATTACTCCCGATATCCGCCCCATCATAACTCCCTCTAAGCCTCACATAGGAGTATGTTACTTTTCCACTTTTTAATACCGCGATTAATCCGCGAACTTATAGGGGGAGTATGCACGGCTTTATTTAAAGCTGGCAACAAGAAGGCCTGGGAATTTCCCATTTTTTTAGTTTTAATACTGTAGGTAGTAGGTGGCTCGAGAATCCTACACTAAATAGCCTAATCAGCTTCCCTCTTCGGGGTCACTATCCTGTTTTTTAAGCTTCGGCAAATCTGCTTTGAGATGAAGTTCTTTATAGCGCTCCGGCGTGATTTCCAGGGGCGCGTTCATCAAAAGATCTTCGGCTTGCTGGTTCATCGGGAAAGCGATCACTTCGCGGATATTAGGCTCGTCGGCCAACAGCATAACAATTCGATCGATGCCTGGTGCAGAACCACCGTGCGGTGGGGCGCCAAATTTAAAGGCATTTAACAGGCCGCCAAACTGTTCTTCGACATCCGATTTGGAATAGCCAGCAATTTCAAAAGCTTTATACATAATTTCCAGGCGATGATTTCGAATTGCGCCGGAAGAAAGCTCCACACCATTACAAACGATGTCATATTGATAGGCGAGGACATCCAATGGCTCTTGAGTTTCGAGCGCCTCCATACCACCTTGCGGCATCGAAAAAGGATTATGGCTGAATTGCAGATCACCCGTATCATTGTCCAACTCATACATCGGATAATCATTTACCCAACAAAATTTGAAGCAATCTTTCTCACAAAGATCGAGCTCCTCACCAACCCGCATGCGTGCTGCACCGGCAAAAGAAGCAAATGTCTTTGGCAATCCGGCAACAAAGAAGACGGCATCACCGTCTTTAAGACCGAGGTCATCGCGCAATTGCGCGGTGCGTTCTTCGCCAATGTTTTTTGCTAATGGGCCTGCGCCCTCACCGTCCCTAAAGAAGATATAACCAAGGCCGGGCTGACCTTCGCCCTGGGCCCAGGAATTCATCCGGTCACAGAAGGCCCGACTACCGCCAGTTGGTGCTGGGATTGCCCAAACTTCAACATTGGGATCTTTCTCGATCATGCCGGCAAATATTTTAAAGCCGGAGCCCCGGAAAGTATCCGTCGCATCGACCATTTTAATTGGGTTTCTGAGATCGGGCTTGTCGTTACCGTACCAGCGCATGGAATCGGCATAGGCAATCCGCTCAAACGGCAAAGGAGATACGGCACGACCATCGGCAAACTCCTCGAATATCCCATGGAGGACCGGTTCAATCGCCTCAAAGACATCGTCTTGAGTGGCATAGGCCATTTCGAAATCAAGCTGGTAGAATTCACCTGGTGAACGGTCAGCCCGCGCATCTTCATCTCGGAAACACGGCGCAATCTGAAAATATTTGTCGAAGCCGGACACCATCAGCAATTGCTTAAAGATTTGTGGTGCTTGGGGAAGCGCGTAGAACTTACCGGGATGAATGCGGCTCGGTACCAAATAATCCCGCGCGCCTTCTGGCGATGTCGTCGTCAAAATCGGCGTCTGCAATTCCATGAAGCCGCTATCGGTCATGCGGCGGCGAACGGAAGAAATAACACTGCTGCGCAGCACGATGTTTTTATGTACCTCCTCTCGACGGAGATCGAGATAGCGGTAACGCAAGCGAATGTCTTCCGGGAAATCAGCATCACCAAAAACCTGCATCGGCAGCTCATCAGCAGGGCTTTCGACATTGAGCTCTTCGATACGAAGCTCAACCTCACCGGTCGGCAAATCAGGGTTGATGGTCTCGTCTGAACGCTTCTCTAAGATACCTGTCGCGGTAATTACACTTTCGGGGCGCGCATGCTCCAACACTTCAAAAATCGGCCCGGTATTTTCGATCACCAGTTGCGTGACGCCATAGTGATCTCTCAGATCGACAAACAGCAAATTACCGTGATCGCGCTTACGATGGATCCAGCCGGAAAGACGAACAGTCTCCCCAGTATTTTCACTGCGCAACTCGCCACACGTGTGGCTGCGAAAAGGATGGAGTTCTGTATCTGTCATGGCGTTATTTTTCTTAAAAATTAGGGATAAAATGGCAAGCGGCGCAGGTTGTTCCCTACGCCCCAGTTACATTGAGGCGTTTTTAACGATATTCATCACTTTTACAAGTGTTTTAGGCTTTAAAGCAGCTCACATGCTTCATCAAAACTGAAACGCGGCAGTTTTTTGAAAATCGTGCTCTCATCCCCGCGGCCGATACTGACAATAAAGGCGGTCTTAACTTTGGTGCCGGACCAGTAAAGCTCATCCATGCCCGGCTTATCGATACCCTGCATCGGGCCAACATCCAGCCCGACCGCGCGCACGGCCATCATGAAATAAGCGGCCTGCAGGCCACCGTTCAAATTGGTCCACCATGGCACCATTTCCGGATTGTTTTCCATCCGCTCTTTCATCTCGGTCGGACGATGCGGTGTCAGCGTTGGGAAATGCTGATAGAAATCATGGTCGAAACCCAAAATTGCAGTCACGGGCGCCTGCAAAGTTTTGCCGCGGTTGCGTTCCATCACGACCGGGCCGAGCTTTTCTTTAGCAGCGTCTGAACGCACAAATTTGATCCTGAGTGGGTTGCAATTGGCGCTGGTTGGGCATTGCTTCATCAATTCGTAAATTTGCTTAAGCTGATCATCGCTGACAGGATCATCTTTCCAACCATTGAAAGAGCGATTGGCGTTGAACATCATGTCCAGCGCATTGGCATCCAACGGATTGCTGCGCGTCCTGGCTTCGCGTACGGTTTCTTGTGCAGCGAGATCAATTTCGTCTTTTTCTGGTACGGCGTTCATCTTGTGTTACCCCATTTCAATTTGTTCATCTGAGTGCTGATTTTTATGCCCGCTAAGTACAACTTCCGCCTCACCATCGCAAGTCAAACAATCGCGAAATGCTCACAATTATTTTGTAGGAATTACGTAATTATTTTCTCCTGGGAGATAATTCAGTTTGCGACCCCCAAGTAAGATTTGGTATAAAGTTGCATCGAAAACATCAGTAAGAATTAATTTCTACATTAATACTTTCTGGGGGAAAAATTAAAATGGGCGCTCTTGGCTTTTGAGGTTGGGAGCGAGAGAAAGGAAAAATCATGAACTTTAAATATTGCCTATATTCTGACATTCACGGCCAAATTCCACAATTGGATGCTGTTGAAGCTGCCGTTGCTGCAGAAAACCCCGACAAAGTTATTGTCATTGGTGATCTTGTTGGTCTCGGCCCAGAGCCAGAAAAAATTGTCCAACGGATGATGGATCGTCCTGAAATCGACATCGTTGTCGGCAATGTCGATCTTTGGGTGACCCGTAAAATTTGGGAAACTGCAACGCCTAAGAGCCCGCACCAAGAGTGGATGTTCCGGATGATGGAAATGACCCGCGAGCGTCTGAGCGAAGAGCAACTCGAGTGGCTCGACAAAAAGCCGTTCTCCATGACCTACACACCTGAGATGGGCCATGACTTCCATGTCTTCCACGGCACACCTTACGACATTGGTGACGCTGATGCGTTCCCCTTCCGTCTGACCGATGATGAGATTTCAGAAAAACTGAAAAATTATAATTATGACGTTATGGCACATGGTCACATTCATGGACCTTCCGTTCGTAACATCAAAAACGGCGACAAAGTAAACCAGCTGGTTTGCGCTGCTGCTGTTGGCATGAGCTGGGACGGCGATCCGCGCCCCTCTTATGCAGTTGTTGAATACAAAGGCGACGGCGTATGGGATTGCCGCGCTGAGCGCGTTGAGTGCGACATTGAAAAACAAGCTGATTTCAATGAAAACAGCTGGATTGAGCATGGCGAGCGTATCGCCGGCATGATCCGTTCTGGCACCTTCTGGAACCCGGACCATATGCCGCACTAATCTCGGACACATATGAATTTAAAGGGGCGTGCACTTGTGGCACGCCCCTTTTTCTTTATCCTTATCGCATGACTTCTAGTTGGGAAACTCAAGTTAAGGCACAGATCAGGCGGCGCTATGCAGTGCAGGCTGAGGCGGCGGGCAATGGCGCTGAAAAGGCTATTGAGGCTGGCTATCCGGCAGAGCTAATCGCCGGCCTGACACCTGCCCTCACGGCAAGCTATTCAGGCTGTGGATATCTGTTCGACGGCTTAAACTTTGAAGGCGACGAGACCGTTGTTGATCTCGGTGCGGGCGCCGGGCTCGACAGCTTCATAGCCGCAAAACAACTCTCGAATGGCCGCGTTGTCTCCGTCGATATGACCTATGAGATGCTGCAAAAGGTCAATTCTCAACAGTTGAGTATTAACCTTTTATGCGCTGATATTGAGTATTTACCGGTCTTGAGTGGCTGCGCTGATGTGGTTATCGCCAATGCCTCTTTTAATCTCGCCATCAGTAAGACAGCCGCCTTTAGCGAAGCCTATCGTGTGCTCAAAGAGGGCGGTAAACTGGTGGCCAGAGATCTCATCAAAACCGAAGAGCTACCGGCAGAAGTCCTTACCGACCCGCTCTCTTTTAATACATCGCTCGGCGGTGCGCTGGAAGAAGAAGCTTTAAGCGCCGAAATAGAAAAAGCCGGTTTCAAAGACGTTAGCATCTCCGACCACCGGCCTTTTTCTTATGTCACTTCGGTAAAGATCGAAGCGCGCAAGCCTTACCCTGGGCCATAAACCAATCTCGGCAGCCATAACACCACGGCTGGGAAGGCGACAACAACTGAAATTCGAATCATATCAGCGGCAAAGAACGGTCCAATTCCTTTGAAAATCGTTGCGAGCGGCACGTCCGGCATCATCGACTTCATAACAAACACGTTGAGCCCTATCGGTGGTGTGATGAGGCTAATCTCAACCATCATCACTAAGACAATACCAAACCAAATCAGATCAAAGCCCAGGCCTTCAACCACCGGCACAAAAATTGGCACGGTCAGAAAGATCATCGCTAACCCCTCAACTACCGTGCCGAGGAGAACTAAGAAAGCCAGGATGATCAGTAACACGGCCATGGGCTCTAGGTTATAGGATTCAATCCATTTAATGGCGCCGGAAGAAATACCGGCCAGCGCGATGAAATTGTTGAGGATAAGCGCACCGATGGCGATCATAAACACCATAGCGGTTGTCTGCGCAGCTTCGACTAGAGACTCGAATAATATCTGCCAGGACATTTTTTTACGCATCATAGCAAAGAGCAGCGCACCAATAGCGCCGATACCGCCAGCCTCATTTGGCGTAAACACACCGAAGGTAATACCGCCTAGAATGAGGAAAAACAGCAGGAGAATACCCCACACGCGATACAATTTCTGAAACCGGACCGTCCAGCTGGAACGCTTACCGCGCGGACCCATTTCCGGCTTGAAATGTGTCACAATCATAATAACGGCGATATAGAGAACGACAGATATCAGGCCTGGAATAATGCCGGCAACAAACAGTTCTGCAATGCCTTCTTCCGTCAAAATGCCATAGATAATCAGCGCGGCCGAGGGCGGGATTAAAATGCCAAGTGTGCCGCCCGCAGCCACAGTGCCCGCAGCCAAGCTATCGGCATATTTGTATTTGCGCATCGCAGGTATGGCGACTTTAGCCATCGTCGCAACCGTCGCCAACGAAGATCCAGACACAGCAGCGAAGCCACCGCAGGCGGCGACAGTCGCCATCGCAAGCCCGCCCCGATGATGCCCAAGCCAGGCATCCGCGGCCTCGTACAAATCATCCGACAGGGCCGCCCGATAGACAAAAGCACCCATCAGCAAAAACATCGGCAAAACCGCGAAATTTGTGTTGAGCACCACGTCCATAATCTGTTGGATAACCATTTCAAGGGCGGGACCGGTTCCCCGCAAAATGGCGAAGCCAATTCCACCAACCGCCAGCATGGTAAAACCGAGCGGAAAGCCGAGAAAGGCAATCAAAAACAGAATAGCGAAGCCGATGAGGGAAATTGTCATAATTTAAACTTCAGTCAGTTTATCAGTGGGCAGGATGCTCATCGATATCAACTTTATATAGATCGATGTCTGGTTGTTTAACCGGGAGGCGTCCGGTCAACATATGCCACATCATAACGATGAGGATGCCGACAGTAATCATCGACAACCCAGACAAGCCATAGAGCAACGGTGCGCGTGATAGCCCCAAATCCTCCGTTACAAATTTAGCCTCTGTTTCATCAATCCCTGCGGCGATAAAGCGTTCCGCTATAAAAGCGATGACACAGGCACTGCCAAGTAAGGTTGCAAATTGTTGGACGAAACGAAACTTACCGCGAATAAAACTATCAAAGAGATCAACGGTAATGTGCGCCCGCTCATAGGTGATTAAGGGGAGCGCCGAAAAAGTAACGACGCCCAGTAGCAACCCAACAATTTCGAATGTCCCCTGGATGGGTAAGCTGAAGACGTAACGCCCCACCACATCAGCAAAGGTCAATGCCGCCATGGCAAAAATCATCACAGCCGCAATGAGTTTCAGCGCTGTAAATAGCCAATTGGATTGCCGGGCACCGCCTTCGGTGCCCGGCATATCAAATTCAGACATGAATTATGACTACTTAGACTGTGACTTAAAGTAAGCAAGAGCAGCTTTGCCGTCGACGCCTTTAGCAGCAGCTTCCTTCAGCCAACCATCAACCAAGAACTGAGATTTCTGGCGAATTTCTTTAACAAACTCTGGGCTGGCGGTATGGAACTTAATACCTTTTTTGGCAGCCAATCCCTTAGCCTTCTTGTCTAAGACATCAACGCGTTTTCCGGCGTTGATTGCGACCGTTTCACCAGAAATACTGGTGATGGCTTTCTTTTCCGCAGCCGACAAGCCATTCCATTTTTTCTGACTAAAGAGCAATGAAAAGTTGTTTGATTGGAAACCACCTGGAATGGCGGTAACGTGCTTGATATACGGCATCAATTTAAACACCATGAGTGTATAAAGAGAGGTAACCGAGCCTTTAACGATACCTTTCGATACGACGTTAAACATTTGAACACCCGGCACAGAAACAACAACAGCACCCATATTTTTCATCATTTTATTGGGAAGGCCATTAATCGCCCACATTTTATAGTTCTTAAGATCACCCATCTTTAAGATCGGCTTGTCTGCCAGAAGGCTAGCAGCAGAAATCGTCCATTGACCCAAAACTTTCATGCCTTTGTATTCGTTGGCTTTGGCCAGATATTTGACGTGAGTCCGCCACATCGCAAGACCACGTTTTTCTGCCGAAGATGCGCCAAACGGCACTTGAGCGATATTTGGTAGCTTCAAACGACCAGATTCAAAGTTGTTCGCCAGCATCGCGACATCAGCAATACCTTTGGAAACCATGTTCCACTGCTTTGGTGGCGGTGCCAATGATTTCTCGGTGAATTTAACTTTGACACTACCGTTGGTGACGCGCGCAACGTCTTTGGCCCAAGGAATAAACATACCGACATTAAACGGATGTTTTGCTGGCAAAAAGCGATTAAATAATAATTCTGTTTCAGCTTTGGCCGGTGTCACTGAAAGTGCACCACCAAAAACGGCTGCTCCGCCAACGACTGCAGCCAACGTAACATTTAAAATACGATTAGACATATGTGTAGTCTCCCATTTGTTGGATCAACAAATTCGTGTTGTTGATCATTTAATTACCCCGTACAGCACTTGTGTAACGGAATAAAATTCCGATTTCAACGTCGAATTGAAAGTTATTATCAAATTATAGTACTAACTTTGCTCAAAATAAGGCACGTCATATATGTCACTGCTGATTCAATGATGTCATCGGACTCGTATTTTCAGGCTTTAGCTTCTGGAAAAAAATGTGTATGACAGCGCCCATGCCTATTATTACCGACACCCAATCCTTGAGCGAGTTCTGTGAACGTCTTTCAAAATCGGCTTATATCACGGTCGATACGGAATTTATGCGCGAGAAAACCTATTGGCCGCAATTGTGCTTAGTGCAATTAGCCAATGAAGATGAAGCGCTGGCCGTCGATGCGCTGGCCGATGGTCTCGACCTTACACCGCTATTAGATTTGATGGCTGATGAAAGCGTGCTCAAAGTATTCCACGCCGCCCGCCAGGATCTCGAAATTTTCTATAAGCTCGCCGACCAACTCCCGAAGCCTCTATTCGATACCCAAGTCGCCGCCATGGTCTGTGGTTTTGGTGAATCAGTTGGCTATGAGACTTTGGTGAATAAGCTGGTGGGTGAACCTGTCGATAAATCATCACGCTTTACCGATTGGGCACAACGGCCTTTGACGGACAAGCAGGTCACCTATGCACTTGGCGACGTCACCCATCTCAGGACAGTTTATGAAGCGCTTGAGGCGAAGCTCGTTGAGAGCGGGCGCCATGAATGGCTCGACGAAGAAATGGCGAAGCTCACGGATGAAAACATCTACAAGTTTCCGCCTAGAGAAGCCTGGCGCCGCGTAAAAGCGCGCAATCCCAAACCACGGTTCTTAGCCATCTTGCGTGAAGTTACGGCGTGGCGGGAAAGTGAAGCACAGCGAAAAGATTTGCCGAGAAATCGTATTTTACGCGATGAAGCTTTGGTTGAAATCGCTCATCACGCACCAAAATCGGTGAGTGATCTCGCTCGAACGCGCGGTCTCGGTCAACGCATGGCCGAAGGCAGCGCCGGCGAAAGTATTCTCAAAGCCGTTGAAGCGGGCAAAGCTCTACCCAATGACGAATGCCCGGAAGTCCCCCGGCGACCAAACCTGCCGCGCGGCATTGGTCCAATAACGGATTTGCTCAAAGTTCTATTAAAGATGAAATGCGAGCAACAAGACGTTGCCCAAAAGCTGATTGCCAGCGGCGGCGATATTGAAAAAATTGCAGCTTTCGGAGATAAAGCCGACGTCCCCGCCCTCACCGGCTGGCGCCGCCCCCTATTCGGCCAAGAAGCCCTGAACCTGCGGGACGGTAAACTCGCCTTGGTCATCAACGGCCAGACGCTCGAGTTGGTTGAGTTCGAAGACGAGTAGCTTCCAATTTTCTCCTCGTCATGCGCGGACTTGATCCGCCTATCCAGCTTTATCGGCTCTTAGAACCACGAAAAACACGAAGGTGTTTTTCAATCTTTTATGACGTATTAAGCTTTCTACTCAATCTTGCCTTTGACGTCGAGCGTGTCTGCCAAATCATGGAATATCTTCTCAACGGAATTGCCGATCAGCACGCGAGACGACTCATCGACTTTTAAAATCAATTTCGAGTTCGACATATTTAACGCGGTGCGGGGTAAAATGCCCGGCACACCGCCGGAGAGCGAATGCGCCATGCGCAAGGCGACACCCATGACGCTGGCGCGATGTTGATCTTTCTTGCCGAGCAAATCACGGACCTGTTGAACTTCATATTGCTTGCGCTTGCCGTTGTAGCGAACAAAAACGGCAAGCGCTAACATGATACGCTGGCGGTGAGTGACGCCGGAAATCGGCAAACGCAGCACGCGGATGAAGGAATGCAACGCCCGGTAGTCAGGATGCTCAGTCCAGCCAATATCGCTGAGCAAAGCCGCCGCATGACAAAGACGATTGTAGTTATCGGATTCGGTGACGAAAAGCGGAGCCATCCATGAGGCAATTTCTTCGCCGTGAACAGAAAAACGCCCGCTCCTAACAGCGAAGCCTTCACAGGCGCTGATCAACGGGTCTTCCTGTTTCATCTCGGGCGGCAGCATTTCGAAGAACTGACCTTCCCGCAAACCGTAACCTGAGAAAACAAGTTGCTTTGGTTGGGTCACTTCCAAAAACTTGTTAAGCACCAAGGCAGCAAAAGGCAACGTATCCGCCCGCCGACGCGCAACCCCGGACATTTTCTCCAGAGACTTCGAGCTTTGCTCGCCGATCAATTTGGTAAAACTACGCGCATCGTTCGCATCAATGGTAAAATTATCCAACACGCGAAGGGGATAGTTCGTCTGATCAATATAGAGCCGGGCAATGGCCCGCCATGCGCCGCCAACAGCATAAAGTATCCGTCCCGGGGCTTCGCTTAGCCAATAACAACGATCGAACTGCTCAGCGATAATCTTCTTGGCTTTTTTGGCACTTTGACCGGAATCTTCCGCCACCCGCAAATGGCCGAGCGGCAAGGTAGCGCTTTCGCCAAACTCACCCATATCAAGCGAAACTAAATCCAAACTACCGCCGCCGAGATCGCCCGACACGCCATCAGATTTTGGCGAGCCGCCCAGAATACCCATAGCGCCTAAACGCGCCTCTTCATCGCCAGACAATACGCGTACCGGAAAGCCAAAACTGCGATGGATTTCTTCGACAAATGAGTCGCCGTCTGAGGCCTCTCTAACCGCCGCCGTCGCCACTAAGATAAAGTTTTCCACTTTCATTTCACGCGCCAGATTGGTGAAACGCCCAAGTGTCTTAAGGGCAAGTTCGACACCGGCGGGGTCCAATTGCCCGGTCTGGCCCAGCCCGCGTCCCAATCCGCAGGCCACACGCTCGTTAAAAATTGGGACAGGCAAACGCGCCGGTGCATCGAAGACAACCAGGCGAACCGTATTCGAGCCAATATCAACGATGCCGATACGTCCATCAGCTGATGGCCTGCCGATGTCATGGGTACTTGAAATGGGCGATGTCGAAAATAAATTACCGGTCATTTTATATTCTTCTAATTTTGGCCTTTTAAGATCGATCAGACACGAGGCGTGGCATTTGCGGTTTATGATCTTCCAATGCACTGCCCCGACCAGACAAGCTCGGATTGGTCATAAAATAGGTATGCGCGCTGAAACTGTCTTTGTCGCTGGTTAAGCGGCCATAACTACCGTCCGGCTTCATGACCCAGCTCTGAGTGACATCCATCAAATTCGCGATCATAACCTGCTCTAGAATTTGTTGGTGAACGGTCGGGTTTTCAACCGGTACTAAAACTTCAACACGCCAGTTCAAGTTTCGCGGCATCCAGTCAGCAGAGGAGATGAAGACGGCAGCTTCTGAGGACGGTAGTTCCGCACCATTGCCAAAAACGACAATGCGAGAATGTTCCAAAAAGCGCCCGATAATACTCTTTACGCGAATGTTTTCCGACAACCCTGGGAGGCCGGGACGGAGGCAGCAAATACCGCGCACGATCAAATCAATTTCCACGCCGGCATTCGAGGCAGTATATAACGCATCAATAATTATCGGATCAACGACCGAGTTCATCTTCGCCCAAATCGTTGCCGGCTTGCCGGCCTTGGCAAATTCGATCTCATTTTCGATCAAGCCTAAGAGGCGATCGCGTAAATTCAGCGGTGAGACCGATAATTTGGCAAGACCTTTGGGCTCGGTATAGCCGGTCATGAAATTAAACACTTGAGCCGCATCACGGCACAATTCCGGCTCGCAAGTAAAGAAGGAAAGATCAGTGTAAATCTT
Source organism: Rhodospirillaceae bacterium (assembly GCA_018649725.1). Lineage (GTDB taxonomy): Bacteria > Pseudomonadota > Alphaproteobacteria > Rhodospirillales > UBA2165 > TMED23. The sequence goes on along the minus strand of JABIHH010000045.1, from coordinate 26,142 downwards.
GGCCGTTTGCGGGTGATAATTTCCGGTGCCGAAATGGGCATATGAGCGCAGCCCATCCCCTTCTCGCCTAACCACGAGGCTGATTTTGGCATGGGTTTTTTTATCTAAAAAGCCGAACACAACATTGGCGCCGGCACGCTCTAAATCACGTGCCCATTTAATGTTCGCCTCTTCATCAAAGCGGGCTTTAAGTTCAACCATTGCCGTCACCGACTTGCCGGCCTCAGCCGCCTCAATCAATGCCGCCACAGTGGGTGAGTCGTTACTTGTCCGATAAAGCGTTTGTTTCACCGCAACGACATCAGGGTCGCGGGCGGCCTGGCGAATGAATTGAACAACGACATCAAAACTTTCATACGGGTGATGAACGACAAAATCCTTTGCCCTGATCGCCTTGAAACAATCGCCTTCAAGTTCCCGCACCCGCTCTGGAAAGCGGGGCTCATATGAGGTGAATTTTAAATCATTGCGCTCGATACCATAAATCTCACCGGTATCCGACAAGCCAAGCAAGCCGTCATGACGCACAACATCAAGATTATCAACGCCAACTTCATCAATAATCATTTTACAAAGATCGTCCGGCACATCTGCATTGACCGAGAGTCTGATAACCGAGCCTTGAATGCGCTGTTTCAAAGCCGACTGGTAGGTCCGCATTAGATCCTCAGCTTCCTCATCTATCTCAACTTCGGTATCACGAATAATGCGGAACCAAGCGCCCTGCTCGACTTCAAAATCAGGGAAAATTTTATCAAGGAAAAGGCTGATAATGTTTTCCACCAAAATAAGCTTGTCTTCTTTTCCGGGTAGCTTGACAAAACGATCCAACATTTGCGGAAACGGGATTAATGCCCGCATAATCTGACCGTCATCAATCCGGCGCAGTTTCAGCACCATCGAAAATCCTAGATTCGGAATAAACGGAAATGGATGCGCAGAATCGATCGCCAAAGGTGTCAGAATGGGAAAAATCTGCTCTTCAAAATATGTTGTCAACCACGCGTTTTCTTCTTCAGAAAGGTCCCCCCCTTTTAAGATCGCAATTCCAGCACTTGCCATTTCGGAGCGCAGATTGCGCCAGCAGCGTTGCTGAATTTTCATTAATTCCTTGGCCTCGGCACGGATGGACTCCATTTGCTGAACAGGCGTCAAACCATCTTCGCTCAATTTCGTAACATCCGCATCAACCTGCCCTTTCAAACCAGCAATACGCACCATATAAAACTCATCCAGATTGGAAGCTGAAATCGAGAGATAATTGACCCGCTCTAACACAGGCGCGGCTTCATTTTCGGCTTCTTCCAAAACCCGCGCATTAAAGGCGAGCCAGGACAGTTCTCGATTGATGAAGCGATTTTTGGATTGAAAATTCAATCCCGCTATTTCGCCAGATGCTAAATTTGACACTTCAAAAAAACCTATTCACGTATTTCAATTTCTGAAATACGTCCTAATATACTTCCAAGACGAGTTGGCAATAACCAGTATCGAAGAACGCTCATTCTTGCAAATGACATAATCTATGCCACTTTAACCGACGAAGCCCGTCAAATTGAGAAATATTTTTTAATTCTATGAAAACAATTTACCTTTTACGTCACACCAAAGCCGGTTGGTCTGAATCCAGCACCGATGATATTGCGCGCGCACTCAATCAACAGGGCCGGGAAAATGCCGTGCAAATTGGCCAGCATCTGTCGAAAAACAAAATCAGCCCCGATCTCATTCTTTGCTCCAATGCAACACGTGCGCAAGAGACGCTGTCTTTTATCCGCCCATTTCTCCCGGAAAATCAGGCGATCCAAGTTCTGGAATCACTTTATCTCGCATCGTCAGAAACCCTTTTGCACTATCTCACCAACCTTGATGAGGAGGTCAAATCGGTCTTGATTGTTGCCCATAATCCCGGTTTGCATGAATTGGCAATTCATCTCGCCGGGCGTGAGAATATTGGCACCTCTCTATTGCTCAATCGAATTATGCAACGTTTCCCAAGCGGTGCCTTTACGACTGTTCAAAACCAGGCTGAGCTATGGCGTGAATTAAATCAAAGCGAATCAACCTTGGTCGATTTTGTCTGCCCCAGCGATTTGCCACCCTTATTAGATTGAAACCACCTCCATCACCCGATAAATGAAACATCCGAGAGTGCTTCATTTTTAGTAAACTCCTCTATATACTCAATAAAACGGGATAACTATTGTAAGACGCGTTATTTTTTCAACCAGATCGGCAATACTTTCAAACCATGACGACAAACCAGTCCAAGACTTCTATCACCGCCCAAAAATGGCTCTGGAACACAGATGCCAATGGTCAGGTTATGTCCGTTTCAGATGAATTTTTGAAAACCACGGGCATTGATCCCGCGGTGATTATTGGCAAGACCTTCGCCGATATTTCTTCACCGGTCTTAGACCTGACCGGTCAAAGCGATAAAAAGCTCCAGCGGTATTTGACCAAATGTAAAAGTAAACAAAGCTTTCGCAACATTGAGTTACCGATAAATTCCCCGTCAAATGGCCTCAGGCTCATTCGAATCTCCGGCAAGCCTGAATTCGACAAGCGCAAGAAATTTCTCGGCTATTTGGGTTCCGGTATTGATGCCACGCTTGAGATTGAAAAAGATGCCGGCATCGCGGCGACGTATCTGCCATACGCCGATGTCCTCGAGGGATTGGGCGACGGTTTTGCAATTTGGGATCGGAAAGGACAACTCCTCCTTTTCAATAATCGCTTCAAATTAATTTTCGCCAAAGATGGCGGCAAAGTGAGGCAAGGCGCCCAACTCTCCGCTCTTTCCAGATTGCTTAAGTCTCGCACTTTAACGATTGAACCAAATACGTCTACTGATCTCCTGGATGTCGATCGGCGCCAAAGCAGAAATGCTGCGATGGAAAAACAAGTTCAATTTTCCGATGGCAGTTGGGTTGTCATTTCAACCCGGAAAATCGAAAAAGATATTTCCACGACCACCATCACCGATATTACCAATATAAAAAATCGGGAAGTCGAAGCGACCCGCGATGCACAGCGGAATGCTCAAATGGCTGTCGCAATCTCCGCCATGGATTCAGGTGTTTTAATCACCAATCCCAACATGCCGGGTAATCCGATTGTATTCGTAAACCCTTCATTTGAATCTCCAATTGACTCTGTCGGCAATGAAATCTTGGGAGAGTCCTTGGAGACTATCTTTTCCTCGCCCGAGAATAAATCAGCCTACGACCTTCTAAACCGCGGCATGAAACGGCGAGAGACCGTAAGCACAAATATTCGTCTCATTGATGACGTCGGTCAAAATCGGTGGTTCGAATTCCGGCTAAGCCCAATTTTTAATGAGTCGAACCAGATCAGCTATTTCCTCGGTCTGCAGAACGATATTACGGCTCAAAAAAATGCCGAACTTGAATTAGAAAAAAGAATGAACCAACAATCCGCCGTTGCCGATCTTGGCGGCAAGGCATTGGCCGGAACCGATCTATACGAATTGTTCGATGAGACCACAAAACTAGTGAGTGAAATATTAGGTGCCAGCCTTGTCAATATTCGCGAACGGCTACCCGGCACGGATACAATGGTTGTCAGAGCCGCAACAGGATGGCGGAAGAACACAATCGGTCTGACGAATTCTAACATTGCCACGGGCTCCTTGATTGACCGAATATTTACCACAGGTAAAACCGAGATATACGTCCGAACTGGTGCCGATATGAAACGCGAGCCGCCGATTATGGGAGAAAAAGGTATTCGCACTAGCGTCGGCACCCGCATTGCCGGACGCGAGCACCCGTTTGGTATCCTCGCTGTTCACAGTAAAAGTGAACGCGAATTTTCACTTGATGATGTTAATTTTTTAGAGACCATCGCTTATGTCATCGGTGTGGCGGTTGAGCGTAGCCAGGCCGATGATGCGCTTAAAGAAAGCGAGTATCGGTTTGAGCTTGCAGTCAAAGGATCTAATGACGGCATTTGGGATTGTGATTTAACTACCAGGCAAATCTTTTATTCATCGCGTTGGAAGGAAATGCTGGGCCTCAATGATGAAGTCATGGACAACACCATCGATGCATGGATCGACCGAACTCATGAAGAAGATAGAGATCAGGTAAACGCCGCCCTGATTGCTCATCTAAAAGATGAAACACCTTATTTTTTCTGCGAGCACCGCCTATTGCACCATGATGGGTCTTATCGCTGGATGCTGGTAAGGGGACTTGCTATCCGTGATGAAACCGGACACGCAACCCGTATTGCCGGGTCACTCAGTGACATCACCGAAACCAAACGCGCGGAACAACAGCTGTTAAAGGACGCCCTGCACGACACCTTAACGCAATTGCCGAACCGCGCTCTGTTCACCGACCGCCTGGTTCAATCTCTAACCCGCTCAAGTCGTTCACCGGATCATCTTTTTGCAGTGATGTTTTTGGACTTCGACCGCTTTAAACTAATCAACGATAGCCTCGGCCACTCCTTCGGCGATCAAATTCTCATTGAAATCGGCCACCGGCTCAAAGAATGCGTTCGTGAAGTTGATACCGTCGCGCGCCTCGGAGGTGATGAGTTTGCCATCCTGTTAAACGACCTCGATTCTGAGAAAACGGCGGAAGAAGTCGCCCGCCGTATCAACCATTCCCTCGGCCAGGCGTTTGTACTTTCCGGTCGTGAAATAGTTTCCAATGCCAGTATTGGCATCGCCTTTAGTTCACTCGGCTATAATCACCCAGAGGAAATGATACGAGACGCCGATATTGCTATGTATCAAGCCAAAACCGAAGGCCGGGCCCGCCATGTCATTTTCGAGCCCGGCATGCATGTCAGGGCCGTCACCAAGCTGGAAATGGAAACCAATCTACGCCAGGCGATCGATAAGGCGGAGTTTACCCTCGCCTATCAGCCTGTCCTCGACATCAACACAGAGAAACTTATCGGCTTTGAGGCCCTCATCAGATGGATCCACCCCGAGCAAGGTTTTACCCCGCCAGGAGATTTCATACCGATTGCCGAAGAAACCAAATTGATTATTCCGATCGGTCGCTGGGTTATTTTAGAAGCCTGTCGTCAAATGAAGAAATGGCAGGCAAAATTTCCCAAACTCGATATCACGGTCAGCGTTAACATTTCGCCGGAGCAGTTTAAAGATAACAATTTGATCAATGACGTTCGTGCCATCCTCCAAGAGACAAAACTCCCGGGCGATCGTTTGAAAGTCGAGATCACCGAAAGCGCCATTATGGAAAACCCCCATGAAGTGACCAATCGGTTAATGCAACTTCGCGAAATGGGCATCCAACTCCACGTCGATGATTTCGGCACCGGCTATTCATCTTTAAGTCATCTCCACCGTTTCCCGATTGATGCTCTGAAAATTGATCGCTCCTTTGTAATCTCGATGGGTGATTCGCAGGAAAATATGGAGATCGTCCGCACGATCATCGCCCTCGCGCATAATTTAAATCTCAGCACGGTCGCTGAAGGCGTGGAATCTAAGGAAGATCAGACACAATTGAAAAAACTCGATTGTGATTTTGCGCAGGGCTATTATTTCTCTAGACCTCTATTTGTTAAAGATGCGACAAAGTTTATCGCCAAGCATGAGAAGCCGGTTAAGAAGAAAAGCAGAAAAAAATCCAACTCTTAAGAAACCAATGAAGCTCCACAATGCCTGATTATTCGCGCCTAAAACTCTGGACCACAGGGATTTTGTGGGCTGCCCTTCTAGCGGCGGCACTCTCATTCCGTCCTCTTCTGCCGGTCGACGAGACCCGCTATGTCACCGTCGCCTGGGAAATGTGGTTGCGGGGTGATTTTCTGGTGCCGCATCTCAACGGCGCAACCTATAGCCACAAGCCGCCATTGCTGTTTTGGATTATCAATGCCGGGTGGGGAATATTCGGCATGAATGATTGGTGGCCGAGAATGGTTGCCCCTCTTTTTGGTCTCGCTTGCCTAACCCTTAGCGCCATTACTTGCCGCCGCCTTTGGCCAAATTCTCAAGCCTATTTGATTGTTCCAGTTCTGCTCATTGGCACATTTTACTGGGGGATCTACACCACGTTGACGATGTTTGATTTGATCATCGCCTTTTGGACCTTGGTTGGTATCAATGGCTTAATCGATGTCTGGCAGGATCGAAGATTACGCGGCTGGCTGCTCTTTGCCATCGCCATTGGTTTTGGTGTGTTGAGCAAAGGCCCGGTTATTTTGGTTTATCTTCTACCGACCGCTTTGTTAGCCCCCTATTGGGCGGTTGGAGAGAACAGGCCTCATTGGCCATTTTGGTATTTAGGCCTCATCGCTAGTGTTCTAGCAGGTGCTGCGATTGCGCTGGCTTGGGCCCTGCCGGCAGGCTTCGCCGGAGGTGAAGAATACCGCAATGCCATATTCTGGGGACAGTCGGCGGGCCGCATGGTGAAGTCATTTGCTCATCGCGAGCCGTTTTGGTGGTATCTCGCTATAATGCCGGGACTGTTGTTACCATGGCTGTTGTGGCCGAGCTTGTTGCGTAAATTATGGCTTACCATCCGCGAGCGAAATAACACGAATGGCGCTAATTCAGGCTTACGCCTGCTATTGGTTTGGGCGGTTGCGACAGTCTTGATCCTCTCCGCCATCAGCGGTAAGCGTCCGCATTATCTCTTGCCAATGTTTCCTGCTCTGGCCATTGGTGGTGCTGTCTTGATTGCCCGTTTGAGCAAGGCAGATTTCCTTCGAGGTCGCTGGGATATGCTCCCACCAGCTTTATTTCTTTTCATTTTAGGCGTTGCCGCAGCCGCAGCTCCCGAAATCGGTACAGCAATCAACCGCTCGGAATGGACCGCCGAGATCAATCGGCTATGGGCAATACCGACCATTGGTCTGGCATTATTTATCGTCGCCTGCCCGCCGACCGGTGGCTACCAACGCCTATTCGCTATTGCAGCTCTAAGTGCCGTTTGGGTTTTTTCATTGCATGGCATCTTGCAACCCATTCTTCAACGGGGCTATGACCTACGTCCGATCGCAAATTATTTATCTGAGGCCCAGCGCCAAGGCTATGTGATTGGGAATTACGGTAAATATCACGGTCAATTTCATTTTTTAGGCCGCCTTGAAAAGCCGATAAAGATCACCGGCGATGGTGAAATCTGGCCTTGGCTCGCAAAAACGCCAAAAGCAAAAATTGTCGCCGTTCATGAAAGAATAAACAAAAACGGCCCCAAGCCTGATTTCGTTCAGAAATACCGCAAGCGCTTTATCGCAGTCTGGGATCGCTCAACCGTGCTGGAGCATCCAAGCGCTCCGCAAAGAAAATAACCAAGATAGAATTCAGCCTTCAATATCGGTCAGAACGTCCCTGGCCAAAGGCAGCGTGATGCCCTTTTTCTCCACCAAGGCGGCTTTATCGGCAAATTTCACAAATTGCCGAGCAGCATCCAGCGAACGCTCCATCCGTTTGGCGACATAGTCAATTACGCCGATCTCGACCCGTAACTGGCGATCAGAAAATAACTTTACCAAGACGGCCTTGATCAAATCATCCTCCGGCATACCAATCCCAATTGCCGGCGCCGCCTTAATCCGTGACGCCAAATCAGCCAGTTTAATCTGCCAGTCATTGGGTGGCCGGGAGGCTGTGATCAGCATATGACCGCCCCTTGAGCTCAGATCGTTATAAATATGAAACAACGCCTCTTCATCAAAATCGCGGCCAAATATGACATCGCCATCATCGGCGACAAAATTATCTGAGGACGACAACAAGCTCGGCAAACCGGCATCGCTCATCATTGCTGAGGTTAATTGGAGCGCCCCGCTTTTTGCCATAAAGACATGACTGAGATGGGTTTTGCCACAGCCCGCCGGACCATAAATGACCAGAAAGGGCGCTGGCCAATCGGGCCATTTGTCGAGCCAGGCGACCGCCTCTTGATTGCACGGCGCGACCAGAAAATCTTCGCCGCTCAATGAGGGCCGATGATCGAATTCAAACGGAAGCTGCTCACCAGAACTCAAGGCGTGTCGTCACTATTCGAGATTTTGCCATTTGGGTTTCCGCCAATAGAGTTTCCACCTGAGCCGGAATAGAGCGGGCTTGCCAAATATTGCGCTAAGAAAAAGCGGACCAAGACGCCGATCGTTGCCGCCACCGGTACGGCCAGTAACACGCCGGTGAAACCAACCGTCGCGCCGCCCACCATAAGGGCAAAAATCACCCAAACGGCATGCAGGCCAACTTTCTCACCGACAAGTTTTGGGGTGAGAAACATCGACTCGATCGTCTGACCGGCGCCAAAGACAACTAACACCAGTACCACCGGCACAATCTCACCGAACTGGGCAATGGCAATGGCCAAGGCTGTCGCCATGCCGACCAGCATACCGAAATAAGGGATGAATGAGATCAGACCGGTTGTAATGCCCACCATCAGACCAAAATCGAGACCGACACTCGTCAGGCCAATACCATAAAACACGGCTAGAAAAATGCAGACTGTTCCCTGACCGCGGACAAATCCGGCAATCGTCACATCGATATCCTTGGTGACGGATCGAATTGCAGGTGCAAATTCACGCGGCAACCAGCTATCGACCTTGCTAACAACTTTATCCCAGTCTCTGAGCAGATAGAAACTCACGACCGGCGTAATCAGAATGAGAGACAGTGCGTTGAAGAGCGCCACGCCACCCTGCCAAACGCCTTTGAGCAGACCGCCCAGCCACTTCACAATGGCCCCGCCATAGGATTTTGAGGCTTCCGACAGCTTTTCAAGTTTCTCCGATGGAATGCGCTCAGCTAGGGTCTCTTTGAGCGGTGCCAACCAGGCTTCAAAATTCTCGATCAGGCTCGGCACCTTTTGGAAGAAGCCGACGATTTGGCCTTGGAGCAGGGGAAAGATTAAAAACAGCACGGCAACAACGGCGACAAAGAACGAAACAGTAATAATCACCGTCGCCAGAGTTCGGGACAACCCCCAACTCTCCAATTTATCGGCCAGCGGGTCGAGGAAGTAGGCGACGGCCATACCAGCAACGAACGGCAATAGAATGCTGCTGACAAAAACGATGAAGGAAATCGCGACGACCAATACCGCCAGCCAGATCCAGAATTGTCGTTCTCTTGATACAGTCATACTCTTCCTCTAATCCCTGGCTTTATTCACCAGGCTCCATGCTCGCGGCGCGCATGCCCCAAATGCCAACATAAGCAGCGCCGGACAAGACCGTTGTTGCAGCCACAATATAGACCATAGTCTGGATAACCGCACCGTCGGCAATCGCGAAACCATGGAGACCTAAGACAAGCGTCACCAAAGCAAACTGCGCCGTCGTATTTACCTTGCTGATCAAAAGTGGCTCCATGGTGAGATTTTGGTAAATGACATGGTAGAGGAAAGCGCCGACCAAAATAAGACCGTCGCGGAATACGACCAGTAGAATCAACCAGGAATCGAGATAGCCTGCCTGGCCAAGCGTCACAAAGACGCTTATCAGCAAGGCCTTATCGGCAATTGGATCAAGATAGGCACCGAGCTTGGTTTGAAGATTAAATTTCTTGGCAATAAAGCCGTCCAGAGCGTCACTCACACCGGCAAAGACAAAGACCCAAAAGGCCGCCAACACTTCATTTTTCATAATCAACCAAACCGTCAGCGGCACGCAAAGTAAGCGCAGCAGGCTGATTAAATTGGGAATATTTATTCGAATATCTTCTTTGCTCATTATCTCTTTGCCGGTCTGTTAATACGCCTGTTCAAAGGTCTTTCTGGGGGGCTTTTTTGAGGGGTTGTTACATTCTTTCTCGCATTCGACTTTTCTTGCGGTTGCAGTTTTACGATCCAACTCCCCTCTTCTTCCGTCAGTACCATATCTGCCTGGGCCAAGGCTAATTTTAATTGCTCGGCTTCGCCCAAAAAGTGAATATTAAGCCGAACTTCGGTGCGCGACAATAAAACCAGTTCAGCATTTTCAATAACGGCAACCCGTGACAGGCGTCGCTTGGCATCCACCCATTCAGGGAGGCTCTTAATCGGCAGCGCGACGGCAATCACGCCAAGCCGCTCGAACTCCAATAAATTATTGGCTTTCCATTGATCCTCAATCCGCGAGCTAATCTCAATGGCCGCGCGGCTAAGCAGAGCATCAACCCCCTCACCTTCTCCCGCCACCATTTCAGTAGAGAAGGCCTGCCGATTTTCGTTTTTGCCATAGCGTAAAATGTTTACTTTAAGCACCGGCCTGCCTTTGTTGGTCGAGCCCAATGTGCCGAGCACCACCAACGTGGTTGCGACATTGTATCTCTTAGCGATCGCCGCCAGGCGTTGCTCATCCCCTTTGACGGCCAATTCGGCACTAATTATCGCAATATCTTTAAGGTCACCATTGCCATAGATCATCGGCACCAGTCCGGCAGCTTTTGAGGCTTGCGATTTTTGCAGCCAAGCCTGACGCCAGGGATTGGGATCATCCCAGAGCGATACCGCACCGGCGACCTGATAAATTGGTAGAACCAAAATTGTTTTGCTGCGCGTTTCAGCAAAAGGGATATCGCTGTCGCGTAACAAAAAGCGCGTATCACGCGGCTTAAAGCGATAGGTCAAATCGGCGAGATACCGGACTTGGGAATTTTTTTCATTCGCAACGCCAAAATCCTGCACATAGCTCGATATCTCTTTTGCGTCTAAAACAGGGAGGCGTTTGTGGTCGATTCGCAAAGTCAGCCGCCTAAGCAGGAGATCAAAGGCGCGTTTTTCACCTTCAGCCAATGCCTGTTTACGTGCGGCAGCTGCCGTCTTGGCGGTCACATCAACATGAATATTGGACAGCGTGAAAGCGTCCTGCGCTTGTCTGGCATTTTGGGCGTGAGCCTCAAAGGCGAGCGTGGGCAACAAAAAAACAGTTAAAATCAATCCATTACGTCGCAAAAACACCTTTGAGACAGGCGTAAATAGCGCCCGCGCCCAACTCACTTTTATCATCGCTTTCCGCCACAATGTCGAAAGTGGAAGAATAGACCATAGGATCATTGCAAACCGCCCCGGATTAAGTATGTTCTTGCCGTTCTTATTTAGCTAATTTAGCACGTTAGCCAATAGGTAAAAGTGTTTTGGCGCAAAAGGGGTGATCAAAATTTCTTCAGACAACAAAAAAAACGGCCTTTCTTACAAAGATGCCGGGGTCGATATTGATGCTGGCGAGGCCCTCGTCGACGCCATTAAGCCACTTGCAAAATCCACCGACCGGCCAGGAGTGGCCGGAAGTCTAGGCGGATTTGGCGGCTTGTTTGACCTCAAAGCCGCTGGCTATGAGAACCCAATCCTGATCGCGGCGACCGATGGTGTCGGCACCAAGCTCAAAATCGCCCATGATGTTGGTATTCACCACACGGTCGGCATTGATCTGGTGGCGATGTGCGTCAATGACCTTGTCGTCCAAGGTGGTGAGCCGCTGTTTTTCCTCGATTACTTTGCCACCGGCAAGCTCGATACCGAAGCAGCGGCCAGCGTCGTTGAGGGCATCGCTGAAGGCTGCAAGCAATCTGGCTCCGCTTTGATCGGCGGCGAGACGGCGGAGATGCCGGGCATGTATGCCCCTGGCGATTATGATCTCGCTGGTTTTAGTGTCGGTGCTGCTGAGCGCGGCAAGCTTTTGCCGAGCAATGATATTGACGTTCACGATGTTGTACTGGGCCTCGCTTCAAATGGGCTTCATTCGAACGGCTTTTCGCTGGTGCGCAAAGTGGTCGAAGTCGAGGGCCTTAAATTTGATGATCCGGCCCCGTTTGATGCGGAGCGCTCGCTTGGCGAGGCGCTCCTCGATCCAACCCGCATTTATGTCAAAAGCTGCCTCGCCGCAATTAAGACCGACAACGTTAAAGCCCTGGCCCACATCACCGGCGGCGGCTTGATCGAGAACATTCCGCGCATCCTCACCGATGGCCTCGGTGTCGATCTTTATGCCAAATCATGGGACCTACCCCCGGTCTTTCCGTGGCTCGCTAAAGCCGGTGGCATTGCGCCGCATGAGATGGCCAGGACGTTCAATTGCGGCATCGGCATGGTGATTATTGCCTCGCCGGACCACGCCGCCGATATCCAGAAAATTCTCCAAGATCACGGCGAGACCGCAACACCCATTGGCGAAGTTGTCGAACGCTCTGAGGGCGAGAGCGTTGTTGTCCACGATATTGCGGAAGCCTGGAAAGTATGAGCGACAAACTAAAGCTCGGTGTACTGATCTCGGGGCGTGGCAGTAATCTGCAATCTCTGATCGATGCCACCCAAGATCCAAATTTCCCGGCAGAGATCGTCACGGTGATCACAAATGTACCGGATGTCGCCGGGCTGGACCGCGCGACAAAAGCCAATATTCCGACCACGGTGATCAATCACAAAGACTTCGACGGTCGCGCACCGTTTGAAGATGCGCTGCACGCTGCCCTGCAAGAAGCTGGCGTCGAGCTGGTCTGTTTGGCGGGCTTTATGAGGCTGCTCACCGATGGCTTCGTCAACCGCTGGCTGGATAGAATGATCAACATCCACCCCTCACTCCTGCCCTCTTTCAAGGGCCTCCATACCCATGAGCGCGCCATTAAGGCCGGGGTGCGCTTTTCGGGCTGCACCATCCACTTCGTCCGCCCCGAAATGGATGACGGCCCGATCATCGCCCAAGCTGCCGTGCCAATCCGCCAGGACGACACCGCTGATAGCCTCGCCGCCCGCGTGCTTGTTGAAGAGCACAAGATCTATCCTCTCGCAGTTCGTCTCATTGCGGAGAACCGTGTTTCGATTGAAAACAGCTGCGTAAAAATTGAAGGCGCGAGCCACTCCGAACAAGCGCTGATCAATCCAAATTAGCAAGCTTCCTGGATTCTGGCCTGCGCCAAAATGACGGAGTTTTTATCGATTGGTTTTCATGATGTCCGATAGTTTTCATGAATAAATTCGATAGTAAGATATTCAAATAAAATAGCCCTTTCACCACCCATCGTCATTCTGGCGCAGGCCAGAATCCAGAGAACCCATCAAGCAATACCGTCATACAAATCATCCCACTCAGAATTATTTTCTTCGATCAGTCGAATTTTCCAAGCGCGCTTCCAAAATTTCAAAGCTTTTTCTCTGGCGATGGCATCTTCAATTCGATCATGTACTTCGAAATAAACCAAATTGTGAATCTGATGCTTTTGGGTAAAACCTTCAGCAAAATTATTCTTATGCTGATATATCCTCGCCACCAAATTGCTGGTCACCCCAATATACAATGTACCGTTCCGCCTACTGGCCAGAATATATACATAGCCTTGTTTCAATTTTACCCCGAGATGATGTCAACATTGGTTCACTATTGCTATGCAGGGACTAGAGACGGTTTTTGTGAATACAATTGAATTTAGCCAAACAAAGCGATCATTCTATACATATTCCACCGCCCTATTCATTAACATTAACTGGATTCTGGCCTCCGCCAGAATGACGCCGAGAGTGTGTGATCGGGTAATTACAAAGTTTTTGAATGGCCTACCCAAATCAAAACGTCCCGCTACTCCAAACCGTCATCCCAGCTAAGCCAAACAATCCCGCTGGCTGAACCAAACACCCCCGTTATTCTGGCGCAGGCCAGAATCCAGGAGGCAACAAACCGTCATCCCGGCCAAACCAAACAAACCCGCTGGCCGAACCAAACACCCGCGTCATTCTGGCGGAGGCCAGAATCCAGGAGGCAACAAACCGTCATCCCGGCCAAACCAAACCCGCTGGCCGAACCAAACATCCTGTCATTCTGGCGCAGGCCAGAATCCAGGAGGCAACATATCGGGCCTTTCCGTCATCAGCATGAACCCAACTAAGTCCAGAGTGGTTCCCCACAAAAAATGCAGGGCCGAGAATTGACTGTTCGCGATACATCAATAAAATATCATGCGAAACAATCTTTGGCTTTAATACTATAATCCATTACACTTTTTAGAACGTGTACGAAAAACCCCGGTAAAAATGGTTCAAATCGAGTCGCAGAAGTCAGCGGTTTGAAGGATGGTTCAAAGGGGGTACGGAAAAGAGTTGGTTTCGGTATGGGGCAAAACTAGAGAGTTTGATGAAAATATTTACACGAACTAATATCTTTTTCGCAGACATTATTCGTTTGTCATTGCTGATACTAATACCAATTTTTGTAATTAACTTAATTACCGGATTGCCACACGGCATTACCTACGTGCAGTTGAATTTTTTTGGAGTAAAACTTTCGCAACATTGGAAAAAATTGAACCCGTGGTTTGGAAAGATGAATTTGGCAACCGAAGAAAAGAAAATATTCTTAGTGGAGGGACTATAACGTATTCATATACTGATTATCTTGGATTAGTACACCAAGTACCCGGTGACAAATTGGGAAGATGGAGCCTTTCTAATCTAGCTACTCATTCGAAACCAGTCGAAATCATCTATTCAAAGACCTCCCCCAGTTTCTTTAGATTGAAAGGTAAGGTTGCTCCACTAAAACCCAATTATTTAGCCCTTATAACTAGTGCATTATTAGGATTTTTAATCTGCTGTATTCTTTTCTTTGGACGCAAAAAATTATTCCAATACAACGATGCTGAAATCTCTGCAAAATTCGCAAAAGGTCTCAAAAGTAAATACATCGCTTTGATTACAAATTTAAACAGTATGCGGTAGTTCTCCATACCGAAATCACTCATTTTCCGTATACCTTTAAATGCCGCGCTGTAGACTGGATTCTGGCCTGCGCCAGAATGACGAGTGAGAGTGCGCATAAAAAAGGCTGCCTCATCTAAGAGACAGCCTCTTTTAAAAATCTTGGGCTAAAGGCGTTAGCCGACGATTTCGGTTTGCGCGAAAAAGTAGTTTATTTCTTCGGCTGCTGTTTCTGGTGCGTCTGAGCCATGAACTGAGTTGGCTTCAATGCTTTCGGCGAAGTCTTTGCGGATGGTGCCTTCGTCGGCATTTGCTGGATTGGTTGCGCCCATGACTTCCCGGTTCTTCGCAATCGCATCTTCGCCTTCGAGGCATTGGACGACAACAGGGCCGGAAATCATGAAGTCACAAAGTTCGCCAAAGAACGCCCGCTCTTTATGGACGGCGTAGAAGCCTTGAGCTTGCTCCAAAGTTAATTGCAGGCGTTTTTGAGCGACGATGCTGAGACCAGCGTCTTCAAACCGGGCATTAATCTGGCCGGTCAAATTGCGGCGGGTCGCATCAGGTTTGATTATGGATAATGTACGTTCGATGGCCATTGCCCCGAACCTCTTCTGTTATTTCAAGGATAATTTCAATATCGGCGAATTGCCGAAAACCGGGCGCTTATAGCTGGATCACGCGGGGCTGGCAACTTCTTATTTTAGTTTTTCATAATACCGACACTCGTGCTTTTCTGCCAGCCAAAGGCGTGCTACACCCCCGCGCATGCTGCATATCAATGACATGACCTTCCGAATTGGCGCCCGTGCGCTCTATGAAAACGCCACAATTGCGATCCCTGATGGCCAGAAAGTGGGACTGGTGGGGCGCAATGGCACTGGGAAAACCACGCTCTTTCGCCTCATTATGGATGAGCTTACCCCAGATGAGGGCGCCATCAGCATCAATGAGAAGCACAAGATCGGCACCGTCGCCCAAGAAGCGCCGGCTGGCCCGGAAAGTCTCCTTGATACGGTTTTGGCTGCCGATGTTGAGCGATCAGCCCTTTTGACCGAAGCGGAGACAGCAACCGATCCCGGCCGCATTTCAGACATTCACATTCGCTTGGCCGATATCCGGGCGGAAAGCGCGCCGGCCCGGGCGGCAACGATCCTCTCTGGCCTGGGCTTCCCCGAAGAGACCCAGCACCGCCCGTGCAGCGATTTCTCAGGCGGTTGGCGGATGCGGGTAGCGCTCGCCGCCACGCTGTTTGCTGAGCCGGATCTTCTGCTGCTTGATGAGCCGACCAACCATTTGGATTTGGAAGCTGTCTTATGGCTGGAAAACTTTCTCAAAAAATGGCGCGGCACCCTGGTCGTCATCAGCCATGAGCGCACTCTGCTCAACCGTTCGGTCGATCATATTATCCATCTCGAAAATGGCCGGCTGACCCGCTATACCGGCGGCTATGATTTTTTTGAGAAAACCCGGCGCGAAAGACTAGTGCTCCAAAGCAAGATGGCGGCCCGCCAAATAGCGGAACGTCAGCGCATTCAGTCCTTTGTCGATCGCTTCCGGGCTAAAGCCAATAAAGCCCGCCAAGCCCAAAGCCGGGTAAAAATGCTGGAGCGTATGGAACCGATTGCCTCGGTGATCGAAGAGAAAACCATCTCTTTTGAGTTTCCCCATCCGCCCTTACTCTCACCGCCTTTGATCGCGCTTAACCGCGTTTCCGTTGGCTATGAGCCCGGCAAACCAATCTTGCGCGATGTCGATCTTAGGATCGATATGGATGACCGCATTGCGCTGATTGGCGCCAATGGCAACGGCAAATCAACCATGATGAAATTGCTCGCCGGGCGGCTCAGTCCTGAAGAAGGTAAGCTGGTAAAGTCTAAAAAACTTGAAGTCGGCTATTTCGCCCAGCATCAATCAGAAGAGCTCAACCCAGATGGCTCGGCCTTTGATCATATCAGCGAAAAGCGCCCAATGGAGCCGCCCGCTCGGCTGCGCGGTCATCTCGGGCGCTTTGGTTTTGTGCAAGAACGCGCTGACACCAAGGTCGCCAATCTCTCCGGCGGCGAGAAGGCGCGCTTGCTGTTTGCTTTGATGAGCCTCGATAAGCCCCACATCATGCTGCTCGATGAGCCGACCAACCATCTCGACATCGATTCCCGTGAAGCCCTGGTCGAAGCGCTCAACTTCTATGAAGGCGCGGTTATTCTGGTCAGCCACGATGTCCATCTGGTCAGTCTCGTGGCGGATCAACTGTGGCTGGTTGATGACGGTAAATGCGAGGTATTTGATGGCGATCTTGCAGAATATGAAAAGCTCTTGCTGGAAACACGGTCGACAAAAAAATCCAACGGAAACGGGAGCGATACGGCTAAGCCCAAAGAAAACAAAAAAGAAGCCCGTCGCCTCCGCGCCGAAAAACGCCAGGAGACAGCACATTTTCGAAAAGCTGTCACCGAATCCGAAAAGAAGATCGAAAAGTTAAACGCCAAGATCGAAGAGATCGAAACCAAAATGGCCGACCCTAAATTCTACGAAAACTCTCCCGACGAAATTGCAGAATGGCAAAAGCTGCTCGGCAAAGCCAAAAAAGATCTCGAGGAGAACGAAGCGATTTGGCTGGAAGCAACCGAAGCTTTGGATGGGGTTGAGGTGTAGGCTTATCCCTGCAACAAGAAAGCTGGATACGCGGGTCAAGCCCGCGCATGACGCGTGGTATAATCGGCACAATCTATAATTTCGTCATTACCGGGCTTGCTACAATTTCGTCATTGCCGGGATTGACCCGGCAATCCATCTTTTAACAATAAACCGTCACCGAAATATTACCGCGCTTTGGAAGCTGACGGCGAATAACCTGGAATCACCCCCTCCTCGATCCTCCCCCATCAAGGGGGAGGGTTTATTGTTCTGGATTATGTACACTATCAACGAAATGCAGGGCTATCTTTCTTCTTCCTCCCCCTTGATGGGGGAGGATCGAGGAGGGGGTGATAAACACACAAATTTGTCTTGTATTGTTCCCAAATAATTCCTTATCTACGGCACAGAATTTAATCAAAAAATGGGGACCGCATCATGAGTGCACCAGAGAAATTTTCGGGCGTTTTGACGCCAGTCATCACGCCTTTTAAAGATGATCTTTCACCAGATGCGGATCGTTTGCTCCGCCAGTGCAAATGGATGCTCTCGCAGAATGTTGGCCTGGCTGTTTTTGGCACCAATAGTGAAGCCAATTCGCTTTCAACAGATGAGAAAATCGAATTAATGGACGCACTCGTGGCAGGCGGTATTGATCCCGCCCGCATGATGCCGGGCACTGGTTGCTGCGCGCTTAGCGATAGCGTCAAGCTGACCTCCCATGCCGTTACGCTCGGCTGTGGTGGGGCGTTGATGTTGCCACCATTTTACTACAAAGGTGTCAGCGATGACGGGCTGTTTGCCAGTTATTCCGAAATTATTCAAAAAGTCGGTAGCGCGGACCTTCGCATCTATCTCTATCACATTCCACCAATCTCAAACGTGCCGCTGAGCCTCGACCTCATCGAGCGCCTGATCAAAGAATATCCCGACACCGTGGTCGGCATCAAAGATAGCTCCGGCGATTGGTCCAATACCAAAGCCATGCTGGACGCCGGCTGGGACGATTTCCGCGTCTTTGCCGGCGCCGAGACTTTTTTGCTGGATGTCATGCGCAATGGCGGGGCGGGCTGTATTTCTGCGACGGCTAATGTGAACCCGGCTGCGATCCATAATCTCTATGCCGAATGGCAATCTGATAAGGCGGATGATCTGCAAGCGGGTCTCGATGTCATCCGCGATATTTTCCAAAGCTATCCAATGATCCCAGCGCTTAAAGCGGCGGCGGCGATCTATGGCGATGATATGGATTGGTGCCGTGTTCGCCCCCCTCTGGTCGCTCTGGATGACGCGCAACTGGCGGGACTGACCGAAGACCTTAAAGCCATCGACTTCGCCATGCCAGGTCTCAAGGAAGCAGCCGCCTAATCAGATTAAGGAGCCCAAGCCATGCCTGCCTATCTAATTGCCGATATTAAGAAGATCCATGATCGCGATTTGATGCATGAATATGCCATGGCTGTCGCTCCGATGATGGAAGCCGCCGGCGCTAAACGTATCGGCACCTCGGCCCCGGTTGAAGTACTAGAAGGCAGCTGGGACAGCCGACGGGTGGTTATCTTTGAATTTTCGGATATGACGGCACTCAAGTCTTTCTATCATTCAGAGGCATACAAACCGCTGATTGCCATGCGCCAAAAAGCATCCGACACAACCCTCGCCATCATCGAAGGCGTCGATTAAACGGCATGTCTGAACGGGCGGGCATCAGGGCAAAAATTAGCCTGGGTGTCGTCGGCTTGGGCAGCATCCTGGGACCACTGGATTCCTCGGTCAATATTGCCTTTCCGGATATCACTAGATCGTTTGAAATCGGCCTCAACGGCATCCAATGGGTCATCATTTGTTTTGTTTTAACCCAAGCCGGATCGGTGCTGATTTTTGGCAAGCTGGGTGACCTGTTCGGCCACAAGAAATTTTTCACCCTCGGCCTGATTATCAGTGTCGGCGCGCATGCACTTTGTGCCAGCTCAAGCAGCTTTGGCTGGTTTTTGGTTTTCCGTGTACTGCAAGGAATTGGCATCGCCATGCTGATTGGTTGTGGTCCGGCCTTGGCGACATTTTTATTTCCCGAAAAGCTGCGCGGGCGCGTGCTCGCGCTCTATACCATGATGTTCGCGCTTGGCATGGCGATCGGCCCGGCGCTTGGCGGATTGCTGGTACAACAGTGGGGCTGGCCCGGCGTTTTTTGGTTTCGCGTACCGATTGCGCTGGCAGCCCTTCTGCTGATGATTATGCTGCCAAAAATAGATCAGCCAAAACGCCAGCCTCGACTTGATCTGGCTGGAGCGGCCTTATTGATCGCCACGCTTAGCGCTTTCATCTTGGCGTTAAACCAATTGCAGCAGGCCGAGATTGCCTGGCTGCCATCGGGTTTGCTTTTTGTAACCGCACTGCTTTGCCTCGCTGGATTTATTCATGCAGAGGGCCGGGCCCCCGAACCAGTCCTGCGTTTGGCGATGTTCCAAGATCGGGGTTTCTCGATGTTACAAATGACCAATCTCATTATCAATTTATGCGGCTTCACGCTGATGGTCATCGGCCCCCATTATCTGGTGCGCGAAGTTGGTCTATCTGTCATTGAAGCAGGTTTGGTTTTAGCACTGTCCCTCATCGGCGGCGGCGCGGCTGGATTAGCCGGCAATTGGCTGATCATCAAAATAGCGCCTGGCAAAATTTCATTTTCGGGCGTTGTGATCACGGCTATCGGATTGTTTGGCGTGGCTCTGCTTGAGCCGAGCGCCGGACTATTCGCCCTCGCCCCGGCTCTCTTTGCAATTGGCCTTGGCCTCGGCCTCTTTCAACTGGCTTGCCTGGAACTCACTGCCGCCACCTTGCCACGTAATGAGCGCGGCGTCGCCGGTGGCCTGGTCTCGCTCACCCGGATGATCGGCATGGTCATCTGTGCCTCCGTGGTAACCGGTGGCTTTGAAGTTTTACAGCGGAGTGCGAGTTTCGTTGTGGCTTTTCAAAGCATTTTCTTAGGCGCTGGAATTCTATTGACGGTCTTTTTGATAATTTCGCTCAGCCGCCGTGAAATATGGTTCAGCCGTTAGCCCAAGATTATATTTCAATATCAGCAATAGTCAGGCTTTTTGCCGCCGGCAACAATATTTTCAATAATTCCTGGTGAGCGGGATGGGGTCCATAGGCGGCGAGAGCCTCCTTATCTGCCAAGGTAATAACGGCAGCATGAGAAATATGCGGCGCCCGGTCGGTAAAATTATCGCCAATTTTTATATCCAGGACACCGGGAATTTTATCTTTCAATTCCTTGATACCTTCAATCACTTGCTTCATTTCCGCATCGGATACGTTGTCATTTGGCTCAATCATTACAATATGTTCTACCGTCATTTTTGCTTCTCCCTAAGAGGCATAATATTAAAATTAATTTTCCTTAAGCCTTCTCGACCCATTTTCCGCCTTCATCCTGCTGCCAGTAATGCAGATCATGCCCAGCTTCTTTGAGGGTTTTCCAACGATCCCGTGCCGCCGTAACGCTCGCATCGTCATTGCCGTCGAACAGATCAAAGCAGCGCTCAAATGTCGCCATATCCTGGGCTTCAACCCCATCGGTTAAAAAGACGAAGCTCGCTTCATTTGGATTATCACTCTCTGTGGTCAGCCAAATCGGCTGATCTTCGGCATGACCTTCCTTGCTCGTGCCATGGGGCAGCCAGCTGTCTTTGTCGTGAGTCCAAAGGATGGCGTTGAGCGCCTCAACGCGCTCGGCAGAACCGGCCCGCACCAAGGCACGCTTGCCGGCTTTGAGGGTTAATTCCAGAAGCTTGGGCAAGGCGTCTTCCAAATTGGAACGCTGAAGATGATAAAAGGAGATATCGGTCATGGTCTAACTTTAGGTTCCTATTTCAATGCTGTCAAAATAGCGCCACATTTAATGTTTAGATGGTTTATGATTAGGACCTTCATTTCACAAAGGAAAAAATCGTGCGCTTTGTAATTCTATTTGCCCTCACCATTGTTATCCTCGCCAACCCCGCTCTGGCGCGTAATCATGAAGAGCCTCGCACCATCTCGGTAAGCGGCACGGGCTCGATTGCCGTGACGCCGGATATGGTAACGCTCCGGGTCGGCGTAAGCTCCCGCGATGCATCACCCGCCAAAGCGCTTAAAGACAATTCGGCCCGTGTCTCCAAGCTGTTTCAGACCCTGGAGCAATTTGGTCTGAACAAACGTGATATCCAGACCAGCTCGTTTAACGTCAATCCCGTCCATACCAGACGTCGCCCACCTAACACGCCGCCGCAGATTGAAGCCTATGATGTCACCAATATCGTGACCCTGCGCTTGCGCGACCTCGATAAGCTGGGCGGGCTTTTGGAGGCGCTCGTCAAAGATGGCGCGAACCGGCTAAACGGTTTGTCATTTGGTGTCAGCGAGACAGCTGAAAAAATGGATCAAGCCCGCAAGCTCGCCCTTAAAGACGCAAGACGCAAAGCGGAGCTCTATGCCAAGGAAGCTGATGTCGATGTCGGCGACGTTCTCAAAATTTCAGAGACCAGCATCAGATCTCCCCGGCCGATGTTGCAAATGCGTAGCATGGCTGCCGAAGCTGTCCCCGTCGCCGCCGGCGAACAACAAATCTCCGCTTCGGTCAGCGTGGTTTTTGAGATCGATTAGTTTAAATTAGCTCTCGTAGTTATTGGCGACCAAGCGATCAAGCAACCGAACACCAAAGGCGGTGCCGCCTTTGGGCACGGTCGGAGCATCAGCTTTGGACCAAGTCACACCGGCGATATCCAGATGTGCCCAAGGTGTTTTGCCAACAAAGCGCTGGAGGAACTGAGCGGCGGTAATACTACCCGCGCCCCGTCCACCAATATTTTGCATGTCAGCGGCTTGCGAGTTGATCATTTTGTCGTAAGCATCAGTCAGAGGCAGACGCCAGAGCTTCTCTTCGACATCGAGACCGGCTTTGGTTAGGCGCTCGGACAGCTGATCATTGTTGGAGAACAAGCCGGCATGATGACTGCCAAGCGAGACAATGATGGCACCCGTCAGGGTCGCGAGATTGACCATGAATTTCGGCTTAAAGCGCTCATTGGTGTAATGCAGCGCATCGGCCAACACCAGCCGCCCTTCGGCATCGGTGTTGAGGACTTCGATGGTCTGGCCCGACATTGAGGTGACAATATCACCTGGGCGCTGAGCATTGCCGCCCGGCATATTCTCGACCAAGCCGACGACGCCAACAACATTGACTTTGGCTTTCCGTCCAGCCAAAGCTTTCATCAAGCCAATGACGACACCGGAGCCGCCCATATCCCATTTCATATCTTCCATACCTGCAGAGGGTTTGATCGAAATGCCGCCAGTATCAAAGGTCACACCCTTGCCGATAAAAGCGATTGGCTGAGCTGCTTTGCCCTTGCCTTTCGGGCCACCATTCCACTGCATGACAACCATTCGAGATTCCCGAATACTACCTTGGCCGACGCCCAAAAGCGCACCCATACCAAGTTTCCGCATTTGTGCTTCGTTTAAGATTTGTACTTTGACGCCGAGCTTTTCCAAGGTCTTCGCCTGTTTGGCCAGTGTATCTGGATAAAGCACATTTGGTGGCTCTGAGAGCAAATCGCGGGTGAAGAAAACACCATCGGCGACTTTGCCGAGGCCCGCATATTTTTTCCGCGCATTGGCAAATCCCGCACAATGTAGGCTCACAGCTTTTAGGCTGGGTTTATCCGCAGGCTTTAGCTTGGTCTTATATTTATCAAATCGATAGGACCGCAAATTGGCGCCAAAGGCGATCTCGGCAGCTATGTCTCCAGCACTCAATTTCGCGTCGGCTACAGCATCAATGGCAATGGCGACCGAGCCTTTTTTGGCTTGCTTGGTGCCGGCATAAATACGCCCGCCAAGCTTTTGCATCTCGAGATCGGTGACTTCCGCCGCCTTGCCGAGACCGACCAACATGACCCGATCGAGCTTGGTGCCTGCTGGCGCCATGATATTCAAGGATTGGCCTTTTTTGCCTTCAAAACTGCTCGCCTTAATAGCGCGGGTGAGCGCGCCGCCGGCTTTTTTATCCAATTTAGTCGCTGATGCCGAAAGCTTACTGCCACTATTCGCAGTGACAATAACTATGCCTGTCGCAGGCAATCCTGGCTTCGCAAAGGAGATTTTCATATGATCCTCTTTAAGTTTTTTATGTTCCCAAAAATGATTGCTTTAACTCTAGCGGGCCGCGCCATAAAGGAAAGCCCTAGTTTAAAATAACGGATCAAGCATCCGTTATTTCGTCATGAATTTCTTCTGGTATTTCTTCTGTCACTTCGTCGCGGCTATAACCACCCTTGAGCCACAAAATCCCCCCCGGAAGCGCAAACACAATATTGAGCAGGCCTAACAAAATCGACATGACAAAGGCGTCGCCCTCAGCCACACCGACAAAGGCAAAAGCTGCAACCATAGCGCCTTCCCGAACGCCCCACCCGGCAATCGAAATCGGTAAGGTCAAAACCAAAGTTACCGGTGGGATGAGTACCAGGCAATCCAGGACAGTGACGTCAATTGCCAAAGAACGCGCCGTCATATAGGCCACCAACGCGAGCAGGATATTTCCAGTGACACCCAGCAAAATTGCCCGTAGCGCGTAGCTCGGCGACAGAAAAAGCTTTTTTGTGTCGCTGGCCAGATGCCCCAATCCGCGCACGATTCTCCAGGCCTGATACCGCGCGGGTAGGCGATCCAACAGCATGAGAAAAATAATACCCAAAACCGCCAATCCTGCCAAAAGGGGAAAAACGTATTTGGCCGGGTTGTCGCCGATGCGCGCCAGCAAAAAAGGTTGGCTCACCAAGACCAGCAAAATCAGCCCGCTTAATGTCCCAACGCGTTCCAGCATGACACCATTGATGGCACTTTTTAAATCCACCCCGGCTTTTCTGGAAAGAAACATGCGAAAGGCATCCCCGCCAATCGCCGACGGTAAAGTCTGATTAAAAAATATCGAAATATAGAGAATTTTTGCCGCCACCTGGAACGGCAGGTGAGCATGAATAGCGTTTAGGACAACCTGCCAGCGCAGCGTGTTATTGAGCACCAAAAGGATGAAAAAGCCGAACGCGCCCAAGATATAAACATAGTTTATATCCGCCAGCCGATCAGCCGCCGAGCCAATTTCAAAATTGGCGACGATAAACCAAATTAGCAAAGCTGAAATTGCAAACTTGACGATAAAAAATAAGGTCTTTTTATTCATGCCTTCGTTTAGCACGACGAACACGGTTTCAACAATCCCATTTAAATCCACCCCCCCACCCCAACCCTCCCCCTCAAGGGGGGAGGGGGAAATAGAACGAATGCCGTGCAACAATAACTCCCCATGGGCGAAATGAGATCGAATGCATTGCAACAATAGCCCCCTCCCCCCTTGAGGGGGAGGGTTGGGGTGGGGGGAGCTATAAGACTCAGCCCATCCGAACCGGTTGGCGTTTACGGCCCCAGTCTCCAGCCGGGCCATCGAATACGCCGGCACAGGCCGTGCCGCAATTTTCGCAATGGCCGTCGGCAGTCAGCTTCCAGGTTGAGAGTTCATACCAGTCGCGCCCGATAAGAATCTCCCCGCAGCCCGAACAATAAGTGCTGGAGCCCTCATAGTCGTGGATATTGCCAAGATAGACGTAATGCAGGCCGTGATCTTTGGCGATTTTGCGGCCCCGGTGCAATGTATCGGTCGGCGTGTTCGGCTTATCGGTCATTTTCCAATCAGGATGAAAAGCCGAGAAATGCAGCGGCACATCTGGACCGAGATGCTCAACGATCCAGGCACATTCCTCATTGAGCTCACGCTCGGAATCGTTTTCACCCGGGATTAGCAATGTGGTAATTTCAAACCACACATCGGTCTCATTTTTAAGATATTTAAGCGTCTCCAACACCCCCGCCAGATGCGCCGAGCAGAGCTCCATATAAAACTTATCGGTAAAGGCTTTGAGATCAATATTGGCTGCATCAATATGCTGATAAAATTCAGCTCTCGGTTCGGGACAGATATAGCCCGCTGTCACCGCAACCGTCTTAATCCCCTTCTCATGGCACGCTTGGGCAACATCAATCGCATATTCCATAAAGATGACAGGATCATTGTAGGTAAAGGCAACGCTTTTGCAACCGAGCCGTTCGGCCACCGCCGCGATCTTCTCTGGGCTCGCCTGATCGGCGAGCTTATCCATCTCACGTGATTTGGATATATCGTAGTTTTGGCAAAACTTGCAGGTCAGATTACAGCCAGCCGTGCCGAAAGACAGCACCGGCGTGCCAGGGAGGAAATGGTTGAGCGGTTTTTTCTCGATCGGATCGACGCAAAAACCCGACGAGCGGCCATAAGTCGTTGAGACAATCTCACCGCCTTCATTAGCGCGGACAAAACAAAGCCCGCGCTGACCGTCTTTCAGCTTACAAAACCGCGGGCAGACATCGCATTGAATGCGGTCGTCTTCGAGGACATGCCAGTATTTCGTCGCGTGGTTCATACCTGAAAAGATAAGCTAAACTAGTTTAGATAGCTAGAGAACTAGGAAGAAAATATACAACGACCTACAAAGCACAATTTGATCTCAGGCAAAAAAATACCATCCATTACATTTGTTAGAACGTGTACGGAAAGCCCGTTCAAAAAGGGTCAAACAATCCGCTTATAGCCAGGGACAGACATTCTTAGTAGCGGGGCACGAGATGCATGGCTTGCTTATTGGCTACCAAGCCATTCATCTGCAGCTTCCCGTTGGTGAAAGAGTTCGACCTTGAGGTCCAGGTCCTGCCTTTCCGCAATAGCATCAAATAGATCTGCCAGAATGGGATAGTGCTCATTGGACGGGAGAACGGCTATGCATGT
>JABIHH010000019.1 GCA_018649725.1 Rhodospirillaceae bacterium | reverse complement strand
GTATGGTGGTTTGGCGATCGGGCACTTAGTCCACCGGATCATAAAAATCGCTAAGGACTATAAACAATCTGTGAGTGGTATTCATCTTGAATTTCTACGCGTCCATACTTAGACCGCTATTGTTCTGCTTAAATGCCGAACCAAACCGTACAAGGACTGTCCGGTCAGTTGTTGAGTAACAATCGCTGCACCGGTCGCAAAGGCAACCATAAACACGGAGGTGATTGACCCATGTATTAAGGTTAGAGCGACGACTTTTGGTTTCACCTTGTTGAACATCGTGCCGATGTTTGAACCGATAACCCACTGCGCTATCGCGGCCAGCGAGTCTGGTACTTGAGCCGAACTTACTCCGGTCATTGAAATTATAGCCACTGCAATCATCGGTCCCATCAAGTATGGAGTGGGAATTCTTAGCGGGCGGGCGATGGCATATCCTATAATAACCGTTGCTAGAAGTATCGCTCCATCCAATATACTCAATTTGTTAAATGTTCCCCCTGTGCCAACGGCTCCTGTCGGCTCATAGCCCGCCCACAAGGCAAATGAAAAGGGAATGATGAGCACTGTCATGATGATGCGCGCACTTTGAATGAGCGATATTGTCTTTTCATCACCGCCCACGGAGCCTCCCATAGCAGCCATTGGGACAAGGCCGCCGGAAGCCGCTGAGAAATAAGCCGTAACAATATCGAGCTTGGCGACGCGAATTAGATAAAGAATAATGGGTGGCATGACGACAACGACATAGGCTGTAACGGCAATCATACTCGGTATCCACTTGATGAAATTAGTCAAGAATTCCGGAGTGACAGAAGTGCCAAATAATGCGCCTAGAATTAAATGGGCATTTAAACGGAGCCAATTTGGCACCCAAAGTTCTACTCCCATCATCGCTGCGCAAGTTGTCGTGAACAAGGCGCCGATGATCCAAGGCAAGGGCAATTTTAAATATACAAATACAAGTGAGCCAACTAGGCCAATTCCCAGCGTTACAAGAAGTTGTTGCCAGTTCTCTTTAATCTCAAGAAATTTTCCCTGCAAATCAAACGACATGTTGAATTGCTTCTGAATTTAACATCAATCTTATAAGAATATATGGGAAGTTCATTAGGGTAAAAATTGCTCGTTCAGAATTCGTTCTTCCAAATTGTGCTCCGGATCAAAGAGGAGGGTTGGAAGCACTTCCGTTTCTTGCTGCACCTCAACGCTTACGACATTTCGAATTTCAGTAAAATCTGCAACGGCACTGACGGGACGAAGTTGTGGATCCAAAATCTCAAATCTCACAATCGTGTTTTCCGGTAGTAGTGCCCCTCGCCAACGCCGTGGCCGAAAGGCACTAATTGGCGTGAGAGCCAACAACCCAGTTCCGAGTGGAATGATTGGACCGTAGGCGGAAAGATTGTAGGCGGTGCTACCAGCGGAGGTCGAAATTAGCACGCCGTCACATATCAACTCCTCCATGCGTTCTACATCATCAATAATTATTTTAATCTTAGCTGCCAGACGTAATTCCCTCAGCAAGGACACTTCATTGATTGCGAGGGCATTATGTTCGGTTCCCTCAATTGTTTTAGCCTTCATGCTGAGAGCATGAAGTTCAATCGGCTCAGATTTGAGAAGCCTTTCCCTTAATCCGGTATCTCGGAACTCATTCATCAAAAAACCAATTGACCCAAGATTCATGCCAAAGATTGGCGTGCCTTTTGCCATATGCTGATGAACCGTCGACAGCATGAACCCGTCGCCGCCCAAAGCAACAATGATATCCGCTTCTTCTGCTGGTACATGATCATAATTTGCTTTGAGCTTTTCAATTGCCGCCTGGGCAGGAGGGTGATCATCAGCAAGCAAGGCTATTGAGTCAAATTTCATGGTTTCTCATCAATTTTTGCATAGGTGAATTATGCGACGAAGTATAGCAATGCAGCAAAGGAGTGCCAGCTTTACCTGAAAATCTTTGCTAACCGCCAGTTACACTCATGTGACGGGCAACAGCGGGTGCTGCTCCTTGGCGATCAATAATGAAATCATGGCCCTTTGGTTTGTTGCCAATTGCTTCATCTATCGCTGCCATCAAGAGGTCATCACCTTCGCTCATTCTAAGCGGTGATAAAAGATCCTTTTGATCATCTTGTCCCAAGCACATATAAAGCTGCCCTGTGCAGGTTAGTCTTACCCGATTGCAACTTTCACAAAAATTGTGTGAGAGCGGTGTGATGAAGCCAATTCGTTTGCCGGTTTCTTTCACTTTACAGTAATTGGCCGGCCCGCCTGTTTTATAGGGCGTTTCTTCCAAGGTCCATTGAGAGCGAATTCGGTCAGAGAGGATCGAAAGCGGTAAATACTGATCTGTTCGATCGTCCTCGATTTCTCCCATTGGCATGGTCTCGATAAAGGTCAGATCAAAACCTTCGTCGCCGCACCAAGAGATAATATCATCGACCTCATTTTCGTTAAAATCTTTAAGAGCGACGGTGTTAATTTTCACCTCAAGCCCGGCATCTTTTGCCTGAGCTAGGCCATCCAGTACATCCTCAAGATTTCCCCAACGCGTGATAGATTGAAACTTCTCAGCATTTAATGAATCGAGCGAGACGTTTATCCGTTTAACGCCACAATCTGCTAGTTCATGTGCATATTTGGCCAACTGACTGCCGTTAGTCGTCAAAGTAAGTTCTTTGAGGTTCCCGGTCTTTACATGTTCGCCCAAGCTTCGAATGAGACTCATCACATTTCGGCGCACCAGCGGCTCGCCTCCGGTCAGGCGAATTTTATCGACGCCACGGCGGATAAAAGCATTACACAGTCGATCCAATTCCTCTAACGTCAGAAGATCCGATTTCGGCAGGAAATTCATATTTTCGGACATGCAATATTGGCAACGATAGTTGCAGCGATCTGTCACGGATACGCGCAAATAAGAGACGGCACGACCAAAAGGGTCAATCAACTGAGACATAATTTATAATTCTGCTTTATTGCCAATTTTTTTGCCAACCGTATTGCATCATCATGCATAACGGACCATTTATAAAATAGTCTGCGAAAAGTGCTTTGTCATGCATTTAAAATAATTAAAAGGAGGACTTAAGCCGCGGATTTTTGACCAATTTTATGAGAAGGCAGTTTGCGACTTAGATATTGGCGCAAAGATTTGGATAGATTGTCGGTTTCGTCTTTGGCCATGCCATAGAGGAGCGTCATACGTTCAGGATCGGCACATTGCTCGGCTTCCTCAACCAATTTGGTGAGAAATTCGAGTTGTTTGGCGGATGTTTTAATGCATTCTGGTGCAGACATGCTACACCTCCTATTGTATGAGCCAACTTATAGAATAATTGAAAATTGGTTACGACAGAGTTAACGATTAACCAGAGCATTGAAAAATCTGTTTAGGAAGAATAATTGCCTGAAAACACTAAGTTTTTAATTAAACCAAACCCCTCTGATCAACGTTTGACAGAAAAAGTCGACGGGCTGGACCAAGAGGGCCAAGCGGTTACAACGTCAGTGACCGTTGAACGTCCGCTCACGCTTTTTCTCAACGGTCAGGAAATTGTCACCATGATGTCGATTTGTGACTACCCTGAATTCCTTGCAATCGGCTATTTGGTCAATCAGAACATGCTTTCGAAAGAAGATGAAGTTACGGCGATCGAGTACGAGGAGGATATCGAGACGGTTGTCGTTCGAACAAACAGCGAGACTAATTTCGAAGATAAATTAAAGAAAAAAACTTTAACCTCGGGCTGCGCTCAGGGAACAGTTTTCGGCGATTTGATGGAAAAATTCGATGAGGTTAATCTCTCTCCAGATATCAAACTTAAAACCTCTGATCTCTATGCCGTTTTAAAAATTATCAACACGGCACCGAGTTTGTATCTTGAAGCTGGCGCCATCCATGGCTGCGTGTTGTGTGATGGGGCGACGCCGATCCTTTATATGGAAGATGTCGGTAGACACAATGCAGTTGATAAAATCGCCGGCTACATGTTTTTAAACGATATCAGTGGCGCCGATAAAATGTTTTACACGACTGGACGGTTGACCAGTGAAATGGTGATCAAGACAGTTCAAATGGGCATCCCAATATTGGTGTCTCGATCGGGATTTACCGCCTGGGGAGTTGATCTGGCGCGGCAAGCTGATTTGACTCTTGTAGGCCGCGCGCGCGGCGAACGCTTTATAGTCTTAGCTGGTGATCATCGCATTCAATATGAGTAAAAATTCAGACAGCTCAACTGGTCAAAAAGTTGCCGGTGTTATACTCGCCGGGGGCCAATCGCGCCGTTTCGGTGTAGGCGATAAGTTTTTGAAAGAGCTCGACGGCAAAATGCTCATTGAGTACGTCGTAGAGCGGGCAAATTTTGAAGTCGGAAATCTAATCATCAATTCAAACAGCGACGCTTCTTTGTTTAAGGCCTTTGATTTGCCGGTTGTTGCTGACAGCATCAAAGGATACGCCGGACCGCTTGCTGGTATATTGACCGCTATGGAGTGGGTTCGTGATCACGTGCCAGATTGTAAGTGGTTGGTGAGTTTCCCATCGGATGCGCCTTTTGTCCCGTTGGGTTATGTTGAGAAGATGCTGGCTTGTGCTGAGCGAGAGGGGGCGGAAATAGTCTGTGCTGCTTCAGCAGGCAGGACGCATCCGGTGTGCGCCCTTTGGCAGGTTGATCTCGCAAGCGATCTTCGCAAAGCCATGGTCGATGAAGAAATGCGGAAGATTGATCTTTGGACTCAGCGCTATCGGTTATCTGTTCTTGAATTTTCAGATCAGCCGCATGACCCTTTTTTCAATATCAATCGGCCGGAAGACTTGGAACTCGCCGAACAAATTTCCCAAAACTTAGCGGGCTAGGGTTTTAAACGAACCATAGGGTTTGAGCGCCTTTACGGCACCGCCTTCGGCAACGGCTATGGCCATTTGATCAATGTTGGTCACGATCGTGCCGGCTAAAAACTCTACACCGAGATCAAATAATTTTGGTGCGAAGGGCGTGCTCGGCCCGACCATGCAAACGCGGCTGTTCTTTGCCAGGTCCAACAAACTACCAGCGGAACCATTTACCAATGCAGAGGACGTAATGATGACGCCAGCGCTTTCCGGCAATAACCTTGCAGCGTCTTGCTCTCCGTATTCTCCCTCACGAGGTTCTTTCTCTATGATCTGGAGATTATCAATACGCTCAGCCAGTCCGGGGAATCGTCCAATGACAGTTATTGGGCCGTCAATTTCGGCAAAAGCATCGAGACCATTTTTCTCGCTGGCCGACAAGTCATAGCGATTATAAGACGCGTTTACTGCCGCCATACCGATGGCGATTTCAATCGGGTTGCCAGATAAAATCAACTTTGCCGCTTCAGCTAATCCAAGCTCGCTTAATTTTCCAGCTTCTGCAATGGGCTGGCAGCCCGGTTCATCGCGTCTCGGCGTATGTGCCAACCCACATCCCACCGCGGTTTCGATAAGTGTCCAGTTAATGCCAATAATGATACGCTTAATTTCCTGGTCTTGAAGGTCTGATAAAAGCGTGTCGAAAATCAATTTGTTGGTTATCATCTATATACTGCCGGTTAGGTGGTTTGGTTATGATCATTGATACAGTAGTAACAATTTATCGTTAGGAAAATGACAAAGGTTAAACCGCAAGACCTCGGAATTCGATTGCTACTCGGTAACGTCGCGGCGTTAGGTCCGGGTAAGATTGAATTGATCAACGCGATCGAAAAAGCAGGCTCCATATCGGGAGCTGCCAAGTTGATGGGGATGTCCTATCGTCGGGCTTGGAATTTGGTCGACAGTATCAATCATGATTTCTCAACTGAGATTATTGTTACGAGTTCCGGTGGCAAGGGCGGCGGCGGTGCTGTCGTTACAGAAACCGGCCTCGACATTATAAAGCGATATCGCCAGATTGAAGCAAAGGCCTTAGATAGTGTCAGCGATGACTTGGAAATGTTCGGTCGTTATTTAGCGCAAAAGTCTACCAAACAAAAACTTAAGTGATTTTCTCCAGCCGCGCTGCCGAAAATTTTAGTTCAGGAATTTTTCCAAAAGGATCCAACGCGGGATTGGTTAATATATTTGCTGCCGCTTCATTGAAGCAGAACGGCATGAAGACCAATCCGGATGGGACGGAGGTTTCATACCGAATTGGTAGCTCGATACTGCCACGCCGCGTCGTCAGACGAATTGTCTCGCCCGGTTCTACCCCCATCTTCTCAATATCCCCTGGTGAGACCTGCAGATAGGCTTCTGGTTCAATGTCAGCCAAATGACTGGCCCGTCTGGTCATCGCGCCGGTATGCCAATGCTCCAAAATTCGGCCTGTTGTCAAAATCATCGGATAGTCTTGATCCGGCAATTCGTCAGGCGGCAAGACACTGGCGGGCACCAGCTTGCCTCGACCGCTCGGCGTCGGAAAGCCATCGCCAAAAATAACTTCGTGGCCGGGCGTGTCATCACTGTCGACCGGATAGGTCACACAGCCTTCTTTCTCCAATCTCTCCCACGAAATATGTTCCATCGAGGCCATGCAGCCTTGCATTTCTTCATGAACGTCTTTGGGGGAGTCGTAGTGCCATCCTAAATCCAATCGATTGGCAATCTCTTGAATTATCGCCCAATCTTGTCTGGCCTCGCCCGGCATCTCCAAAGCTTTACGCCCGAGCTGAACCCGCCGATCCGTGTTGGTCACGGTGCCGTCTTTTTCCGGCCAAGCCGAAGCCGGTAATATGACATCTGCATAATTGGCAGTCTCGGTTAAGAAAATATCTTGGACGACCAGATGTTCGAGTTTCGCCAGGGCTTCCCGCGTGTGATTGGAATCCGGATCCGACATTGCCGGATTTTCTCCCATAACATACATGCCAGAAATCTCGTCTGCTAAAATTGCTTGGACGATTTCAACCACTGTGAGCCCGGTCTCTGGATTTAAATCTGTCTCCCAATAGGCCTCAAATTTCCCTCTGGTCTCTTCATTGGTCACCTGTTTGTAGTCTGGATACATCATCGGAATTAACCCGGCATCAGAGGCACCTTGAACATTGTTCTGGCCGCGCAAAGGATGAAGTCCAGCACCTGGCCTGCCAATTTGTCCGCACAACAGTGCCAAGGCGATCAAACAACGGGCATTGTCGGTGCCATGGGTGTGCTGAGCGATCCCCATTCCCCAAAAAATCATAGCAGCATTTGCACCGGCTATTTTCCGCGCCACGGTTTTGAGCTCATCAGCCTCAATGCCGCATAACGGCGCCATTTTTTCTGGCGAGAAATTCTTTATGTGGGCAGCCAGTTCTTCAAAGCCCTCGGTGTTGGCTTCAACATATTGGCGGTCATATAACTGCTCTTCGACAATCACGTTTAAAATGCCATTGAGAAGAGCAACGTCACTGCCGGGCGTAAACTGTAGATAATGATCAGTATAATTGGCGAGGCCATTGCGTCTTGGATCCATGACAATCAACTCGGCGCCATCTTCAACAGAATTTTTGATAAAACTCGCTGCTACCGGATGATTGGACGTCGGGTTCGCGCCGATGACGATGATCAAATCGGAGTCGAGGCAGTTTAACACCGGCGCAGTGACGGCGCTGGAGCCGATGGTCTCCAACAAGGCCGCGACCGACGAGGCATGACAAAGACGTGTGCAATGATCGACATTATTTGTCTTAAAGCCGGTTCGTATAAGCTTTTGAAAAAGATAGGCTTCTTCGTTAGAGCCCTTGGCCGAGCCAAATCCCGATAAACCACTTGCCCCTTTGCTAGCCAATATTTTTTTAAATCCATCAGCCGCTGTATCGAGCGCTTCCTCCCAAGTTGCGATGCGGAATTGCTTGAAAGGGTCGGCTGGGTCGACTTCAATTTCTTTGGTCTTGGGCGCACTATCTTTGCGAATTAGAGGTACGGTTAGGCGATGATCGTGGCTGACGTAATCCATGCCAAAGCGCCCTTTGACACAAAGCCGGTTGCGATTGGCCGGTCCATCACGTCCTTCCACATTGATGATTTTATTGTCCTTGACCTTGAAGGTAACCTGACAGCCGACACCACAATACGGGCAAACGCTGTCGACTTCCTTATCTGGTGTTTCAAGTGAGCGCGCCGGTGCTAATGCCTCTGTCGGGCAAACCTGAACGCATTCGCCGCAGGCTACACAGGAACTGTCTCCCATTGGGTCACCGAGATCGAAAGAGATCAGACTGTGAGACCCCCTGGCTGCCATGCCAATTACGTCATTGCCTTGAATATCCCGACACGCCTGAATGCAAAGTTTGCATTGAATGCATTTATTGAGATCGACGGCGATTGCGGAATGGGAGATATCCGCTGGCTCGCTTTTGGTTCCAGGATAACGGCTCTGGCTAATCGCCATATCGCTGAGCCAGTTTTTAAACTCGCCATCCGGTTCGGTTTGATCGGCGAGGAGAAGCTCAAACACCATCTCGCGCGATTTTTGCGCTTTTTCGGACTGCGTTTGCACGCTCATCCCCGGTTCAATTTTTCGAATGCATGAAGCAGAAAGTGCACGTTCGCCTTCCACTTCAACAACGCAGGCCCGGCAATTGCCATCACCTTGGTAATCTGTCGCTTGGCGATAACAGAGATGCGGGATTTTAGTGCCCATCCGTTGAGCAACTTGCCAAATGGTCTCATCGGCCGAAGCTTCAACTTCTTGCCCATCGATGGTAAAAGTAATCATCTCACTCATTTGATATCTTCACCGAAAAACCTTAACGCCGAGCTGACGGAGTTTGGTGCCGCCTGGCCTAAGCCACAGATTGAGGCATCGCGCATGACCTGGCTGAGATCGGCGATTAACTCTTCATCCCATTTCTTGGAACCCATTAAGTCTAACATCTTCCCGCAGCCAAGCCGACAGGGTGTACATTGACCGCAACTTTCATCTTCAAAAAACCGCAGCAGGTTAGAGGATATATCGCGGATATCATCCTGATCTGAGAATACGACAATGGCCGCTGAGCCGACGAAGCAGCCATGCGCATCGAGCGAGCCAAAATCAAGCGGCTCATCGACGAGAGACGCCGGCAAAATTCCCCCAGAAGCGCCGCCCGGTAAAAAAGCCTTTAGTGTGTGCCCGTCTGCCATGCCACCGCAATGATCCTCGATTAGGGTTTTAGCCGATGTGCCGGCGGGCGCTAGGATGACGCCCGGATTTTTTACCCGGCCGGAAACCGAATAAAACCGCGGCTTGCCTTCAGATTGGTACCAGTCGGCTCCGTTCGATAAAATCTCCCTCACCCAATACAGTGTCTCAACATTATTGATCAGCGTCGGACGCTGAAATAATCCTTGTTGAGCAGGAAAGGGGGGGCGGTTTCGCGGCAGCCCTCTTTTTCCCTCAATACTTTCCAGCAACGCGCTTTCCTCACCGCAAATATAAGCTCCCGCACCACGGCGGAGATAAATGTTCGTGTGGGTTGAAAGTCCCGCCTTTTCAATTTTCTCAATTTCAATCTTTAGCAATTCATTTATGTGCGGATATTCATCACGCAAATAAATGTAGGTATCGTCCGCCTCAATCCACCAGGCGGCGATCAACATTCCTTCCAAAATCTTATGAGGCGCTGTCTCAAAGCAGTAGCGGTCTTTAAAAGTACCGGGCTCACCCTCATCGGCATTGACGACAAGCACGCGAGGCTTGTCCGTCTTTTCTAAAAATTGCCATTTGCGAGCGACGGGAAATCCCGCACCGCCCATACCGCGTAAATTAGCTTCGGTGAGTTCTTTAATAATATCTGATCTTTGCTTTTCGTTGGCCAAACAGGCGTTTAGAAACCCATAGCCACCATCTTCCTGAAAATTCTCTAAATCCTGATAATCGGGTAGTTCAGGCGCTGTGAGGTTTTTATCGAGCGCGTTACCAATTTCCATCAGGTCCGCATTTTCGATCTGACGTTTTCCATAAACGGCTACTGGTGCGTTGTGGCAGTTGCCGACACAGGGTACTGCGGAAACACGAACGAGTTCACCCATATTGGATTTAACTTTTTCGATCAGTTCATTAGCCCCGGCGAGTTCACAGGCGATCGAATTGCAAATTCGAACGGTGTATTCTGGAAAACCCTCAGCTTCCTGACGGATGACTTCAAAGTGATGGTAGAACGTCGCAACTTCATAGACTTCACTTTGAGAAACTTTCATCTCTTGGGCCAAAGCGACAAGGCTATCTGCTGTAAGACGGCCAAAATGATCTTGCAAGATATGCAGATTTTCGATCAGAAATTCGCGTTCTTTTGGCTGTCCCGCCAACAATTCCTGAACTTTCTTCAAGGATTCGGCATCGACCTGACGGCCTTTCGGATAGGCCTTCTTATTTGCGCGTCTTTGTTCTGCTATTTTATTCATAATGAGCTTGAAGTCCGGGTTGCTTAGATTAGAAATATATGGCGTAAGTTTGAGAAACTAAAGCGGTAGCTTCCAATTTAAGCAAAGAAAAACGGGTAATCGCCTTATGGTCGGAAAAAACGATATGAAAATGGCTGAATTGTTGTGTTCAAAATTATGTCACGATCTGATTAGCCCGATCGGCGCCATTAATAATGGGTTGGAGTTCTTGGGCGAAGAGTCCGGCGAAATGCTCGATGAGGCAACTAATTTGATCGGCAATAGCGCCCGGCAGGCTGCCGATAGATTGGCCTTTTTTAGATTGGCTTTGGGGGCAGGTGGATCCGACGACAGTGTCGATTTTGATACGGTGTTGGAGATAACCAATAATCTGGCAAAAGAGAAAAAGATTGAGGTAAACTGGAACGGCGCTGATGCCTACGCCCATGCAAATGTCAGTAAATCGAGTGGCAAACTCATCCTCAATTTATCCCTGCTGGCCTTTGAATGTCTGCCAAGAGGCGGCCAGGTTGAGATTGCCCTCGAGAATAACTCCGAAATACCAGACCTATTTGTCTCGATTAGGGGTGAAAAATGTAACCTGCGCGAGGATGTAAAATCGGGTCTGGAGGACAATGTATCCGCAGATTCATTAACCGTTCGAAACGTTTTAGCCTATTATTGCAAAAATCTTGCGGGTTTTTGTCAGAAAACCTTGAAACTTCAAGATGAATCCCCATCTCTCATTGTATTCAGAGTGACGTAAAACAGGCCAAAATGTCTGTTTGACGGTTCTCAGAAACGAAAAAGTTACAAATTATTGCAAAATAATTGTTCGAAATGGGTGAAAAATCCCCATGTTATTGTTATCGGGTAAATTTATCCGTTCATAGATATAAAAGACGCTGGAGAGCTAAAATGGATGATCTATTAAGTGAATTTTTGACCGAGACGAGTGAGGCACTTGCGGTTCTCGACGTTGAGTTGGTCAAATTCGAGCAAGACCCGAGTGATGAAAGTATTTTATCAAATATTTTTAGATTGGTTCATACCATTAAAGGTACCAGTGGATTCCTTGGCCTGCCGCGACTTGAGAAAGTTGCTCATGCGGGCGAAGATGTTTTGGGCAAATTCCGCGATGGCGATTTGGAAGTGACGCCTGATGCTGTGACTTTGGTCCTGAAAACGATCGACAGCATTCGTGATTCTCTCGCCGGCCTCGAAGAAACCGGGTCCGAGCCTGAAGGCGATGATAGTGAGCTTATTGAGTTACTTCGCCAAATGGCAGGTGGCGAGTTGTCAGCAGCGCCAGCGAAAATTGACCCTATTATTCAAAATGACACTCCCGAACCTGCTCCCGAGCCTGAAGCTTCTTCTGGACCCGTCTTAAATGAACAAGGCTTTCCGGTTGCAGCTGAATTACTTGATGAAGTGGCTCAAGCGACATCTGAGGGTGTAAAAGCACCTAGCGAAGAAGAGTTGGCCGCTGAAATGGCCGCCGAGATGGCCTCTGAAAAAGAAGAGCCTGCTCCCCCGGCTCCTGCCGCCAGTGTTCCAGCTGAAACAAAAGCTGCCGGAGCGCCTGCGGAGAAGAAAGAAAAAGTAGCTAAAGAATCATCAGTTGCTCAGCAAACGATCCGTGTGAATGTTGATCTGCTTGAAAATCTAATGACCTTGGTCAGTGAATTGGTTCTGACACGGAATTCGCTCAACCAAATGGTACGTGGCCGCGATGACAGTGAATTTGTCGTGCCGTTGCAACGTTTAAGCCACATCACTTCCGATTTGCAGGAAGGTGTTATGAAGACCCGGATGCAGCCAATTGGTAATGCATGGGCGAAGTTGCCACGAATTGTTCGAGATTTAGCGCTGGAATCAGGTAAGAAAATTGACCTGCAGATGGTTGGTGCCGAAACCGAACTGGATCGTCAGGTTTTGGAGCTTATCAAGGATCCGCTCACTCATATGGTTCGGAACTCTGCCGATCATGGTCTCGAAGGACCAGAAGATCGCGCTACTGCCGGCAAGCCGGAAACCGGTGTTGTCTTGCTGCAAGCCTTCCATGAAGGTGGCCATATTGTTATCGAAATCGGTGATGATGGCCGCGGTCTAAATCTTGATCGAATTAAAGAAAAAATCCTTGAAAATGGTTTGGCGACCGATTCTGAGCTTGATGCAATGCCAAATCAGCAAATTCATCAATATATTTTCCATGCTGGTTTCTCTACAGCTGAGAAAGTGACATCAGTATCCGGCCGGGGCGTTGGCATGGACGTTGTCAGGACAAATATTGAAAAAATTGGTGGTACGATTGAATTAAAATCAGAGGCGGGCAAAGGCTCGACCTTCACAATTAAGATTCCGCTGACCTTGGCGATTGTCTCTGCGCTTATTGTTGAGTGTGCAAAAGAGCGTTTCGCCATTCCGCAAATCAGTGTTTTGGAATTGGTTCGGGCATCTGCACATTCTGAGAATGCCATTGAGATGATCAATGAAGCACCGGTCTTACGCTTGCGTAACCGCTTGTTGCCACTGGTTAAATTGCAGGAACTCCTCAAACTCGAGACTGAGGAGCCAGAAGGTGAAGCCGCCGCAGCCGCTCCGCTTGCTTTGCCACCAGCTGAGGTGGTCGAGCAACAAGACGATGAAGCAGTTGATGCTGAAGTTGAAGCAAGTGAAGAGGCCGATGAAACGGCTGTCGGTGCGGAAGCTGAGCAAGCTGAAGCTAAAGACAGCTTGCTGGATCTTGATGGTTCGGAAAATGAGACCTTCATTATTGTCAGCCAAGTCGGCAATTATACCTTCGGCATTATTGTTGACCGGGTCTTTGATACCGAAGAAATCGTTGTGAAGCCTGTGGCGCCAATTCTTCGTGACATCAGCCTGTTCTCAGGAAATACGATCCTCGGCGATGGTAGTGTTATTATGATCCTCGATCCAAATGGCATTGCGTCGGCAACTGGAGAAATTTCGATGGGTGCGTCAAACGCTGAAACTATCGCCGCGTCTGAAGCAGCACATAGTTCTGATCGTCAAGCCATGCTGGTCTTCTTGGCCGGCGGTGATGAGCTGAAGGCCGTGCCTTTGGCTCTGGTAGCCAGGTTGGAAGAAATCGATATGGCGACTGTCGAGTTTTCAAATGCTCAACGGGTTGTTCAATATCGAGGCCAATTGATGCCGCTTATTGCTTATGACGATGCTCATGACTGGAAATCCGAAGGTTTCCAATCGATCCTTGTGTTTACGGACCGTGATCGCAGCATGGGGCTGGTTGTTGATGAGATCGTTGATATCGTTGAAGATGAAATCAAAGTTGAATTGCAATCAAGTACGCCGGGTCTGGTTGGTAGTGCCGTCATTAGTGGTAAAGCCACTGATGTGATTGATGCCGGTTATTATTTGACCCAAGGTTTCTCTGACTGGTTTTCAGCCCCTGCGTTAAGTGCTGATGCTGCTGCATCTGGCGGAAAGCGCCGGGTTCTCTTGGTTGATGACTCTCCATTCTTCCGTAATTTGATGACGCCTCTTCTCGCTGTCGCTGGTTATGATGTGACTACCGTAGATAGTGCTGATGCAGCATTGGAGATGCGTGAAAAGGGTAGTGATTTTGATGTCATCGTAAGTGATATCGAAATGCCTGAGATGAGCGGATTTGATTTTGCCCGACGGGTAAGAGAGGAAGGCCGCTGGAAAAATGTGCCGCTGGTTGCTTTGTCTGCTCATGCCACGGAGCGTGATTTTGAAGTCGGCCGCGAAGTTGGATTCAGCGATTATGTATCCAAATTCGACCGCGATGCATTGTTGCAGACGTTGTCTCAGACTGTAGGATCGGTTTAAAAAGATCGCCGAAATAAAAAAATTGCCGAATAAGAATCATCGGTTGAATTGACCGACCAGGAACTATACATTTGGGACGTTGGGGAGTGGCTACGAAGATTTGTGGTCCTTAATATCCCGTTTTATTCGGATTGTTGTAGTAGTTCATCAATGGGAATTGCAGAAAAATTATGAAACTGTGTTTGATCGTAGACGATTCAAAAGTCATTCGCATGGTCGCGAAAAAGATTTTACAGGAATTAGATTTCGAAACAAATGAAGCTGAAGATGGGCAAGTTGCTTTAGATTCTTGTAAGCAACAGATGCCGGATGCGGTTCTTTTGGATTGGAACATGCCAGTTATGAGTGGTATCGAATTTTTACGGGAACTTCGAAAACTACCAGGTGGTGATTCACCAGTAGTGGTGTTCTGCACAACTGAAAATGATGTAAATCATATTCAAGAAGCAATGGAAGCTGGTGCAAACGAGTACATCATGAAGCCATTTGATAGTGAAATTATTCAGGCTAAGTTCTCGCAGGTTGGACTGCTTTAAATTAATTGGTTTGTATCGAATTAATCGGTCAGTGCCGCTGATAAGGCGTCGGAATTAACGTGGAAAAATCCAAGAAAAATCCAATTTTAGTTATGGTGGTTGATGATTCAGCCGTCGTTCGTGGCCTTGTTTCACGTATGTTGGATAAAGATGATAACATTGAGGTGGTTGATACTGTCTCAAATGGTGAATTAGCCGTTAAGCGGGTGAACGATATAGATCTTGATGTGATTATTTTGGATATCGAAATGCCGGTTATGGACGGGCTAACGGCGCTACCGAAAATACTAGAGATCAATCCCAATATTAAAGTTATCATGGCGTCTACACTGACGATGAAGAATGCCGAGATTAGCTTGAAGGCGCTGCAAGCCGGAGCTGCGGATTACATTGCCAAACCGACAACCAGCCGTGAAATGACCGGTGGACAGGATTTCGAGCACGATCTTTGTGAGAGAGTTAAGGCTCTGGGAATTGGTCGTCCGGAACGATCCGCTGATAGTCCTGCCAAAGCTAAGGCGAAGGTGGCGTCCAAAATTGTTAAAAAGCCGAGCGGGCCCATTACGTTGCGACCTGAACCGATAGCCCACTCAAAGCCAAAAATTCTTGCCGTTGGTAGCTCGACAGGCGGTCCGCAGGCGCTTTTCGAATTGTTCAAAGGTCTTTCTGGCAAGATAAATGTGCCAATTGTCGTGACCCAGCATATGCCGCCGACTTTTACAACAATTCTAGCCCAGCATATCACTCGAACCACTGGAATTCCCGCCGAAGAGGCTCAAGAAGGAAGTGCTTTGGAACCTGGAAAAATTCTCATCGCGCCGGGCGATTTTCATATGATCCTTAAAGAGAGGGGTGATAAAGTCATCGCAACCTTGAATCAGGATCCGCCGGTAAATTATTGTCGGCCAGCTGTCGATCCGATGTTTGAGAGTGTTGTAAAAATTTATGGTAAGAAAACATTAGGCGTTATTCTAACCGGTATGGGATATGACGGACGCAATGGCAGTAAGACTCTGGTCGAAGCCGGCGGTGTAATTTTTGCGCAGGACGAAGAATCCAGTGTCGTTTGGGGAATGCCCGGCGCTGTAGCAGAGGCCGGAATTTGTTCCGCAGTACTGCCAATAACCCAACTAGCTCCTCGTGTTTTAGATTATTTTAGTAAGGGCGTGGGATGACTCCAGAAGATTTTGAATTTCTAAGCACTATGGTAAAACGTGAGTCCGGGCTCATTTTAACCGAAGATAAGTCATATCTGTTGGAAAGCCGATTAATGCCGCTTGCCCGCAAGCGGGAATTGGGCGGCTTGGAAGATTTAGTGCAGCTTTGTAAGAAGGGCACGGATTCTAGTTTGGTTAAAGATATTACCGAAGCCATGACAACGAATGAGTCGTTCTTTTTCCGTGATATTAAGCCTTTTGATATTTTTCGTGATGCCACTCTGCCGTTTTTTCTCGATCGTCGGTCGACGCAAAGATCAGTTAGAATTTGGTGTGCTGCGGCTTCCAGTGGCCAGGAACCATATTCCCTCGCCATGGTTTTAAATGAAATGTCCGCCAAGTTCATGGGTTGGAAAACCGAAATAATTGGCACTGATATTTCGACCGAGATCCTAGAGAAGGCCAGCAATGGACTGTATTCTCAGTTTGAAGTTCAGCGGGGCCTGCCAGTCCAATTTTTGGTTAAGTATTTTGAAAAAGTTGATGAAAATTGGCAAATTTCAAAGGCTTTGCGAGATATGATTCAATACAAGGAATTTAATCTTCTTGATAGTTTAACCCCGTTGGGGAAATTCGATATCGTGTTTTGCCGTAATGTTTTGATCTATTTTGATCAAGAGACCAAAGGTAAAGTTTTGGATCGAATTTGTGATCTTATGCCTAATGATGGTTTGTTATTCTTAGGCGGTGCTGAAACTGTCTTGGGTATATCTGATAAATTCAAGCCAGTGCCAAATTTTAGGGGTATTTACCAGGTATCAAAGGCCAAAGAAGAAGATGCTTTTGAGAATCACCCAGCCGTTATTGCCTCTACACAAGCAGGCGGTTGAGTTACTCAAAAGCAACTCAAGCCGTTTCAGATTTTTTGAAAACTAAATTGTGGTGATGGCGTTTAATTTGAAATTAAGCGGACGCTTTTGCACGCTTTTTCTGTGACGCCTTTTCTTCCTCGGCCCCACCTTCCGGGTCACGCAGGACATAACCTCGGCCCCAAACCGTATGGATGTAGTCTTCATTGCTGGACGCGCTGGCAAGCTTTTTGCGGAGCTTGCAGACAAACACGTCAATAATCTTTAACTCGGGCTCGTCCATACCGTTATAGAGATGATTGAGGAACATTTCCTTGGTAAGGGTTGTGCCTTTTCTCAACGACAGCAGTTCAAGAATGCCATATTCTTTGCCGGTTAGATGAACAGATTTTTCATCAACTTCAACCGTGCGGCCATCCAGGTTTACTGCCATTTTGCCGGTGCGAATGATCGATTCGGCATGCCCCTTGGAACGCCTGACAATTGCATGAATTCGGGCAATGAGTTCATCTTTATTGAAAGGTTTGGTGAGATAGTCGTCGGCGCCCGTGCCAAAACCCTTAACTTTAT
This sequence comes from Rhodospirillaceae bacterium, assembly GCA_018649725.1. Lineage (GTDB taxonomy): Bacteria > Pseudomonadota > Alphaproteobacteria > Rhodospirillales > UBA2165 > TMED23. The sequence goes on along the minus strand of JABIHH010000019.1, from coordinate 822 downwards.
TTTCTGATTCGGTAAGACCGGAAAGAATGAGAACAGGGGTTTCGACTTTAGACGCCCTGAGGCCTCTCAGCACTTCATAGCCATCCATATCCGGGAGCATTAAATCGAGGATAATGATGTCATAGTCATAGAGCTTGCCGATTTCCAAGCCGTCTTCGCCGAGGTCAGTGGTATCTAGAACCATACCAGCGGATGTCAGGATCATTTCGATGCTTTTTGATGTTGTTGCATCATCTTCTACAAGGAGTACGCGCATATTCTTAGCTCACCCGAAACCGAATTTTTCAAAACGTTAAGAAGTTAACAATAAGGCCCAAGAGTAAGATATTCAAGCTTGGTTAATCAATTTGGCGTTATAATAGTCACCGATCAATTTTTGGCCTTTTCAAAGGTTATCGATTTGGTCGTTTTAAAATTTGGGCAAGTAAGTCAATGACCCGAATTATACGAATGTCTTAAGTGTGGTGAAACAAAACGGATTGCGGCGTGACAGTCGACATTAAGAGTATAATCAGCGAAGTTGATCGCCTGCCTAACTTCCATGAATTTGGTCAAGTGGCTTCTGTGCTGGGCATGTTGGTCGAGGTAAGCGGCATTGAAGGCGTGATCTCTATTGGGGATCATTGTGCCATTCAAGCGCGCAACAATCGACTGGTACCTTGTGAGGTTATTGGCTTTAGAGACAAGCGCGCTTTGGTAATGCCGTTTGGTACGTTGGAGGGGATTGGTCTCGGTTGTCCGGTCGAAATTAATTCTGCCGATCCGGTGATCTATCCTGATGAATCCTGGCTGGGCCGGGTTATCAATGCGTTCGGTGAGCCG
>JABIHH010000071.1 GCA_018649725.1 Rhodospirillaceae bacterium | reverse complement strand
CTTGATCGCCTTGGCGGCACCCGTCTGTCTTGTCTGTGATTTCTGTCTCATCTTCATTCCCCTTCGGGTCATTACGATGAACCAGAAATCCTCTCTTATGCAATACCGCTAATCTGTTCCATAGGCGCTGACGTTAGACAATATTGTTCGTCTGATGCAGCAATAAACCAAATGCATCTTTCCAAGATAGGTCGCCTTCATCCAACATAGAATGAAAATCTTCCAAATTGCTTTGACTTTTTTCCGGCTCTTCAAATTTTAATTTCAATAATTCTTCGATGTTCATTTTACTCTCTTTCACAAAGATTAAAAATTAAGCCGAAAATCTCGCTTCAGCGTAATTATTGACGCAGCAATAAATGCTCGAACAAAAATAAAATTCGTCCACGCATGACGGCCTCCGAGTAAGAACGTCTCTATTTGAATCTTCCAAGAGAGTTTCTTTGCGATTATTCTAGGGAAAGTAGGGCCGATAGCAATGGGCTTCGTAAAATTGGAATTAAAGAGTGAGTCCGCTTTGGGTCATGTGTGGACGGCTCCCTTTTGGCAAGGTTTAATTTGACGTTGGTGCAAATTGGTCGGGTGCAGTCATGTGTCCGGCCTGTTGATGCGGTACTTGTTGCCGCTGGCCCTAATGCGATCCGCTGGATTGGGTCCCAATCATTAGCACGCGCTTGACTTTGCGCCCTGACCCAAACGGGTTTTCCCAATCCTCGGTTCGACCGATTTTGCATTACATCACGCTCACTCTGCCAAACTCTCTAACTCCTCATATCTTTTCCGTTTCTAAACTGTTACCGGGTTTTGATAGGTCTCACCCTGTTTAAGCAATGCCCAAACTATTCGGGCATTCTTATTGGCTAGCGCCACCGCAGCAAGCTTGGCTGGTTTTCGAGTTATAATATCAGCCAGCCACGGGTGGTTTGATGACCCCCGCCGTTTTGCCTGTCGGATCACTGACATCGCACCCGCAACAAGCAACCAACGTAGATACCGATCCCCCTGTTTGGAGATTTTACCGAGCCGTTGTTTTCCACCAGTTGAGTTCTGCCGCGGCACCAGCCCAATCCAGGCAGCCAACTCACGCCCATTCTTGAAGACTTCGGGATCGGTGATAGACGCTGCTAAGGCACTGGCCGAGATTGGCCCGATACCAGGGATGGTCTCCAGACGTCGGCTGACTTCACTTGTCCGGTGCCAAGCATGTATCTGCTTCTCAGCAGCGCTAATCTCCTCATTGAGGTATACGAACTGCCTGGCCAGGCTTTCCAAGCAGGATCGGGCAACAACTGGTAATCGGCCATCATCTGTATCGTCAATAATGCTGAGAAGCTTTTTGACATGAGGCACCCCAACCGGTGCAACAATACCGAACTCGGCCATATGGGCGCGAATGGCATTTATCAGCATGGTCCGTTGGCGCACCATTAAATCGCGTGTCCGGTGCAGCATCAAGACGCTTTGTTGTTCCATATTCTTCACCGATACAAAGCGCATCGTTGGGCGAGTGACCGCTTCACAGATGGCTTCTGCATCTGCTGCATCGTTCTTGTTGCGCTTCACGTAGGGTTTTACATAATGCGGCGGCATCAGTTTGACCTCATGGCCCAACTCGAACAATTGCCGCGCCCAGTGATGCGCCGTGGCGCAGGCTTCCATGCCAATCAGGCAGGGCGGCTATTTCTTGAAAAACGGCTCCATCTGACCCCGCCTCAATTGACGTCGGATGACAACGCCACCTTCGGCATCAATACCGTGGATTTGAAAAACATTCTTCGCAAGATCAACACCTATCGTGATAACTTCATTCATGGACGGCTCCTATTTCCTCGGGATTCTGATGAACCACCATTTTGGCACACTACGATGCCGTTGGGTGGGAGCCGTCCACGGCATCATTAGCAGACTCTTTTGCGTTAGGGCGAATTTGTCCACTTTCGGAGTGCTATCTCAACCGGTCAACGCAACACATTCGTTAAATTTCTCTGCCGGCGTTGCAAATTCCAATGTCTTACGGGGCCGCTCATTGAGTTGCCGGGCCACCTTGTTTAAGTGCGCCTGTGAGTGCACCGACAAGTCGGTT
>JABIHH010000079.1 GCA_018649725.1 Rhodospirillaceae bacterium | reverse complement strand
CGCCAAATCCGCCGCCGACTATTAAAATAGGATCGTTGCTTGCCATGTTCCCCTCGTGAAAAATTTAACACTGCCATTTTAGGGAACGCCACTTGTCTGGCAAACAGAATTCTATTTATCTACTTCGGAATATGGGTGTGCAACACGGCGCGGGGTTGGGCGGCGGCTTCGTCGGCAAGGTCGCTGGTCAGGCCGAATTTCATGCAAGCCGACTGACAATGTTTGACGCAAGACGGGCGCTCGCCTTCCGCTTGGCGGTTCATACACAGGTCGCACAAATCAGTGAGAAAAGGCATGAAGTCGATTTTTATTTTGCCGTTTGCAAGCTGATATTCATATTCTGTCACCTTGATGCCATTAAGGCCGACCGGGAAATTGTGTTCCTGCTGGCAGGCAACTTCGCAAGAGTGGCAGCCGGTACAATAATCGTAATCAATTAGCATGCCGTATTTAGCCATTGGCCGCCGCTCCTTCTTTTTCCATTTTCTCCAACGTGACCAAGGTGGTTTTATATTGGCCGCCGCCGAAGCCTGATTTGCTTTCCTGCGGACCGGGCACGAGCTGATTAACCTGATAATCCCAGACGCCAAAGAGATTTGGCTCGGCGCCCTCCTGCTCTGGCATCCACCAGCCATGAAGGGTTTGAATTTCAGAAGGCTTCACGCGCCGGGTAATCGTCACTTTGCGTTTTACCTTGCCGAGATCATTTTTGAGATAAATCCATTCGCCATCATAAACGTCATAGTCGGCGGCGGTATCTGGATGAACTTCTACGGTCGGATCTGGCTCTTTTTCGCGCAACCACGGAATGCCGCGAAGCTCTGAGTGGAAATAGAGCTGGCTGCGGGCACCGGTGATCATGATCAACGGATATTTCTCATGGAGCTCCGGTGTTGATATTGGGCTTTGCGGAGGCTCGGTATAAAACGGCAAGGGGTCAAGGTCCCAGTCTTCATAGGCCGAACAATAGACCTCGATTTTGCCGGAAGGCGTGTTAAAGCCGGGCTTACCATCGGGGCGCAGCAGACCGCGCTCATGACGGTTGTAAGGTTTGGCCGGGCCGTCTTCGGGCATCAGCCAACCGCCAGCGTCTTCCATATCTTTGAATGTTTTGCCGGAAGGCGCGAGCCGTTCATTGAAATATTCCATCGGCGAGCCCCAGCGTTGGGTGCCTTCTGGATTGAATCTTTTGGCGAGCTCGAAATTTATTTCCCAATCGGTTTTACAATCGCCGACCTGGACACGCTTTTTGATAATGCTCAGCGGTGCCCACCAAGACCGGAAACTATCCTTTTCGGGGAAGGTCGAGGACGGCAACACAATATCTGCCAACGCCATGGTGGTTGGATTGTGGAACAGATCGACGACCGCGACGAATTCCAGTTTCTTCAAGGCTTCATAGTGGAAATTGGTCCGGGCCGCCTGACCACCCAACACGTTCGCTGTTTGGATCCAGGCACCTTTAATCGGATAAGGCTCACCGGTCATGATTTGGTCGATCACCATATCGGGTTGCGCCCAGCCCCTGAAATTCTTGACCATCTTATATTCATCGGCACCGATGCGTTTTTCCGTCAAGGTTTTCACCAGCTCTTCACCGTAGAGGTCGATCAAGGCTTCGGTCGAGTAGGGGTAGGAGCTCACTTCGTGGGACGGCCTCGCGATCACTTGGCCGCCGGGAATGTCGATATTGCCGGTGATTGACCACAGGCAAATAATTGCATGCGCTACCGAGGTGCCGTCCGGGCACATATCGATCGGCACACCCCAATGGATCGAGGCGCGCTTGGCATTGGCAAAGAACCGAGCCGCTTCGGTGATTTCTTCGGCCGGCACGCCGGTGATTTGAGCGACCCGTTCGACCGGATATTCAGCGGCACGCTCGCGTAGCTCATCCAGCCCATGCACCCACTTGGCGCAGAACTCTTTGTCTTCCAGGCCTTCGCTCAAGATCACGTTGAGCATACCAAGCGCCATCGCACCATCGGTGCCGGGGCGCAGTTTGAGATGATGTTCGGAGCGACTGGTCATCCAGGTATTGCGGGGGTCCATGGAAATAATTTTCGTGCCCAGCTTCATGCAATCGACAATCCAATGACCGAAGAAGGCATCGGGGCAACCATTGGGTGGATGCTGGCCCCAGACGATGATCACTTCAGGCACTTCCCATTCGGGGTCATCGTAGCGGGTTTCGAGAAATTGCGAGCAATCGGAGACACCAAAATCGCCCTGGACGGCTTTCATTGCGCCGAGGCGCGGCGTGTAGCAGGACTGACCGGAAAGGCCGAGTTGGACCCAGTTTGGACTGCCATAACTATAGGCCAGAAAGGAGATTGGCCCGCCAATATCGCGCCCCGTTCCTTGGGCAAAGACAATTGATTCGGGTCCGTATTCTTCCTTGATATCTTTCATGCGGGTTTCGCAAAAATCAAAGGCGTCATCCCACGAGATGGGCTCGAACTTACCTGAACCCCGCTCGCCAACCCGCTTCATTGGTTGGGTGATGCGGTCTTCGTGATACATATATTGGGTGAGTGCCAAGACCCGCGGACAAGAGCGTCCTTGATTGAACGGGTGATTTTCATCGCCCTCAATTTTAATCATCTTACCGTCTTCGACGAATAGTTTTTGACCGCAACCGCCGTGACAACCGGCCCCTGCTGACCATGCTATGGTCGGATAAACATCAACTTTTCCCATGTGTTCTTCTCCGCTCTGCTGGATATCCAGCTAGGTGTTATTTGGGGACATGCGTGTGTAGTGCAGCCCGTGGCCGGGTCGCTGCCTCGGCGGTTAAATCTGTGGTTAGTCCAAATTTCATACAGGCCGTCTGACAGTGCTTAACGCAGGACGGACGCTCACCTTCCGCTTGGCGGCTCATGCAGAGATCGCATAGATCGGTAAGAAAGGGCATGTAGTCGATTTTTACTTTGCCATTGGCCAATTGATACTCATATTCGGTTACCTTGATGCCATTGAGGCCGACCGGATAATTGTGTTCTTGCTGGCAGGCAACTTCGCAGGTGTGGCAGCCGGTGCAAAAATCATAGTCAATAAGAATGCCGTATTTAGCCATGGTTATGCGTCCTCTTTAATTTTGGCGAGCCGCACTAAGGTTGTTTTGTATTGGCCGCCACCAAAGCCGGACTTGCTGTTTTGTGGGCCAGGGATGATCTGATTGACTTGGAAATCCCAAACATTAAATAGGTTTGGCTCAGCCCCTTCGGCTTCTGGCATGAACCAGCCATGCAGCGTTTGAATATGGTTTGGTTTTACCTTGAGCGAGATTTTTGCCTTGCGTTTGATGTGACCCATATCGTTTTCGAGGTGCACCCACTCGCCATCATAGATGTTGTATTCTTTAGCTGTATCGGGATGAATTTCGACCGTGGGATCCGGCTCTTTCTCACGCAACCAAGGTACTTGGCGGTGCTCAGAATGGAAAAAGAGATTTGACCGGGCGCCGGTGATCATCACCAAGGGGTGTTTTTTAAAGAGCTCGGGCGTTGAAGCCTCGCTTTGGGCAGGCTCTGTATAGAACGGTAGCGGGTCCATGCCCCATTCTTCGAAGGACTTGTTGTAGAGTTCCACCTTGCCGGATGGCGTGTTAAAGCCAGGCTTACCATCGGCGCGTAATTGACCTTTTTCATGGCGGCGGTAGGGGCGGCCCGGCCCTTCTGGCGACATCGCCCAGCCGCCTTTTGCCTCGAGTTCATCGAAAGTCATGCCCGAAGGTTCCATCCGCTCATCGAAGTAATCGATAACCGTATCCCAACGTTTTAGACCTTCAGGATTGAAGCGTTTGGCGAGCTCGAAATTGATTTCCCAATCCGAGCGGCATTCGCCCACTTGAACACGTTTTTTAATCGAATCCATTGGTGTCCACCAGGAACGAAAGCTGTTTTTCTCAGGGAAGGTCGCGGCAGGTAAAATAATATCCGCCAGGGCCATCGTCGTTGGGTTATGAAACAGATCGATCACCGCAACAAAATCGAGTTTTTTCATCGCATCATAATGAAATTTAGCCCGCGCCGCCTGCCCGCCAATAACATTGGCTGTCTGGATCCAGGCTCCTTTGATCGGGTAGGGGTCACCCGTCTCCATCTGCTCAATCGTGACATCGGGCTGAGCCCAGCCGCGGAAATGTTTGTACATCGGATATTGATCGGCGCCGATGCGCTTCTCGTTCATACGCTCGACTAAATCCTTGCCGTAAAGATCGGCCAACTCTTCAGAAGTAAACGGATAGGCGGTGACGCCAAAGGCCGGCTTGGCAATAACTTGGCCGCCGGGGATATCGATATTGCCCGTAATCGTCCATAGACACGAAATTGCGTGCGCCACAGCGGTGCCGTCCGGGCACATATCAACCGGCACGCCCCATTGAATGGCGGCCTGCTTGGCATTGGCATAAGCGCGGGCAGCGGCCCGAATGTCATCGGCGGGAATTTCAGTGATTGCCGAGACTTTATCGACCGGGTATTCGGCGGCGCGCTTTTTAACGTCTTCAAAGCCAGCGACCCATTTTTCTACGAAGTCTTTGTCGTAGAGTTCTTCTTCAATAATAATATTGACCATGCCGAGCGCCAGCGCGCCATCCGTGCCGGGCCGAATTTGCAGGTGATATTCAGCGCGTGTCGACATCCAGGTGTTACGCGGATCGACAGAGATGATCTTGGAGCCACGCTGCATGCAATCGACAATCCAGGGACCGTAGAAGCCGTCCGGGCAGCCATTGGGTGGGTTTTGGCCCCAGACGATGATGTATTCAGGTGCCTCCCATTCCGGATCTTCGTAGCGTTTTTCGAGGAACTGCGAGCAATCGGCGACAGCAAATTCGCCTAATGTGGTTTTCATCGCACCCAAACGCGGAGTGTAGCAGGAGTGACCAGAGAGGCCGAGTTGAACCCAATTGGGGCTGCCATAACTATAGGCGAGGAATGTGATCGGGCCGCCAATATCGCGCCCCGTGCCTTGCACAAAGATCACCGATTCGGCACCATATTCATCGCGAATGCCGCCCATTTTTTCTTCGCAGTAATCGAGCGCTTCATCCCAAGAGATCGGCTCGAACTTGCCAGAGCCGCGTTCGCCGACCCGGATCAGTGGCTGGGTGATGCGGTTCTCATGATACATATATTGCGTAAGCGCGAGGGCTCTAGGGCAAGAACGTCCTTGGTTCCAGGGATGATCTTCATTGCCCTCAATTTTTACAAGTTTCCCATCCTGAACATGCAGGTTCTGGCCGCAGCCGCCATGGCAGCCTGTCCCGGCAGACCATGCAGTTGTTGGATAAACGTCTATTTTTCCCATAATTAGGGCTCTCCCATCGTCACGCATTTTACTGAAAGAATTACTCTACTGATTTGCGGGGAGATGCCCTTGACTTTTATCAAGATGCGACCGGGAAAGGGCGTGTCTTGATAAGCCCCTCAATCTATAATAGGTGAACAGTTGCTATAATTAAAAAATCGAATTTAAGAACCGGGGAAATCATGGCAAGAGCAGCAGACATCTTAGTAAAAACTTTAACCGAGCATGGTGTTGATCGTGCGTTCTGCGTGCCGGGTGAAAGCTACCTCGCGGTTATTGACGCGATGTATGACGCGCCTGAAATTGATGTCGTGACGACCCGCCATGAAGGCGGCGCTGGCTTTATGGCGGTGGCCGATGCCAAGATGACGGGTAAGCCGGGCATTGTTATGGTGAGCCGAGGCCCGGGTGCGACCAATGCGTCAATTGGTGTTCATGTCGCCCAGCAAGATGCTGTGCCGATGGTGATGTTTGTCGGCCAGGTTGCCCGTGAAGACATTGGCCGAAATGCCTTCCAGGAAGTTGATTATTCTCAGACCTTTGGCGATATGGCAAAATGGATCGTTGAGATCACCGAGGCCGACAAAATTGCTGAAAATGTCCGCCGCGCGTTTACCATTGCGCAGTCTGGTATTCCGGGACCAGTGATCGTCTCCTTGCCTGAAGACATGCTGCTCGATCAAACAGATGCACCGGCCTTGGGACCAACCAAGATTATCCAACCAAAACCAGATGCCGGTGATATCGTCGAGCTTTGCGATATGCTGTCAGCAGCTGAACGCCCAGTTATTATTGCTGGTGGGCAAATTGGCGGAGAGCGGGGTCGTGAAGCCCTTCGCGCGGTTTCAGAGTCGTGGAATGTGCCGGTGGCGGTTTCCTGGCGGCATCAGGATTTGTTTGATGTCGATCATCCGAATTATGCCTGCCATTTGGCCTTTAACATGCCGCCGGTCTTTAAAGATACGCTCAACGAGTCGGATTTAATTATCGCTATCGGCACCCGGCTGGGCGATGTCGTGACGCAAGGCTATAAGCTGCCAGAAGCACCAAGCCCGAAGCAAAAACTTGTCCATATCTATAATGACGCCAAGCCGATCGGAAATGTCTTTGATACTGATCTGGCGATGGTGGCCGATGCGACAGAGACCTTGCGGGCGATTGCTCAGATGAACTCACCTGAGCCACCTAAAGACCGCGCTGCCTGGATCGAAAAGGCCCATGCTTTGGGCGCCGATAAAATGGTCTGGGATATGCAGGAAGCCGATGACGGCGTGCCGTTTGGTAACGTGATTGCTCATCTCAGGGACGTTGTCGATGATGATGCTGTGACAGCGATTGATGCGGGCAACTTCTCGACCTTCGTCCATCGCTTGTTTGACTACAAAACCACGCACACCCAATTGGCTGCTGTTGCGGGTGCCATGGGGATGGGTGTGCCAGCTGCTGTTGCGGGGGCGCTTCGAGCTCCTGATCGTCAAGTTATTTGCTTTGTCGGTGATGGTGGTTATCAGATGACCGGCAATGAAATCTCGGTCGCGGTTGAGCGTAATCTACCGATCCGCTTTATTGTATCGAACAATGGTAGTTTGGGCACCATTCGCTTGTACCAAGAAAAAACCTATCCAGACCGGACGCTCGCCACCAATATGACCAATCCGGATTTTGTTAAGATCGCCGAAGCCTATGGTGCTAAAGGATTTAAGATTGAAACCAATGAAGATATTGAGCCGGTGATCAAAGAGGCTTTTGCCGTCGACGGCCCTTCGCTGATCGAGGTTAATGCAAGCCTTGAGTATTTGGCTGCTTATATCAACATGTCGACAATTCGGGCGGCCGTTAAAAAATAAGGGAGTAGGGGGTTTAATGAGATATGGCATTTTTGACCACGTCGATCGTGGTGCAGGCTCCTTGTCTGAGTTCTACGAAGATCGGCTAAAGCTCGTTGAGAAATACGATCAGGCTGGATTTTACGCCTATCATACGGCTGAGCATCACGCGACGACCCTCGGGATGGCGTCTTCGCCCAGTGTGTTTATGTCGGCTGTTGCCCAACGCACCAAGAATTTGAAATTTGGCCCCCTGGTCTATTGTCTTCCGCAATATCATCCTGTCCGTTTATACGAAGAGATTTGTATGCTCGACCAAATGAGCAATGGTCGGTTTCAGCTTGGCGTCGGCAAAGGAATCTCATCGATCGAATCCGGCTATTACGGGTTGGATGGCGATGACGTGACCGAAATCTATCAGGAATATTATCAAGTCTTGATCGAGGCGATGACATCAGACGAGTTGACCTTCGAGGGTAAGCATTTCAGCGTCAAAAATATGCCCCTTGAAATGACACCAATGCAAAAGCCACATCCGCCGATCTGGCATGGCCTTGGTAACCCGCAGGCAACAGCTTGGCCGGCAGAGCATGGCGTTAATATCATCTCCAATCACAATGCCTCGCTGATGCGGCAAATCACCGATGCGTATCGCGCCGAATGGGATAAGCTTGGCCGTGACCAAGCCGATATTCCGCTGATGGGGATGACGCGCTTTATGGTGATTGCTGAGACCGATGATAAAGCTATGGCGATTGGTCGCCGTATCTATGATGTCTGGTATAAAAGCTTCATGAAGCTTTGGTGGCGCCATGGACAAACGCCGCCGCTGGTTGTTTATACCGAGACTTTTGATGAAATCGTCGAGCTCGGTCTGGCGGTTGCCGGTAGTCCCGAGACAGTTAAAGCAGTGATTGATGATCATATTGCGGAAAGCGGCATCAATTACTTCCTCTGTCGCTTTGCTTTCGGTGATATCACTTTCGAGGAAGCCGCCTACGGTGTAGATGCCTTCACTGAGATGTATTTATCTAACTAGCTGATAAAACCGCTCGTCATAAAGCGCACCTGAGAGAGGTGCTAGGGCTTGGCGGAAATTTTTCATCGGCGCATTTGCTGCATGGGCCGATTGCGCCGCCGCATGCTGCCACTGTTCAACAACCGTCATGTGATTGGGGCGATCCATTTGCGCCCAGGCCACGCAGCTGAGGCAGCCTTCATCCTTTCGGCTGTCGAGGCACATTTGAGCGATCAGTGCTGCACCCGTTTCTTTTTCAGGCGGGATGACATCGATATGGGTCACTACGAATAATGCCTTCTCCTGAATTTCAAAATCCTCGACCGCTAGGGCGTCATGATGGCGCTGATCGACAGCGGTAATCAGCAGGGGTGATAACTTGGCATCAATCGTGATCCCACTTTCGCTCAGAATAACAAAACGGTTGGGCCGGGCAGTTTCTTGCAGGCAGGCACTTCCAAGACCTTTGAGCAAATCTGATGCTTTGTCTGTGGCTGCTGGGTCGACTTCTATATAGGCGACGGTGTAATTCATGACTGCCTTTGTGAAAATTTTCTAAAACGCCTTGCAGTGAAGATATTTTGACTTACATTCGGCTCATCTTAAATACAAACAAATCAGTTAAAAAGGAAAACTAATGGCTGTAGCAAAAATGAAAGAAGTTGTTGGCCGCAAATTGCGGGTCGTCAACATCAAACGTGAAGAAGGCGTCCGGTGTGAAGTGGATACCGGAGATGGGCACACTGTGATTACCGATGAGCCGGCAGAGCGTGGTGGCACCAATACGGCAACCTCGCCTCTGATGTATTTCACAACCTCTTTGGGTGCGTGCCAAACGGTCCAAATCGTTAAAGTCGCAGAAGCCATGCGCTTTAAACACGGTGAGATTAACATTCGCGTCGAAACGGTCACGGATTTAATCGATGGCGTTGAAGGCAACAGCAATGGTGTTATGCATTTCGTTGGTGCGACCTTGAATATTGAAATTGAGACCAATGAGTCGCCTGAAAAGCTCCAGCGGCTTGCCCAACTTTCCGAAGACCGCTGCCCCGTCGGCCGCCTCTTCGCCGATGCCGGCTTTGAGCCCGAATGCGTATGGACAGCTGTCCCACTCGCAGAGTAAGTTCGCTCTATTCATAAAAAGCGCCGGTGATCATCAGATCCCGGCGTTTTTTTGTGCTCTGTCAAAGCGAGATATGCGGGCAGCCTAACTAATCCCTAATTTTAAAAAGTAAGTCCGCGGCACGCGCGGGGATTAATAGACTTTTCAGCCCAACGGCATGCCATTGCCTTTGGTGAGTTTGGTTTCAAAGGCAATCTTACCAGCAGTGTCGGTGAAAGAGATTTTTTGGCCTTCAATCTTGGGTTTCAAGCAGGTTTTGCCGTCGCGCCTTGATTTATCGACACTGTCTTCCAGGCAAAGTGCCCCCTTATCGGTAATCCGCCAAGTGCCATCGACGAACTGGCAGGGGTAATCTTTCTGATATATGTGACTGTAATATTCGTCATAGACACGGCCGAAACGACCAAAGTAAATCGTGTGTTCGAGATTTGTTTTTTTGTCGATATAGACAAAAGTATGATTTCGCAACTGCTGGTCGAGCTTGCCCGTATCAGCCAAAGCCGCGAACGGGCTGAACAAAATAAAAGCGGCGATCAGTGAATATAGCATTTTTATCATTCGAGTATTTTAACATAATTTTCTTGGAAAATCCCGAAAAATTAGTGCCGATTATCAACCATTCCTTTGGAGGTTGCGGGGAAGTCAAAAATCACTAACGTGGACGGATGAATAATTCCCAACCTTCCGTTAGCCAGCGTCGGCCATTTTTTTATGGCTGGGTTGTCGTAGCTATCGGCTTCGTCACCATGGCGATCGGGGTGAACGCCAGAACATCTTTCTCGCTCCTATTTCCACCTATATTGGATGAGTTCGGCTGGACCCGCGGCACGATTGCGGCGACTTTTTCAATTGGCTTTATTGTCTCGACATTGATCTCACCTTTTATCGGCGCGCTGATGGACCGCTTTGGGCCGCGGCTGGTCTTGCCGCTGGGCGGTATAATTTCAAGTATTGGTCTGGTGCTGACGACTTATTCGACAGAGCCCTGGCATTTCTATCTGACCCTCGGTGTGCTGGTTGTCGGTGGCTCGATTTTTATGAGCTATATTGGGCATACTTTGTTCCTGCCAAACTGGTTTGATCGCAAACGAGGTCTGGCGGTCGGGTTGGCGTTTTCAGGTGCGGGCGTTGGTGCTATTTTGTTGTTTCCCTGGATGCAGCACGCGATTGAGACGGAGGGTTGGCGCTATGCCTGTATCGTCATTGCCGGACTGCTGGTGGTCCTGGTCGTCCCGCTTAATATTCTATTTCAACGTCATCGCCCGGCAGATTTGGGGCTCGAGCCCGATGGCGGGGCAATCAATGATGAAGCGGCCAGCAACGCCCGCAAGGTTAGCCTAGAGAGCCGGATCGTTGATCAAGCCTGGCTTGATACCGATTGGACGATCTCAAGCGCGATCCGGACCTCGCGCTTTTGGCTGCTGGCGATTTCTTTTATTGGGGCGCTTTACGCGTGGTACACGGTACAAGTTCACCAAACCCGCTATTTGATCGACGTTGGTATCTCAGCCGAGGTGGCGGCGGTAGCTCTTGGACTGGTCGGTCTCACCGGCATTTTTGGTCAAATCGTGATTGGCGCGGTCTCGGACCGGATTGGCCGCGAGATGGCCTGGACGATCAGTATTTTGGGCTTTCTGGCAACTTATGCCTGTTTGTATTTCCTCCGCATTTGGCCGTCGGAATGGCTGATGTATGTCATGGTGGGAACGCAAGGCCTGTTAGGCTACGGCATGGCGTCGGTGTTTGGCTCGGTGCCGGCAGAGCTTTTCGGTGGGAAAAGATATGGCGTAATTTTTGGATTATTGGGAGCGATCAGTAGTACCGGGGCTTCGTTTGGTCCGTGGATAACCGGCATCTTTTTCGATATTTGGGGCAATTATGAAATCGCCTTCGTTGTTGCGATGATTGTCTGTGCCGTCTCCGTTGTCACAATGTGGATGGCGGCGCCCCGCAAGGTTATCCTCGTTGCGGGGAAAGCCAGAAAACCAGGCTAATGTTGGCGATCCGCTATGGGCAGAGATTGGGCGATCAACAGCACGTGTTCGCGTACTTTGCCGATAATATGCGTCGCGATATTTGAGTTGCGTTTTTTCATAACCAACCAAAGTACTTGTCCCGCATTGAGCGTGGCAAAAAACAGGTTCCAGCAGATAATTGTGGCCATCGGCTCAGGGCGCATGGAGAAATAGACGATCAGGCTAGAGGTTGCAATGATCGTGAGGATGCGCAGGCGCAGCATGTCGTTAACCAAATAGGCCAACAGGTACATACAATTCGCGATATAAATTAAACTTTCCATTTTCCTGTCTTTCGATTTTTGCACGTTTTCTGGGTCCTTGAGGCAGGCGGAATTTAAGCGGCGGGGGCTTCACAAAATACTGCGCGTTGTGTAGTGTTGAGCTACTTATTACGTAGTTAGGATAAAGTGGGGGCAATATGACAATGACAAGTTACGGGCAATTCTGCCCGGTTTCCAAGGCGACGGAGATTATCGGCGATAAGTGGACGATCCTTATATTAAGGGAATTGTTGCTGGGAACTTGCAGGTTTAATGATCTGCAGCGCTCCATGTCGCGGATTTCACCGACGATTTTAAATAAGCGCCTCAAAATGCTGGAGGCGACCGGCGTGATCGTTAAAAAGAGCCAATCGGGTAAGAAGGGCTATGAATATCGGCTCTCCGGTATGGGCAAAGAGCTTGAGCCGATGATTGATCATCTAGCCATCTGGGGGATGCGCTGGGCACGCGGTCAAATGACCAAGGAAGAGTTGGATGTCGAATTTCTGATGTGGGATATTCGTCGGACCATAGATTGCAAAAACCTGCCGGATGGCGAAACCGTGATGAGCTTTCATTTCAAAGATATCGAAAATTATGGCACCTGGTGGCTGGTTTGCAGCGGCGGTGATATTGATCTTTGTACCGAAAACCCGGGCAAGGATGTCGATCTTTATGTAACGACGGATATTCGCTCGATGATTGAAGTTTGGCAGGGCGACCGCAGCTTGTCCTCAGCTCTAGACGAGGAACTAATCACGACGGTCGGCAGTGCCCATCTGATGCGCAACATGAAGGATTGGTTCGCGCTCTGCTCTTATAAAGACTACCGTCCCGTAGAATTAGGCGTTAACCCGGAGGAGATGGTGCCGTAGCACCGAAACTCGGTCGCGCCTGCATACGCGCGAGCCACTCTTCGAGCGCTGGTTTATCAGCCATGGTTTGAGCGGCCTCGGGTACTTGTTTGAGATAAAACGCCACCGGCAACAACATAAAATCGGCAATTGACGGCACATCACCGGCGAGGAACGCCGATTGGCCGAGCCGTTTATTGGCGACTTCCATGGTGTATCTCGCATGGGATACAGCGTCAGCCACCATCGCTTCATCGGTCTCGCCGCCCCTGGAAGGCACGACGATGCGCTGCACAACAATCCGGCGGATGCACCAATCATAGAAATAATCGACAACAGCGCTGTTCCATTGTTCCATTTCCGCCCGCCCCATCGGATCAGCCGGTTGTAGGGCAGGGCCGTCGAAAGCTTCGTCGATATAGCGGCAAATGGCACTGGTCTCATAAAGGCGATTCTCGCCATGCTCCATAATTGGGATTTTAGCAAAGGGATGCAGGGCCTTATGAGCATCAGAACCAAACTCAATCGGCTCGAGTTCATGGCTGATGCCTTTTTCTTCCGCTGCCAAACGGGTTGTCCAGGTGTAGCTCGACGGCGCAAAGCCATAAAGTTTGATATCAGGCATGTTCTATCTCCCTACGCTGCCAAAAGCTTGGCGAGGCTTTCAAAGGAACTTGTCCAGCCCATTTTGTGACCGTTCATACCGTCCTCGGTTTCGAAGCCGCGGTGGGTGAGGGTTAGATCCGTTTTGTCGCCATTGGCGGCAAACTCGACAGAGACTTCGGTCACCTGTCCGACAACACCATCTTCTTCCCAGCCCCAGGTAAAGACCAAGCGATTGGGTCTATCGATCTCTTTAAAACTACCGACAACAATATGATCGGTGCCATCGGGCTCTTGAAAACATACGCGATAGCTGCCCCCTATGGTGGAATCCATCTCGCACAAGGGCACGGCCATGCCTTCTGGACCATACCACTGAGCGACTTGATCACGTTCGACCCAGGCATCAAAAACCATTTCCGGCGATGCATCGAATGTGCGTTCAATTTTAAGTTCTATCGGTGTGACGCTGTCAGGTGCCATGACTGAATTATCCTTTGCGGTTCCGGTTTCGTTGGTTTGAACTTGTTCCATGAGATTTTCCCTTTTCTGGTTTTGGCGTTTGTTTATTTTGATTTTGTTTTAGGTCGTCCAGGTAATCGGCAAGGGCGTCAAGCTGGCCCTCCCAAAATTCACGATAATGCGAAATCCACTCGGCGGCTGTTTGAAAGCCCTTTGGATTGAGTTTGAGGCGTCGCCATTGCGCATCGGTCTTGCGCTCAATGAGTTCTGCGTTTTCCAAGACCTTCAAATGACGCGAGATAGCCGGTGCGGACATCGCGAACGGTTCGGCCAACTCGCCGACGGAAATTTCACCCAAGGACAAGCGGGCAAGAATGGCGCGGCGCGTTGGATCGGCTAGGGCGGCAAAAGTGGCGTCTAAATTTTGTTCCATTTAATTAACCAATTATTTAATTAACATAATAGTTAAATACAATATAATGAATTTTGAGTCAATAGTCTGGTGTGACTATCAGCCAGCAGGTTAGAATGGGGAAAATTTAAAGACAGAATTAAAGGGGATAACAAAATGACTAATCTAACAATCGGGGTGATGAGCCCGGGTGATATGGGACACTCAGTTGCTGCTGTTTTGGTAGAGAAGGGCCATCGGGTAGTGACGGTCTCGGCCGGGCGGAGCGAATTGACGCGCACCCGCGCTGAGCGCGCCAATATGGAAGATGTGGCGGATTTGGCGGCGATGGTGGCTGAGAGCGATTTCATTTTCTCGATTATGCCGCCCGAAAAAGCGGGAGAGTTTGCCGGCGAAGTGGCAGCCGCGATGAAGGCCAGCGGCGAGACTGCCGTCTTTGTTGATTGTAATGCCATCTCGCCAGATACCACACTGTCTATCCAGGCGCTGATGCAAGAGGCGGGCGCAAAAATGCTCAATGTCGGCATTGTTGGTCCTCCCCCCGGACGCGGTCCGACCACCAAATTCTATGCCAGTGGTGAGGGCGTCGAGCAGCTTGATTTTGTTGATGGCGATGGCATTAAATTTATGCCGATGGGCGACGATATCACTAAAGCCTCGGCGATCAAGATGTGCTATGCGGCGCTTACCAAGGGCATGATGACGCTTCATACTGGCGTGTTGGTGACCGCTGAACTACTGGGGATCAGTGAAGAAATCCAAAGCGAGATCGAAGAAAGCCAAAAGTTCCACTGGGAAGGTATGAATAAACGCGTTTCTATGTATGCTTGCGATGCAGGTCGCTGGGCCGGTGAAATGGACCAGATATCCGATACTTTTGGCTCAGCGGGCATGACGCCTAACCTGCATAGAGGCGCCGCCGATGTGTTTCGACTGTTGGATGCCTCGCCTTTAAGTGTTGAAACCCGGGAGACACATGATAAAAGCCGGAGCATGCAGCGCTCTATCGAGATTTATGCCGAGACCGCACGGGAGCTAAAAGCTGGTAAAAAGGCCGCCGAGTAGGTAAAACTATTGATGTTACTTTCCACAATAGGTATTCCCGCGAAGTTAGAATAAAATTTACGATGTATACAGTTAGGTATTTGAAACTTAAGGATTTTTAGTCGATATGCTTCTACGCATTGGAATGACCCTCTTGATATTGCTAGCCATGGGCGCGGCGATTTATTTCTTCCGCTATAATGGACCGGCGGCTCTGGTTTCTTTGGTTGTGGGGCTGGTGCTCATCATTGCCATTTGGGTTGTTAGCCGGATGGGTAATGTGCAGGAACTGCAAAACCAAAATTCGCCGCAAGCAATCGATCGCAACACCAAGAAGCTTATTGGTATTATCAATGACAACTTTAACGACAAAGGTATTGAAACGATTGGTGAGAGAACTCAAAAGACCATCGGCAAGGTTTTAGAAGGTCTGAGATCTGACGTTTTTAAATCCGAGAAACATGCAGCTGCCTCGTTAAAACGCGTACCACCTTCAAAGTTTCATCAAGCAAAAGATGCCACCTATCTCGCCTCGACATTGGCGGCGTATTATATATTGGCCGATGAAATGAATGATTACGGATTTAACACCCGCACCCGCGTCGATAATTTTATTGCCGGAATCAGGGACGATAGCTTCTAGCAAGTTGATCACCTGCGCTTTTCCCATTAGATTACGGCTTTTCCAGATGACAAATTTATTGGAGCTTAGCTAACATGGATTTAACCGGCGAATATCGTATCCCGGCCACGCGTGAAAAAGTGTGGGAAGCCCTCAATGACCCAGAGATACTCAAACAATGTATTGATGGCTGTCAGGAGCTCAATAAGGATTCAGACACTGAGTTTTCGGCTAAGGTGACGGCAAAAGTTGGGCCTGTGAAAGCTAAATTTGCTGGTAAAGTGACGCTCTCTGAGCTGGACCCGCCGAACGGTTATACGATCTCTGGTGAAGGTCAAGGCGGTGTCGCTGGTTTTGCCAAAGGCGGTGCGGTGGTTAAATTGACCGAAGATGCAGGTGAAACCGTCTTAAACTACGAAGCCAAAGCCGAAGTTGGCGGCAAGCTCGCCAGCGTTGGCAGCCGCTTGGTCGAGGGCGTAGCTAAAAAACAGGCAGATGACTTTTTTGGCAAGTTCAGCGAAATCGTTGGCGGCGGAGAAGAGGGTAGCGCGGAAACGGCGCCAGCTGCAGCTGAAACAACCAGCGATGAGGAAAGCAGCGGCATTCCTCCGATGGTCTGGGGCTTCGGCCTCTTTATTGCGGTCGGCATACTGCTCTACATCTTCGCCAGCTAATTCCATAACCCATAAAAAGACCCCCCACCTTAATCCTCCCCCTCAAGGGGGGAGGAAAGTGTGGTGCAACATATTCACTCTAATCCCCCTCCCTCTTGAGGGGGGAGGGAGGGGTGTGGGTGCAACTTCTGAATTAAGCAATGCGTCCCTTTAATTCAGCAACATTACCAAAGTTTAATAAATACTAAAAAAGGCCAGAAATCAGCCAGAAAATGGCGGAATTCTAACGTTTTTGTGATGTGAAGCGTGCGAATTTCCTTGCTTTTTGGAGTGTTTTCCCATAATGTTGCCACAGTTCCCAGAGAGGTTGCCTATTGCAGGGGCCGAACTGGAAGCACCAAGCCCGATAGCCAAAATGATTTGGTGGGTTGGTTTGTTTAAATAGGCATGTTGCTCAATTGGAGGATATGACTGATGGTTTTGGATCATCTCATTAATTGTCCCGTATAGGTTACTAGAAGACCAGTTTGCGCGCCTGCTCCAAATGGAGGGCCGTATTATTAATATCCGCGCTAATTCGAGCGCGATGACGACACGGGAGTATTTAAAATGGCTACATCAACTTTACCGTCATTATACAATGATAGTGGATTATCGCGCTATCTGAACGAAATTAAGGCTTTTCCGATCTTACCGGCAGAAGAAGAGTTTATGCTCGCTGAACGCTATCTCAAACATGACGATAGTGAAGCGGCTCATAAGCTAGTAACCAGCCATCTGCGCCTGGTTGCTAAGATCGCCATGCAGTATCGCGGCTACGGCTTGCCGGTCGCTGATCTCATTTCGGAAGGCAATATCGGCTTAATGAAAGCCGTAAAGAAGTTCGAGCCCGAGCGCGGTTTCCGGCTTTCGACCTATGCAATGTGGTGGATTAAGGCATCGGTCACCGAATATGTCCTGAAATCCTGGTCGATGGTCAAGATGGGCACCATGGCAGCGCAAAAGAAGCTATTCTTCAGCCTGCGCAAGGCCAAGCGTCGTCTTGAAATCATCGATAGCAGCGACATCAATCCAGAACAGGCGAAATTGCTGTCCGAGCAGTTTAATCTACCGGAAAAAGACATCCTTCATATGAACGGCCGCATGACCATCCGCGACCAGTCTTTGAACGCACCTGTTTCCCAAAGTGAAGAGGATTCAATAGAATTCCAGGATACCTTGGTCGATAACACACCGTCGCCCGAGGCGATTGTCGCGCATCGTGAAGAGGCCGGTATTCGGAGCGATTATCTAAAAGCCGCCTTGGACGAATTGCCAGAGCGTGAGCGCGATATTTTTATTGAGCGGCGTTTAAAAGACGATCCGATTACGTTGGAACAAATCGGCAAAGGCTATGGCATTTCACGTGAGCGGGTTCGCCAGCTCGAAAATCGGGCTTTTGAGAAGGTTCAAAAGGCCATTCGCGAAGCCGCAGAAGTTGCCTAAAAGCGTAAAATAAGTCATTCGGTTTCGGTAGGGGTTAAAAAAAAGCCAAACAATCCTTGACCAAACCGGTCTCCCGGCATAAATCACTGGCACTCTCATGTGGAGAGTGCCAGATTTTTTTGGCAGAGATTCGAATTTGAGCCAGAATTCAGCCAATTTGTGGCTGAGAAAATGCTCGATAAAAAGGAGTTTTAACGATGAGTTTTAAACCACTTCATGACCGCATTGCGGTTCGTCGTATGGATCAAGATGAAAAAACTGCCGGTGGCATCATCATTCCAGATACGGCACAAGAAAAGCCATCAGAAGGCGTTGTTGTCTCTGTCGGTTCTGGCGCACGCGGCAAAGATGGCAAAGCTGTTGAGCTTGACGTCAAAGCTGGTGACAAGGTTCTGTTCGGTAAATGGTCCGGCACGGAAGTTACTATCCACGGTGAAGATCTGCTGATCATGCAAGAATCAGACATCATGGGCATTATTACTAAGTAATTTAATTTAACCGCTATGGAGATTTATTGAGATGGCGAAGGAAGTAAAATTTGAAGCAGAGGCCCGGGCAAAGATGCTCGCAGGCGTTGATACATTGGCCAATGCGGTCAAGGTAACCTTGGGTCCAAAGGGCCGGAACGTTGTT
>JABIHH010000031.1 GCA_018649725.1 Rhodospirillaceae bacterium | reverse complement strand
TGGCGATGGTGACGGAACGGGTGATGGCGATGGTGACGGAACGGGTGATGGCGGTGAAAATCCCACTCCTCCGCCACCTCCGCCACCTCCGCCACCACCTCCGCCGCCAACACCGCCGCCGCCTATTCCGATTCCACCGCCACCACCGCCTCCGCCTCCGCCTCCGCCGCCGCCGCCGACGGATCCGGATCCTGTGCCAACACCGACGCCAGAACCTGACCCGACACCAACTAACGTCGGCGTAACTATAGGCGTTTCCAGCTTTGCACCTGAAAGTCAGACGTTTGCATTAACCGGTGGTACGAAGGATGACACATTAACCGCCCTGCTCTCAGCCACCGGCGCTGGCGCGACCGACAATGTTTCAAATAACGATGTGTTAGCCAATGCCGACGGCGGTGATGATACGGTGCAGATCAGCCTAATCGACCAATTGAGCTTGGTAAAATCAAATGATATTGAAATTAATCTAGGCGCTGGAACGGATACGGCGACCATCACCCTTTCCGCAGTGGATGGCACTTCCGGTGATGTTCTCTACAATAATGTTGAAGTCAATGGCGCCGGCGGCAAGGACACCATCGACGTCAATATCTATGGTGATGATAGCATTCAAAATAATAAAATGTTGCTGAATGGCGATGCCGGTAATGACAAAATCTACATTGATATCGATGGCTCAAGCGCCGGTGCGGCGACGGGGCAAAACGCTCAGTTCAATAAAATGGTGGCCAGAGGCGGCACCGGTGTCGATACCATCGACGTACAGATCGATGGTTATTATATTACTGATAACGACCTGATCATTGACGCAGGTGCCCAAGGCGACTTCATTGATATCACTTACCGGGGTTCGGAATCCGTCAGTGACAATGCGATCCGTGTTCTAGGCCGCGCCGGGGTTGATGATGTCGACATCAATCTCATCGCCACTCACTACGATGCAGGTGAAAATGCTATTGAAGTCAATGGCGGAGATAACAACGACACCCTCCACATCGCTATTCGCAATGACCCCACCGGTGGCGGCAGTGATGTTACCAACAATGAAATCGTCGTCGAGGGTGGCTCGGATGCCGGCGTCGATACAATCGACATAGAACTTACCGGCACCTCTGCCACAAAAAACGATGTCGAGGTCTTCGGCGGTGCCGGCGGCGATGATATTGCGGTGCGAGTCCGCGGCACCTTCTCCCATGTTAAATCGAATTCAGTTGATATTGAAGGCGGCGCGGGTGGTGACACGATTGATGTCTCTCTACTTGCCGGTGACGCCTCATTGACCTCAACAAGCAGTGTTACTCTCACGGGGGCTGGTACCGACGGCGGCAACGTGTTGACGAATAGAGTCGACGTTATCGGCGGTGGCGGCAGCGATACCATCAGCGTATATCTCCAAGCAACGGATACATCCCAAAAGATTACCAACAATACAATTTCCGTGGAAGGCGGTGACGGCAGTGACACCATAAATATTCTGGCTTCCTCCGCCAGCAACGTCCAGGCCAACTTGTTCGATATCAGCGCCGCCTCAGGCAACGACACGATTAACCTGCAAATCAAGTCGCCAGACAATAGCGGCACCCCGTCCCTTGCCAATACGATAAATGTCATTGGTGGTGAAGGGGCAGACACGATCAACTTTCTAGGTGGCTACGGCGGCGATGGGGCGATTTTCACTTATGGCAGCACCAACGAAATGGGCGATACAGTCACCGGCATGCTTAATGGTGATACGGTTTATATCCGCTACAACCCTTTAATCTTTAACGGCAATTTTTATCATAATCTAACCAATGACAGCGTAACCTATAACAGTGCGCTCCTAATCGATTTCGATGCTGATGTTAATATATCTTATAGCACCACCAGTACGGTCAAAATTTCGGGCGATGCCGGCACCGATACAATTGCCGTCGGACATGCCGGATCAACTAGCTCTTCGCGAGTTTTTTATTTTGATGTCGGCACCTATTCCAGCAATACAATTTCCCTGCGCGGCGGTGCCGGCATAGATAATTTGTCGGTTTATCTTTCAACAACAGCCTCTTCTGAAACGATTAGCGGCAACGTGATCGAACTTCATGGTGACGGCGGCGACGACACACTGTCGGTCACGTTTAGTGGCGACGCCAAAACCTATGATGTTGATATTTATGCCAACACAGTCAGCCTGTTCGGTGGCGACGGAAATGATAATTTATCGCTGTTATTTAATGCGAGTGCAACGTCCTCTGGCGTGCAGATCGGCTCACTAGTTGCCTCAAAGGCGGACCACTTGCGCCTTGAAGGCGGCAGCGGCAATGACCTATTATCGATGCAGCTATACGCCCTCTCTGGAAGTTACAGCAGCGCTTTTGTGCTGGGCGAAGATATTGACCTTGAAGGTGGCCTCGGACATGACACTGTCGCTCTCAATATTACGGCGTCTTCAACCTATTCGGCCGATGTGAAAGTTGCGAATAATAACATCGATATTGAAGGTGGCGAAGGTTCCGGCAGCGATCGTATCGACGTCACTATTTTGGCGACTGAAACCTCTGATGGCGCCGCAACGGTGTCCTCAAATGTTGTCGATATCGAGGGCTGGGGTGGCGCAGATATTATAAATGCGAGAATGCTAGCCTTGGGCGGCAGCTACACTTCTTCTAATACCGGGGCACTGCTTACCAATACGGTGGTCGTTTCCGGTGGCACTGGCGGCGATACCATCCACGTTTCGATGACTGCCAATGAAAAAATACTTGGAAATATCATATCAATTTACGATGAGTCTAACGTCACGGTTGGCCCGGTCGCCACCCCAACCAGCCGGTTATTATCTGCTGATATAGAAAGTGACACAATTGTTTTGAATATGAACGCAGCCCACGTAACCGGCGGAAATGCGCGTACAACGACAACGACAACGACGGCAAGTGGCGCTACACGCACCCATACGCATGTGGATCTCACCGCAAACAGTTCAGTCACCGGCGACCTAACAATAAGTGGCAATACAATTAATCTCATCGGCGGAATGGGCAACGACACAGTTTCGGCAAATATCACCAATAGTAATACGTCTAGCGGTGGCGCTTATTTCAATGCAAATACCATCAACCTCAAGGGCGGACACGGTGCGGATACCTTGACGCTCGGAATAAAAAACATCGCAGGCGGCAGTGCCTATTTTGGCGTGCCTACATCCTCAACATCTGTGACAAATACGATTTTGCTCTCCGGCAGCGATGGCAATGATGCCAGCATCTCCCTGACAGTGACCAATTCAGGCGCTGTCGCCCTTATGTCCAGCACCAACAATTATACTATCAAAGGCGGCACCGGTAACGATGGCCTGTCGGTAAAAATACATAACACTGCTAACACGTCTGCGATTGCCCGAAACCAAACCGTTATTATGAGCGGTGGTACGGGTGCAGATACCATGTCGCTGCTATTTGATTTAAACGCCGGGGCTGTGGCCAGCGCTGGTACCTCCTCCAGCGCCAACACCTTTAAAATGTACCAAAACAGCGTGAGCTCCCTCACCGACACCTCGGGCGGTGCGATGACTTTCCAATTAGCGGCATTTGCTGCTGGTGACATCAACATTGACGACAATATCGTGTTGATTGAAGGCGGCTCTGGCGCGGGAGCGATCAGCGCACGGGTTACCGGAAGTGTAAACAACAGCGAGTTGAGCGGTGACGTTAGCATAAGCTTGAACACGATCACCGTTCATGGTCATGGCGGCGGCGACACGCTATCTCTTGGCCTAAATGCCTTGCACACGTCTAATGCTCTGGGTGGGTCTTACATTAAAGGCAATGCCGTTGTTGTCACCAATTCGGGTACCGATACAGCCATCTCAGACATCGATATAGATATCGACGTTATCGCCAGAGCCAATGCCACCGTCGCTGGCACAAGCTCGTCTGCGATCATTGGCGCTTTTTCAGGTTCTGGTTCAACGGCAAATACATTTATTGTCTCGGGAGGTGCCGGAAAAGACACCATCATGTTTAATATGACCGCATCAGCGGCCTATAATGTGGCATCACTCTCAGCAAACTCGATTACCATTGATGCACAGGGTGGTAGCGACAACATGACCGTCGCCCTCAATGCCCAGGGTCTCATAGCCACGGGCTATGGCGGCACCGCCGCGTCTAACGCCTATATCGTTGATAATGTCGTAAATATGACCGGTGGAACTGGCGGCGATGGTCTTTCACTACTTGTTAGCGTAAATGCCGCCACCACAGCCGGTATTACTGGCAACACCTTTAATTTATACCAGCAAAATTCACTATCGTCGACAGATATGGGGGCGGGCACATTAAGTTTAGCCCTGGCAGCTGCTGCTCCAACTGTGAACTTCAGTTCGAATACGATTAAGCTTTCTGGTGCCGCTGGCTCGGACACGCTGAAACTCGATTTAGGCAATTTAACCGGTACCGGCAATTCCATAATTCTGCACGGTGGCGCGGGACAAGATATCCTTAGTCTAACGAATGTAAACACCTCGACCACCGTTACCTTTAGCTATGCAAATGTGGCGGAAATAACGAGCGGCGCAGATACGATTAAAGGAATAGGCCAATACAGTACCTTTAAAATGAAATTCACCGGGTTTGAGACCTTCACTGGCAATTTCCTATCTGGCGCAACAACTAACGTTTCAGCAGCCAACGGTTTAAATTGGTTTTACGATACCAATGATCAAAAATTATTATATAGTGCAAATGGCTTCAATACGGCGACGGCGACAGATGTAGCCAATGTGGTGGCAACCTTTACCGGCTCAAACTTAGGACTTGGTGCGTCAGGTCAAACAGGTTCCACCATAGCCGTTTCCTACGCGCTCCCTTGATCTCATATTAAATTAAAGTACTCTTGCCCGGCGTTAATACTTTGGAAAATTAAATGCAGACATCATCCGCAGATCAATCAGTAATCGCCGCCATGCAATTTATTGGCACGGGGCAAATTGCCAAGGCAGAGACGCTGTGCAAAGAGTTGCTGGAAAAGCACCCGTTGAATGCCGCTGTTTTGCATACGGCGGGCCTGGTCGATTACATGAAGCGCGACTATGAAGGCGCGATAAAAAAAATTACCCAAGCTGTGCAAATCGATGACAGCAATGCCCAATATTTCTGCAATTTGGGTGAGGCGCTACGCCGCGACAATGACCACAAAGAAGCCCTCGCCGCTTTTGAACGTTCCATTGTTTTAAAGCCAGAATTTCTCAAAGCCCATTTAGGTGCTGGCAATGTGCTCCGCGATACCAAGAAATATGTCGAAGCTATTTCTAAATTCCGACTGGCGCTCGCCATAAACCCAAACTTTGCCGAAGCCTATCACTATCTCGGCGTTGCCTACCTTGAGCAGGAAAATCTCGATGATGCAGTGCCGGTCCTTCGTAAAGCCGCGGCGCTGCGGCCGATGTATCTCGAAGCGCAGATGAGCCTCGCCAACGCGCTGGAACAATCAGGCGAAAGCGAAGAGGCTCTTGAAATATTCAAAGGCATATTGGAGCGCGCGCCGCAAAATGTCGCCATCCACAACAATGTCGGCAATATCCTCAAAAATCTTGGACGCATGGATGAAGCCATCAAGCATTACGAAAAAGCGCTTGAGATCGATCCAGACCATGCCCCGGCGCATTACAATCTTTCCCGCACGCAAAAAACCGACGGTGAAGAAAACGAAGCTGAGCGCATGGAAGAGATGCTTAAAGAGAAGGGCCTCGACGACAACCGCAAGATCAATCTGCATTTTGCTTTGGGTAAAATCTATGATGATCTCGGCGAGTTTGATAAAGCCTTCAAACATTTTGAAAACGGCAATGATCTCGACAAGCGCGGTGAGGAGTTTAACGCCGAAGGCCACAATATGGTCATCAATCGCCTGATGGCTCAGTTTAACAAAAACTTTTTCAACAAGCGCTTTGGCATCGGCAGCGAATCGCAAATGCCGGTCTTTATTGTCGGCGTGCCGCGCTCCGGCACCACGCTGGTCGAGCAAACGCTTTCGAGCCATCCGTTGGTTCATGGTGCCGGCGAGCTTTCCGAGATTGGCACCGCCGTGCAACAGATGCAAAATACCGTTGGTGAAGGCGCCCCCTACCCCGAATGCGTTACCGAGCTTGACGCCATATCGGCAATTAAAATCGCTGAGGATTATCTGCGGTTTATTCGCAAAGACGCCGGAAGTGCAATTCGAGTAACCGACAAAATGCCGGGGAATTTTCTCCATCTCGGAATCATCGCTCTGCTGTTTCCCAAGGCCACAATCATCAATTGCCGGCGCCAGCCGGAAGATGTGGCACTATCCTGTTATTTCCAGCATTTCACCGCGATCATGCCGTTTTCCCGCAAGCTTGATGATCTGGGCGCCTATATCAGCGACTATGACCGGATCATGAAACACTGGCATGAGGTTTTACCGATCAAGATTCTCGATGTTCAATATGAGGAAATGACGGCAGACCATGAAAGCATGAGTAAAAAAATCGTCGAACATGCTGGCCTCGAATGGGATGAAGCCTGTCTCGAATTTCACAAGCAAGATCGGCCGGTCAAAACCGCGAGTTCGTGGCAGGTGCGCCAGCCGATTTATCAGTCTTCCGTGGCCCGCTGGAAAAATTACGATAAAAACATTAAGCCGCTTAAAAAGGCGCTCGGCGATTTGGCAGCCAAAGAATAGCCTGATTCACTAATATTCAATCCTTTTGACCTAAGTTCTAAATGTGACGCAGGACACTGCGCAGCAAGGGATGTCTTGATATATAGGTAGCGCTCATTATATAAAAAATACGTCAGAATGACGCTTATATATGGAATTTGAATGGATTCGGTACACACAGATTTATCTGCCCCAAACGTCATCAACGTAGAAAGCAGTAAAGACTTCCTTTTCGAAGGGGGTTGGCTCATGAGCGCCGATTACGTGCGCCAGGGTAACGATCTATTGTTGATCGGCGAAGACGGCAAGAAGGTTTTTATCTCCGACTACTTTTCGGAAAACAATCCCCCCGATTTAATAAGCGCCGATGGCGGTGTCATGTCGGGTGATCTCGTCACCAAACTCGCCGGCCCCTTGGCACCCGGACAATATGCCAGCACAGAGATCGCCCAGGCGGCCCAGGCGATTGGCCAGGTTGATACAATTTCAGGCTCAGTCGAAGTGACTCGCACCGATGGCACCAAGGACACGTTGACCCAGGGCGGCAAGATATATTCCGGCGATGTCGTTGAAACCGGCGACGGTGCAGCTGTGGCTTTTGTTATGGCCGATGATTCTACATTATCGCTTGGCAAGAACGGTCGAATGCTCATGGATGATCTGGTGTACGATCCTGCCGGTCAAACGGGCAATATGAAAATTGAGGTCATTAAAGGTATCCTCTCTTTTGTTTCTGGCCAGATTGCCAAAACCGACCCTGATGCGATGGTCCTTTCAACACCCGTTGCCACCCTCGGCATTCGCGGTACAACAGGTGTACTCAGTCTTCCCGAGGGTGAGCAGTTAACTGTTGTTCTTTCGACCAATGCCGACGGTACCTTGGGTGAGATCACAGTGACCAATGGCGCTGGCACTCAGGTTCTTAATCAGCCATTTCAAGCGACCGCCGTGGCGAGCTTTAACCTCCCCCCTTCCGGCACATTTACGATGACAACCGCCCAGTTTAACCAACAATATGGCAGCGTCGTACAGGCCGCCCAGGCCGCCGAAAGCCGAGCCCCTGCGACCAACCAAAACAACCGACAAGGTCCGGGTGAAGGTGAACCCGGCGAAGGCGATGGTCCGCCGCCGGAAGGCGAAGGTGAGCCGCAGGAAGGTGATGGTCCCCCTGGCGAAGGTGAGCCGGAAGAAGGTGAAGCACCGCCTGAAGAAGGTCCACCTGAGGGTGAAGAAGGTCCGCCTGAGGGTGAAGGCCCTCCCGGCGAAGGTGATGGGCCACCTGAGGGCGATGGCCCTCCCGAGGGCGAGCCGGGACAAGATGAATCTGCCTCTACTTTGGCTGCGGATGGTCCAGCGCAAGATGGAGATGGTCCCACTGGTGATGGGACTGGCGGCGGCCCTGGTGATGGAACTGGTGGCCCCGGTGACGGAACTGGCGGCCCCGGTGATGGAACAGGAGGCCCCGGTGATGGAACCGGCGGAACAGGTGGAACTGGGAATACAGGTGGCTTTGGCGGAACGGGGGGCTTCGGTGGCACCGGAGGCTTCGGGGGTACTGGCGGAACGGGGGGCTTTGGCGGTACCGGCGGAACAGGGGGCTTCGGCGGAACGGGGGGTACCGGCGGTATCGAAGGTGGAGATATCGGTGGCTTTACTTACGACGGATCCGGAGGCACCGACGGAGGTGCCGACGGAGGCACGGGCGGAGGAACTGGTGATACTGGAGGTAACGATGGTGGTGGCGGTGGTGGTAACAACGATGTTGCCTACACAATACACTTCACACCAGGTGATAACACTCTCGTTGGCGGCTCATTGGTTGATACATTTATTCTTGATCAGGCGAACGGAGATTTCGACAATGGTTTAAATGATGGATCCGATGGCGGCGATAGTGCCAATGGACTGGGTGGTACAGATATAATTAAAGCCCTCAATCTGAGTGATGTTCTGCTCCGCTATCAGGCAGTTGCGGGCGGCCCAGATATCGTGACTTATGCCCAAAATGGTACCGCCGTAGCTGGCTCACATGGCTCGATCACCATGGCCGGTATTGAAGAAATATTTATAACCGCTGTAGGTCAAAGTCTCTCGGGTATCAACATCGATGACAATGATCTACACATCAATTCGACGGGCATTGGACTTGATCTCAATAACTCTGAATCAGGCTATGCCTACGTCCTAGTCGGCGATGCCTCCGACAATAGTTTAAATCTTTCGGGTGGTTACAGCGGCTATGGTAATATGAGCGGTAATACCACCACGGATACTCCAACATTAGGCTCTATCATATTTGGTCTTGGTGGTGTCGACACAATCAGGGGCACGACAGAGGAAGATATTCTGATCGGCGGCGCCGGCAATGATATCTTTAACGTTTCAACAAACACCATAACAACCGAGGAAGATATCATTCTCGGCGGTGCCGATTCAGATACGATAAACTTGATCTCCACCGGCACCTATAATTTAACTGTTAAGGGCGTCGAGACAATTAATGGTA
Source organism: Rhodospirillaceae bacterium (assembly GCA_018649725.1). Lineage (GTDB taxonomy): Bacteria > Pseudomonadota > Alphaproteobacteria > Rhodospirillales > UBA2165 > TMED23. Next base: position 135,361 of record JABIHH010000031.1, on the reverse strand, counting down.
CGGGCGGCGTGGAAGATTTAACGCTGGATACTCAGCAATCGGGCACAGCGTTCACAATGGGATCAGGCACGGATATACTTAGATTACATAGCGGTGGCACTAGCTCTGTTCAACTGTCCAGCGTCGAAGAACTTTATGGTTCAAACCTTGGTGACACGATCACCATTACCAATCAGCAAACCAGCCTGACGATTTATATGGACGCGGGTACTGATGTGCTGAATTTCACATCCGCAACTGGCAACGTCGCCACCATACATAATGCGGAAACCATAACGACATCGAGCACAGCTAACGATACGATTACCTTAGGCGCGGTTAGCGCTGCGGTAACTGTCGACCTTGGCAGCGCGACCAATACGCTCAACATTACGGAAAGCGTGACACTTTCTCTCACAGATGTTGACCTATTGAATTTTACCAATAGTGCTCAAGCAACTGTAACTTTAGCAACCAGCATTGGCGGCGGATTGAGTGTAACAGGATCCAGCCGGACAGATGATGTATTGGCCATGGCGGATGGCGGAAATACGATCACGGTTGGCAGTACCGAAACCATTACTGGCGGCACCGGAAACGATGCGCTGACATTAGGAACGACATCTGGCGAAAACATCAATCTCGGCGCAGGTACTGATAGCCTAACTCTAGCAAGCGTTGCTAACACTTTGACAATTTCGGGCGTTGAAACTGTTGACGGCGCTGCCGGTCAAGACAATCTCACATTTTCAGATTCCGTTATGACGGCCATCGACACTGGAGCTGGGAATGATACAATTATCCTTACCGATGTCTCCGGTATAAGCGCAACGATTGACGGCGGTATTGGCACCGATAGCCTCACAATTGCAGCAGGCTCCAGTTCGCTCACCATTAGTAATGTCGAAGCTGTCAACGGCTCCGGCGGCAATGAAACGCTGACAATGGGCGCGTTGTGGACTTCTGGTTCGGTCCACCTCGGCAGCGGCACGGATACGCTAAATCTGTATCAAGGCGCAAATCTTGGATCGATCACCGCTGATTTTATTAACGGCTCTGGTATCGCCGATACTTTGACTCTCAACAACGCTTTAACGGGTGCAACGATTGATATGGCCGGCGGCACGGATACTCTAAACCTCAGTAGCAGCGTCGGGGGTTATACGCTTACGGTATCCAACACTGAAACCATTAATGGCAGCGAAGGTACCGTGGGCAACCCTGAAAAAGGTAATGATACGATCACTCTATCAGGCAGCAATGCACAAACATTCGTTTTTGACTTTTATAATATAAATGGTATCGACACGATTTATTCCTTTATGAGCGGCGCAGGTGGCGATGTCCTAGACGTTGATGGGCTTGGATTTGATGTCGCTGGTGCAGGCGCCACGACAACGACTTCAGTGGGACTGCTCGCATCAGATGTCGCGGCGACTGGATATTCTGTTTTGGTTTTCGATGATGCGTTATTTGCGGGTGTCGATTCCACAACTTCATTTGCGAGCCAAGAAACCAGCTTCTTAAGTTTTATTAATAGCTCTACCATCGAAGGATCGTTTGCCGCCGGTGATGATCTATTATTTGTCGTCGATGATTCCACGGCGAATAATAATGTCCGGCTTTGGCAATGGACTGATACTGATAACGGCGGTGACGTTGATACCGGTGAAATAGCACGGATGGGAACACTTGAAGCGACTGATATCAGTACTCTCGTGGTCGGAAACTTCGCTTAAAATTTGCTTATACCTTCATAAAATCTATATATTCTAATTAGATAGCTTTTTGGAATACATCGTGGCGATGGCATGAAAGAACTCCTACGCAGACTGCTGATACGACCGGGGCTGAGCATTGAGTTAATCCTCGCTTCGCTCTTTGCCAATTTACTCGCCTTGGCGCCGCCGCTTTTTGTCATTCAAGTCCTCAACCGCTATGTCGCGCATGGCGTAGATTCCACCCTAATGACGCTGACCATCGGTGTCGTTATTGCCGTCGCGCTTGAATTTGCTTTCCGCCAAGTGCGGAACCGTCTTGCTAAAGGCGTCAGCGCCAAACCCGATCAGCAAATCGCTCAGGCGGGTTTTGGAGTTTTGGCAACAGCCAAAGCCGGTGCACTCGACCGCTTGCCGCCTGGACAGCAGCGCGAAATCATGAGCGGCATCGATAACATCCGCAATGCCTATGGTGCAGCAAACATTTCAACCATTCTTGATCTGCCTTTTGCTCTGCTATTTTTGGGTGTTTTGTATTTGCTCACGCCGGTGCTCGGTATCATCGCAACTATATTTGCCGCGATTTCACTTTTGATTGGCTTGCTGTTAATGGCAACAATCCGCCAACCTACCCGCCAACTCACCGATACCGCCCGCCAGTCTAATCTCGTCACCGGCACAGCCATTCAAGAGCGCGATACGCTTCGGGCTTTCAATGCTGGTAATTTTTTAGCCACGGCCTGGCAGGGTCAGCACGACAAAGCTCAATCGTTCTATCGAAGCATCATCTCGAAACAAGGTCTCCTCGCCTCTCTCTCACAAAGCATCGTTGGTTTGATGAGTGTAACGACAATGTCGATAGGGGCGATATTGGTTGTCAGGGGCGATTTGGACGTCGGCGCGCTTATTGGTGCGAATATATTGGCGGCGCGAGCGCTGCAACCGATTTCCCGCTTTGCTCAAATTGGTGAAGTTTTCTTGAAAGCCAAACAATCAAGCGCCCTTCTCAGTGAGTTTTTAAAGTTACCGCGGGAAGCGGAAACCGGATCAGCCAAGCGTGACTATACCGGTGCGCTTGAACTCCGCGATATCGGCTTTATCTATCCGGGTGCGACCGGGCCACTCTTTGAATCTCTCAACGTAACCATTCCCGCAGGATCAATTTGTGTGATCAACGGCTCGAACGGTGCGGGGAAAACCACGCTGGCACGTTTGATTATGGGTATTATTGAGCCCAACCGTGGTCAGATCTTGGCTGATGGCCTGGAACTTCGTCAGGTGCAACCTGAATGGTGGCGCCAACAGGTGATCTACATGCCGCAGGAACCTGGTTTTCTCAACGCGACCATCCAGGAAAATCTCACCCTCAATGCACCGGAGACTGAGATCGGTCGGCTCAATCAAATCATCGATGCCGCGGGTTTGAGAAAGTTTCTGGATGAGACACCCAACGGCTTTGAGACACAAATCACCGATAATGGCCGAAAATTAGCCGTTGGTATTCGCCGCCGCCTTGCCTTGGCGCGGGCTTTGATGACCGGTGGAAAATTAGTTGTCCTGGATGAGCCAACGGAAGGCTTGGATGGTGAAGGCAGCAAAGTTGTCTCCGCTGTTGTCTCCAATCTCCACAAGCAGGGCCACACCATCATCGCGACCAGTCATGATTCCAACATCATTAAACAAGCCGATATTTTCATCGACATAAGCTCGAAGCCTGTGCCTGAAATACGCCATGCCGAACCACCGAAGAGTGAGGCTGCCAATGAACAGTAATCCGCAGGAGATTCAGATCGAGGAGGTTGAAAAAGACTGGGGCACGCATATGTTTTTGTTCTTATGCATTGTCTCCTGTGTCGCTTTTGGTCTTTGGGCCTGGCAAGGCAACCTCGCAGTCGTCAGTGTGGCAGAAGGTGAAGTTGTGCCCTCCAGCCAGGTTAAAACCATCCAGCATCTCGAAGGTGGCATCGTGCGCGAGATCAAAGTGCGGGAAGGTGAACGCGTTAAAACCGGCCAGCCGATGATCGTTTTGGAATCAACCGCGACCGGTGCAGATGTTGGCGAGCTTAAAACCCGTATCGTCGGCCTGCAAATTGAAGTTGCCCGACTTGAAGCTGCCGCAACAAACGCTAGCAAACCCTCGTTTCCGCCTGCTCTCGTTAAATCACATCCCCGGCTTATTCGTGAAGCAACTCAACTTTTTGAAAGCAGTAACCTACGCCTCAAGGATGAGTTTGCCAGTCAGCAGGCCATCATCTCGCAGCGTCAACAAGATATCCAGGAAATTACGGCGCGCATTAAGAACCAACGCAACTCTCTGAAGCTGCAAAATGAGCAAATAAAAATCAGCGAAGAGCTTCTCAAAGATCAGTTGACCAATCGCTATAAGCATTTGGATCTTTTAAAAGAAGCCCGGCGGCTTAGCGGAGCGATCGAAGAAGACAAGGTCGCCTTACAGCGGGCAGGCTCGGTGCTTACGCAAGCACGTGCGAACCGCGACAGCGTTCGTAGTATATTTTCAGAAGAAGCCCGCAGCAAACTTGATGCCGCCAGACGCCAGCTTGAAGAATTCACCCCCCGGCTCACCAAATATGAAGACAGCCTGAAGCGAACGACGCTGCGCTCTCCCGTTGATGGCGTGGTTAAGACCCTCCATGTGGTGACGATTGGTGGCGTTGTCAGAGCGGGTGACCCGGTCATTGATGTTGTGCCTGAGGGCGATCGTCTGATCATTGAGGCCAAGCTTAAGACCCAGGACATTGGTTATGTCAGAGCCGACCAGGCAGCTCGTATCACGCTTGCTTCAGCCGATGCCATGCGCTTCGACAACCTCGAAGGCAAAGTCATCAGGGTAAGCCCGGATACAATTACCGGTGAGGACGGTCAGCCCTATTACAAGGTTAGAATTCAGACAATTCGCAATCATTTTCGGCGTGGCGATAACCGCTATGATCTCTTCCCCGGTATGCAAGTCATGGCCAGCATCCACACCGGCGAGCGCACCGTGTTGGAATATATTCTCGATCCATTTTTAAACGCTGGCGACACCGCCCTTAGAGAGCGCTAGTTACTTGCCTTTGAAATCGGGTGGGCGTTTTTCCATGAAAGCGCGGCGGCCTTCGATATAGTCTTCACTGCCCGAGCAAGCGTCGATGAACTCCTGCATCTTATCCCGGTCCCACTCGCCTGGACTATCGCCTACCATATTGACGATGTTTTTGGAAGCCCGGACGGAGAGCGGCGCATTTTCGACAATCGACTTTGCATATTCCTGAACATAGCCAGGCAAATCGGCGACCGAGGTCACACGGTTAACCAACCCGATCTGGAGTGCCTCTTCGGCATCATAGCGCCGGGCGGTAATCAATATTTCTTTGGTCGTCGAAGGTCCAACCGTTTCAACCACCCAACGGGTAAAATTGGGTCGATAGGCAATGCCCAGTCGACCAGCTGGAATAGCAAAGATGGAATTATCTGAGCAAATTCGAATATCACAAGCACAGGCCAAGGCCATGCCACCACCCATACAATAGCCTTCAATCATCGCAACAACAGGCTTCGGACAATTTCGCACCCCTTGGTACATGGCGTTGGTGATCCGCTCATAGCGCTCAATACCATCTGGTGTCGAGCGCAATTCCTCGAACTCAGAAATATCCTGACCGGCGACAAAAGATTTACCGCCCTCTCCCCGAATAACGACGACCCGTACATCATCATTAGTATTGTGGCTTTCAATAACTTCGGTAACTTTTTCAGCCATTGCCAGGGAGACAGCATTACGACGCTCCGGGTTGTTGTAAATTACCCAGCCGATGCCGTCTTTTACGTCGCCTATGATTTTATCGGTCATTAATTTAATTTTACTTTCGCTAAATTTTACTCAGGAATTTGAACGCACTGTCCCACGACAATTGAGCAGCTTCGGCGTGATACCCCGCACCACGGTTGGGGAACATATAGCCATGTTCGCCGCCGGGATAAACGAAAACATCCGCATTGTCCCATTTTTCACACTCGGCTTTCACCTGACTGATGGCCGCCATGGGCGCTACGGCATCATTGTCGCCATAATGGAATTCCAGTGGACAGTTGATATTGGAAAACTCATTTAAGAATTTTTCAACAAAAGAGCCGTGAAATGACATCCCACCGGCAACGTCGTAGCGCGAAGCGGCTTCGACAACATAAGGACCACCGAAGCAAAAGCCAAAGACTGTAACTTTGCCATTACAGCTATCAAGGGATCGCATCTCTTCAATGGCAGCACCGATGTAAGCATTGCCGACCTCACGATCTAACCGGCCGGCCCGCGCTTTACCGAGCTCAGCATTTTCTGGCGTAACGCTTAGTGGCCCTGCTTCAACTTCATCTTCCCAAAACATATTGAGTGCCATTGCCGGATAACCAGCTTGGGCAAGGTCATCACAAATTTTCGCGGTATCATCATCAACACCAAAGATTGCACTAACAACAATAACACCGACCCCTTTGCCAGAAGAAGGCTCTGCAAAATATGTTGGAATTGCTCCCGACTCATACGGTACCGAAATGTTCTTTCCTTGCATCTATCCCTCTTATCTAAAAGTTGATTTAAAAAATACGGCTTATTTTGGAGCAAATATTGAGGAGGTACAAGCTATGGAAAAGGACATGATGATTTAATATTAATGGTAGTTAATCGCGATTGTTATTTCTATTTATACTTGATCTAGATAAGGCATTACTCATATAATAATTTAGCTGTAGTCCAATGAAAATATAAAACCCAAAGTTTAAATATTAACTCTTATAAAGTTTCTCGTTTTTTCATAGTCACACTATTGTTGAAAATTCGAATTAAAGGAACGATTTCAACGGATTTTAATGCGACAGCAACAGAGAATATCGACATGACCAAAATTGATTATAGCAAGGCTGAGATTTTTGTCGTTGCTCATGACAAGGGAATTAGGCAAAGCCTAAAATCTGTTCTTTTTTCAAAAGGATTTCGTAAAATCCAATTTGCCGACACCCTCGATTTAATTATCGACGCCATCAACTTAAAGGACATGCCTAATCTTCTCATCACAGATGTCGATCTTCCAAACCAAGATTGCTGCGAACTGATTTCCGCAATTCGTAATAAGCGCCTGAGCATCGATCCTTATTTGCCGATTATCGGCATGGCTTGGAATCCCAATAAAAAGCTCGTATCGAAAATCGTTAATTCCGGTTTCGATATCTTTGTTGCTAAGCCATTTTCGGCAAACCAAATTTCGGAACGGATCGACAAAATAGTTTTTGGCCGCCAACCTTTCATTGTTACCGGCGATTATTTTGGACCAGATCGCTACAAGGATCCGTCGCGACCGAGCAAAGTACCAGAGTTTGACATTCCGAACTCGCTTAAATCTGCTGCCGTAGACGGCTTGTCAAAAGCTGAGTTTTGGCAAGAAGTCGGTCAAATGCACAATAAAATTTACCAACAACGGCTCAATCAATTGGCAGTCGACATAGATCGGATCGTTGGTTTGGTGACACCTGATTTAGAAACTAAGCAGATTAATGAAGAGACAGTCAAAAATCTCGATCGTTTGCTCGAATTACTGAAACTAATCCGCTTCAATATCATACGGAATGAACACAAGGACGTAGCGGAACTCTGCGTCCCGTTTTATCGTACGGTCGATGGGATGTTAAAGGCGGATGGCTCAATAGTTGCCGGCGAAATACTAAAACTTCGGACCATGAGTGATGAGGTCACGGCCGGACTATATAGCGAAGTCGGAGAAGATAGCCCTTACGCTAAGGAACAGAACGCCCCTACCATAAATTCTGCTTAGCCATAAATACGCGCCATATCCGGCTTCTCTGTAGCACAATAGTGAACCCAAATATATGCATGGCTAAAAGCTGCCACCCCCAATGCGCCAACCGACTGAAATAAAAAAGCCGGAATCCAAAGAGCAAAAAAACCAAATACGTACATCGCATTGGGTGTCCATTTGAAGATCCCTTGACGCACAAAGGGTACGTCCCAATAGCTGGCATCAAAATGATCAATGCCAAAGGCGCGGCGAAAAGAGAAAAAATGGACAATGGAATACATCATAAAAATAACCGGTCCCAAAAGCACAATGGAGATGCCGTAGCCCAGCCAGGGATTGATGTCGAGTGTTCCCCGGTTTGACCAGCCCAGCATAAAAGCCAGAATAGGCCGGGCCACAAACAGGGCCGTAAACATCGCTGCGTATAAGACAAATGCCTTATCGCCAAACCAGCGGGTAAGGGATTGATGGTGCAATTCCAAGCGCCAACAGAACCATACATAAACCTGGTGAATAATTGCGTCCGCCACTGCGAGGGCAATCCAGAGCGATGTCGAAAGCCCCAGGAACTCGCCCTCACTAAAGCCCGCCAGATTACGCAAGCTGTACACAGCGGCGAGCAGGACCACTAACGCGGCAAGATGGAACAACTGACCTTCGAAAACAAGTTTCGATTTCGACATCTCTCTCATCGCGATTTCGCTCCTGACAACCTAAATTGCGCGCTTGCATCAAAGTTAAAGCGCTGCTTAAAATCACTTTACATCAGAATATCGGGATAAACATAAATTGCTCGGATTATTTTTCTATTCATATGCTGCGATTGGTCTGGGTCTGCTTTTACCGGCAATATTGGCACCACATTTTCTGATGTTTGGCACGCGGTTGGTGGTCGGTTATGCCTTGCTCACGATTTACATTTATGCCGCTCATGTGCTGCTTAGAATTCCCCTGGAATATACTGTTCTATCCACATTTTTATTCGCCACCATCGGATTTCTCTATGCCTTTTATCAAAATAGATTTCGCCTTTTAATTGCCTTCATCCTCCATCCGACTTTCATCCTCCTTACTATCGGATTTGGCAGCATCCTATACAACGGTGGCATTGATTATATTCCCTTCACCATTGATGAATTCACCAACTGGCTCGGCTCGTCACGGGAAATTTTTCTGCACGGAGACTACGAATCTGTTCGAAAGACAATTCCTCATTCCGGCTATCCCCCAGGTTGGCGCTTACTTCTAATTTTACCCTGGCAGTTGGTCGGCAATATCGAAGAAGGGTTGTCAGCCACAGCACCATTTGTGCTTCATGTTGGGGTTGTTGCTCTCATATTTGACATTGCTGTTTATCTCTTGCACACGCGGAGCAGCCTGAATAACCGATTAATATCTTTATATGCTTGGAGCTTTATCCTGCTTCTTCTGGCTGCTGAAGCTATGGGTAAACTCTGGACATATACACTCCTTATAGAACAGCCTCAGATTTATTCGGCATCGGCGACCATACTTTTCCTTTACCTATCCAGTCTCTTTGGGGCAGAGGATAAAAAACCCCGGCGCGTGGCCTATTTATATTGCGGATTGATATTGGCCGCGAGCTATCTGATAAAAGCAGCGGCGATGCTTTTTGTACCAACCATTGTCGTTTTTGCCTTTTTCCCCTTCCTAAATCGGCATTTTTTCGGCGATTCTTCCTGGAGCGAACGCCTCATATTTTGTTTCCTAACAATAGTGCCGATTGCTTTCATTCTGCTGACATGGTCGATGCTGAACCCAACGGTTTCGGGTCTCGGCTCACCTATTCAATCTCTAGAGCTTTTGTCGACGGGTAATTTTGGCAATCGGAACATCTTTGAATTATCGGGCAGATTTTTTCCAGCAATATGGGACTATATATCGACCTACAAGCTCCCCCTCACAGCAGGTACCGTGGTCGCCGCGCTCCTGATTGCCACTCAGCGTCGAGATGGTCCTCTATTGTTGTGGTTTGGATATTTTATCCTTTATACCGCTGCCTTATTATGGGCCCATTTTGCTCTTTGGGGTGATCTCGAATTTGGCGAGTTGGTTTCTATCCAACGCTACACACGCGTGCCAATCCAAATGCTGCACATTCTAGGAATTATATTTCTCCTAGAACTTTGCATCACCCTGATGCACCGCCAGAAGCGGTTATTTCAATTTCTCAATAAAGACTTAGTCGTATACGGCAATGTCATTATGATAATAGTCCTGGGGGTCTGGCAGGCTGGTCAAGTTCATCGCTCGGTTGCGGATACATCGAGTAGAATTTATCAAAACGTTGATCCACGTATTTTAGAAATGAAATCAGCCGCTAAATTGATTCTTGCGCTACGTGGCAAGAAAATCAATTTAGTTCCAAAACTCTTGGTTATCAGTCAACCGCTAGACCACAGCTCGCGCGGCTATGCCCTCTATTTTTCTCGACTAAAAGACAAAACCGGCAAGGTCGTCTCGGCGTTTCATACCACCATTCTTTCAAGTTGGCCAAGATCACCTGAAGCAGACTACAAGAATCCTAGTAAAATTGCCAATTTTAGGAGATTCATCCGATCTGCCGATATTATTTGGTCAATTAAAATAGATAAAAAGCTTTCTTCCCTCGTTGCGGAGCTCAACATTCCACGCGATTGTGTCGGTCGATTATCTGAGATGGTTGTATTACGTGACCTAATTCAACGCGATAAATATCACTGTATCGCAAAGCCAATGGATTGAATATTTATTTGAAAATATTGTATTTCAAAATACAATAAATTGCCCAGACGCCATCTTTCCAGCCAATTTTTTTACCATCTTCATAGGTTCTACCGGCATAGCTAATACCCACTTCATAAATTTTAGGCTTAGGTGAAAGCTTACAAATCTTGGCCGTTAACTCAGGCTCAATACCAAATCTATTTTCGACCAAATTCAATTGCTGGATTATATCTCGCCGAAATACCTTATAGCAGGTTTCCATATCGGTAAGCGTTATATTGGTGAAGGCGTTGGACATAAATGTTAAGAATCTATTGCCAACACTATGCCAGAAATAGAGTACGCGATGCGATTCTCCGCTCTTAAAACGAGATCCATAGACCACGTCGGCATCACTCTTCAATATCGGATTAATAAGTTTTTCATAATCAGTTGGATCGTACTCCAGATCCGCATCTTGTATTAGAACAATGTCGCCTGTAGCCAAGTTTATACCTGATCGGAGCGCCGCCCCTTTACCTTTGTTTACCTCATGATGCACCAAAATAATTTGCTCGGACTCATTCGACAGCCCTCGCGCAATTTCAAGGGAATTGTCAGAAGAACAATCATCGATAATTATGAGCTCTAATTCGAAACCAGGTAAATCAACCTGCAACACACGATCAACCGCCTTTGCAATGGTTGTTTCTTCGTTGAAACAGGGCATCAATATTGAAAGTTTATGAAATGTCATCTAGGTATACATCTAACCATATTTTTTACAGGATATTGATCAGTTAATATCGTTACTCGTTTCAGACGCGCGCTCTTCTATCAAATTTGTCAGCGCTTGATTGGTATAACGAGCCTGCTGAGAAGATTTAACATCACCGCGTTTTCTTGTGTCAATCGTGCTCTCTAATATCTCATCAGAATCTTCAAGCAATTTATTTAAGTCGAAACCGTCATCAACTGATTCGATTTTGAAGTCAGTTGCTTTCAACTTCCAATATTTTAATCCAATATTCGTCCACACATAGACCCAATAATTAAAATTAATATCCAGTTTATAACCCTTACGAGTCATTTTTTTTGTTAACAACCAAGCCTTTAAAACAGCCCAGATTCTGGTGGGGTTATAGACGAGATAAAGCAGGCGCAACGCCAACATCCGTCGATTGTTCTTATCGCAAATCTGCTGCTTCAAATATTCCACCGGAGAACCATAGCCGGAATCTTCGCTCGGCAAAAAATTGCCGCTCTCAATTATTCTATTAATATGATTCTTGTAACGACTATATTGAAAATTGGCGCTGGTGTATTCTTGAATGAAATTTAAGAACCCTTCAACCAGCATATCTTTGTCTTGCAGATATTTAATATTCGTTGATATTTTTTCGCGGACGGTGGCGCCATCAGCTTCGATTAGTCTGTCCGTACGCTTCATACGCGACATCAAAGGCGTGCCCGGGAGTGCTGTTAAAAAAGAAGGATCGCCGCCAATCACACCTGCCTGATCGAGAAATTTGATAGTATCGTCAAAAATGGTGTCTGTATCCGAATCAAAACCAAAAATGAACCCGGGCGCGATAATAAATCCAAAGGATTGAATTGCTACAACCGCAGATTCCATGTTCATTTTATTCTGAACTTTTGCAGTTTCGAGGATAGAATTTTCATTAACCGACTCAATACCAATAAATAATATTGAAAATCCAGCCCGCCGCATTTTTTCCATGAGGTCAGGGTAATTACACAGATTAATCGTCAACCAGGTGAAGATCGAAATCGTTGCTCCCGTCTTTTCTTTCCATTCGATAATTGCATCAACAGTTTGGCGTGCCCAAGAAACGTCGCCAATAAAATTATCACAAACAAATTGAAATTGAGTTATGCCGAGTTTGAAATATTCATCAAGCTCCCTGACAATTAGCTCGATGTTTTTGTTGTTGGCACGGTTGTTACCCGGCAATACTCTGATATCACAAAACTCACACAAAAAAGGGCAGCCGCGCGAAGTTTCAATCAAACCGCCATAATAAGAACCGGCTCGCTCACGGTACAAGTCGAAGCGTAGCGGAAGGGCCTGATCCATGGCAAAGCGATTTGCCCGAATAATTTTGTCTGCAGATCCAGCCCGGCCCTCACTAACTGTATTTAAAAAATCGGGTAAGGTTTGCTCGCCATCCAAGATAAAAACGTGATCAAAAAACTCCAAGGATTGGAGCTTACCCTCTTGTTCCATTGACCAGGTGATTGGTCCGCCAAGTATGTAAATTGCCTCAGGGTGAATTTGCCTAATAACATTGTATGTTTTTCGAATGGCATCAATGTCTTGATTTATACCAGAAAAGGCAAAAACATCCGCCTCGCCAATCGATTTTGGATCTTGAAAAATGCAGTCCGTAATTTCAATAGTCCAATCAGATGGGACGTAAGCTGCCAATGTATAGGCCCACATTGGACTAAACAAAGTTCCGTAATTTTGGCCGTATTCAACGATCGGCGAATGAACGAACGTAATTTGCATGAGTTTGCTTGTAAACACTTACTCGAAACTATTCCAGCTTATTGTTTGGCTGGACACACTAAACGTCGGGGCGTCACCCATCCAACGCCCCTTTGTCAGTCTTTATAACTTCAATCTATTTGACAGTTATGCAGGTGCATTCAGCCAGATGATTGACCTTATGGGAAACACTTCCCATCAGCATACCGGTCAGATGACCAAGACCACGGCTTCCCATCACGATAACATCAGCGTTCTCATGATCGGCGGCGGCAAGAATAAGGTCAGCCGGTGCGCCATCACGAACATGAACGTCGACATCATCCACGCCTTCCGCCTCAGCCAATTTCTTGGCATTGTCGGCAACCAGATAACCTACTTCTTCAAGTATGTTAACCGGCACAACGACAGGCACGGGGCCATAGGCGACGGTAGCGGTATTGATGAGAATATCTTCGATCTCTTTGAGTTTTGCAATGAGATCATCAGGTGCGTTCAAGCGCTCGCAAAGCTCCATCAGTTCAGAGACAGATGCGTGATTCAAAAGCACGTGCAGCATCACAACCTTCGCTTTGAACTTAACTGCGAGCTCTGCTGCCAGATCAATTGCTTTATTAGCATGAACGGAACCATCTACGGGAACGAGGATTTTTTCAAACATCTCAACGACCTCCATGATTGTTGCACCGAGGGGTGATTAAATAGCTAAACTGCTATTTAATGGTGACATTATACAGGAAAGCTGTTTCGACGTCATTGATAGTTATCAACGCCCGTTGGAGCGCCCCAGCTTTGAGTTCTGGCTAGACACAGTTGTCTTGGGGCGCGATATATTCTCGCGCGTTTTTTATGGTGCTCGGATCTCCCTGATCGTTGGTTTTTTTGCGCCGATCTTTGGCATGATGATCGGTCTGTTATTCGGCACAATCGCCTGCTTCTAACGGGGCAAGCTTGAATCGATCGTGGTTGGCGAATATCATGAAGAATTTGCCCTGACTGATGCTGGGTGGCGAATAAAATCCCGCGAAGCCCGCATCATCTTCCGCAAACCCAAATAAGGAAACAACAAATGACCACCCCTGCCCTCAACCTCAGTTTTTTATCCCACGGCACCCTCATCTCTAAAGATTTAGAGGCGTCGCGAAAATTTTACACAGATTTTCTCGGCCTCGAGGTCGTTCGCACCAGCGAAATTTCTCTAATGGCGAGATTGGGCGGTGAGCATGTCTATGCCGTGGTCGAGCAGAAAAAACACAATGCAGAAATGCATTTTCTTTTCCACAACGGCCTTGATGTCGCAAGCGATGCAGAAGTAGACGCGGCCCATAAGATCGCGGTTGATCAGGCAGATAAATGGGGGATGACCAAAATATCAAATCCTAAAACCCAACACGGCACGTATAGTTTTTACTTTTGGGACCTCGATAGCAATTGCTGGGAAATTTTGAGCAACCCCAAGCGCGGCTATATGTGGATTTTCGAGCAAGGCGACCAGGATGGCAAAGGTCATTGGGATAAAAACTTCGACCGCTCAGTCACCGACGATTGAACCACAAGCCCGCTATGACCGGGTCGTTTCAAATAACCACGGGCTTAAAGCCCGTTGATATAGTCTACCACTTGATCGAGTTCGGTTTTTAGCTGGGGAGTTAAATTTCTGACGGGCTCCCAGTTCCCCTTTTTGCTTTCCATTTCGATTTTTTCGCACAAATCCGCAACTTCTGCAGCGCCAATGGAACGCGCAGCAGATTTCAGTTTATGGGCGCCCGAAGACACTCCTGCCAAAGAATTCTCTTCCAAAGCGAGTATCACTTCCGCCGTACACTCCTGGGAAGGTTCAACAAATTCTTTGAGTATCTCTGTAATGGTTTCCTCATCATCACCAAATAATTCCTGCAAACTTGATACATCTACTGGAACCTCGCCGCCCGGCTGAGGCTTTACGGGAGCGGTTTTTTGCTCAGTTTTTTCTATCTCAGAGGTACCATTCACCGGCATCCATTTTTGCAAAGTCGCGTTTAACTTTGCAATCTCGACCGGCTTAGAAAGAAAATCATCCATTCCAGAATCATAGCAAAGATCGACTTCCTCGCCGAGGGCGCTCGCCGTTATCGCGACGATTGGAATTCTCTCTTCGGGATTCTCGCGTTCATTATCCCGGACCTGGCGCGTCAAGTTGAAGCCATCCAAATTTGGCATATGGCAATCGGTTAAGAGGATCGCAAAATTATGCTCCTCCATTGCTTTGAGCGCTAATTCGCTATCATCGGCGATCAAGGCGGCATAGCCGAGACTGTTTAACTGGCGTAAAATCACCCGCTGATTGGTAATATTGTCTTCCGCCAAAAGAATGAGCTGGCCAAGCTCCTCTGCCTCTTCAACGCTCGGTGGCTCGATCACATTTAAGGCGACTTCATGGGTCTGGTCATATTCGATTTCCGGACTGGTTAAGCCGCACCCTGCTGCAACTGCCCGTAAAAATCCGCCCCGTTTAATCGGATTGAGAGATGCATATACGGTGTCGTCCAAATCTTCCCGCTCGACATTACGCCGATCGACCTGCAAAACGAAATTTATGTCGCCAGCGTTTGGGTTTGCCTGAACCGTCCGTACGATCTCTGAGCAATTATCAAAGCCGATGTTTTCCATAAACAACACGTCGAATGAAGCATCGGCCGTGGCCGCGGCAGAAATTTGAGCATTCACCTGATTGAGATCCGCCTGCAAGGTCACCGACGCTCCCCAATCGTGAGATATTTAGGTAAAGTCTCAGCAAGAAAAGGATCCTGGACAGCCAACAGCATGTTCTTGCCGGCAAATTCAAAGCCATCGCTTTTGATCGAATGATCTTCTGCAATCGGCAAATTAATGATGGCGGTAAAACAGGACCCCTCGCCCAATTTACTTTCAACCAAAATCCTACCCTCCATCACTGCAAGAAGACGCTGAGATATAGTCAACCCCAATCCTGTGCCGCCGAATCTGCGGGTGGTGGAACTTTCCGCCTGGGTGAAAGCCTTAAACAATGACTTCTGAGCTTCTTCGGAAATACCGATACCGGTATCTTTGATCTGAAGGCGTACCCCAACGTTCTCGGGATCGGAACTCGGAATTCGATCGGCCCGTAAGGTAACGTGACCCTCTTCGGTAAATTTGACAGCATTACCACCGAGATTGAAAAGGATTTGGCGTAAGCGGACAGAATCGCCGATAAGCCCGTCTGGTATTTCTGGATCAATATAGGAATGGATACCAATGCCTTTATCGCGCGCCGTCGGGGCCAAGGTTTCTGTTACGCCATCAACAACGTCACAAATCGACATCGGTAATTCTTCCAAATCAAGTTTTCCGGCCTCAATCTTGGAGAAATCCAAAATATCATTGATAATTGTCAGCAAGGCATAGGCCGAACTGCGCACGGTATTGGCCATCTCCATTTGCTCGCCAGATAATTTGGATTGGGCTAATAAATCGATCATGCCGATCACGCCGTTCATCGGCGTCCTAATTTCGTGGCTCATGGTCGCGAGGAATTCCGCTTTGGCCTTCGTTGCCTGCTCAGCGTCATCGCGGGCAGTTTCCAATTCAGCCGTTCGATCCTCGACAATTTTTTCCAAATTCAAATGGGTTTCCGCCAGTTCAGCCTCGGCTCTTTTGCGCTCTGCGTTCTCTTGTTCGAGAATAACCACTTTTTCGGTAATCGATTCCCGCATGGCCGCGAAGGCTTTTGCGAGCACACCAATTTCATCTTCCCGGTCAATATCGATCTCTTGTTTTAAATCACCCGCACCAATGGCCGTCGCCGTTTTCGTCAGCTTTCTAATCGGACGCGTGATGCCGGCACCGATCGCCCCAGCCGCAAGCAAACCAATTAAAATCGCAATAACGGACACCACCGTGGTCAGGACGACGGATTGGGTAAGTGCCTTTTCAGCTGCAGGACCCAATGTGTCCTGTTCATGTTTGATCGCCAATTTCAGCCGCTCAATTCGGCTGGCCACGGCTGGGCCAATGCGATCAAGTTCAAACTTGATAATATTGTTCCGCGCAATGATGACCTGATGAACTTCATCAAAGGCTTTGAGATATTCGGACTGGTTTGCCTGCACATTTTCGGCAAGTGCCTTGCGGCTTTCATTTTCCAGCTCAACTGCCAATTTCAGGTAATTAAATTCAACATCCCGGAATTCGCGGATCGCCCGAGCCCTGGACGCCTCATCATTTTCAATCAAAAATCGATTGGCATAGAGACGGCCCAGCATAAGACTGCGCAACGTTGAAC
Organism: Rhodospirillaceae bacterium; assembly: GCA_018649725.1. Lineage (GTDB taxonomy): Bacteria > Pseudomonadota > Alphaproteobacteria > Rhodospirillales > UBA2165 > TMED23. Next base: position 118,357 of record JABIHH010000031.1, on the reverse strand, counting down.
CAGCCTCATAGGCCGCCTTGGCATCTCCATCATCGAGCGCAGAGGTCATAATCGCTGTTAGGTTTTGTTCGGTTTTTGGACCTAGAACGTTCAGTTTTTTGGAAACAAGGTTATCCCGCGTATTTTGTAATTCAGCGACCTCGTTGAACTTCACGACATAACGCCTGAGGTTTTCTTCCAAATCCGCGATAAGCACGTTCCGGCCCGTTTCCGTACCCGACAGCTTCAAACTGTCCTGGATGAGCCTCAGCGTTTGCTCGGCGCGCTCGCGAACACCATCGATATTTCTGCGATTGGCATCGATCACAAAATTCTTGGCAAAAATCCGGGTCATCAACATATTGGCTTGAATGCGCCCGTCAGAATTCGTTTGGCGGGCCAGTTTGCGGTACTGAGAGAAAGTTTGTTCGGCGTTGATAAGGCCAAAATAGCCGACACTTGCAACGATCATGGCTAGAACTAAAACGGTACCAAAACCAATGAAAATTCTGGTCGAAATTTTCGTATTTTTTAACAAGTTCAAGCCCTCTCGGCAAATAACAACCACTTAGTATAGTTTAAAAAAATACCGTAACACACTTTAATATCGCGCTTTTTTATAATTATTAATGGTGATTTTTCGTATTCTTTTATATACCAGCATGAATACCGGCATTTAAGTTATTAAATAGGATTTATGGATGGAGAAACAACAGCATCGCGACTCGCCGCCATCCTGACGAAGTCAGGATGACAGTTGCTTGTTCTTATACCGTGATATCGACTGCAATTACGGGGAGGTTTGGCGGAAGAGAGTGGGAGTCGAACCCACTAAGAACGTCTGACGCCCTTCACCAGTTTTGAAGACAGGCCGCATCACCGGACACGATTCCCTTCCAAGCCGGTTTTTAATAGGTTTTACCGATATTGCAAGCAGGCACGAAAAGGGAACTACCCGATTTTGGCACCAGACTTAGATATTACCTAAATCTGAAAATCCGCATCCGACAAATAGCCGTTCTCTTCCAGATAGAGCATGATCTGATCGGCAGCCTTATCGGGGTCAACATTGGCACTATCGATGATGATATCGGCCTGCTCGGGATTTTCATAAGGCGAGTCGATACCGGTAAAGTTTTTGATCTTTCCCTCTTTGGCTTTTTGGTAAAGCCCCTTCGGATCCCGGTCTGCACAAACTTCAACCGAGGCATCGATAAATATCTCGATGAACTCATCATCGCCCATCAAATCGCGGGCCATGCGGCGCTCGGCGATGAAGGGCGAAATAAAGGAGCTAATGACGATCAAGCCGGCATCGACCATCAGCTTCGAGGTCTCGGCAATCCGGCGGATGTTCTCGACCCGATCGGTATCGGTAAAGCCCAAATCTTTGTTCAAGCCATGGCGTACATTATCGCCGTCCAACAAGACGGTATGATTGCGCCTGGCGTAAAGGCGTTGCTCAACAATATTGGCGATCGTCGATTTGCCGGAGCCCGAGAGACCGGTAAACCACAGCACGGCCGGGCTTTGATTTTTAAGCCGCGCCCGGGCTTGTTTATCAATATCAAGGCTCTGCCAATGAATGTTGTCGGCACGCCTAAGACCAAAATCGATCATGCCCATGGCGACGGTTTCATTGCTTAGACCATCAATGAGGACAAAAGATCCCATTTGTTTGTTGTCAGCGTAAGCCTCAAAAACGATCGGTTCGCCTAAAAAGAAGTTACAAACACCAAGCTCGTTTAGGGCCAGAGACTTGCTGGCTTCCTGCAGCATGGTGTTCACATTTATTTTGTATTTGAGATCGGTGATCGTCGCCGTTATGGATTTATTATTGCTTTTTAAAATATAAGGCCTGCTTGGCAGCATTGGCTCATCTGACATCCACAGCAAATGCGCCATAAACTGATCGGTAACCTCGGGACGGTCATTGGCTTGAGCGAGATAATCACCCCTGGAAATATCAATCTCATCTTCAAGCACCAGCGTGATCGCTTGACCGGTCACCGCTTCATCCAAGTCACCATCATAGCTGACAATACTTTTAACCGCGCTGGTCGTACCCGATGGCAGGGCTATGACCTTGTCACCCGTGGCGACGCATCCGCTAGCTATGGTGCCGGCAAAACCTCGGAAATCTGAACTTGGCCGATTGACCATCTGAACGGGAAAGCGAAACGGCGCATCCGGATTGGCGGTATCGGCTGGCGTGGCTTCCAATAATGCCATCAATGTCGGGCCGCTATACCAATCGGTGTTGTCGCTGGCGGTAAATATATTGTCGCCGCCGAGGGCGGATATTGGCACGAACTGAACATCGCCGAGACCAATCTCCCCGGCAAAGGCACTGTAATCCGCAACGATTGCTTCGAATGTCGCTTGAGAGAAATCAACCAGATCCATTTTATTGATGGCGACAATGACATTCTCCACCTTCAATTGAGAGATGATAAAGCTGTGACGCCGAGTTTGGGTCAGTACTCCCTTCCGGGCATCAATGAGAATGATCGCGAGATCAGCCGTCGACGCGCCGGTTGCCATGTTGCGGGTATATTGTTCATGGCCCGGGGTATCAGCGACAATGTATTTGCGGGCCTCAGTTGCAAAATAACGATAGGCGACATCAATCGTGATGCCTTGCTCACGTTCAGCCGAAAGACCATCAACCAAAAGTGCAAAATCAATATCCGCGCCTTGCGTACCAACTTGTTTGCTGTCGGTTTCGAGCGCCGCCAATTGATCATCAAATATTTGCTTTGAATCATAGAGCAGACGTCCACTCAACGTGCTCTTACCATCATCAACACTGCCGCAGGTGATGAAGCGCAGCAGAGATTTTTCTTCTTGAGACTCCAGAAACTCTTCGAGATCGACCTTACTGCCGTCGGGGGATATGACTGAACTGGCCATTAGAAATAGCCCTCTAGTTTTTTCTTTTCCATCGAAGCAGAACTATCTTGGTCAATAATTCGGCCTTGGCGTTCTGAAGTCGTCGTCAAAATTGTCTCCTGAATGATATCCGGCAAAGAAGTCGCCTCAGATTCGATGGCACCGGTCAAAGGATAGCACCCAAGAGTTCTAAAGCGTACATTTTTCATCATCGGAATCTCATCTTGCTCCAGCGGCAACCGATCATCATCGACCATGATCAAAGCACCATCGCGTTCCACAACCGGGCGCTTAGCCGCCAAATAGAGCGGTACTATGGGAATATCCTCAAGATAGATATATTGCCAAATATCCGCCTCGGTCCAATTGGAAAGCGGGAATACGCGCACGCTTTCGCCTTTATTGATGCGGCCATTGTAAATTGACCACATTTCCGGGCGCTGATTTTTAGGATCCCAGCGGTGATTCGCATTACGGAACGAAAACACCCGCTCTTTCGAACGGCTTTTTTCCTCATCCCGGCGCGCGCCGCCGAAGGCTGCATCAAAAGCGAATTTATCAAGCGCTTGCTTAAGAGCCTCCGTCTTCATGATGTCCGTATAGACGGCCGAGCCATGACTAAAGGGCGAGACCGCCTGATCGACCCCCGCCTTATTGGTGTGAACGATAATATCCAGATTATGTTCGGCGACCATTTTGTCCCGAAACTCAATCATCTCTTTAAACTTCCACGTCGTATCAACATGCAGGACAGGAAACGGAAGCTTTGACGGATAAAACGCCTTCATCGCCAGACGCAGCAGGACAGCGCTATCTTTACCGACAGAATAGAGCAGCACCGGCTTTTTGCATTCAGCCATTACTTCGCGGAAAATATGAATACTTTCGGCTTCGAGTTTCTTGAGATTTGATAATCTTGTAGCCTGGACCATTGACCGTTTGCTTTCCATAAGTTGATCGTTTCACAAAGCAACACAGTTGAACTAAAAATCCTGGCTAATAATTTGCCAACATTAATTCAACTTCCCTTGTATGTTTTTTAAATGTTTGAGTTGCGGGCTGTGGTTTTAAATATTCTCACCCATCCAAGGTGCTGAGTGGATACCGCATTCGGTTTTGTCACTATCAGCCCAGCGCCCGGCTCTGATATCTTCGCCAGGCACCACCGCACGCGTACAGGGTTGGCAGCCGATTGAGAGAAATCCTTGCGCAACCAACGGGTTTTGCGGCAAATCGCGGGCCTTGAACTCAGCTTTGATGCGTTCCGCTGACCAATCGGCGAGCGGGTTGATCTTAAAGCGGCCTTCTGTCCATTCAACCGATTGCAGACCAGATCGATCACTGCCGTGAAAACGCTTGCGGCCACTGATCCAACTATCGAAACCCGCCAGCGCTTTTTCAAGCGGTCGGACTTTCCTAAGATCACAGCAGGCATCCGTGGATGATTCCCAAAGATCACCGATGGTATCATGCACCTTGAGTTCAGCCAGATCAGGCCGACGATAATGAATATTCTCCAGCCCAAGACTTTGGCTCAAGCTTTGAACATAATCGATTGTCGCCGGAAAATGCTTGCCGGTATCGAGAAAGATAACCGGTGTCGCCGCCCCTACTTCGGCCAGCATCGCCAACAAAAGCGCCGAATCTGCACCAAAAGAGGACACGGCTGCGATGGCTCCGAACATATCATCCGATAGAACGGCCTCTAACAGCGCAAGATCCTGAAGATCTGCGTATTTCTCGATGAGGATTTGTGTCTGATCCTGGCTGGAGAATTTTTCGTATATATCGCCAATTGGTGCGAGATCGGTAGAAAGCTGGCTGCGCATAATGCCTCTAAAACTCTATATAAACAATAATATTATGTTGTTTAATATATTATATATTTTTTATTTGTAAATACTTTTATTATACAAATTTTTTATGTTTTAACAAATACTTCGCACTCCACCTCTAGCATCCTGGGATCACAATGAGTTACGCACAATTCAATTTGGTTTCGTACCCGCTAATATGTTAGTGAAGTATTCAAATAAGGAGTTTTTTTGAGTTACCATGGCACGACTTGATTCACACGAAAATTTAGGACGAAAAGACGAAGTAAAAAGCGGATCCAACAAGTCGTTTGGATTGGTTTTTGCTGTCGTCTTTGCACTGATTGGATTATGGCCGCTGCTGAATAACGAACCCGTTCGCCTTTGGGCCTTCGGTGTAGCTGCTGTATTAGTGCTGCTATCTTTCACCCTCCCCCAAATATTAGCTCCCTTTAATCGCCTATGGTTTTTGTTCGGCCTGTTGCTCCACAAGATTGTTAGTCCGATCATTATGGCTCTGCTGTTTTTTACGACGGTCACGCCAATCGCCTTGATCATGCGCCTATTGGGCAAGCGTCCTTTGCCCTTGGAATTTGATCTTGAAGCTGAGAGCTATTGGATAGAGCGCGAACCACCCGGGCCCGAGCCGGAAACCATGACCCGGCAGTTTTAATTTAAAATTTTAGGAATAAATTATTATGGGTTTTACACTCGAACTTTGGACCTTTTTACGAGTTCGCAAAAAATTTTGGCTGTTGCCAATTATCGTCATGATGGCCTTGTTTGGAGGCTTGATTGTCTTCAGCCAAGGCTCTGCTGTTGCACCGTTCATTTATACGATCTTCTAGCGAGAAAATACTTTGCGCATATTAGGACTATCGGCACTCTATCACGACAGCGCCGCTGCCATCATTGAAGACGGCGTGATCCTTGCTGCGGCTCAGGAAGAACGCTTCAGCCGCGTTAAGCATGACGAACGCTTTCCTGAAAACGCGATCGCTTATTGTCTGGAAGCCGCCAATGTTAAAATGAGCGATATCGATTATGTCGCTTTTTACGACAAGCCCTTCTTGAAATTCGAGCGCTTGCTCGAAACCTATGTCTCCTTTGCGCCGAAGGGTTTTCAATCCTTCCGCATGGCGATGCCGATCTGGCTGCGTGAGAAGCTGTTTCAAAAAGACTTGCTCAGAAAAGAATTTAAGAAATTCGATCCGGATTTCGACTGGCAGAACAAACTCTTATTTGCCGAACACCATCAAAGCCATGCGGCAAGCGCCTTCTACCCCTCGCCCTTTGATGAAGCTGTTGTTCTCACCATGGACGGCGTCGGTGAGTGGGCGACGACCTCGGTTGCGATGGGCAGCGGCAATAAACTTAATGTCACCAAGGAATTGCATTTCCCGCATTCGCTGGGCCTGCTCTATTCAGCGTTTACCTATTACACCGGCTTCAAAGTTAATTCCGGCGAGTATAAGGTGATGGGGCTCGCCCCTTATGGTGAGCCAAAATACGCGCAAACCATCCTCGACAATTTGATTGATGTAAAAGCAGACGGCTCTTTCCGGCTGGACCAGTCTTATTTTGATTACTGCACCGGTCTGCGAATGACCAACAGCAAGTTTGACGATTTGTTTGGCGGACCACCGACCAAATCGGAATCCTGGCTTTCAGATCGGGAGATGGATTTAGCAGCCTCCATTCAAGCCGTTACCGAAGAAATCATGCTGCGCCTCACCCGATCGCTGGCAAAAGAAACCGGGGCTAAAAATCTCTGCCTCGCCGGCGGCGTCGCCCTCAATTGTGTCGCCAATGGCAAGATCTTGCGCGATGGCGCGTTTGAAAACATCTGGATCCAACCCGCAGCCGGTGATGCCGGTGGCGCCTTAGGGGCTGCCCTTTGCGCCTATCACCACTTCCAGGATCAACCGCGCCAGTCCAAGACGACAGATCATATGCAAGGCTCTTACCTCGGCCCTGAGTTTAGCGACGCAGAGATCCAGCAGCGTCTTACCGCCGTCGGGGCAAAGTTCGAGACTTTCGACGAAGCGACAATGATTGATAAAACTGCCCAAGCCTTGGCAAACAGCAAAGCCATCGGCTGGTTCCAAGGCCGGATGGAGTTTGGGCCGCGTGCGTTAGGCGGCCGTTCAATTTTGGGTGATCCACGTTCACCTGAAATGCAAAAGACGCTTAATCTTAAGATTAAATACCGTGAAAGCTTCCGGCCGTTTGCGCCTTCCGTCCGCAAAGAAGATGTCAGCGATTGGTTCGAGATGGACACTGAGAGCCCCTATATGCTGCTGGTTGCCGAAGTTGCCAAAAGCCGCCAGAAAGAAATGACGCCGGAAGAACAAAAGCTTTTCGGCATCGAGAAACTCAATATTTTGCGCTCGGAGATTCCCGCGGTCACCCATGTCGATTACTCGGCGCGCGTACAGACGGTATCCGCTGAGACCAATCCAAAATACCATGCCCTGCTCAGCAAGTTCAAAGAGCTCACCGGCTGCCCGGTTGTTGCCAATACGAGCTTCAATGTCCGGGGCGAGCCCATCGTCTGCACCCCCGAAGACGCCTTCCGCTGCTTCATGGGCTGTGAGATGGAAGTGCTGACCATCGGCAATCAAATCCTCTACAAAGACGCCCAAGACCCTGCCCTAGCCCTCGACTACAAAGACGCGTTCGAGCTGGATTAAAGTCTCCACTCCTTCCTATTCCACTCCGTCATTCTGGCGCAGGCCAGAATCCAGTACGCTTCAAACAGTCTGGATTCTGGCCTGCGCCAGAATGACGGTGGTATTATATTTACGTAGTTGCATGTCCAATAACCTGGGTCAGGATTTGATCAGCATTATCGATTTGATCGCCCCGCCAGACTACAACTTGATCCGGTCGGATGAGGGCGATGTCAGCTTCGTAGAGCGCTCTTAAATCTTCATTTGGAATAGTGAGTACGGCCAGTGGGATGCCACGGTCTATAGCGGCTTTTTCAAACGCTGCAGTATCGGCATTCCCTTCCAAACATAACAGAGTAAATTCAAAGCCGAATTTATCATACAGCGAGGCACCGTCTTCGAGCCAAATATGCGGGGCGCGCCCGCCGGGGCTGGCGGATGGCACATAGTCATTGGCGACGTCCGGCGGCAAGGGTGCGCCGTCGCTGACAATTATGTCCGAGCCATCATATCGGTAACCGAAAGTGATACCCGGAATATTGAACTCAGCCCGCGCATGGGCTTCGAGATAGACACCGGCTTCTTTCCGGGCAACTGCGCCCGCTTCGCTATCGTCTTCCAATTCCGGCACAGCTTTATAGTTACCGATCGAATCAGCGAATTTACGGGCAAAGGTCGTATTGCGTACGCCGTTTTGATGGCGCTCAATGTGATAACTTTCCAGCAAACCCTTCCCGCCCCAACCCTTGAGGACAGCGGCCAACTTCCAGCCAAGATTGACGACGTCTTCAATGCCGGTGTTGTAACCTAATCCGCCCGCGGGCGTGAAAAGATGGGCCGCATCGCCAGCAATAAATATACGTCCCTGGCTTAAGCGCTCGGCAACCAAGGCAAAACCAGCCGTCCAGGAGGTTCGAGAAATAATGTCGAATTCAATTTTTTTACCGAAAGTTTCTGCGACCATGGCACGCGCCATAGCCTCATCAATCTCCAGATCTTCTTCATGGGATTTAAGTTGAGTGTGAAAAACAAACTCCGCATCACCATCAATCGCTGCCATAAAGCTGCGACGGTCTCTGTTAAAGGCCCAATACATCCAGGCTTTCTGATCGGCTAAATCGTCGTAGAGGCCCGGGCTTCTAAAATAAATCGCATGCATAACCCCGCCCATAAAGTCACGGATCACGCCAGTTTCACCGGTATATTCGATACCGAGATGTTTACGGACCAGGCTACGTGGACCATCACAGCCGATGAGATAGCGCGCCCGAATTTCCTTATCAGCGCCTGCCTGTTGGTAAGTTGCGGTGACATAGTCGCCTTCATCAGACACCGCCGTTACCGATGTGCCAAAATTCAAATTAACACTCGATAACTTCTCAGCCTCGGCGCGCAACGTCCGCTCGACCAGCATTTGTGACACTCTGTGTGGTAGCTCAGCAGCGCTCCAAGAGCCCGATAACGTCTTGATAAGCTGCTTGGCCTCACTTGAAGACGGCAGCGAAAAGCGCGCCAATTCATGCTCAGTATAACGGGTGAAATAGGTAATATCTGTTGGATAATCCTCTGGAAGTCCCTGGGCACGTACGTCATCAGCAAAGCCAAGACGGCGAAAATGCTCCATTGTGCGCGCTTGGGTGGCATTGGCTTGTGGATCCGGCGAAGTGTCTTGCCGGTTATTGAACAAGGCCACCGAGACATCGCGGCGCCCGAGCTCATTGGCCAGCATCAAGCCCGAGGGACCGCCCCCTACTATAATTACATCGACATCAATTTCCGGCATAAAATCACTCTTTGATAAACCTAACTCAGATCAATATACCGCCATGTGAAATAAGGCAATATTGTTCGGTACTCGAACATTGATTGACTGGGAAAAGTTGATACAATGAACACAAATCAAAGGGAGAATTTAAATGAAAGATAGTTTGGTTGCCGGTATTTCGACAACGGCAAAAATAGTAGTCGATCAGGAACGTACTATTGCCTTCATGGGCGATGAAGGCCGGGTTTACGCCACGCCTTCAATGGTGCTGGATATCGAATATACCGCCCGCAATTGGCTAATGGAGCATCTGGACGAAGGTGAAGATACCGTCGGCACGCATGTCTCGGTCGATCATATTGGGGCCACAGTTGAAGGCGACACGGTCGAGGTCACCATTACGGTTGAAGAAGTGAACGGCCGCGCCATCTTAATGTCGGCACATGTCAAAGATTCTCTGGAAGATGTTGGCAAAGGCGCGCACAATCGCTTTGTTGTTGATAAAGTCAAAACCTTCGAGCGCCTTGAGGCCAAGCGCGCTAAAATTGAGGCGCTATAACAAGGGATAACCGGTCTAATGGATCAGTCCAGCAAGAATTCTGACAAGAAATCCGTCGCGACGTTTTGCTATCAATGTGTCGCCGGGCCCGACCTTATGAAAGTCGAAGTCGAGGACGGCATCGCGACCCGGATGGAATCGAATTATGAAATTCAGGACGAGCATCCCGGCGGCGGGCGTGTCTGCGTCAAAGCCTATGGACTGATCCAAAAAACCTATAGCCCGCATCGCATTAAATCGCCGATGAAACGAACCAACCCGATAAAATCCCGCGACGAAGATCCGGGCTTTGTGCCGATCTCTTGGGACGAAGCCTTGGATACGGTAGCTGGCAAAATGAAAGACATTTTCGAGACCAATTTGCTCGACGAGTCCGGCTATCCCCGCATTGCCGCAAGCTTCGGCGGCGGCGGCACGCCGACCCAATATATGGGCAGCTTCCCGGCCTTGCTCGCAGCCATTGGCAAAATAGATTTGGGCTTTGGCTCCGGCCAGGGTGTGAAGTGCTATCACTCCGAACATCTCTACGGCGAGCTCTGGCACCGTGCGTTTATTGTTGCGGTCGATAGCCCGCATGTGAATTACATTCTTTCCTGCGGCCACAATGGCGATGCCGCCGCCGGTGTTGCGGGTATCTGGCGCCATGCGGATGCCCGAGTGCGCGGCATGAAACGCGTCCAGGTTGAGCCTCACCAGTCTGTCACCGGTGGTGTGGCGGCTGAATGGATCCCGATCAAGCCCAAGACCGACGCTGCATTTCTCTATGGTGTCATCCACCGCATTATTATCGAGCGCGATTGGCGGGAAGTTTGCGACGTTGAGCGGCTCGAGCAAGACAGCAACTCGCCTTATTTGATTGGCCCCAATGGCTATTGGATGCGCGATCCTGCGACCGAGAAGCCGCTGATCTTCGATCTCGCCGACAATACCGCCAAGCCGTTTGATAGCGATATCCAAACGCCCGGTATGGAAGGCAGCTTTACCGTCTCCGGCATCGAGATCGGTGCCGATGAAGATCGCTGGACCCACGATAATATTGAGGTCAAAACCTCCTTCCAGCAGCTCTTGGATCACATGAAGGAATACACGCCGGAATGGGCAGAAGAGCAAAGCGATGTGCCGGCAGAACGCATTCGCACCGTCGCCGATGAATTCCTCGCCAATGCCTGCATTGGTCAAACCATCGAAGTCGAAGGCGAAGAGATGCCGTTCCGCCCGGTCGCTGTATTGCTGGGCAAAACCGTCAACAATGGCTGGGGTGGCTATAATTGCTGCTGGGCCAGGACGATGCTGCTGACCCTCGTCGGTGCGCTTGAGGTACCCGGCGGCATGGTCGGCTCCAACGTCAAACTCAACCGTCCAGCCGATAGTCGCCAGAAATCAGCGGTCGGCGGCCCGGACGGCTTTATGGAATTTCCGTTTAACGAGACAACCAAAGAAGGCTGGCAGAAAAGCCCCAGCATTCGCAATGCCTACCAGACTTTAGTGCCGCTGGCGGCGAACTCAGCATGGTCTCCGGCTCTGGGACCGGCGCATCTACCGTGGTTGTTTCAGAAAAAAGCACCGGATAATTGGCCCAAGGTAACCAAACCCGACATCTGGTTCTGTTACCGCACCAACCCAGCGATCTCGTCGTGGAACGCGCCTGAAGTCGCCGAACGGGTGGCAGAGTTCCCCTTTACCGTTTCCTTCGCCTATACGCCGGATGAGACCAACCACTTCGCCGACATCTTGCTACCGGAAGCGACCGATCTCGAAAGCACACAGCTTATTCAAATTGGTAGCGCAAAATTTGTCGAGCAGCTTTGGGCCCATGAAGGCTGGGCGATCCGCCAGCCGGCCTGCGATAAGACGGTCGATTATATGGACATGACCGATATCGCAACCGAGCTTGCCGCCCGCTCCGGTGTGCTTGAGAAATACAACAATGCCATCAACCGCGGCGCCGCCGGGCAACGTCTGGCAACTGATGATTTTGACTATTCGCTGGATGAAAGCGTCAAGCACAGCAATGAAGAAGTGTGGAATGCGACAGCCAAAGCCGCCAGCCATAAGATGTCCGATGGCGAAGAGGTGCATGATCTCGATTGGTTCAAAGAAAACGGCTATATGTTGAAGCCCTATTCGACTAAAAACTGGTATCTCTACCCGCATCTCAAAAAGAACAAGATCAGGTTTGAGTTGCCCTATCAGGAGCGCATCCTGCGCCACGGCACCCAACTGGCCCGCCGCATGCACGAAGTCGGCATTGAGTGGTGGGACAAGCAGCTGGAAGAATATGAGCCACTACCGAAATACGCCCCCTTCCCCGATGTCTGGACCGACCACGTTAAAGAAGAAGGCGGCGACCCGGATGACTATCCATTTTGGGCCGTCACCTCGCGCAGCATGCAATATTCCTGGGGCCTCAATGTCGGCATCCCTTTGATCAATGAGGTGGCGCAAAATGTCACTGGCCACAAAGGTGTTTTGATCAACCGCGGCAAGGCTAAAGAAATGGGCTTGGCGGAAGGCGATCCGGTGCAGATCGAAAGCATCACCGGCGTAACCAAAGGCTACGCGGTTTTGCGTGAAGGTGTACGTCCCGATGTCTGCGTGATGATTGGCCAGTTTGATCATTGGAAGACGCCGTTTGCCAAAGACCTTAAACTTCCGAGCTTGAACTCGCTGACGTCGCTCTCATTGTCGCTCACGGATTCGACCGGCAGTGGTTCGGATCTGGCGCGGGTGAAGATCACCAAGACCGATGGTCCGAGACGCAATGAAAAACGCGTTGAAAGTGCGGCACCAGCATGAATGAGATAAACAAACGATGGGGCATGACCATCGACGTAAACCGCTGTGTCGGCTGCCAAACCTGCACGGTGGCCTGCAAACATGCCAATGATACGGTGCCCGGCGTGCAATGGCGCAAAGTCTTGGACGTTGAGACCGGTAAGTATCCTGATGTCGAGCGTGTGTTTATGGTCGTCGGCTGCCAGCATTGTGCCGAGCCGTCCTGCGTCCCGGTTTGCCCGACAGGTGCGACCAAGCAGCGCGAAGATGGTCTCGTCACCATGGATTATGATCTCTGCATTGGCTGTGCGTCATGTGCCGTCGCCTGCCCTTATCAGGCGCGCACCATCGTCCATGACAAGCCGTGGTATTTTGGTGTCGAGACTGCGCAAGAAGCTTATGTCGCCCATGACGAGCGTGTCGGCGTTGCACAAAAATGCACCTTCTGTATCGACCGCGTCGATGACGGCTTAGAGGCTGGCTTACGGCCAGGTGATGATCCGCTCGCCACACCGGCTTGTGCATCGTCTTGTATTTCTCAAGCCATCAAGTTCGGTGATTTTAATGATCCGGATAGCCAAGTCTCTAAATTGACCGCGTCCCGCGACTTCTTTCAGATGCACGAAGAGCTCGGTAATGATCCGCAGATTAAATATTTAATCGAAACCCCTGCTGTCCCTGCCCGCACGACGACCGATGATGAACACGACGATGAGGAAATGCTCGATCTCGAACATGCTTTGGTTGGAAAGCGGCAGCTCTTTTGGGATATGCGGGCCGCGATGAACTTCATCATGGGCGGCATTGGCTCCGGTACGGTCGTGATGGCGTATCTGTTGAGCTTCTTTGTCACCTTTGACTCCCACGCCCTGATCAACATCAATATCGGCGCCGGTGTCATTTTGGCTGTCGGCTTGTTTTTTGTCTGGCTCAAGATCGGTCGCAAGCTGCGGGCGCCCTTTGCCATCCTGCGCCCTCATACGTCCTGGATGTCGCGGGAAATATATGCGGTTGGCTTGTTCTATCTCTCGGTCGCTGCAGATATATTGCAGCCGAGCCCGCTTTTTCACGCCACCACCGCCTTGGGCGCGGCGCTGTTCCTCTATTGCCAGGGCCGCATTCTCCATGCCGGTAAAGGCATTCCGTCCTGGCGCGTCGCTCAAATGCCAATAATGCTGGTTGCCACTGGCCTCTTGGAAGGCATCGCGCTGTTGACCATAATTTTCTCCAAATGGGGCGATCAGCTTCCCGATACCCTACCGATCCCACCACTTGCCATTTTCCTTATCGTGCTGAACGCTTATCTCTGGCGGCGTTATAACGACAATGCCAAAGCCTGGGGGATTGGCCCAATCGATCGCCGTATCTTAAATTTGATTACGCCGAAGCTGCACGTCATTGGACACGTCCTGCCTTTGGTATTGTTCGGCACATTGTTCCTCAACGACAATGCCCCCATCTGGGTCGCCGACATCGCCGGCTTCCTGACCATTGCCGGTGGTGTGCTCTGGAAAGCTGTCGTCATTACCCGGGCGTGCCATATGCAAAGCTTCGCCATGGGCAAGATGCCTCAGCGGGGATCAGGGAAGTACGCAGCGCCGTTGAAAGTCTAGCTTCGTCATTCTGGCGAAGGCCGGAATTTAGAGCAAACAAAGGTGGATACCCGGATAGAGTCTGGGTATGACGAAATTTATTTTATATCTATACAAAACCACACCGTCATGCGCGGGCCTATCAAATTATTTTGGCCGCTGTTCGACGGGGCTCTAGCCTGGCATCAACATTTTCAATCTCATCCAAATGCTGGGCTGTTGCGATAAGCAATTCGGCCCGAGTAGGGAAGTGCAGATAAACTGCCTGGCGACTAATCCCGGCAGTTTTGACAATATCGGTCATTCTGACCTCGCCACCCTTACATGCCTCAAGCTGCTTCCGGGCTGCATCTAGAATTCGAGCTCGTGTTTTAATGTTTTAACTTGACACGGTGTAAAGTATCATGCAATTAGTTCGCCGTCACTAGACACAGTGTCAAGTTTAGTTGATTTTAATACAGGTGATAACATGTCCTCAATAATTGCTATGTGTGCATTTTCCTTAGCGATGTCCGTGTCTCCAGGCCCGGTCAATCTGATAACCTTGGCAATAGGAGTGAATCGTGGCCTGAGAGAAGCAATTCCATTCGTATCGGGTGCGACAATCGGGTTTACACTGTTGCTGATGTTAGTAGGTCTGGGATTGGGCGAACTCGCTGTTCGATTTTCACCTCTACTCAATGGCACGAATTACGTAGGCGCAGCAATTATCTTTTTTATGGGATACAAAATTGCCACATCGAGTTCTCAAATCGAACTTATAGATGATGCAGCACCAACGTTCTTGCAGGGGTTTTTGCTGCAATGGTTAAATCCGAAGGCGTGGGCAGCATGCCTTGCCGGAATTGTTGCATTTAATGCGGCTGACTCTTACTCAACGCTTTTTTTGTTTTCTGGCCTCTATTTTACGATCTGCTACGTCAGCATTGGAAGCTGGGCATTTGTCGGTGAAAAAGCATTCAAGATTTTCCAAACACCGGCTCGTCTCCGCCTATTCAATATTTTTATGGGTGTCGGATTAATCGTTGTAGCGATAGTAATATCAATTCAAAACATCTCAAGATGACCCTTTTGCATAATTTTGACTATGTCCGCTATGGGTCATTGGCGGACTCTTTGATTCAATTTAGATTTTGTCTACTTTCGTGGTTAGAGCAGACATTTTCAGGGGTACGGTAAACACTGGGTTTCCGTATAGCACCAACTTTCTCTGTGATCTCTGTGTCCTCTGTGGTGTTTTATTCTACCGTGGATAAGAGTTGTTAAGATGGATACCCGGATCAAGTCCGGGTATGACGAATACTTTTTTTAAGCAACCGCACCCCTTGGCCCAAAGAGAATAACTGCCGCACCAATGAGACAAATCGCACCGCCTATCATGTCCCAGCGATCGGGGCGGAGGCCTTCGATACGCCAGAGCCACATGAGAGATGAGACGATATAAACGCCGCCATACGCCGCATAGGCGCGCCCGGCAAAGGCGGTATCGATGCGGGTGAGCAGCGCTGCAAAGATGATGAGAGAGATGATGCCGGGGATGAGCCAGAGGGCGGATTTATCCTGCCGTAGCCAGACCTAAAAAGCGAAGCTACCAGCGATTTCGGCGAGGGCCGCGCCGACATAGATCAGGGCTGTTGTTAAAGCTGTCATGATACGTCCCCTTTCAAAGGGTTACTCGGCCAGTGCGCCAAAAACCTCTGCGACAGGTTTGAGGACTTTACGGACATCGCCGCTGCGCCAGGTAAAGCCGGATTTATCGAAAAACTCCAAAATCTCAATCGCCAGATTGCGGCCAATGCCGCTGCGGTCGCGAAACTCTTTCACACCAAACTCCCGCTCATTCGCACCGAGCGCCTCAACCATATCACCTAGCTCCAGGACCGCTTCCGGTAACAAAAATCTGTTTTTCGCAACCTGGCAAACCAAACCAAGCTTAGCTGATTGAATGAGAAATTTCTCGAGTGTGCGGGGATCAAGCGAAAGCTCTTCCGAAAGCGCATGAACCACGGGCGGCTTGGTGTAGCCGTTTTCCAAAATCGGCAGGACCCGCTTCCACATGGCATCATCTTTGCCAGCAAGTTTGGGCTCGAATCCCGGCAGGCAATAGCTGGCACCGAGATGGATGATTTTTTTATCCGTGACCAGGCTTTCCAGCACGCCTTCAAACACCGGTAAGGGCACACGATTTGGCAGCATGCGGCGAAGCGCATCAACACCGGGGCCCGGCTTATCTGGATTTTTACCGTGCCAGTCCTGCATCACGGTGATGGTGGTCGAGCCGATGGCGTCGAAATGCGCAGGTGACAGTCCCACCGCTTTGGCCTCCGCACCGACTTTGATCATCTCAACAATGTCCCAAAGGGCAGCTTGATCATCTGGTGTTAAATTCCACGCGGTGGCAAAATGAATAAGATCGACACCGATGGGCGATTGTTCCAATAACTGCGCCAATGCGTCCTCTGCCTCATCGGCAGACATCGCTTCCAGAAAGGCGATGCGTTCAGGCTTAGCACGTCCCCGGGCCGGTCCAAAGGGATCCAGAATGCGGCCACCTGCAATGGTATGCTGCGCCGGTTGATCGCGAATGATAAAGCCATCCCCCCGAAGCGCGCCAATGCGGCGATCCAGCACAACTTGCACCAAACCGCTCTCGCCCGGCTCAATCGACTTACCTTCTAAGACAGCGATCCGGCCCGGCACTTCCGCGGCGCCTAAATGGACATGGACCGGCGTCCAATGTTTGAGCGGCCGGCTTTCGCTAGGCAGCACTCGGATACGCGCATCGAAACGCGGCACCGGATCATGGACTTCCTCGGCGAGCAACCAGCCGCCTCGATGGACATCTGCTTTGTTGAGATCACCGCCGGTAATGTTAACCGCGCAGCGTTGGCCGACCACACCGGTCTCAGATTCTTTGTTTTGCGCATGAATGCCGCGGACGCGCACCCGGGTGCCTTGCGGTGACAAGATAAGCTGATCACCGACGGTTACCTGGCCAGAGAACACCCCGCCGGTAACGACAAGCCCCGCGCCCGGCACAGTAAAGCAGCGATCAATGGCGAGCCGGAAATTGCCTTCTACAGTGCGGTCACCCAACAGTTCCGACATGGCTTCCAAATGGTCACGCACGTCCTGGACGCCGTCGCCGGTGATGGCCGAGACCGGTAGAATGTCAGCACCTTCCAAGCAGGTGCCCGCCAAAGCTTGGCTGATCTCTTCTTCGACCACTTTCAATCTCTCGGCATCGACCCGGTCAATCTTGGTCAGCGCGACAATGCCCTCGGAGACACCTAGCAGATCAAGGATCGCCAAATGCTCAACAGTTTGCGGCATCGGCCCGTCATCAGCGGCAATGATCAGCATGGCGTAATCAATACCGGTAACGCCAGCCAGCATGTTGCGAATGAATTTTTCGTGGCCCGGCACATCAACGAAGCCCAGCGTCTTACCGTTTTCTATCGGTTGATAGGCAAAGCCGAGATCGATCGACATGCCGCGCTTTTTCTCTTCCGGCAAGCGGTCGGTATCGACGCCGGTGATCGCCTGAACCAGGGAGGTTTTGCCGTGGTCAATGTGACCGGCTGTCGCAATAATCATAGCTTCAGATCATCCAGCTGGGCCAAGAAGCCACCAACATCTTCAAGGCAGCGCAAATCCAACAAAAAAGCATCATCTTGAATGCGGCCAATAACGGGTGTCGGCAATGCTCGAAAAGCTTCGGCATATTTCTTGAGTTTGCCGCCGGGCTTGCCCTTCTGAGGTGCGATCGAAAGTGCGATGCTGTCGAGACGTTCCACCGGCAAAGAACCGCTGCCGATCTGACTCTGACAGTTGATCTGCTTAACATAAATGTCTTCGCCCAAGGCCTGTCGCAACGGTGCTGCTATGTGCTCGGCAACCGCTTGGATGTCTTCCTTTGAGCGAGATAACAGCCGGATGGTCGGCACCCGCATCGCTACTGTGTCCGGGTCGAGGTAAAGCTGCAACGTTGCGGTCAGGGCAGCGATTGTGACTTTATCCAAGCGCATGGCGCGCTTCATCGGGTTTTTCTTAATCTTCGCGATGAGATCTTTGCGCCCGACAATCAAGCCTGCTTGCGGGCCGCCCAACAGTTTATCGCCACTGAAGGTCACAACATCGACGCCGCTATTGATGGCTTCTTGGGCCGTGGGCTCATGCGGCAAGCCAAATTTTGAGAGATCGATTAGCGTGCCGCTGCCGAGATCTTCAATGACCGGCAGATTGCGGGAGCGCGCGAGCTCCGACATCTCTTTCGCTGTCACCTCTTTGGTAAAGCCCTGCACCGTGTAATTGCTGGTATGCACTTTCATCAGACATGCCGTCTTGGCGCTGATCGCCTCGGCATAGTCTTTAAGGTGGGTGCGATTGGTGGTGCCGATCTCAACCAGCTTGCAGCCGGCACGCTTCATAATGTCCGGGATCCGAAACGCCCCACCGATCTCGATGAGTTCGCCCCGGGAGACCGGCACTTCTTTGCGTTGGCCCAAGGTGTTCAAGACCAGCAACACAGCCGCCGCGTTGTTGTTAACCACTGTCGCGGCCTCTGCGCCGGTAAGCTTACAGAGTAGATCATCCAGATGACTATCCCGGTCACCGCGTTTGCCGCTCTCGATATCGTATTCAAGATTTGAGGCTCCGGTGGCGACTTTGACCATGGCGTCGATGGCTTCCTTTGCCATGACGGCGCGGCCGAGATTGGTATGCAAAACCGTGCCGGTAAGATTATAGACGGCGCGCAAAGACGGCGCGCTGGCATCTTCAACATAGCGCGCCACCTGGGCCACCACAGCGCTCTCTGCCAAGAGTGGTAGCGCCTTTTCACCAAGCTCAGTGATTTGACTGCGAATATCAGCAATAACTTGGCGCACCCCTTCGGTCACCAGGCTCCGGCCATATTGCTCAACTAAAACCGCAGCTGTGTCCAAGCGCAAGATGCTGTCTATCGAAGGTACAGATGCGTGGAGAGATATTTGGGCGTCAGACATATGAACACACGGTCCTCATTTAATGACGGGTAATAACGGGAGGCTTAAGCTATGGACCTAAATCAAGCCCGTCAAGATACCGTTTGGTAACTCTATGGTGATTTTTTAGAGTACCCCCCACCCCAACCCTCCCCCTCAGGGGCTACTGTTGCAAGATATTGAATCCTACCCCCTCCCCCCTTGAGGGGGAGGGTTGGGGTGGGGGGTACTTTAAAACCGAAACTAGCTTTCCTGTTCGATCTTATTTTCAATAATACCGAGACCAGTAACCTCAACGGAAACCGTATCACCGGGCTTCATCCAAAGTGGGGGTTCACGGCGGGAACCAACACCGCCTGGTGTACCGGTGGAGATCACATCGCCGGGGCGCAGGGTATGAACGGTTGAGAGATATTCGATCTGCTTATCGATCTTATGATCCATATCGGCGATGCTGGTGTGCTGGACAGTCTCACCGTTGAGGCGCGTCGTTAATTCCTGAGCATACGGATCACCAAACTCATCCGGTGTCATCATCCAAGGGCCGAAAGGTCCGGTGCCTTCGAAGTTTTTACCCGGGCAAAACTGGATCGTGTGACGCTGCCAGTCGCGGATCGTGCCATCATTGAAAATCGAATAGCCGGCAATATGTTCATGCGCCTTCTCTTTGGAGATATGACGGCCACCTTTACCGATAATAACGGCAAGCTCACCTTCGAAATCGAGCATATCTGAAACATTTGGCCGGATAATCGGATCATAAGCACCGATCAGGCCGTGATTGGTGCGGATGAAGAACATCGGCTCTTCTTGTGCGCCCCTGCCCGTCTCGTCTTGGTGTTCTTTATAGTTCACCCCAACGCACCAGATAACCGGCGTGTCTGAAACCAGCGGCAGGAGCTGAACATCATCAATTGAGAGGTCAGCCGACTTGCCTTCGACAGCCGCAGCCGCCTTTGCCTGCCAGTCATCGGTATTTAAAAGACCCATCATGGTGGTGGGCAATTCGGGAGCCGCACTGGATAAAGCAACAAAGCCTTTGTCATCGACCATGACGCCCAGGCCTTCCGAGCCATTATGACTATAAGATATTACGCGCATTTCTATATTCCTCTGAAAGTCTTGTTTTTCAATTGTGATATTCGTGCAGTCTTTTGCCAAATTTTCAGCCGAGCTTCAATGCTTAATCAAGTGGTCGTTGCCCCCGGCTGCTCAGCTTCAGGGTTTTTCTTGCGGGCCTCACCCTGTGCCAGATAAGTGACCGCCGCAATGATCATTGAAGCCCCAATCCAGACCCAGATTGACGGAATTTCACCAAACAATATGAACCCAAACAGCGCTGCCCATATCAAACGCACAAAATGGAATGGCTCGACGGCACCGATATCGCCGACTTTATAGGCTGTAACCATAGACAGTTGGGACAAAGTTCCACCAATCGAAACAAGAATAATGTAAAAAAACTGCTCTAAATTCGGGGTTATCCAAACCATCATCGCCGGTATAAATGAAAGCACCGACATCGCAACGGCACCATAGACGACAATCGTCGGCGTACGCTCTGTGCGAGAAAGGACTTTCGATAGAACCCTGGCACCCGCCGGAAAAAGCCGGGTCACGATTACCAGAATGACACCAAAGGAAATTATTTCGTAGCCAGGGCGGACAATGACAATCACGCCGATAAAACCAAATATCAACGCCGCCCAGCGCTTCCACTCTGAGGCTTCTTTCAAAAATATAATCGCGGCTAAAACCGTAAATAGAACGGCTGATAAATTGAGCGCCGTTACCTTGGCGAGCGGAACCAGACTAATCGCCCAAAACCATGCCATGCCGCCCGCCGTCATAAATACGCCCCGCATAAAATGCATGCCGAGCCTTTCGGTTTTAAGCGCGGCAAAGCCGATATTTAAGAATATTGGTGCCAAGAGGACCAAAGCGATGGATTGGCGCAGAAAAAATATCTCGAAAGGATGGATTTCAAGGGCAACATACTTCACTGTCACATGCATGCCAGCCGCAAAAACCGAGGAGGCCAACATAAAGACCATCCCTTGGACATTGCCTGGGAGGCTTTTAAAAACGGACATTTGGCCCTTGGCACATTAATCTTTGGCGCGCTTGAGTGGCATGAGCGGCCAGAGGCCTTCCATGGGGCCAACTTCAACTTCGATCAACACAGGCCCATCTTCGGCAAAAGCCTTTTCCATCGCGCCTTGCAGACCTTCTGCACTATCGACCCTGAGGCCCATCATGCCAAAGCTTTCCGCGAGTTTCATGAAATCAGGATTGTGCAGATCGCAGGCGATATAGCGTTCGTTATAATCGTTTTTTTGATTGCGCTTCACATTGCCGAAGGTGTTGTCGTTAAACAAGATCGTCACCAGCGGGATATTATGCAGCACGGCTGTCGCCATTTCCTGAACGTTGAACATGAAGCCGCCATCGCCGGTGACAGCGACAACCTTCTTGCCCGGGTTAGCGACCTGAGCGCCCAAGCCAGTTGGGAACGAATAGCCCAGTGTGCCTTGATAACCCGGCTGAATGTTAGAGCGTGGATGATAGGTTGGAAAACCAAACCAGGAATAGAAGCCCATTTGAGTCACGCCAAAACAAGCGATGCCGTCTTCCGGTAAGACATTTCTGATGACCTGACCAAATCCTGCTTGCGGCTGTCCCTGATTGATCTTTTCGGTCGCCGCCTGCTTGAGAATATTCAACTCATCTTTGCGTGGCTCGCGCTTGCGGTTATGACGCGCGGCTCGATCATAAAGCCCTGCCAGAGATTTCTTAGCTGTCGCGGTAATATGTATATCCGCTTTCCAGGGATCATTGGCCCGACGTGGATCGGTATCAATGCGGATCAGCTTTTTATCGCCATGATCACCCCACATCATCTGAGGCGGCTGAAAGCGCGTGCCAACGGCCAACACGACATCAATATCATCCCACATCTCTAGGCCGACCATCTGGTTTTGGCCGAGATAATGACGTTGATCGACAGCTCCCTGTCCGTTCTGCGACATAACCACCGGCGCCTGGATCTCTTCTGCCAAAGCCAACAGAGCTTCCTCCGCGCCAAAGGCACCACCGCCGGTAAAGATCGCGGGGTTTTCCGCATTACCTAAAAGCGCTGCTGCTTGTTCGAGCAAATCCGGATCCGGCTCAATCTCCTGATCTGAAAAGTCAGTGATCGGATCCAGCAATTCGACCTCACCCTTCTGACCCATAATATCCGGAGCCATCTCAAATAGCACCGGCTGTCTTCGTCCAGTATTTAATTGTTTGAAGGCTTCGCGAATAACGCCTGGCGTCTCCCCCGGTGTTTCGGCGCGGCCCTGCCATTTGGTCACTGATGCCATCGCACCTGGTTGATCATCTAACTCATGAAGAAGTCCAACACCTTTGCCGATAAATTTTGAAGGAATTTGTCCGGCAATACAAAGCACAGGCGCGCTACAGGCGTGTGCGGTACAGAGGCCCGCACCTGCATTTAAAATTCCTGGGCCAGGGACGACTAGATTGGTCCCAACCTTACCGGAGGACTGTGCATAGCCGAAAGCCATATAGGCAGTCGCTTGCTCGTGGCGGCAATGCAGAATGTTAAAGTCGTTCTGATAATCGTAGAGGACATCGAATAATTCATCGAGCTGCACACCTGGTACAGTAAAAATTGTATCAACACCGTACTGCTTGATAGATTGGGTGAGCGCTTCAGCGCCTTTCATTTCGGCCACGGGATCCTCCAAATTAGTTAACTTGTTTAGCTTCTTAAAAAAAAAGCCAAACTGCAAACACTTCCAACCAGAATTCCACGGGCTGGAATTTAGTCGGAGATTATTTGATCCCGGAGATCGATTTGCCCGCTGGACGCTTCGGTGTCTCTTCGGTGCCGGGGGTATAGACCCACTCGACAGCGGGCCTTGCCATCATGCGTTCCCGCCACGCAACAACCCGCGGACACACAGCCTCGCTGACGATTTCTGGCGCCAGTTCGCGCGTGCGGTGAACAATGCTCAGCATCATGATATCACCCAGCGAATACTCATCAGCGCAGACCCAAGGCCCTTCTTCGAGCGCTTCATCAAACCGCTCAAGCCCCCATTTAATTTTGGCCAGCGCTGTATCCAGCTCCAAGTGATCAATCCCGCCATCGGCAAGCTTTTGCCAACGGGCACGACGGTCCGGCACCGGCGTTGCGTCAAGCATGACGAGCTTATCTTCGAGGCTCAGCTCGTTGACCATACCTTGCAAATTAGCGTTATAGGTTACCGCCGTCGCGGATAGATGGATATCGTCAGCGCTCCACGTCCAAAGCCGCATCTTGGCCCGCATCAAAGCTGTCGACGGCAGCAGGCTCGGCTCCGGAAAAACATCTTCAATATATTCAGCGATGACAAAAGAATTGCGGATCGGGACACCATCATGAACCAAAGTCGGCACCACACCGATCTCGTTTATTTTTAAATAATCTTTATTGAGATTTTCGTAGTTCCACAGCTCAATATAGCGACTTTCGTAATCAAGCCCTTTCTCACGCAAAACCAGGCGAATTTGCTTGGAACACGTCGTCAGTCCGCTGTGATAAAGCTCAAGCATAAAGGATTATAGATTTTTTCGCGCGTTAATGAGCGCGATGAAGTTTTCCTGCGAGCCCGATTTCAAGAACATGACGGCGCAACCAAGCAGCTTATCTTTCTTTTCAGCTCCCGCAACCGGACAGCGATCTACTTGCAACTGACGATGCGCTATTACTTCGCCCGCCTGGCCGGAGGTTTTCAAAGCATTCGGCAAATCAGCTTCACGTTTGCCCTCACTGCCTTTGTTGCCGATAACAGTCATATCCGGATCTACGCCCGATCCTTGGATCGTCCGCCCAGAAGGCAGATAATAAAGTGCGGTCGTCAATCTAAGCGCGCCATCCCAATCAAGTGGCGCAATCGTCTGGACAGAGCCTTTACCAAACGACCTAACACCCATCACGGTTGCCCGGCGGTGATCTTGCAGCGCACCAGCGACAATTTCAGACGCCGAGGCTGACCCTCGGTTGATGAGCACAACGATCGGCAAGCCGCCCGTTATGTCGCCTAGATGCGCGTCAAAGCCTCGAACTTCACCGGCACGATCCCGCACCGAGACAATCTTGCCGTGATTTAAAAAAGCATCCGCAATGGCAACAGATTGATTGAGCAATCCACCCGGGTTATTGCGCAGATCAAGCACCAGCCCTTTCAGATTAGAGCCCAACTGTGCCCGGATATTATCGACCGCGTCTTCCAGTGCACCTGTTGAACGCAAGTTGAAATGCGTGACCTGGACGACGCCAATATTGCCCTCCACACGCCATTTAACCGGCTTAACCCGAATAATCGCCCGGGTTACGGTGACAGGAAAGCTCCCAACGCCTTCCCGTAAAATGGTGATCTTAACATCACTGCCGGGCTTACCGCGCAATCGATGGACAGCGTCGCCGAGGCTCATTAGCTTAATGGAATCGCGTTCGACATGAGTGATTAAATCACCCGGCTTAAGACCGGCGCGATAAGCGGGTGTATCCACCATCGGTGATATGATCTCGATCAGGCCGTCGGTCATTTTAATCTCGATACCCAATCCGCCGAACTCACCACTGGTTGTGACTTGAGAGTCACGATATTCCTGTGGGTTCATGTAACTTGAATGTGGATCGAGTGATGTGATCATTGAATCGAGAGCTGCTTCAATAACTTTGGCGGATGGAATAGCCCCAGGCGTTCCCTCGACTTTCTCCACACCCTCAATTGCAGCATTGATTAGCGTGGTATCATCGATTTGATGCACATACTCAGCCCGCACGCGATGATAAGCGTCGGAAAAATGGCGCAATTGGGTGACCCTAAAGCCATCATTCGCAGCAATTTTACCATAAATATTCTTAAATCTTTGAAAGTCCGGCGTATTTTCCTGGTTTGGTGCAAAGGGCGAGCTAAAGCCGCCAAAAACCCGCGCCATCGGCGTGCCACCTGAACATCCCGTCAAGGTGTTCGAAAGGCCAGCAAAAAGCGCGACAACAACCAGCATAATTGCCAGCGGGCGCGGTATCCATTTTCTATTCACTTAGTTCGTCTTTTCCTCTACGTACAACGATGTCACTTAGCCATCCGTCGTTATTTGAGCCGTCAGTTCGTTCAATATGCGCTCGGAATCATCATTGTCAACCTGACAGGTTCCCGCTGCTTCATGACCACCACCGCCATATTTCAAGACAAGTTCGCCAATATTGGTCCGTGAAGTTTTGTTGAAAATAGATTTTCCAACGGCAAATACCGTGTTGAGCTTATTCAAGCCCCAGATTGCATGGATTGAAATATTTGTCTCTGGATAGAGCCCATATATCATAAAGCGATTACCGGCGTAGATTGTCTCCTCATTTCGCAAATCCAAGACCACTAAATTGTCATGCATAGTCGAACAGCGCCTGATTTGCTCTACGAACTGATCTTTATGATCCATATAAAGCTCAATACGTTCTTTGACATCAGCAAGATCCAATATCTCCTCGATTGTGTGGTCCCGGCAGTATTCGATCAGAGCCATCATTAGGTCGTAATTTGATATACGAAATTCTTTAAAGCGTCCTAGACCGGTTCGGGAATCCATAACGAAATTAAGCATCGACCAATTGGTCGGTGACATGACTTCATCCATGGTAAATTGTGCTGAATCGCCCTTATCGACCGCTTCCATAAGTTCTGTATCAATGCGCGGAAAAGCTTCCTTGCCGCCATAATAATCATAGATAACTCGGGCCGCCGAAGGCGCCGCGGGCAGGTTCACATAATTCGCCGGCATTTCTTCAAGTCGAATAGATTCACTGTGATGATGATCAAAAGCGCGCTGTACCCGATCGTCAAAAGGAAGGTTGGCGGTTATGTCGCTGTCATCCAACAGCACCAAGCCGTCTTGCACATCCTTCGGATGGACAAATTTAATTTCATTAATCACATCCAACTCGCGCAACAACACAGCACAAACCAAACCATCAAAATCGCTTCTCGTTACGAGGCGAAATTTGTCGTCATCATTCGACATTAACTTATTCTCCAATTCAGCTTTTCAACTAATACTATTCTGCCGATTCACTGTTCGCATCAGATTTTACAGAGTAACTCTTTAAATATATATAAAAAAATACCCTTAGATGCAAAGAACACTATTGTTTTGGCTCTATTTTTCTCAAGAGATCATTTTGTTTTGCTGAGGCGACCAGGTATTTTGCAATAATAATTTTTATCGTACCTTGTTCTCGCAATCGAATGTAATGCAGGAAATTGTTCTATCCATTTAGACACTAACCTCCCAAATATTTGAGTTATCCGCGCCTGGGTAGCAAATTCAAAAATATTTAATTGTAGGCGCGACCATTTAATTGTAGGCGCGACCAATCAAACTATGTGTTGCCCAAAGGGCAAAAGTGAACACCACCAGCGAGCCAGCCTGATGCAATGACGCAAAGGAGACCGGCACAGCCATCAGCAATGTTGTGATGCCTAAGGCAATTTGAAGCCAAACCATCACCATCAAAGCGTGGAATGTTTTTCGTGTCGACATCGGCAGTTCGCTTTTTCGAACCAGCCACCAAATGCCAAACACCCAAAGCACTGTCAAATGTGCCAGTATCCGATGGTTAAACTGAACGGTTGTAATATTTTCAAATAAATTGAGATACCAGGGCGACATAGCCCACAAACCGTCAGGCACAATGTCGCCATCCATCAGCGGATAAGTGTTATAGGTCAGCCCGGCATCCAAGCCGGCGACAAAACCTCCCGACATCATGGTGACAAATATCCAAATTGTGGTCACCACTGTTGCCGCAACCAATCCATTGGATGCTTTTCTAACAGCTCCGAAAGGCGCTTTCATTAACGATAAAGCAACCCAAAACATGTATCCATAAATAACGACGGCAGCGGAAAAATGAGCGGTGAGACGGTATTGGCTGACATCGGGGTTATCGATCAAGCCACTTTTAACCATATACCAGCCAAGCACGCCCTGCAGGCCGCCCAGGATGAATATGAATATCAATTTTGGAACCAAGGGACGCGTGACCCAGCCTTTGAAAAGGAAAAATATAAATGGCAACAAAAACACAACTCCCATCGCCCGTCCCCATAAGCGATGAATAAATTCCAGCCAGAAGATAGATTTAAAATCCTCGACGGTCATATCAAAATTGACCTTCTTAAATTCAGGCGATTCTTTATAAAGCTCAAACACCGCCTGCCATTCACCAGGGTTCAGTGGTGGCAGCCAGCCGGTTACCGGACGCCAATCCACCATCGACAGTCCCGAATGGGTAAGCCGGGTGAGGCCGCCCAAAATCACCATAAAGAAAACCATGCCACACAGGACAAAAAGCCAATTGGCGATGATTTTATTCGGCGCATTTATACTAGATGTATTCATAATGGTCTTGTCTCACACAATAATAGTCATGCCAATAGTCTTGAGTTTGGCGACAGAAACGCAATAGTAGCCTTATGATTGTTCTCGGCCTTAAATGTTATAGCCATGATACCGGCGCTGCCATTATCTCTGATCAAGGCGGCACCCTTAAAATTCATGCTATCGCCGAAGCCCGGCTCAATCGGCGCAAACATTCCTTTGCTTATCCGCTCATGTCGATCGCCTATTGTCTCGCAAGCCTGGGCCTCGACAGCTTGGACGATGTTGATTTGATTTGCATCGACCGACACATGGAGACCTGGCCGGAAAAAGGTTCTCAATTCGGCTACGACAATGCGCTAAAGCGTCATCAGCCGCGCTATGACGACAACCATCGTTGGAGCTATCTGGTCGAGCAAAGCATCAAATATGATCCGCAAAAAATCCGCTGGATCAATCATATCGATGCCCATGCCGCGAGCGCCTATTTTGCCTCACCGTTCGAAGACGCTGCGGTCTTAATCGCAGAGGGAGGCACCGGCATTTATCATGGCCAGGGCTCAGACTTAAAAATCATCGACCGCATCGGCTATCTTGGCGACACCTATCAGAACGGTGAGAAGCTTGGTCAACGCCGCGATCATTTCGTCAATTCATCCTTCTTTTATGACA
The DNA here is from genome assembly GCA_018649725.1 of Rhodospirillaceae bacterium. Classification (GTDB taxonomy): domain Bacteria; phylum Pseudomonadota; class Alphaproteobacteria; order Rhodospirillales; family UBA2165; genus TMED23. The sequence goes on along the minus strand of JABIHH010000031.1, from coordinate 90,219 downwards.
AAATCTCCAATCATCTTGGCTATGACATCTTTGGTGCCGGCCAAACCATGGCCCTCGCGGGTTATGGCGATCAAATCCCGTTCGAACCTTTGGTTGAGGTTGATCCTGACCGTTTCAATGACTTCATCATCAACCATGACAAAACAGTTTTTGGCATGACGGATGTGCCGACCTTTGAAGGCGAAGATAGCGAGGAACTGATCGCCAACCCCTGGGTCAGCCTTGCCCGCCAAGCCCAGGAAACTTTGGAAGAGGATATTCTCTATCTCGCTTGGTTGGCCCGCAAAAAAACCAAAGTCAAAAAACTCTGCCTCGCCGGCGGTGTGGCGCTCAACTGCATCATCAATCAAAAGCTTATCGAGAGCGGCACCTTTGATGAGATTTACATCCAACCGGCGGCCTCCGATGAAGGCCTGCCGCTCGGCTGTGCATTGTCCGGTTATTACGCCAATGGTGGCCAGGAACGAAAGCATATGTCAGACGCCTATCTCGGCGTGCCGAATGATCCGGCAACCCTGCCCGGCGTGCTCGATAACTGGAAACTAAAGGGCCAAAATGCCTCGCCCGAAGAAATCGCCAAGCTCCTGGCCGATGGCAAAATTATCGGCCGCGTCGCCGGTGGCTCTGAATATGGCCCCCGCGCACTCGGCAACCGCAGCATCTTGGCCGATCCTCGCCCGGCCGATATGAAAAACCGGCTCAATGCTGAGATTAAACACCGTGAAGGCTTTCGCCCCTTCGCGCCCTCCTGTCTCGAAGACAACATCCCGGACTTCTTCCAGTCACCGGCCAAGAGCCCCTTTATGGTCATTGCCGGCACGGTGCGCGACGGCGAGCGCGACAAAGTTCCGGTCGTTACCCACGCCGATGGCTCGTGCCGGGTTCAAACGGTTAACCCGGACCAGAACAAGAAATATTACGAATTGATCGAAGCGTTTGGGAAATTGACCGATTGCCCAGTCCTCACCAACACCTCGTTCAATGATCGGGACGAGCCAATTGTCGAGACCTATGATGATGCGGCAAGTTGCCTGCTTAGAACCGGCCTGGATGCGCTTTGTATCGAAGGGCAATTGGTTGAGCGCACTGCGGTTACGCCGAGCCTCACCTCAGAGCAAAATCTAAAAACCACCACGGCGCGGGTAGATACCGAGTATACCGATTTGATCGAACGCTTTTGCAATGTTGAGACCTATGTCAATTTGGCGAGCGAGTTGAAGGATAAGGAAGACAAGTAAAAATGTTGCTGCAGGAAGCACGCACAATTTTTGAGACTGTTTATAAGGAATGCCAAAATTCCGGCTACTTTGATCGCTATCTGTTGAACGAGTGGTGGCGGGCAAATGAAAAAGATTTGGTGACCATAATTCGCCAAGCAGATTCGGCGGCCCATGCCCTCAGTGAAGTCCAGTCACTCATCCATTTTTCAGTCTATACGACCTACTCAGACCCCCAGCGTATTAACGACTATATTCAATGGATGATCGACTACCTCCAACAGAAAAATATCGATCTATTTTCCTTTCCTGAATATGTTCAGGAAGCCGAATTTTTCAAACCTGATAATGTTGTCGACATAAACGGTCGCCGCCTATCGCCGGATTTCCTTCGTTTCTTTGAATTGTGGCAAACCATACGATCAGAGACAAAACTCAGCGAAGACAACACAACCAGAATTCTTGAACTGGGCAGCGGTTACGGCGCGCAAGCCCGGATGGCCAAATTACTCAACCCGAAAGCCACTTTGTATTTGGTCGACCTACCCTTTTCATTGTTCTTTGCTTATCTCTTCATCAAGTCAAACTTCCCCGAGGCAAAGACATTATACCTGTCTGATGCTACCGATACCGCAAAGCTGAAAGATGATTGGGACTTCGTCTTTGTACCAACAATATTCAGCGATGCTCTTGAAGATCTGGAATTTGATATATTCATCAACACAAATTCGATGACCGAAATGCACAATGACGTCATCACCTATTGGTTTAACTTTCTGCAAATCGCCGGCCGCGTTGGCTATATCTATCTTGATAACAGATTTATAAATCGGTGTGAGGAAGATGACCACCGAACCGATGAAAATGCCTGCTTCGGTTCCCTCGACGCTCAATGGGAACTTCAATATTGGGCTTATGACGATCCAGCCACCCATAGTCCATATTTAGCGACGCTCCACCCGACCAATCTACGTCTCATTGCCAAAGGTCCAACCACACTTAAATTGCCTGAAGAATTAGCAGCCAAAAGCGGCACTTTGTTTGATCAGGTTAAATCTGAAGACTGGTTTTTGGAATCCTTACGTCTCAAGGAGGATGGAAATCATGCGATCGAAATTTCTCGCTACCTAAATTTTTGGCCGAGGACTTTTGGGCCTCACCGTTTCGACGGCTCGATAAGCGGCACCTTGTACAAACTTTGGGATGCCATTCGTCTCAACCCAACCGCGGACAAAATTGTGGCCATGCTGGCCTATCTAAAATTTATTAGCACCGGAATACCACCGGGTTTCCGAATTGAAGAAGAATATTTTTATGAAAATTTGCTCAAGCGAATGTCAAATGACGACTAAAGAAATACTTTTTTCTAATTAAGATCACCCTAGCCCTCAAACATCACTTTCTCAAAGAACTTGGCGTGGCGGTCGATGGCAGCGCGGTTGTCGAAGATGTTGCTTTGGCCTTCGGTTATTTGCGCGCGCACGCGCTTGGCAAAAGCAACATCGCTGCATAGGCGCTTTGTGATCTCGACATAATCAGCGGCATCTTCGGCCACGCAATCTGTCATCTGCATTTGGCGGTAGAGGCCCAGGCCCAAACGACCGCGCATATAGTCGCCGGGCAAAGTGACCACCGGCGTGCCGGCGGCCAGGGCTTGGTAGGTTGTCATGCCACCGCAAAAATGAGGCGTGTCTAGAATAACATCCGCCGCGCGCAACAATTCCGCAAAGGCTTCCCGATTGAGCCGGGGCAAGATCTGAATGCGGTCGCTGACATCCGAGAGAGACCTGATCAGGCGCTTTTGCAGCAGGGCCGACCATGCCGGGTGACTGCCGTCAATCAACTGGATCTCAGCATCGGGCAGGCTACGTAAAATGCCGCCCAGTATCGCGTCGAAGTCAGGGTGATACTTAAAAAGCGATTGCGGGCAGACAATGCGTTGACCAGGAGAATAGTCCTTATCCGGCAAGCCAGCGATCTCCTCCGGTTTTGCAACGCAGGTCGAAAATCCATCCAGACGCAGCAGTTTCTCACTATAGGCATCACTTGAATTTTCCGGCTCCGTTAACGCGCCTGAAACGAAATAATCCATATTGGGAATGCCCGTTGTAACCGGATGCCCCCAAGTGACGCATTGCACCGGTGCCAGACGGGCAAAGCTCAAGAAATAGGTCTGTGGCTCCATGCCAATATCGGTGTAATAAAGAATGTCGAGCTCAGCATCAGCAATTTGCTTCTGCGCCGCCGCCAATTCCTTTTCCAATTGGACATAATTAGGTGTGCCGGATTTAAATCTGTCAGACCAGGAATCCTGAACTTCAGAGAACGAAAACACACTAACATCGAACCGGGCTTTCGGCAGACCATTGATCAGGCCGTGGTTTAGCTTAGCGATGGTGTGTTCATTAAAAAATGAGGAGACAAAGCCAATGCGCGGCGCGCCCCCCTCCAGACCTGCCATCCAGTCTTTGGCATGGGGTGCCTCAAAGGCCAAAGCGGGGCAGGCCTTAAGATAAACTTGCGCAATTTTCTCCTGAATCGCTTTGTCATCTAGGCCGTGATAAGCGAGCAGAAAATTCGTCGCGCCGACCTCTCTAAGCGGGTCTTCAAGGCTCAGGTCATCCTCGGCTAAGGCATCCAGTTTTTCTTCAAGCCGACCCCGGCTTTCAGCAATGTGATCTCTGGAGTTAGGAATAACCGGCAGCACCAGAGCGTCGCGAATTCTGGTCCCGGTATCGGCTCGAAGATGAAGGGCCGCAGCATACGCCTCGTGGGCAGCCTCATCAAAGCCAGCCGATTCCAGGGCGTCAGCGAGGTTCTTATGGGCCGGCACATAGGTTTCATCGGCCTCTAAGGCTTGATGATAACAAATAACAGCACCATCGAAATCCTTCTTTTCTTTTTTTATATTGCCGAGATTATTCAGCGCCGGCGCCATGCCGGGCCGCATGGAAAGCGCTAACTCATAATGCTTTTGCGCCAGATCCAATTTTTCCAGATCACCATAAACCAAAGCGAGATTGTAATAGAAATCGGGATTATTTGAAGCGCGCTCGATCGCTGTCTCTAAATGTTGGCGGGCGGCCTCAAGTTCACCGATGGATCGGTGGATCACGCCTAGATTGGCAAAAATTTCTGGCAAGGCATCTTCTTGGGCGATTGCTTGGCCCAACAAGTTAATCGCCTCATCGATTTGACCAGCTTGAAAGGCAGCGATGCCCTGATGATGAAGTTCTTCTGCGCTACTCATACTTTGCTTTTATATCAGATGCGAGCTGAGCGAAAGCCCCCTCCCAACTGCCTTTTAGGTCTTGCCGATAAAGCTCAAAATCCGGGAACCAGGGTGATCTCGCGCCCTCTACCAACCAACGATATTCGCCCGGATGGGTAACCAGAACGCGGGCCGATTTTCCCGTTGCTGCCCTAAGATGCATATTGGTATTGCTCACTCCGACATAATCGTCGAGTAAGCTCATCAAGGCCAAGGCCTGTTCGAGATCATCATTGATAGCTGAGAAATCAGCAACTTCCTGCCCGACTGTCTCGGTAAGTTGGGCTTGCTCATTTGCCTGTGGCAACCGTTGGACATCGATAAAGGTTGCCGAAACACCTTTAAGCGCTTTGCCAATTCCTTCAAGCGGGGCATTTTTCACCAACGTATCCTGACCAGCCCCCCCTGCCCGGTAGGTTAATCCGATATAAGGTGGCGGTCCTGCGGCTGCCAAACGCGCCTGCATGTCTGCCACGACCTTTTCGTCCGGTGAAAGTGTCAGGCTCGGAACCGCTTCTTGGCTGGCTAAAAGATAAGGCAAATCCGCAATCGAAAATGCCGCTGCACCAACCGGGCCAAGCGTGACATCCTGAACGCGCCCGATCAAAGTCTCGAGCTTGGGGTTTGGTTGAAACCTGACCGATGCACCGCGCTGAATGAGCTTGGCTGCAAACCGCAGGAAAAATATTTCATCACCCAGGCCCTGCTCTGCGGCAAGTTCAATCTCCTGGCCGCTTAAATCTTCAGGTAGACGCTCCACTGGCAGCGGGAATGCATCTCGATCAACAGAATGGCGAAAGCGATAATTCGCCCAGCCTTCCAGGCTTTCACCCAAGGCGAGTTGCAAAAAGCCATAATTCCATTTTGCTTCAATAAAATCGGGTGCAATTTCGATCGCGCGTTCAAAGCAATTACAGGCTTCGGTATATTTCGCCTGCAAACGCAGGCACGATCCTAGGCTCGCATGGAGCTCTGGTGTATCGGGCGAGATCTCAAGCCCGCCCAGATAAACTTTCTCGGCGGCGCCATGATCGCCCAGATCATCCAACACGGTACCGAGATTATTGATCGCCTGGACGTAGCCCGGCTTGGCATGTAGTGCCAATTGATACTGTTCCTGTGCTTCGTCCAAACGCAGCTGATCTTGCAGCATCGCGCCTAAATTGAAATGCGCCTCCGCATAGCCGGGACGCCTGGCGATGGCCGCGTTAAAACTCTTTTCTGCCGCCGCCCCGTCACCGGCTTGGCGATGGAGCAGTCCCAGATAGTTCAACGGATCGGCAAATTCTGCTTGTAGTTCGGCAGCTTTCTCAAATGCCATTTTGGCTTTTTGGATATTCCCAACGGATTTGTAGGCCTGACCAAGATTGTTTTGCAGATAGCCGTCTTCAGTGAGCGCGCGTGCGGCATTTTCAAAATGCGTGACAGCGCTCTCCGCTTGATTGGTTTGAAACGCAGCAATTCCCAAAAGCTGCTGAGCGGCACCATCTTTTTCGACGCCGAGTATCCCGTTCAAAAGGGTCGCCGCCTCCTCAAATCTACCGGCTTGGATGAGCTCCGTGGCCGCTGCTATATTGTCGCTTGAATTCATTATTCATTTTCTGTTTTTTCTGGGATTTGCAGAACCACTATTATGCCGTATCTTGTCAAGAATGCTAACTGTTTGAGAATAGATTGAGAAATATGACCCAGCTTGATGACGCCATCGCCCAAATTGACGCCGCCAATGCGCTCGACCCGAATACTGAGACATTTGAAGGTGAAAGCTATCCGAAGGAAGTTCTTTATAGCCGGCGGATGACAGCTTGGCTGGAAAAGGTCTCACCGGAAGCCGAGGATTTCATGCAGATCGCCGCCCGGGCACAGCATATCCGGCGCTGGGAAATCCCCCGCACCGACTACCCGGAAGGCAAGAAAGGCTATCACCATTGGCGAACGACACTCTATGGCTATCATGCGGATAAAGCCGCTGAGATCATGCGAAATTGCGGCTACGATGAGGAGGTAACTGAAAAGATGCGCCAACTTCTGCTGCGCCGCAATCTTCGATCCAGGATTGATATGCAGACCTTGGAAGATGTCATTTGCCTGGTGTTTTTGGAAAATTACTTTGCCGACTTTTCATCCAAATATGACGAAGAGAAAATGATTGGCATCATCCAGCGCACGTGGGCAAAAATGACGCCGCGTGGCCACGAGATCGCTTTGACTTTGGATATACCGGAAGAGCCACTTAATCTTGTAAAGAAAGCTCTAGCGGCAGAATAGAGTGACAGCACAGATAGAAAAATTGGGTCAATCAACACTGCTGATCGTCGGCCATGGACGGTCAGACTCGCCTGATAGCACAACCTTGATCCAACGCCATGCCGATACAATCACCAAGCGTGGTATTTTCAAAGAAGTCAAAACAGGCTTTCTAAAAATCGCCCCCTTCATGGCGGACCAACTCAAGACGATTGAAAGCGAGATCGTTTATGTTGTGCCCTGTTTCGCCAGCCCCGGCAGCCTGACAAAAACGGTTATTCCAAAAGAATTGGGACTAACTGGTAAGATTACCGAGCGCGGCGGGCAAAAAATTTTATTTGGCGGGCCCATCGGCAATCACCCAATGATCGCCCAACGACTGCAAGAGCTGGTGCAAGAAACTGTAAACGCTTCTGAACTGTCCGGTCAGGATACAACGATGATTGTCCTTGGCCATGGCTCGAGCCACAATCCACAATCCGAGATCGACACCCAGACCATAGCTGATCAGATCGACGAGCTTAATCTTGCCCAACACGTTATCGCGCTGTTCTTGGATCAGAAACCCAACCTTGCCGATTGGCAAGAGCATTGCGGGACGCAGAACGTCATCATTATCAGCCATCTGTTTTCCGGCGGCGCTCATGAAACGGTTGATGTGCCGACGCTCTTAGGCATCGATCCTGAGCTAACCAAAGATCGTCTCATCAGCGACCTACCGATTGGCCCGATTGTTTGTGAGGGACACACACTGTGGCTCTGCCCATCGATCGGCGCAGATCAGATTGTTCCGGACGTGATTATTGAACGGGTATTGGAGCTTAACCAGCTTTAGGCTGGATCAGGTTCCTCATCCTTGGCCTCACCGCCAATTTCTCTGGCCAGTGCAGACTGCAACACCATATAGACCTTGCCGGCATCAGACGTCATAAAACTCGCGCCAAGCACGCCTTCCTGGCCGGAGCGGCGCGCGCTGGCGATCAGTTCATCGAACTGACCGAGATAGCGTATGACATATTCACGGAAATCAGAATCAGAACGGTAAAGCTGGTTGATCTTGGCCAGCTTTGCCTTATTCCGCATGCCGAGAATCTTGCGCAGGAAGACGCTGTTATCACCTCGGTTATAGCGCTTCCAATCGTCTTCGGTGATCCGGGTCTCCATGATGCGGTTGATATCAATGGCGATGGATTCAAGCCCTTCAGAAACCAATGACATCCGGCGGAGGAAATCCTCGTGGCCCGATTTTTGTGCCAGTTCCTTGAGGGCGTCGGTAATCTCAGAGGCTTGCTGTGATGTTTTGGACAGACTATCGGTTTGGCGCTTAACACTATTGGCAGCTTCCTTGGCATCATCAGCCAGTTTGCTTGACGCCGTGGTTAAATCGTCGGTACCTCGCTTGATCGATTTTCCCCATGCATCCATATTGGTGATGGCGCGACCTGAAGCCTCTGCCGCCTCATCGGCCCGCTGGGTCACGTTCTCGCCGACAGTATTAATGCCGCTCAACGCCTCATTGAACGTCCGGGTTAAATCTTCGAGCTGCTGGCGAAGATCCGCACCGGCCCCGCCCATTTTTTGAGACAAACGATCTGATGCCACACTGACATCATTGGTTTGCTTTTTAAGCGCCTCGCTGATGGTTTTTAACTTGTTGAGATTATGATCTGCTGCATTACCTGTGGTATTGGCGGTTTCCTTTAAAGCCCGATCCGCCGTTTGTGCAGCATCGGCCGCCATACGGGCGGTTTCCGTCATCTGGTCGGCCCGCACATTGACGATATCCGCCGCCCCTTCGAGCCTGGCAATGGCCCGGTCTGAAGAGAGCGTAAGATCATCGAGGCGCTGGCGCACCGCATTACTGGTGTCTTCCAGGCGCTCTGAACTTTGCTCGGAGACGCGGGACAGTTCCTGCGCACCGGATTTCAAAAAGTCGCTCATGTCATTGGTTTTCTCGACGGCCCGATCTGATACTGAATGAAGCTCGTCTGAATGACGTTGCAGACCAGATGTCACGGCGGACAAAAGTTTTGCTGCCCGGTCAACCGCCAAAGCCACTTCGCGTGAGCGTTCCTGCAAGGCTCCGCCAACAGCTCCCACCTTTGCTGTTGCTTCATCAGAAGCGCCGGTAAGTTCAGAACTGCGCTCTTGCAGCGCATCGGCAAAGGCCTGAACGTGGCTGTTTGATTCTGTTGCCGCTTGAGCAAATTCCTCAGCCCGCTGGCGAAAATTCACTCCCATGCGATTAAGGCGCTCTTCGGTATCAACAGAGCTGTCTTTAATATCAACAAAATTAGTGCTGAGGTCTTCGGCAATACGGGTCAGGCGATTTGCCGCTTCATCGGCAGCCGTTGCAGCTTCCCGGGATTGCTCCAACAAGGTATCGCCCACTGAGCCAACATCAGAAACTGCACTTTCAGAGGCTGAGGCGAGTTCTTGTGAGCGGTCATGCAGCGCCGAGGCGGCTTCACTGACCTGGCCGATTAGATCGCTTGAGAGTACGCGCATTTTATCGGCGCGGTCTTCGAGCGTCTCCCACGTCTCGTCCATCCGCATAACCGCATCATCGGTAATATCGGTAAGTTCACGAGACCGCTGATGTAGCTTCTCACCGACATTTTCGATTTGATCGGCAGCACTGTCTGTCGTCCGGCTCAGATCTCGAGATTGCTGACGCAATGCATCGGTTACGAGGCCTAACAGGCGGGCAGCTCGGTCGGCAGAATTGGCGACTTCATCGGAGCGATAGGCCATCGTCTCACCGGCAACGCTAATATCAGATACCGCTTTTTCTGAGGATCCCGAAAGGTCATTGGTTTTTTGCCGCAGGATTTCCGAGACATTGTTTACCTTTTCCGTCGCGTCATTTGCCGCGCTGGAAAGCTCCGCCGTACGGCGATCCAGCACGATACCGATTGAGCGCAGGCGCTCGCTGGCTTTGGCAGAGGACTCGTTGACATTGGTTGTTTTTTCTTTCAGCGCTTCACCGACCTGGGCCACTTTTTCAACGGCAATTGCCGAAGCGTCATTTAACAAGCGTGTGTGATCGGCCAGCTTATCGCCCATATCGACGATGCTTTTACCGGCACCATCCGACGTCAAGGTCAGCTCTTTAATCTGATCTTCGATTTGCTCGCTGAGCCGCTGCAACTGGGTCGTCGCATCCGCAGATTCAGATGTCAGTCTGGTCAACCGTTCGCCATACTCGCCATTTATCTCGCCGACATTCTCGGCCACTTGGGTCAATTCTAAAAGATCGCGACGCAAGGCAGCAGCCACCCGATCGACATTGCCGACCGAGCTATCGGATGCGTCCTTAAGATCAAGGCGCGCCTGATGGAGACGATCCGCTGTCGCGTCAATTTGACCACTAACCTCTTTAGAGGTTTCAGACAATTCATCGGCGCGTTTGCGAATGGCCTCAGAAGTGTTGCCCATGCGGAGCACGACCAGATCACTTAATTTCACCATGTGATCTGATTTTTGTTGCAGCGCGTCACCGGCCTCACCGATATCTTCAACCGCTTGGCCAGAACTTGCCGCCAACTCTTCAGACTTCGCCGAAAGTGTATTGGAGACTTCTTCAATTTGCTCAAAAGATTTTTCAACGGTCGTATCCAAGACGTTTTTAACATCTTCGATCTGAGCGCCAACGACGCGCGCCCGGGCTGAGGCCCGATCGGTTGTTTCTTCAAGCTCGTTGATTTGCTGGCGATAGGTATTCGCTGTCTGATCAACCCGCTCTGCGGCCGCCCCCCCAGCAGCAAGCAAGTCCCGGGTATCATTCTTGATATCTTCACCAGCGCGCTTCACTTGTGACAGCACGGTATCTGTCGCGGCTCCAAGATTGCGGAATTCCGTATTAATTGCCGCCACAATGGTAGATGTGTTGGCTGTCGCTTTATCGACAGATTCATTTAAATTTTCAGCCTGATTGGCCAGTTGGGCGGCAACAATATCGGACTGAGCTTCCATTTGATCGGAGCGACGCGACAAGTCTTGCGTAAATTCACGGAGATTTTCCGTCGTTGCCTCAACCCGTTGGGCCGCCAATTCTGTCGCCCCTGATAACGCTTCGGCATTGCTCGACAGATCGCTGCCCATTTTCTCGGCGCGCGCCGCTGCTTCCACTGAAATTGCCGCGAGACTCTCCGAGCGATCCCGATAAAGCTCCGCCGTTTCATGCGCTCTTTTGGTGGATTCCTCGGCAATCCGCATGAGGTCTTCACCACTCTTTTGCAAAGTGCTGGTGATATCCTCGGTCCGGGAGGACGCCTGTTGTGACACGTTAATCAGATCATGGCTTTGATGATGCAGAACATTGCCCGCCTCTCTCGCCCGCGCAATTGCCCGGTCAGACGCATTGACCAAATCTTCGGCCTGTTGGCGCAGCTTATCGCCTGCGCTATCGGCTTTAGTGTTGGCTTCTTCAGAGGCGACCGAAAGCGCCATGGTTTGCCGTTTGATCAAATCTGTTGCATCACTTGCCCGCAAGCTCGCCTCTTCTGACGCTTGCCTGAGCGCCTGAGTTTGCGCCCGAAGCGCCTCGGTGATCTCAGCAACGCGCGTCTCAGCACTATCCGCCGGATAAGTCAGTTGCTGCAAATGCCAGCGCAATGCCCGGCTTTCTGCCTGATAAATTTTTGTTTTCTCGAAAAAAGCTACGACGATCCAAATCAGCGCAATCGGTGTCGCGATGCCAGCGGCCATGCCACCAAGTTCATGCGGCAAAAGCTGGGCAATATCTGCCAGGCCAAGATTCTCAAAGACAAAACTCGCCGATGCGGCCAGCCAACCGATGGTCGCCAAGATCGCCAAGATCGTAAGAACGCGATAGCGCGCATAAAAAGGCGGCTTAAATTCCGGGGCAACGATGCCATCGATTAGATTGGGCTCTTTGGGCTCGAGCCACTCGTAGCTCTCCTGTACACCGGTGTGTTTGGTATCCGGCGCGGCATCAGCATCATGGACCACTTCCAATTGATCGCTCTTATCCGAAGTGCCATTGGATTGGCCGTTTAAATCATTGGGCGTATTTTTCGCCATGATGTGCTCCCAAGTCGGTTTAGTGCCCCTGCTCTATCATGCGCCAATCGATATTTTATGAATGCGCGGAAATAATCTAGCATATTCAACGGCTTCCTCACAATTGCCCATTGATCTGTGATTGTTGACAGAACTGTTGATAGAATGTGGATAAGCTGTGAGGCAATTGTGCCTAATTTGGGGATAAGTTATTGCGATCCGGCCCCAACCTCACACCCGTCACGATTTTCGATTTGTAAATCTGAGGATTATTTTATTTCGCTGGTCACGCTGTTGTTTCATCGATAAATTTTCTTCGATCAAACTTGGCAAACGAAGACACTGAATATCAAGGAGCGCTTATTTTGACCGTCATCGACATTCATACCCACTCGCTTTCAGATAATTGGCTTAAACTTGTGCGAGAAAAGGGAAAACCTGATCTTGATATCGGCACCTTGCCAAATGGCGGCGAATTTTTGATCGAATACGGCACGCCGTCGATGGGCTTTCATTCGGCGATGTTTGATTATGAAGAACGCCTCCGTGATATGGATGCACAAGGGATTGATATCTCTGTTGTCTCCCTAACCTCCCCCAACGCCTTTTGGGGGACCGCCGAAATTAGCAATGAAAGTGCTCAAATCATCAATGATGATATGGCCGCTGCCCAAACGGCCTATCCCGACCGCATCCGTTTTTTCGCAACACTACCTTGGGAATATCCCGAGCTAGCGGCAATAGAGTTGGGGCGCGCGGTGAAGCTTGGCGCTGTTGGTGTTATGACCTTGGCAAATATTCGTGAGAAATTTTTAAACGATCCGCTGTTTGATCCAATATGGGCAGACATTGAAAAGCGAGACTTGCCGGTTTTGATTCATCCAACCGTTCCATTGGGCGCGGAGAAAATGGATTTAGGAACATACAGATTGCTCGGCCCGGTCGGCTTTATGTTCGATACATCTCTGGCCCTCTCGCGCATGATTTTGGATGGATTTTTTGACCGGTTTCCCAAGCTTAAAGTCATCGCGTCACATGCCGGCGGCTATCTACCTTATGTCTCTAAACGTATGGATCTGTTTTTTGAGCAAGGCGGCTTTGATAAAAAGATTACCGATCTTCCGAGCACCTACCTTGAACGGATCTACTATGATTCAATCATTTACCAGGCCGATGGGCTACAGTCTTTAATCAATCTGGCGGGACCAGACCGGATTATGTTCGGCACCGATTATCCCCACGCCGCGGATATTCCCGTGCTGAAGCAATTGGTTGAAGATTTGCCCGCGGATCAGACGGCTAAAATACTGGGTCAGGCCGCCCAGAATATTTTCAACATTTAATAAAAAAGGAACGTGCGAGATGGATGATCAAACTAGAATAGAACTTGAAGCCGCTGCTTTTCGGGGGCTTGTCGAACATCTTCAACGCCGCAAGGATGCGCAAAACATCGACATTATGAACCTTGCCGGATTTTGCCGGAACTGCTTGTCGAAATGGTATTTAGCGGCGGCGGAGGAGCGTGGGGTTGAAATGGATTATGATGAGGCGCGCGAAGTCGTCTATGGCATGCCGTATGACGAATGGAAAAGTAATCACCAGGAAAAAGCTTCGCCCGAGCAGCAGGAAAAGTTTGAGACAACCAAGCCACTGCACGCCAAAATAAGCGGGCACTAGCCCAAGCGTTTGTCACGATTGTAGTTGTAGTAGAATACCAGCAGTGACAACAATGTCAGCGCAGCCAAACCGATGTCCCAGCGATTAAGAAGATCGACGGCGCGGGCGACAGTTTCGGGACCAGTACCTTCAGACAGACCCGCAATATTAGCCAGCAATCCTGCCATGGCGGAGCCGAAAGCCAGCCCCATGGTCCGCATGGTTTGAACCGAAGATGCAACCAGCCCCTCTTCGCCCTTCTCGGCACATTCAATGGTCAGCGCGATGACATGATTGTTTGATGTGCCAATGCCAAACCCCATAGAACTCAGCGAAAGAATGATTAAGACCAGCGGCCCTTTAACGGCAAACAGGGTGAGGCCGATGGCCCCGAGCACAATCAATACACCGCCGCCCAGCACAGCAAGCTTAACCGCCGGCCCCTTCCAGGATGCCGTCAGCAGGGCACCGATAGTCCAGGTGAATGATAACACCGCGCTGATATAAGCTGCGGCAATCGGTGTTTGATGATGCAATATCTGCAAATACAACGTCGCGTAGAGAATGGCGACGATGAAGGTGAAGGTAAACATCAGCAAAAACCAATAGGATGACCCCACCGTCGTATTAAGTATGAGTGTATTTTTCGGGAACATGCGGTTGCTGGATTTCGCATCGCGGATCATCGCATAGGCCACCATGGCGATGGCAGCAACGATCAAGCTAACGCGGTAGACATTGTTATCGGTTTGTGATGTCAGCCCAACACACAAGATGCCGAGCGCAAATAACAGCAACCGGGTGATCGGGAAATTAACCACCATACCACCGCTTTTATCCACTGGGCTGTGCGCAACATGGCGCCACACCAGCCCACAAAAAATGATGGCGAGCGGTACAATCGCCCAAAAAGCCCCGCGCCAGGAGCCAAACTCAGCAAAGATCCCGCCAAAGGCCGGGCCAAATACCGTCGCGACGCCCCAGGTTGTTGAGACGATGGAGAGAATTCGCGTGCGCAGCTCGGGGGGATAAAAATCACCAATTAAGCCATAAGATTGCGAAATGATGAGCCCGCCGCCAAGGCCCTGCAGCAACCGCCAAGCGATCAGCATCTCAATGTTGGGCGCATAAGCCGCGCCGAGATTGCCGATAAGAAATAAAACACCGGCAAAGACATAGCCATTTCGCCGACCAAAATTGGCCCGCACCGGTCCCGTGGCCGCGGCACCGACGATCGCGCCGACCATAAAAATCATCACCGGCCAGGCATAAAGCTGGGTACCGCCAATATCGACAATCACCGTCGGCATGATCGTGGTAATGACAAAAGTATCGACGGCAAATAGCAGAATGCCGAGATTGAGAATGATCGAGTAGATCATCAAATCGCCGGTAAACAGCCTCTTCCAAGTCGCTTGCGCGTCAGATTGTGAGTTGGGATTATTTGAATTCATAAAAACGAGTGTGCCGTTCTAAGGACGCAGTTTGCAACCACCTTGTTATCGTCCGTATACTGAACAAATTGAGTGATATCGAAGACGGTTCTTTATATATCCCGCCAATCTGATATAAAATTTAGTTAGCCAGTCGAACAATGTGGCGAACAATAGGGCAAACAAAATACGGAAGGCCAGGAAGATGGACACGCCAGTTTCAAATGAAGCGGAAATTTCTACCGAACGTCAGGAATACTATAAAAGAATACGCGGCCATAGCTGTTCGCCGCTATGGGAGCATTTGGAATATTTGGTAACGGCTGAGCCGGTCATTACATCGGTGCCCCATCGCTGGAATTACTCTGAAATCCGCGAGGACCTTTTGCACTCGGCGAATTTAATCAGCGCTGCCGAAGCAGAAAGACGCGTTCTGATGCTGGAAAATCCGGCCTTGGAAGGAAATAGCTCAATCACCGAATCGATGTTTGCCGGCTTGCAACTTATAATGCCAGGCGAAGTTGCCCCCGCCCACCGTCATTCTCCGGCAGCCTTGCGGTTTATCATTGAAGGCTCCGGCGGTTATACTTCGGTAAATGGCGAGAAAACCTTCATGGAGCCGGGTGATTTCATCATCACACCTTCGATGACCTGGCACGACCACGGCAATGAAGGAAAGGATCCGGTGGTCTGGATGGATGGTCTCGATTTGCCGCTGGTGCGCCATATTGGCGCTGTCTTCCTTGAGCGCTATGCGGATGAACAATTCCCCGAAGGGCCACCGCCTGGTGACAGTCTCAATCGATACGGCAGCAATATGCGCCCGGTTGGGGAAATGCCAGACAATCTGAATTCGCCAATTTTCAGTTACCCTTATGCAAAATCTCGCGAAACCTTGGAAAACCTTCGCAAGTCCTCCGAATGGGATCCTTATCACGGTTTGAAACTGGAATATATTGATCCAACCACCGGCGGCCCGGCAATGGCGACGATCTCAACCTTCCTGCAATTACTGCCCAAAGGATTCAAGACCGAGACCTGGCAAACCACCGAAAACACTGTCTATTCAGTTATTGAAGGCACGGGCCGGATAATCGTAAATGTCGGTGACGAAGAGCAAACTTTCGAGTGGCAAAAGCAGGATATCATTGTCGTGCCGTGCTGGTATCCGCATCGCATCGAAGCCGATGATGAAGCCGTACTTTTCAGCTTCTCGGATAAAACCGTTCAGACTAAGCTCGGTCTCCACCGGGAGCGACGCGGTAACGCTTAAGTCGAACTCAGCAATTTCAAAACCATTAAAAACCGCTCCCTTTTTTGGGGGTGGTGCGATATGTTCCGGTTTCAAACTTTCACAGCTTCTAAGGTTCGATAACGACAATGGCTAAAGTTAAAAATATTCTCTTCATCATGTGCGATCAATTACGGGCGGACTATCTGTCTTGCACCGGACATCCGCGCCTGGAAACGCCTAATATTGATGCCCTTGCTGCCCGCGGTGTGTTGTTCTCCAGAGCCTATACCCAAGCGCCGATTTGCGGTGGCTCGCGCATGAGCTTTTACACTGGACGCTATAATTTCACCCATGGCGCCACCTGGAATGGCGTGCCGCTTAATCTCGGTGAAATGACGCTAGGCGATCATTTGCGCCCGCTTGATTATAGGGTCGCCCTAGTCGGCAAAACTCATATGAACGCCGATACCGCTGGCATGGAGAGGCTCGGCCTCGACCCGCATGAACCGTTTGGTGTGCTGGCCAGCCAATGTGGGTTCGAGCCCTTTGAGCGCGATGATGGCCTGTGGGGAAATGCCGAATTTGCGCCTGAGAATTTGGCCTATAATAATTACCTCAACGAGCAAGGCTATGAAGGCGTAAATCCGTGGCATGATTATGCCAATTCCCATGAAGGCCCGGACGGCGAGATTCTGTCCGGCTGGCATATCCGCAACAACCATCTGCCGGCGCGGATTAAAGAAGAGCATTCTGAAACCGCTTACATGACCAACCGGGCGATGGAGTTCATTACTGAGACCGGCGATAAGCCGTGGTGTCTGCATCTTAGCTACATCAAGCCGCATTGGCCCTATGTCGCACCGGCGCCCTATCACGATATGTATAACCATAACGACATGATCCCCGTCAACCGTCATCCGAGCGAGAAGGAAAACGGCCATCCGGTTTATAAGTTCTTCATGAGCCGTCCTGATAGCGAAACCTTCGCCCGCGATGAAACCCGTAACAACGTCATTCCAGCCTATATGGGTCTGATCAAACAAATTGATGATCATATGGGACGCCTGTTTAAATTTCTCGAAGAGTCCGGCCGCATGGATGACACCATGATTGTCTTCACGTCGGATCACGGCGACTATCTCGGCGATCACTACATGGCGGAGAAAGAGCTGTTCCATGAGGAAAGCGTCCGCATCCCAATGATCGTTTATGATCCGGACGAAGCCTCTGACGCGACGCGGGGCGCCGTTGATGATCGCTTTGTTGAGGCGATTGATTTGGTGCCGACCTTTATTGAAGCGGCTGGCGGCGAGATACCGGATCACATCATTGAAGGTAAATCGCTACGTCCGCTGTTGAACGGCGAGACACCGGTGGATTGGCGCAAATATGTGATTAGCGAGTCTGAATATGCTGCGCGCTTCGCCAATTGGGAATATGACATCACGCCGAGTGAAGCCCGGGGAACCATGGTCAGGACCGATGATTGGAAATACATCCATCACGAAGCCTTCCGTCCCGAGCTCTTCGATCTCAAAAACGATCCGAACGAGTTGGTCGATCTCGGCGAAGATCCCGCCTATGAAGAGGTGCGGGCAGAACTGCGGGAACATATGTTTGAATCTCTCCGCAGGCGGAAATTCCGCAAGACACTCAATGATAAAGCGATGGAAGTCAGAGCCCGCCGCTCGCTCGATACCGAAACCAAGAGAGCGGTCAGTATCGGCACCTGGTAAAGCGCGGCAGCCACACCACTGTTAAGATTATGAATGCATCATTAGATCGGTGCGGCTGACAACGCCTTTGACATTGCCGTCTTTAACCACCGGCATGTGGCGAAATCCCTTTTCATTCATCACGTCGATTATGTCTTTGGCCACGGCCTGAGGATCGCAAGCAATCACGTTGCGGGTGATCAAGCGCCCGACATGCATTTCTCCGACGCTGTCAGGGTCAATGGCAACGGCGCGAACGATATCGCGCTCGGATAACACCCCAACAAATTTGTTTTTATCATTGAGGACGATCAACAAGCCGATTTTCCGATGCGACATTAATCGAGCAGCCTCTGGAATTGTAGATTCCGAGCTTATCGCGATGACTTCGCTGCCCTTTTTGTCTAAAATTTCGCCAACGGAAATGCTCATTACGCGCGACCTCATGTTAAACAGTTATTCAACAGGTAGGGATGAAGGAGATTATTTTCAAATTCAATCAGATAGAGGTTTCAGATTTATCCAATATGGTCACCATTTGAATCAGATGAGCCAGCGATTCCGCCGCCATTTTTTCCATCATTTTCGAGCGATGAAACTCGATGGTTTTCTCACTGAGTTTGAGATCTCCGGCGATTAACTTATTTGACCCACCGGAGACAACACCATCCAGCACTTGCTTTTCGCGCGACGTCAAATTGTTGAGCCGCTCATTGATCACACCAAGCTCGCCGCGAAGCGAAGCGGTATCCGCATCATCCTTAATCGCTTTTTGGACGACATCTAATAAAAGCTGGTCATTAAAAGGTTTTTCGACAAAATCAAAAGCCCCGGCTTTCATCGCCCGGACCGCCAAATGAACATCGCCATGGCCGGTTAAAAAAATCACCGGGAGGGAAGAGGATCGCGACTTCAACTCCTCAAAAACATCGATACCGCTTAGCCCTGGCATCCTTATATCCAAGATCACACAACCGGGCTCAAACGGTGAATCACTATCGAGAAACTCCATACCATTTGAGAAAGTTTTTACCGGCAAATCGATCGATTCTATCAACCATTCCAATGATTCCCGCACCGCCGTATCATCATCGACGATACAAACCGTTGCGTTAGATTTTGCCGTAGAATCATCCATTTTCAGTTACTCCTGACACCTAGCAGAGAAAATGAAAAAGTCACTCCTCTACCGTCACTCGTTTCATACCATATTTTTCCGGTAGATCGACACCCCATTCCCAGGCGGCTCTGCTTCATGGCCAAAAAGTCGTTACCGTTCGGCGATTATGGTGTAACGCCCGCTGGGGCTGAAAATAGAACCATAAAAAAATAGAATAGGGTAGAAATCTTAAAATAATCAAAAAATTTGTTAGGCGAATATCTCATACCTAGGGATTTCCCTAGAAATTTCAATGTATTAATAGCCAAGTTGTAGGTTGAATGATAACATCTCGCAGTTATTTCATTCGATTTAGGCGAACCCCATCTTCTACTAGGGCTATGTCGGTGGTTTTTGTGGTTCGAAAATTAGATAGAAAATAGCCGACGGCACTCCCATATATAAATTGCCGGTAGAAAATAAGAGAAATATACCACCGCCAGGAATGAAACCAAATTAAATGAGCGTATCCCACGCAAAAGATCGGATTTCCTATAGACTTGCCATTTTGTGTGTCGCAGCCACTTTCTTGCTCGGCATCATATTTGGCCTCGCTCAAGTTGCGTCCGATTTAAATGAGGAGATCGAGCATACCAACGATCGAATTTTTCAAATTCTCGATGCTGCAAAGATCAATGCGATCAATGCTGCTTTGCGACTTGATGAGGTTCAAGCAACTGAGATTGTTAAAGGCCTATTTGTTCATGAATTTATAATCTCGGCCCGCATTGAAGATGAACGCGGCGATGTTCTAGCTGAGCAAATGCGGACGTCTGAAAAAAGCAGCACCTCCTGGCTGACGGATAAATTTTCCAATCGCTCACCAATCGACCGACAAATACTGATATCACCGGGCAACAAACAAAAAGCAATCGGTGTTTTACAGGTTCAAATCGATTTTGATAAAGCGCTCGAAGCCTTTTATGAGCGGGCGACCTTTGTCCTTGCTTCCGGCATCGTCAGAAATCTGATCCTCGGTGGAATTCTGGTTATCATATTTTATATTTTTGTCACTCGAGCGCTGCTCCAATTGGCAGATTTTGTCAGCGACACGGATCCGGAAAATTTATCGGGGCGGGTGATGCCTATTCCTGTCGGTCATGAAAATGATGAAATTGGGCAAGTGTCCGGATCAATTAATAGCTTTGTCGAAACTATAGCGGTTAATCAGGTCAAACGTGCCGAGGCCGAAAGCGATTTGAAAAAAGCGCATGACGAATTGGAATTGCGTGTCGAAGAACGAACCCAGGAACTTCAACGCCAAATTTCCGAGAGAAAATATATTGAGGCTACCTTGCGCGAGCGTGAAGAGATGTTGCACCTCATCACCGACAATATTCCGGCTTATGTATCTTATGTCGATAAGGACCTGGTTTATCGTTTTGTAAATGCCGAATATGAAAAAGATTTCGGGCGACCCAAAAGTGAAATTATCGGCCTAAAGCTGAACGAGTTGTGGCCAACCAGTTCTTGGGAAAGCATTCGACCATATGTCGAAAAGGTTTTGGAACCAAATTCATCGAGTGTTGAGTTTGATTTCGAATCCGTCATTAATAACAAAGTCCTAATTCGAAAAAGTACCTATATACCCGACCAAGCCCCCAACGGAGACGCTTTGGGATTCTACATCTTGAGCGAAGATGTTACCCGGACGCGCCAACATGAAGCGGATTTGGTGCAATCACGTATCCTTGCCGAGACAGCCAACCGTTCAAAATCTGAGTTCCTCGCAAATATGAGCCATGAACTGCGCACACCGCTTAACGCCATTATTGGTTTTTCGGAAGTCCTGAATGAGAAAATTTTCGGCGACATGGCCAATGACCAGCAGACCGAATATGTCTTGAATATTCACGAATCCGGACAGCATCTGCTGGATTTGATAAATGATATCCTGGATGTTTCGACAATCGAGGCTGAAAAGTTTGAACTCAATGAATCTAATGTGAAGTTGCACGAAACAGCAGAATCGGCTGTCAGAATGGTTAAGGATCGCGCCCAACATGCCGGCATTATTTTGCTCAATAATATTAAAGACTCTGCCCCGAACATCTTTGGCGACGAACGCCGACTCAAGCAAATTATGGTTAATTTGTTATCCAACGCGGTTAAATTTTCCGAAGAAGGCGGTGAAGTTTCAATCGATTTGGAACTCACATCTGATAATAATTTGGCTTTATCCATCCGCGATACCGGCGTTGGTATGGATGAAGAGGGCATCGCCACTGCAATGGAAAAATTTGGCCAGATAAATCGGCAAGACAATAATCCAACAGATGGAACCGGGCTCGGTCTGCCACTTACCAAAGCCCTAGTTGAAGCCCATGATGGCACATTGAAGATCGAGAGCGCCATTGGTGAGGGTACCGTGGTACGGGTCGAATTGCCGAGTGCACGCATAATCTAATACCTTATATATTCTCCCGCAATATTCCCACTTAAAAAGGCTGGAAGATAGGGCCCAGATAGTGGAATAATGCTGAATATTCATTAATCTTCCTGAAAAAGGATAGTGTCGGAATGACTTTATTTAAAATACTCGTACTGGGCTTCGCAGGCCCTGCTTTGTTTTATTTTTCAACGCCAGTTCAGGCAATTGACCTCAACCCGTTATCCCTAATCAAAGGGGCCGTCGAGGCCGTCGCCGAAGATCGAAGCTCCGGCGATATTGCGACGGACTTGGGCATCAAAACTGAAATTACCGCCAAAGTGATTGAAAAAATGGGCACCGATGTAATCTCGCTTAGTGCGGATGTCTATGAGCAAGATGTCATGCTTACCGGAGCTGTTAAAACCAAAGAACAAAAACGCCAAGCCGAAAAACTCACTCGTACAGTTGAGAATGTTAAAAAAATCTACAATGAAATTCGGATCGTTAAACCAATCGATAAAGACAAAGGGGCGGTTGAGAACTATGTCGATGACACGGTGATTGAAAGCAAAGCCAATGCCCTTTTGCTGGATGCCGGCGGCGTCAACGTGACCAACTTCAGATGGCGCTCGGTTGGTGGGCACGTTTATCTGTTTGGCCGGGCATTATCACAAGCTGAAAAAGAAAAAGCGACGAAGATCGTCAAGGGCATAAAAAACGTTCTCTCCGTCAAGAACTTGGCCAAGGTCAGAGCCAAATAATGAGCTATGAGTATGAGGGGCGGCCCGGCCCTCGACTAGATGTACCTGCCGGCGCAACCGACACTCATATGCATATCTATGAGCCGGAATATGCCATGGCGCCCTCCGCTCTTTTGGCACCGCCGGACGGTAAGCTCGAAGATTACAAAAAAGTACAGCAACGCTTGAGCCTTGAGCGCGTCGTCATTGTCCAGCCGACAACCTACGGGACCGACAACAGCTGCACCTTAGATGCGATGGCTAAAATTGGTGACAGTGCCAGAGGTGTGGTCGCGGTCGATACCACGGCGAGCGATCAGGATTTGCAAGAGTTAACGGCTAAAGGCATCACCGGCATCCGCTTTCACATGCTGCCGGGCGGCGCGCTGCCCTGGGATATTCTGCCGGAGATGGCGGCCCGGGTTCACAATTTCGGCTGGCACGTTCAATTGCAATTGGATGGCCAGGAACTGCCCGACCATATTGATGTGATCCGAAATCTCCCCTGCCCTTTGGTAATCGATCATGTCGGTAAGTTCTTGGAGCCTGTACCGGTGAGCGACGACATATTTCAAATGATGCTGGGGCTGGTTGAAAACGGCGCCTGGGTGAAACTATCAGCGGCATACGAAACCTCTAAAATTGGCCCACCCGATTTTGATGATGTCGGCTCGCTTGCTAAGGCGTTTGTTGCCGCAGCACCTGAGCGTATGTTATGGGCGTCGAACTGGCCGCATCCGGGTCAGGATCCGAGGCCGGACGATTCGGTGCTCATGGATACCTTGCTGGACTGGGTCGACAGCGATGCGCTAAGACACAAAATCCTCGTCGATAACCCAGCTAAACTTTACGGATTTTAAGAAGAACACAATATGACCAATTCTGATATTCCAATCTGCCCTCCGCCCGACGCTGAAATTAAGACGCCCAAGATTAAACTTCCCGTCGGCAGTGTTGATACCCACGCCCATGTGTTTGGACCTGAGGACCAATACCCCCTGTCACCCAATCGCGGCTACACTCCCTATGAAGCCAAACTCGAGACCTTACTGAAAATGCATGCGACTTTTGGTGTGGAGCGTTTGGTGCTCACCCAGCCCAGCGTCTATGGCACCGATAACCGCGCTATGTTGGATGCGATCGGGCAATTTCCCGACCGCATTCGCGGTGTTGTTGCTGTCGGCCCAGAGGTCACCGATAAAGAGCTGGAAGATTTTCACAACCAAGGTATTCGGGGCATCCGCGTCAATTTGGTTGATAAGGGTGGTATGCCTTTTGCCTCGATTGAGGAATTTTGCCAATTCGCCGAACGCCTCAAGCCGTTTGGCTGGCATTTAGAACTGCTGATCCATGTCCATGAGTTCCCGGACATTCGCGAGACATTGGGTAAACTACCCGTCGATATCTCGGTCGGTCATTTAGGTTATATGAAGACCTCGGCAGGTATTGACCATCCCGGCTTCCAGGACTTCCTCAACCTCGTGCGTGACGGCCATTGCTGGGTAAAGCTCACCGGCACCTACCGCATCACGACGCATGAGAAAACGCCTTATTTGGATGTCACACCGACAGCGCATGCTTTAATCGACGCCAATCCTGATCGTCTGATCTGGGGTTCTGACTGGCCGCATGTCGCGACTTATGGCGCCATGCCCAATGATGCAGATCTGCTTGATCACATGTTAGACTGGACGGCGGATACAAAAATCCATCAGAAAATTTTTGTCGATAACCCAAATCAGCTTTTTGGCTTTTAGGAGGCAACATGTACGCGGTCATTTTCGAAGTTGAACCAAAGCCCGATGGCAAAGCCGAGTATCTCGAGATTGCCGGCGCGCTTCGCCAAGACCTCGAAAAGCTAGATGGCTTTATTTCCATCGAGCGCTTCGAAAGCCTGACCAATGAGGGGAAAATGTTATCGCTTTCCTTTTGGCGTGACGAAGCAGCAATTGCGGCTTGGCGTGAACAAACTAAGCATCAAAAAGCGCAAGCCAAGGGCGCTAACGAATTATTCGATGACTATCGCATTCGAGTGGCAGAAGTTGTCCGCGACTATACAGGAACGGACCGGGACGAGGCTTTGCAGGATAAACCATAAAAGGGAAATAGGGAGACAGCATGAAATTTCAAAAACTTGGCAATTCAGATATCGAGATTTCCGCCATCGGCTTTGGAGGAAACGTTCTCACTGCTTTCTTTGGACCCGTCGATGATGACAAGTCCCTCAAGACGCTGAACCACGCGGTTGATCTCGGGCTTACTTTTATGGACACATCTAACTCCTATGGCGGCGGCGTTAATGAGGAACTGTTTGCGAGGTTAGCTGCCGAGCGCCGGGATGACATCGTGCTCTCGACCAAGTTCGGTTTTGTTGAAGGCGGTGTTTGCGGCACGCCGGAACATGTCCGCGAGGAATGTGAGAAAAGCCTCAAACGGTTGGGCGTAGACGTCATTGATCTCTATTACCAACACCGCGTCGACCCGGATGTACCGATCGAAGAAACCATCGGCGCAATGAAGGAGTTGATTACCGCGGGCAAAGTGTTGTCGCTCGGCATGTCCGAAGCCGCACCAGCGACCATCCGCCGCGCCCATGCGGTGTATCCGATCTCAGCCTTGCAGACCGAATACTCCATGTGGAGCCGGTTCGCTGAAAATGAAATCCTGCCAACCTGCCAAGAGCTCGGCATTACCTATGTCGGCTACTCGCCAATGGGACGCGGCTTTTTAAGCGGTACTGTGACAGATCCCAGCACCTTGGTTGAAAATGACCGCCGCCGGGGCATGCCGCGGCTGAGCGAAGATAACCTCGACCATAATTTAGCACTCGTGCAAACCGTCAAGGATATTGCCGAGGCTAAAGGCGTCGGGATGGGACAAATCGCCATGGCGTGGATTTTTGCCAGCCCCTATGACATCGTGCCGATCCCCGGCACGCGAAATCCCAAACATGTTGAGGACAACATTGCGGCCTTGGATATCGTCCTAACGCCTGATGAGAAAACTCTGTTGGATGAAACTTTTTCTGATGAAAACGTCAAAGGCCTACGCTCACCCGAGCGCGTTCTATCAACGGTAGATAAAGGCTAGCATCAGTAATATCTTGGCGTGAATCAGAGCAAATTCAGGCTTGCGGATTCAACTTACAACTTGATAATGGTTAACCCTACGAACAATATTGAGTGCTATAGGATTTGCGGCTTGCCACATTTTGGTCCGAATTATGGCTTTAATATTACATCGTGACAAAGCGCGGGTATATTAGCCCTGTATTATTTAAGGTTTTGTAATAAACAATTGGAATTAAAACTAAAATCACGCTACAAACTAAACCTAGTTAGACGAATACCGGCAATGAAGCCGGGAGGCTTAACTTATAACTGGAGACGAAAAAATGAAAAAATTAACCACGGGAGTATTACTTGCGGGTGCCGCCATTTTAGGTGGAACTGCCGCTAGTCAGCCAGCTTCAGCTGCTGACGTCACTCTTAAATTTGCCAACTGGCTACCCCCTTTCCACCATTGGACAACAACCGCACGTGATTTTGCTGATTCAATTGAAAAGGCATCCGGCGGATCAATCAAGATTATTATGGATAAAGCCCCGCTTGCTAAACCACCCGGACAATATGATCTGGCTAAAAACGGCGTGCGCGATTTGGTTATGGGTGTGTCAGCTTATACGGCTGGTCGTCATCAGCTTTATCGCATGGCAGAAGTACCTTTCGCCACTCCAAGTGCTGAAACAGGTAGCCCTGGTCTTCACAAATGGTACACCAAGCACGGTTTCGACAAAAAAGAGTTCACCGGCACCAAACTAATATCTGCGTTTGTTCATGGCCCGGGACTTCTGCACAGTAAAAAAGAGATTAAAACCCTCGAAGATATCAAAGGCGTTAAAATTCGTGTTGGCGGCGGTGGTGTTTTGATGGCGAAACGCCTTGGAGCCGTTCCAGTTGCAATGTCGGCGACCAAAGCACACGAAAGCCTACAGCGCGGTACTACTGATGCAGCTTTCTTCCCATATGAAAGCTTGCACGGATTTAAATTAGCCAAGCTCGTTAAATATCACCTCGAAGTTCCAGGTGGTCTTTACACCACGTCTTTCTATGTTGCGATGAGTGGCAAGAAATGGGATAGCCTTCCCTCTTCCGCCAAGAAAGCTCTCAACAAAGCAGGCGGTGCAGCTGGTTCCAAACTTATTGGACGCGGCTGGGATAAAGCTGATGCGGTTGGTAAAAAAGCCGGTATCGCAGCTGGCAATAAAATCCAGCAAATCTCCGCTTCTGAAAAAGCCCGTTGGGGCAAAGCCATCAAAATCATCAAAGATGATTGGGTCAACAAAGCCAATAAAAAAGGCTTGAATGGTAAAGCTCTGATGGATGAGCTACTGTCAATGATGAAGGGCTAAGACCTTTATTATGACTGCTCCTTCTACAGGAACATTGAATAAACTGAACGAGCGGGCCACATTGTGGTTCGCTCGTGCAGGTTCTGCTGGCCTTGCGGCCATGATGTTCCTTACCCTGTTTGATGTTATCGGCCGAACCTTTGGTCATCCCATTGCTGTTTCCGTCGAGGCGACAGAACTCATTATGGGCATGATGATTTATCTCGGTATCGGCTATACAACATTTTTGCGCGGCCACATTCGAGTTGATATTTTGATCACAAATATGTCCGCCCGTGTTCAGGCCGTTCTCGATTTTATTACTGGCAGCTTTGGCTTGCTCATCGCTATCCTCATCAGCTGGCGATTATGGATTCAGGCTATATCACGTTATGGCAATAACGATCTCACTCAGATCGCTGAAGTACAAGTATGGCCCTATGCCATTATTATGGCCTTCGCCTGTATGCTCATGGTCACCTCATTAATGTTTCATCTTTATACAGCCGCCCGCATGGCTTTCGGCATTGATGAAGCCGTCCTACCCGACAACGCCTCGCCACTAGAATAAGAATTGCCTCATGGATCCAATTGCTCTTTCAATTCTCATATTTTTACTACTGTTTTTCCTGCTGGCGATTGGCCTACCGATTGGTTTTTCCATGGCCGCGACAGGATTTCTTGGTAGCGCCCTGCTCATTGACATTGATGCCGCCTTAGCACTGCTCGGTCAAACTGCGTTTGAAACAACGATTACATTCAATCTCAGCATCGTGCCAATGTTTATCCTAATGGGCTATTTCGCCAGTAACTCTGGCCTAAGTGAAGACCTGTTTCGCGCTTGCAACACTTGGCTCGGCCATCGCCGGGGTGGTCTTGCCTTAGCAACGATTGGTGGTTGCGGTGCTTTTGCCGCCGTTTGTGGCTCCAGTATTGCGACAGCGGCCACCATGACCCAAGTCGCACTGCCTGAAATGAAGCGCTTTAATTATGACTACAGCCTGGCGACCGGCTCGATCGCAGCGGGCGGCACCATCGGCATCCTTATTCCGCCAAGTGTGATCCTCGTGCTTTATGGTATTCTCACCGAAACCAATATTGGTGAGCTGTTCCTAGCAGGCTTTATTCCTGGAATTCTCACCATTATCTTTTTCATGGCGACAATTTCTATCGTTACCCGAATATACCCTGACATCGGCCCGCGGGGTGACAAAACTTCATTCAAGCAAAAGATGATGGCCTTCAAAGATGTTTGGGGGACAGTTATTTTGTTCGTGCTGGTTATTGGCGGAATTTACACCGGGATTTTCTCACCCGAAGAAGCTGCCGGCATTGGTGCCTCAGGTGCACTCACTTTAGCCTTATTCGCCCGCACCATGACTTGGCCAATTTTTGTCGATTGTTTGATGAAGACAGTCACCACCTCGGCAATGATCTTTACCATCCTGATTGGTGCCATTCTGTTCAATAACTTCCTGGTCTTAAGCGCCGTGCCGGATGCGATCGGCTCCTGGATCGGCTCGCTGCCCTTTTCCAGCACGGCAATCATGCTGATCATCCTTTTGATCTATCTGATCATGGGCTGTGCATTGGATTCGCTCGCTATGATCCTGCTGACCATTCCGATCTTCTTCCCGGTCGTCGCCAATCTCGGCTTTGATCCGATCTGGTTCGGCATCATTGTCGTCATGGTCGTTGAACTGGGGCTCATAACGCCGCCGGTGGGGATGAACGTGTTTATCATCAAGGGCATGGCACCCGAAGTGCCACTCAGCAAAATCTATAAAGGCGTACTACCTTTTGTGATTGCGCAAATCCTGTTGATCACCTTGATCGTTTTCGTGCCCGAAATCGCGACTTGGCTGCCGAGTACGATGGGCTAGGCCGTTAACGGCTCTTTCATGGGTTTCTGGCATTCTCACGGTGCATTTAAAGTGCGGCGTGAGGGAACATGCAGAAATTATTTGATCCTCAATATATTGAAACCCAGTTTCTGGCTTTAAGAGACTGGCTGTTTTCCGAGGTGCTGGTTCTCAGCAGTCTCGGTCAGCTGATTTTTATCGCCCTGGCCTTCCTGGTCGCCTGGGCGGCCCGTCCGCTTATCACAAAAGGAATCGGCAAGCTCTCCGAAATAAATGAACCCGAGCTCTGGGTTGCCAAGCTCGCCGATGCCTTGGCGCTTATGGCGCTGCCGGTTGTCTGGATTATCGTCCAATATTTTTCATCGTTGATCGCAGAATTTGCCGGCTGGCCGCATCACCTAATGACCGTCACCGTCAGTCTCTTGACGGCCTGGATCATCATTCGCCTAACCGCCACGCTGATCCGCGACAAAACCTGGTCAAAGCTGATCTCGGTCACCGCCTGGACCATTGCCGCCCTTAACATCACCAATTTATTGGATCAAACCGTCGCCTTCCTGGACAGCCTGTCGATGGACCTTGGCGAGTTACATGTCTCAGCGCTGACCGTTATCAAGGGTATGATGGCCTTAGCCGTGCTGTTGTGGCTTGCCCAGATGGCCTCGCGCACGCTCGAAAAACGCGTCGCTAAATTGCCCAACATGACGCCTTCCGTGCAGGTTCTGCTGACCAAGCTGTTTAAAATATTTGTCATGACCATTGCCATTGTGGCCGCCATGAACAGTGTCGGCATTGATCTCACAGGCCTTGCCGTCTTTTCCGGTGCTGTCGGTGTCGGTATCGGTTTTGGCATGCAGAAGATATTCGCTAATCTGATCAGCGGCCTGCTCATTCTGGCCGACAAATCGATCAAGCCCGGCGATGTTATTGAAGTTGCGGGCACCTATGGCTGGGTCAACACGCTCGGCGGTCGCTATGCCTCGGTGATTACCCGCGACGGTGTTGAGCATCTCATTCCCAATGAGGAGTTGATCAATCAGCGGGTGTCCAACTGGACGTTCAGCGATACCGAGATTCGCCTCAAACTGCCGATTGGCGTCTCCTACGATACCGACCTGCCCCATGCGATAGAGACCTGCATCAAAGCCGCCCAAGCCGAGGGCCGCATCATCACCTCACCCAAGCCCACCTGCCTCATCATGGGCTTTGGTGACAGTTCCATTGATCTCGAACTCAGGGTTTGGATTAGAGACCCTCATAACGGCATCTCAAACATCAAAAGCGCGGTCTTCCTCCAGGTCTGGAAGCTCTTCAAAGAAGAAGGCATAGAAATCCCCTTCCCTCAGCGGGTTTTGCACATGGCTCAGGATGAGAATACCAATGAAAAAGTCGAGGCTTTGGCTTAGTTACCCAAAACACTCCGTCATCCCGGACTTGATCCGGGATCCAGTCTTTTCTTGTTAAAAATTGTGTGCCGCCTTTCTGGATTCTGACTTCGTCAGAATGACGGTCGAGGGATAGCGTTAAAAGTCAAAAAGCCGGCGGTATTGTACCGCGATTTCTTCACTCGCTGCACCATCCTCGCCTTCCGAAAGCTCGCGGCTGAACAGCACGACGGACATCCAGGGCTCCTTATTGTGAGCCAGACCGATGACGCTGTGGCGCGGGCCTTGTTCGACGGGTTTCACACCACCAAAGAGCTTTCCTAGAATCCCACGTTTCTCTTCCTGAGACTGCTCGACGATTACCCAATGACGCACGCCGTCATAGGATGCGAGCGGCTCGGACCATTGCATGCCATCGTCATCTTCATCTGACTTATTGAGGATATGAACATGCTCGGCATCAATCTGGTAAGTACATTTACCGTTGGCGAATTCAAGTGGCAGCGTTTCTGGCACGACGCCTTCAGGGTTAAGTTCACTACCATCGAAGTGCTCGGGGAAATTATCTGTGGTCATGGGGATTTTAATAGCTCAAACGGAAGGTTTAGCCTAGCTAAATTGCAGCTTTGTTGTAATCTTGACGCTTAGCCAAATCAACAAAAAGAGTGGATTATGCCAGAAGTAGTGTTCGAACCCCTGACAACTTACGAAGAATATCCAGCAGACGAAATGCAGGCGCGCGCAGAGAATTTCTACACAGATATCAAGCGCCGCCGCACCGTGCGTGACTATGGCGAGCGCCAAGCACCACGGGGCGTCATCGAGAACTGCATCCGCGCTGCCGGGACAGCACCGTCTGGGGCAAATATGCAGCCTTGGCATTTTGTTGTGGTGGAGAACCTAGAGACCAAACGCATCATCAAACAGGCCGCCGAAGAAGAGGAGCGCGAATTCTATAATGGTAGGGCGCCGCAAGCCTGGCTGGATGCGCTGGCCCATCTCGGCACCGATGAGCATAAGCCGTTCTTGGAGACCGCGCCTTATTTGATCGCCGTCTTTGCCCAAAGCCATTCATTCAATGAGAAAGGCGAAAAAGTGAAGCACTATTATGTGCCGGAATCAGCTGGCATTGCCTGCGGCTTTTTACTGGCAGCTTTGCATCATGCCGGGCTTGTCACACTCACTCATACACCCAGCCCAATGGGCTTCTTAAATGAAATCCTGGACCGCCCTAAAAATGAAAAGCCTTACATGCTGATTGTTGCAGGCTACCCGGCAGAAAAGCCGACCGTACCGGTAATTACCAAGAAACCATTGGAAGAGATATTGAGCTGGAAATAAGCTATAGATCGCGCACAGATCGATTATTTTCGACCTTTTGACGTAACCTATGTTAGGTTTAAACTGCATAAAAATAATCTAGTGTTGAGGCATTAATGCACACGTTTCGTCCTGCCAGGTTAATGTTAGCTTTGCTAATTTTCTGTCTTCCCATTTTCCTAATCGGCGTGATACCGAGCCCTGCCGCAGGGGCGACTTGCCCACCGATGCCGCCGGTCCCGTGGTGGAAAAAATCCCACGTCAGTGTCGAAAAATATGTCCGCCGCAAATATAAAGGGAACTGGCAGGCTTATGAGAAGAAATGGGTAAGGGCGCGCACCAAGCTGGCGGATTTATATGTGCGCAAAAAGACGGTCTACTTAAAATCTCAAGACCTGAGCTTAAAAGGTGATGAATTGAGAGACTACGTCGATCACGTTGATGCGCGCATTCGTGTAATCCAGTGTTTGAAAAAGAAAAATAATCTGCCCGAAAAAGAAGAATTCGCCGAAGACGAAGGCTCCACCTACACCTGCAAACCGATTCCCGAGGTATCTTGGTGGGGCGATCTCAACCATGACAACATAAAATTCTTGGTAAAGCGGAATTACAAGGGCAATTGGCAGCGCTACATTAAATTTTGGGAAGAAGAAATGCAGGCCTTGATGGCAAGCTTTGGGCTAGGTCAGGAAGCCGTCGTAAACAAACTTGGTTTCTCGCTCAGCAATGAAGAGCTGGGTCTTTATGTTAGTAAAGTATCCGGCATGATCGCCGTGCTGCACTGCCTTGCTGATGATGCTAAGAAAAAGTAGCCGTGAAGGTGGCTAGGTAGAGATGAGAGAACCTAAGATTTTTTTAGCGGCCAATCGTGGGTCGACACATCGAAGACGACGCCGTTAATATCCTTGAATTTGGTCTCAACATCGACGCCAGGGTAGTCAGGTAGTTTCATAAAATACTTTCCCCCGGCAGCGTTTATTTTCTGCGTTGTGTCTTTCTCATCCTCAACGATAAAGCCAAAATGATGAAGCCCGGCCCAATCGGCACCATTGATGCGACCACTTTCCCCCTCATCGGGAAAATTCAAAAGTGTCAAATTCATCACGCCATCGGACAAACTGATGGCATCACCAATCGGCGCTTCGGCTTCGGCGACGCGCTCCATTTCGAAGGCACTTTCATAGAACTGAGCCGCCGCTTCTAAATCTGGCACTTGCATCGCAATATGTCGGAGTTTTGCCATAGCTAATCCCTCCCGCCTGGACTGGTGATTACGTTCAACAATACGGATGTGCCGCCGCGCACTTTTTCAAGAGCTGAGCGCATGGACTCTTCAAGTTTCGCCGGATCATCAACCAATTCACCATAGCCGCCACAAGCTTCCATAATCTTTTCATAGTTTGGGCTCGGTGTGAGATCGGTGAGTGGCATCTCATTGGCTTTGGCGGCTTTGCCATCTGGATACATCACCCGCGTTGCCCGGTCGACGGCAAACCATTTGGAGTTGTTCATAACAATAGTGAGCGTCGGCAGATCCTGGGCTTTACCAACAAAATGCGCCGGTGTCGGACCGCCAAACATGTAAGAGCCATCACCAACCAGCAAAATAACATCCCGGTCCGGCGCGGCGAGCTTGGCACCCAGCGCCGAGCCCAGACCATGACCAAGCCCACCCGCTTGGCCACCACTGACAATGCTGGATGGCACTTTATAGTCGACATGGCCAACATTGACGCCAAGTTCACTCACAATGATGCTGTCATCGGCTTTGACTTTGTTCAGACACGCCGCTACCCAAGGTGCCAGGATTGGTGTGTGATTAGCGGCATCGGCGAGCGTTTTGGCCTTGGCTGCTTCCTGCTCATCATGAATTGCAGCAAATTTTTCGCCGCGTGATTTAATCTCTTCGGCATCTAAATCACTGCGCGCAGCGAGTGCTTCCAAAATCAATTTCAAACTTTGCACGGGCTCGCCCGAGATCGCGACATCCATCTCAAAGCCCCGATAGGGAAAGCCGGTATATTGCGGATCAGGCGAGAGATGCACCAGCTTGGCGTTCGCATCAGGCTGCACATTGCGCGGCAGCCACGGCACCGCACTTTCAACCACCAGCACTAAATCCGCATCCGGCAGAAACTTACCGACGGCAAAACCCATATTCATTGGATGAGCCGTGAGCAGACTTGGCCCGCCGACCTGGACAATCGGTATGGCAAATTTCTCAGCCATTTCACCCAACACTTCTGCGGCGCCCGGGCGTTGACCAACACCGCCTGAAATTATCAAAGGATTTTTAGCCTGAGCAATCAGTTCAGCCGCTTGGTCAACAATCTCATTCGAAGGCACGGCTGGCGCATTTCCTAAAGCACGCGCTTTGGGTTTAATCCGCTCTTCCTTAGCCGCGTGGCCCAGCACTTCGCGGGGCAGCGTGAGATAGACCGGCCCACAAGGTTCCGACATGGCGATATCCAGGGCGCGGTTGACGACTTTTTCGACCGGCTGGGATTCACGTAACTCATAGTCCCATTTGACATATTCCCTGAGCATGCCCCCTTGATCGAAGTTCTCCTGGCCCCAGTGAATGCCGATATTGCGCGATCCAATATCACCGCTCTCGGTCAGGGGCGTCCGTCCTGCCATAACCAGGATCGGCACATTGTCGCGCGATGCATTCATCACACCGCAGATCGTATTGGCTGTGCCGACGGTGACATGAACCATAACCCCGGCAGGCTTACCCGACAGGCGATAATAGCCTTCGGCCATCGCCATCGCGACATTCTCGTGCGGTACCGTGATAAATTGAGGGATCTTTTCACCTGCCTGCGAAGCGGAAACCAGAGCTTCAATGATCGGCGCGAAATCTGTCCCGCCATTTGCAAAGACATACTCAACACCATTATCCGAAAGGGCAGACAGAAAAACCTCTGCCACCGTTTTTTGATCACCCCTAGCTTCAACTGCTTTATCCATAATCTTTTCCTCGCCCAATTTGGGTCATTTATTCATTTTATACTGCTGCAAATATTACTGAGAATTCTATGCTTAACAATCCAAATATTAACTTAGAAATAAGCCTCGCCAGGGCCTACCGGTGGCTGCCACTCGCACTCTCCGAACGGGCCATCCCCTTGTACCGGCACATAAGCAACCCGGTCTTCATTGGTCTCACCTTTAAGAAGTGCCCGCGATAACCAGTCGATAATATAGTGATGACAATCGAGCTTGCCGAGGTTGGGGATACCCCAGAGCGGATGGAACTGATCTTCGACCACCCACATTTCTTTTCTGGCAGTAATATCACCATAGACTTCGATGGCATCTTCCAACGGGCACAAAGGATCAAATTCACCGGTCACCAACAGGGTCGGACACTCAACCTTATCAGCATAACCTTTGACCGTCATCTGAACCGCCATTTCATCGAACTCGTCCTCGTCATCCATGCCGGCCATATACATAAACTGCTGCTTAAAACGCGGCGACGATTGGGTGAATATCGTGTTGTTCGGATTAAAGCAGGCAACACCACTAGCCAAGGCCGCCGGGCGATGGTCATAGCTTGCGAGCCTAAGCGACCAGTAGCTGCCCATGCTGACGCCATAGATGCCGATCTTCTCGCTATCGACTTCTTCGCGTTGTTCCAAATAATCGATCACCGCAGCACCGGCGCGCTCATAGTTCTCGGCGACGGCCCTAATTTTCTGGATGTTCGAGTTGCCCTGCCCCGGCCCATCCATTGACAAAATATGCATACCGCGCGCGATCGCGGGATTGCCGGTGACCTTTGGGAAAGCCTCTTTCGCTTGATCCATACCCGGCACATAAATCACACAAGGAGCTTTTCGGCGATCGGGCAATAAATGCAACAGACATGAGATTGTTTTACCGTCATCGAACGGCACCTCAACACGCTCGACAGGATGGGGGGCGACCTCTGAGCGGCGATCGACAACCTCGTTGAGCCGTCCATAGAGATCCAGCTTAATCGGATTATCATCATAAAAAATCGGATGCTGGGCCATGCGATAAGCCTCAACCGCATGGTCATAATGCTCGCACGCTGTCGCATCGAAGCCCTGCGCCTGAGCTTGGCGGCCCAGTGCCTCATCATGCTCGGCTTTTTTTCGCCATTGCTTGGGCAGCATGCGGTAATTGTGGGCACGAGTCGGCGTTTCCAGATCATCGCGTTCAAAATTCTGCACCCTACCCCGCATATTAAGCGCCAGATCGAGCATCCATTGTTGATTATCGCGCTGAGTGCGCAGCTTGCGTATAGTCACGTTTTCTCTCCCGATTTAAATTATTTTGAGAAAGTGTAGCGCTATTTTTAGGCTCCCTCAATCGCTCTCAAAAAGACGGAATTTTCATCTAACGGATATCCCATAAAACTTAGTTTTCTAACTACATTTGTGAATAGCCCTTTTAATAATCGGACGTATTCAGTACTATCTTCGAGCAAACAAGCTTTATGAAAAATATCCCAGGGAGGGTTAAATGAAAAAAAGATTAGTTGTAACCTCAATTGCCAGTGCAGCGCTGATGTCAACTGCAGCGATGGCGGCAGATACGGTCGGTATTGGTAACACCAAAGGCGGCTGGACGAACCAAGCGGGACAGTCTCTCGCTAAAGTCATTTCACAAAATTCTGACATACAGATGCGCGCACAACCCTTTGGTGGTTCAAGCGTTTATGTC
This sequence comes from Rhodospirillaceae bacterium, assembly GCA_018649725.1. Taxonomy (GTDB): domain Bacteria; phylum Pseudomonadota; class Alphaproteobacteria; order Rhodospirillales; family UBA2165; genus TMED23. The sequence goes on along the minus strand of JABIHH010000031.1, from coordinate 54,496 downwards.
CCAGCTGTAAATGCTGGAAAGTTGGAATTTGGCTTGGTGAACGAGTTAGAATCACTTTATGCAGTTACCGGAACAGGCATTTATCCGGGCCGGAAACACCCTAACTTGCGTGTTGTTACAGCAACCATTCCTTTCCGTGTCGCGACTTTCGCACGTAAAGACTCCAATATACGGACCTTGAAAGACCTTAAAGGCAAGCGCGTGCCTTCCGGTTGGTCAGCCCAAAAAATTATTGGACCACTGATGAGAGCCCAGCTCGCTAACGCTGGCCTCACCTATGATGACGTTATCAAAGTTCCTGTCTCTAACGTGGTTAAAAGCGCCAATGTCTTCGCCGAAGGCAAAGCCGATGTGTTCCATTTCGTTTTTGGTGCCGGTAAAGTTCGTGAAACCAACGCCAAAGTCAAAGGCGGCATTCGTGCCCTACCGTTTGATCCAGCGCCTGCTGCCGTGGCTGCAGCCCGCAAGCACGTGCCACCTGCATTTGCTAAGCCCGAAAAGCCATCCAAGCGAAGCGTCGGCGTATTTGCCCCGCTTCATGTGATGACCTATTGGCATACACTTCAAGCCGGTAGCCATGTTTCTAACGACTTAGTTTATAAAGTTACCAAGGTTATGCACGGCAAGCGCGCTGCTTTGGTCAAAGCGTTCCCAGGTTGGGGCGGCTTTAAAAACACGAAGATGGTGATTAAGTTTAAAGGCCTGACCTATCATCCTGGCGCGATCAAGTTCTATAAAGAAAAAGGCATGTGGCCGCCAAAATAAACTAGGTGTCATAATCAGTGAACGAAACTATTTCTACTGATGCATCGACGAATAAAAACGCAGCGACGAATGGCATTATTGCTATTCTCGCTGTTGTTTTAACAGTCACTGCCATCATATGGGCCGCTGACCTCCCGCGTCAGGTTGGCCTGCTTCTCTATACAGAACAATTCTTAAGCGGCATGCTCGCCATTGCCGTGCCCCTAGTCTTTCTCTCTATTCGGGCCAAGAGAGCCCCAAAAGACAGCCCTGCCCAACCGATCCCTTGGTACGACTTTATCTTTGCTGGTCTTGGCGCATTTTGCGCGATCTATATGGCGGTGCGCTACCCCGAATTAGCTGAACTTGTTGCGACGGCACCGGTTGATGGCTTGGTCCCCGCCGTCATCATGGTTTTTCTTTTAATTGAAGGCCTGCGACGCACGGTCGGTACGGCGCTTACAGTATTGGTTATCATTTTTATGTGTATTGGGCTGTTTGGGCATCTCTTGCCTGGCAAGCTGTCTGGTCGCCAAATGGCATGGCAGGATTTATTTTATTACCTCGCCTGGGATCCAACGAGCATCCTAGGTGTGCCGATGAAGATCGTTACCTCGATCGTCATGGCTTTCGTCTTTTTCGGCCAAGTTTTGACGAAGTCCGGCGGCTCGACCTTCTTTACCGAAATTTCCATGGTGCTGGTCGGACGCTTCCGGGGTGGCCAGGCTAAAATCGCCGTAACGGCCTCCGGCTTCTTTGGCTCAATTTCCGGCAGTGTGGTCTCAAACGTTGTTACCACCGGGGTTGTCACCATTCCGATGATGCGCAACGCCGGCTACCGCGGCGTCCAAGCCGGTGCCATCGAGGCGGTCGCCTCCACCGGCGGACAATTGATGCCGCCGATCATGGGTGCTGCCGCCTTCCTGATGGCCGAGTTTCTGGAAATCCCTTACAAAGAAGTCGTGATTGCTGCCCTCATCCCGGCGATCCTCTATTATGTTGCCCTCTTTGTTCTAGCCGATTTGGAAGCCGCCCGGACGAATATTCAGCCGCTAGATGCCAAGGATATACCTAAACTCAAAGATGTGCTCAAAAGCGGCTGGTATTTCCCGCTGCCTTTCGCGGTCCTTATCTCGGCGCTTTTTGTTTATAATTATTCACCAGAAATGTCGGCCTTGATGTCGGTACTATCGATTCTCGCGACCAGCATGCTGTTTGGCTATAAAGGCAAACGCCTGACCTTTCGAGATTTGTTAGACTCAGTTCGTCAGACCGGTCACGCCGTGCTGGATATCATCATGATCGCCGCCGCTGCCGGTATTGTTATCGGCACCCTTAATGTGACAGGTGTCGGCTTCGGCATGTCCCTGATGCTGGTTGAACTCGGCGGCAACAATATGTTCCTGCTATTGGTGATTTCAGGCTTTGTCTGCATCCTGCTCGGCATGGGTATGCCGACGGTCGCGGTCTATCTCATGCTGGCAACCCTGGTCGCGCCGGCACTGATTGAGGTCGGCATTAAGCCGATCGCAGCGCATTTGTTCATTCTTTATTTCGGCATGATGTCGATGATCACCCCACCGGTCGCGATCGCAGCCTTTGCCGCGGCGAGCCTGACCGGCAAAGATCCGATGGCAACCGGATTTGCCGCCATGCGGTTTGGCTGGTTTGCCTATCTGGTGCCATTCCTCTTCGTCGCTGTCCCGGAACTTCTAATGGAAGGTGACGCGATTTCGATTGCACTAGTTACCAGCAAGACAATGCTCGGAATCTGGTTCGTCTCCGCCGCCGTTATGGGCTACCTCATCCGCCATATTAATTGGCTCATGCGCGCACTCCTGGCTCTCGCCGGTGCGGGCATGTTCATCCCTGACCAACTCCTCGAAATCGGCATCCCCCCCGCCCTCATAGGTTTATTGCTTGGCGGCGGTATTTTCGTCTTGGAGAAGCTGCGTATAAAGCAAGCAGCGCAAGGCAGTCCTGGATAGCCTTTTAGTTTTTAAATGCCAGCCGCGAGGCCTTCATCCATCAACACACTAGAGCCATGCATCGGCCGGGCATCATCAGATGCCAGAAAAACAACCATACGCGCAATTTCCGCCGGATCAGAAAACGCAGTATTACTTGGCGTATTGCTTTCAAATGCATGCAAGACGTCTTTAAGCTCAGGAAGCGTGCGGAGGGGCTCGTTCATCGGTGTTTTCGTAGCGCCCGGCGCAATTGAGTTAATGTTAACATCATAAGGCGCTAACTCTCTGGCCATGGACCGGGTCATTATATCAATTCCTGCTTTACAGGCACCGTACAGACTTTGCGCTTCAACACCGATATAAGCATTAACGGAAGAGAAGTTGACAATTTTACCGCGCCGCCGATCCTTCATCCCCGGGGCAAGCGCGTTGATCATGCGAAAGCTTCCCTTTAGATTGATATCAACCAAATGGTCAATGAGCGCCTCCTCCGTATCGCCTATTGGCGTATTGCCGTAGACACCCGCCGCGTTGATCAAAATATCAATCGGACCCAGCGCGGCATCCGCGTCTGCGACAAGCTTTGCAACGGATTGAGGATCAGCCACGTTACCAACCAATGCCGTAGCACGGCCACCCGCCTGCTCAATTTTATCGACAACAATTTGAGCTTTGGCAGAATCCGAGCTTGCAACAACACCGACATGCGCGCCTTCGGCTGCCAATTGCAGACAGACCTCGGCACCAATTCCCGAACTCCCACCGGTAACAATTGCAGCACGATCTTTTAATTTCATTTTCAAAGGCTCCCTTGCCAATTAATATTCCCAATACCCAAATTTAACCCGCCGGTCTCTTCGACGACATATCGTGAAGCTATATTACCGCTTTTCAAGGACGTCAAATTTTGAATAAAAGTGCTAAATTTTAATTTGAGAGAGAAAATGCCATATCAAAAGTGATATTGGGTCTGCTAGTAGCCACAAGCGGACATTAATTTTGATTGAAATTTTCCGAGCTTTGTCAGTCTGGTGCACTGTGGTAAGTAAACATTATGACTCAAGAAAAGCATTCACTGACTGACCTCCTGAAAGTTGAATCTCCTATTGACGTAGTTGATATTGGTGCCAATCCAATCGAAGGCGATCCACCATATAAACCGCTTCTAGATTTAGGTCTTGCGCATGTTATCGGCTTTGAACCAAACCCACTTGCCTTAGATTCTTTGAACGCCAAGAAAAGCCAGAACGAAACATATATTCCCGGCGTAGTTTATGACGGGAATGAACAAGAACTTAAAGTCTGCATGTCGCAGGGAATGACTTCTCTTCTGGAACCCAACTCCGAGCTATTGTCTTATTTTTTCGGATTTCCAGAATGGGGAAAGGTAAAAGCGCGCTTGTCTGTGCCAACTTTAAGGTTAGACGACGTAACGGAAATCAAAAATATTGATTATCTCAAAATTGACATTCAGGGTGCAGAACTGAAGGTTTTTCAAAATGGCACTGAAAGACTCCGCGATTGTCTTGTAATTCATACAGAAGTTGAATTCCTACCTATGTACGAAGATCAGCCGCTGTTTTCTGAAGTGGAGTTGTTTTTGAGAGAGCTTGGGTTCATTTTGCATCGCTTTTTTCCATTGGAAAGCCGGGCGGTTGAACCGTTAGTGATAAATGGCGATATAAATATTGGTTTAGGTCAGCTTTTTTGGGCAGACGCTATTTTTATAAAAGATTTTACAAAGTTTAATAAATTGGGCTCCCAAAGCCTCAAAAAAATGGCTCTGATTTTACATGAAATTTATGGCTCTTACGATATTGCTTTACGAGCATTGAAGGCTCACGATTTGAAGGTAAATTCGAAATTATCCGATGAATATTTAATTTTTTTATCCAAGCTACAACTGGAAGAAAAAATTGCAAAGTCCTAACCTGTTAGTGTCCGCTCTCGGGAGTTGAGCAGATGCCATTTGCGCCAAACCTAAGTTCTTGAAATTTCTAAAGAGAGAATGGTAGGCACGACAGGATTCGAACCTGTGACCGTCCGCTTAAAAGGCGGATGCTCTACCGACTGAGCTACGTGCCCCCAAAATTTGATCTTAAATGTCTTGAAGATCAAAACGCTGTCGTGAAGGGAAGTGACAACGACTTATACTGACTTAACGGGGCGCAACATAAGCAGGCGGGCCTGCTTGGTCAACACTAGATTGTGCTATTTTCTAAAGAAAATGAGCTTACTGATCAGAATACTTTTCGAGCAGCTTATCGCGCACGTTTGGTGCCACAAAATAAGCGATATCGCCGCCCATGCTGACGATTTCCTTAACCAGGCGGGAGGATATAAATTGATGCTTTTCCGACGCCATTAAGAAGACTGTCTCAATCTCCGGATTGAGGCGGCGGTTCATGCCGGTCATTTGGAACTCATACTCAAAATCGGAAACCGCGCGCAGGCCACGTACGATAATCGAGGCGTCGCAGGAAACCGCGAAATCCGTCAACAAGCCTTCAAAAGCCTGCACTTTGACACGCTCGGCAGCGCCATCCGGCAGTAGGGATATTTCATGCTCAACCATGGCAACCCGCTCCTCCAGATCAAATAGCGGGCCTTTACCGGCGTTGATCGCAACGCCGACGATCAGTTGATCAACCACGCGGGTGGCGCGAGCGATGACGTCCATATGTCCATTGGTCACGGGATCAAATGTACCGGGATAAATACCAGTGCGTGGCATGAAGTGTCCTCTTAAGCGATTTAAACCAACTACTCTTCTTCGTCTTCTGATGGAGTATCGGTTGGTTCTTCGCCAGATTCAACCTCTTCTGGTGATTCTTCTGGTGCAGGAGCAGCACCTGCACCTGATTCTACGCCTGATTCTTCCGGCATTTCAGAGGTTGATTCGCCCTCCTCACCTTCGTCATCGCCCTCAACATCACGGAAGCGCGTGACCGAAACCACACGCTCTTCATCCGAAACCTTGAAGAGTGTTACGCCCCGAGAGGTCCGGCCTGTAAAGCTGATGCCATCGACCGGCATGCGAATGAGTTGACCGCCATCGGAAACCATAACCAGTTGATCACTGCCGAGCACTGGAATGGTGGAAATCACCTGGGTGAGTTCTTTACCGCGCTTAACATCCATAGAATCGATGCCTTTGCCGCCGCGCTTTGAAATTCGATAGCCATAGGCCGAGGAGCGTTTTCCAAAACCGTCTTCGGTGACGGTGAGGATAAACTCTTCTTCCTGGCCCATTTCCTGGAATAACGGTTCTTCAAGACGGGAGGCGAATTCCTCATCACGTGCTTTGTCTTCATCGCGGTCGGTATAATCTCCACCGACCAAGCGTCTGGCCGCATTTACCGATTTCAAATAATCGTCACGCTCAGCAACTTCAACCTTGATATGGTTGAGCCCCGACATGGCGATCACTTCATCATCATCGGCGAGACGAATGCCACGGACGCCGGTCGAATTCCGGCTCGAGAACACCCGCACATCAGTGACCGGGAAGCGAATACATTTGCCTTTGCGGGTCGCCAGGAAGACGTTGTGGTCTTCTTCAAAGACTCGCACCCGGACGAGATGATCGCCCTCATCCAGCTTCATGGCGATCTTGCCATTGGCATTTACTTTGGTGAAATCGGAAAGTTTGTTCCGCCGCACACCACCAGACGCGGTGGCAAACATGACATAGAGATCATCCCAGCTTTCCTCATCCTCGGGCAACGCCATGACGGTGGTGATCGTCTCGCCCTCATCCAGCGGCAACACATTGACCAGCGCCTTACCTTTGGCTTGCGGCGTGCCTTGCGGTAGCTTGTAGACTTTGAGCTTGTAGACGATGCCAGTCGACGAGAAAAACAGCATCGGCTGATGGGTATTAGCGACAAACACGTTGGAGACGAAATCCTCATCTTTGGTGCTCATGCCCGAGCGGCCTTTACCGCCGCGGTTCTGCGCCCGGTAGGTCGAGAGCGGCACGCGCTTGATGTAGCCACTCGAGCTCACCGTCACGACCATATCTTCGCGCTGGATCAGGTCTTCGATATCGCCTTCGAACTCCGAGTCTTCAATAGAAGAGCGGCGCTCATTGCCGAACAATTCTTTCATGCGCAAAAGTTCGCTGACCAAAATTTCAAACAGAAGTTCTTTCGAGCTGAGGATTTTGAGATATTCCTCAATCTTGACGCAGAGCTCCTTCAAATCGGAGGCGATTTTATCGCGCTCAAGACCCGTTAAACGCTGCAAGCGCATCTCTAGGATGGCTTTGGCTTGTTCTTCAGAAAATTTGTAATTGCCATCAATGACCATGTGTTCTGGATCATCAATCAGCGCAATTAGCGGCTCAACCGTGCCGGCGGGCCAGGCTTTGGCCATTAATTTTTCTTTGGCTTCCTGAGCATCCTTAGCGGCCCGGATTAATTCAATCACCGGATCGAGGTTTTCAACAGCAACTGCCAAACCGGCCATAATATGCGCCCGGTCGCGCGCTTTGCGAAGCTCAAAGGCTGTCCGGCGGGTAATTACTTCTTCGCGGAAATCAATGAAAGCGACCAGGATCTGCTTAAGGTTCATCTGCTCTGGCTTACCACCGTTGAGCGCCAGCATGTTGGCGCCAAAGCTGGTTTGCAGCGGTGTAAATTTAAACAACTGCGCCAGCACAACTTCTGCCATCGCATCACGTTTAATTTCAATGACAACACGCACGCCATGACGATCAGATTCGTCTCTCAGATCAGAAATGCCTTCGATTTTTTTATCACGCACACATTCAGCCATAATCTCAATCATGCGCGACTTATTCACCTGATACGGCACTTCGGTAACAATGATAGCCTCGCGCTCTTTACCAAACGGCTCGATATGGGTCCGACCGCGCATGCGGATCGAACCACGGCCCGTATGGAAAGCCTGTATCGCACCGGTGCGGCCAAGAATAATGCCGCCAGTTGGGAAATCAGGCGCCGGAATATACTTTTCGATTAACTCATCAATGCTGACATCCGCGTTTTCGATAATTGCGCAACAGGCATCAATCACTTCACCCAGATTATGCGGCGGAATATTGGTCGCCATGCCAACAGCAATGCCGCCCGCACCATTAACCAACAAGTTCGGGAACTCTGCCGGCAAGACAGTTGGCTCGCGCACGCTATCATCATAGTTAGGCTGGAAATCGACGGTGTCTTTATCGATGTCTTCGATCAGCGAATGCGCCGAGCGCGCCAAGCGAGCTTCGGTATATCGCATCGCCGCAGCCCGGTCGCCATCCATCGAGCCAAAGTTACCCTGGCCTTGAATAAGCGGCAGCCTCAGCGAGAAATTCTGTGCCATACGAACGAGAGAATCATAAATCGCGGTATCACCATGGGGGTGATATTTACCCATAACATCACCGACGATACGGGCTGACTTCCTGAACGGCCGGTTGTAATCGTAACCACCTTCTTTCATTGCATAGATAATGCGGCGATGGACGGGCTTAAGACCATCCCTCACATCCGGTAGCGCCCGGCTCACGATCACGCTCATGGCGTAATCGAGATAGGAGCTTTTCATCTCATCTTCGATACTAACCGGGGTTATATCAAAATCAGACGGCCCCTCCCCATCATCTGGTCCCGCTTCTTCGGGGGTGTCTTCAGGAGGTAGGTCATCAGGTGGTGGGGTCAAAGTAAATTCCGTTCAAAAATAGTGCCTTTTGACCTCAAAAACAGGCCAAAATTGCGGGTGACTTAACAGCCTTATTTATAGCAAATTCAGGGCGTTCTCACAATCAATTCAGGCATTAAATATCGCTGATTTATCCGCTAAATTTTTAGCCATAAACCATTGTAATAAAACAATAAAATAACACCGAAAAACCAGACCAAGCCATGCCTTGAACAAGCTATCAACAAATCTAAAAAAAACCGATTTTTCCCCGAATCACCCACGAAAAATCACCCCGGTTTTCCCCCTCATCCCGCCCGTGATCCGGGTATCCATCTTTCTCGGTGTTCTTAGTGTCCTTGGGGATTCACGGTGTTTCTTTTCCGCTTCCCGATTTGAGTGAAATCAATTCACCAATTAGCCATTTATAGTAATGTAATGACTTGCTACGATCATGGTTGGGCTGACGATCAATTGCTATTAAACGGTAGTGCAAAACTGCAATGAACAAAGCGATATTTGGTTTTTTAAAACTTGTCACTGATGCCTTTCGCGATCTAGTGCCAATCATAGTCGTTATCGCTTTTTTTCAGATTGTCGTTCTCCAACAACCTTTTCCAAACATCGGTGGCATGGTTATAGGATTGATTAGCGTCGTTCTCGGCCTGGCTCTATTCGTCCAAGGGCTTGAGATGGCTCTATTCCCAATCGGTGAGGCAATGGCGACGGCGATGACCCGCAAAGGCAGCCTTTTCGGCCTTTTGAGTTTCTCTTTTTTGCTGGGCTTTGGCACCACAATTGCCGAGCCGGCCCTCATTGCGGTTGCCGCCGAGGCTGCAGATATCGCTGGTCAAGCGGGTACGATACTTAACCAAGCGGAGGCAAAAGAGTCTTATGCTACCGCCCTTCGAATAACTGTCGCCGTTTCGGTTGGCTGCGCCTTGGTACTCGGCGTCTTTCGAATTCTGGCCGGCTGGCCGATCCAATATTTTATTATTGGTGGCTACATACTGGTCATCATCATTACAAACTTCGCGCCACCCGAAATTGTCGGCATTGCCTACGACTCGGGCGGCGTGACGACCTCAACGATTACAGTGCCCTTGGTAACCGCCTTGGGTGTCGGCTTGGCCGCGACGATCAAAGGTAGGAATCCCCTCCTGGATGGATTTGGCTTGATCGCTTTTGCCAGCTTAACGCCGATGATTTTTGTTTTGATATTTGGTATGATCGTATGATCGGCTTTTTTACAAACCTATTTCAGGTAACAATTGGCACGATTTTAGATGTCTTGCCGATTATATTAATCCTGTCGTTATTTCAGATTGTCGTCATTCGGCGAAAACCAGCAAATTTGAAGCGCGTTTTGATTGGCTTTGTTTATGTATTGCTAGGTCTCAGCTTGTTTCTTGTAGGCTTGGAGCAAGCCTTATTTCCCTTGGGTCGCACCATGGCGAAAATGCTGACCGACCCCGAATTTTTAGGCATTGTTAAGGGCAGTCCCGTGCGCTGGGGTGACTACGCGTGGGTCTATGTTTTTGCCGCCGCCATTGGTTTCGCAACGACCGTCGCTGAGCCGTCTCTAATCGCGGTATCGTTGAAGGCTCAAGAAGTTTCAGGTGGCACCTTGCGTGCCGTTGGTCTTAGAATTGCCGTCGCGATCGGAGTCGCGATCGGTGTGAGTGTCGGCGCCTACCGGATTGTTTCGGGAACGCCCCTACAATATTACATTATGGCCGGCTATGCCGTGGTCATCATACAAACGTTTTTTGCGTCAAAATACATCATTCCACTCGCTTATGATTCGGGCGGTGTGACCACCTCAACAGTGACAGTGCCGGTTGTTGCAGCCCTGGGTTTAGGCTTAGCGGCTGCGATTCCCGGACGCAGTCCATTGCTTGATGGATTTGGATTAATTGCTTTCGCCAGTGTGTTTCCAATCATTTCAGTTTTGGGATATGACATGTTAATCTCATGGCTGCGAGGTCGGGACAAAAAGACTAATGAGGAGATAAAAACATGAATCTTAAAATGATCATGGCCTTTGTTGCCGATGACAAAACGGAAACTGTCCTTGAAGCCGCGCGCGAAGCAGGCTGCACCGGGGCAACCGTCATTACCAGTGTTCGTGGAGAAGGACTGGTTCCAGAGAAGACATTTCTTGGTCTTGACCTCAGCGCTCAACGTGATGTCCTGCTTTTCCTGGTCGCCGCACCAAGAGCGCGGGAAATTCTCGAAACCATCTCGATTGCCGGGCGGTTCGATGAAGAACCCGGGACGGGCATTGCCATTCAGATTGAAATCGAAGATGCGGTTGGCCTAAAAACCCAGGAAGAAACACTTATTCAAGAAATTGAGGAATCATTATGAGCGAGCGATCCCATACTATTGTGTCCGATGTCATGACCACCAGCATCATTTCTATCGATGCCACGGCCACCGTTCATGATGCGACTGTGTTAATGCGTGAGCATAAAAAGAGCTCGGTTTTGGTCAATCGACGAGATGACAGTGATGAGTTCGGCCTGGTCGTGGTTTCTGATATTGCCAGCAGAGTTCTCGCTCAAAACCTGTCACCAAAGCGGGTCAACGTCTATGAAATTATGTCAAAGCCGGTTCTGACAGTACCAGTAGAAATGAATATTGTTTACGCCATTAGAATGCTCGCGAACTTTAAATTGAGCCGAGCCCTGGTTATCGATCATGACCGCAATCCTCTCGGTATTGTGACCCTCCGCGACATGGTTCTGCGTAATATCAAGGACATTGAGGACGAGTAGTAGTTTGCGGTTTTAATCCTTCGGGTGCTTGCTTAACTTCGGCCACTCCCGTAAATCTCGCAGATGATTGATCAGTCCCAAGACTCTCCTCACAGCCTTAAAAGTGTTGTCATTCTGGCGATTTGCCAGGCGCTGTTTAACAGCGGGCTCGCGCTGACCTTTATTGCTGCCTCCTTGGTCTCGATTTCCATGCTGGGTGACGATCTGACTTTTGTTACTGCCCCGGTTACCATGATGTTGGGCGGCATTGCGGCAGGTACTCTACCGGGGGCCTATCTCATGCAGGCCTGGGGACGGAAGGCCGGGTTCTTCTATAGCGCTCTACTTGGCACTTTCGGCAGCGCGCTCTGCGCTTATGCCATCACCATCGATAGTTTTGCCTTGTTTAATGTTGGCGTGCTGTGTTTTGGGCTTTATGCCGGCGTGGGTCAGCAATACCGCTTTGCCGCCGCTGACGCCTCACCTGCACATTTTAAAGAGCGGTCAATTTCCCTCGTTATCGCGATGGGCGTGGTCGGCGCTTTTGTCGGCCCCGCCAGTGTGTTGTGGACAAAATCAATGCCGGGCATGGTCGGCTACGAAGGTGCCTTTTGGGTCTTGGCCATATTCTGCATTGCAGCAGCCATTATTGTGCTGGGTATAAACATTCCCAAGCCCGTTGAAAGTGATGATCCAGGCCGCCCGCTCAGTGAGATTGTCAGACTACCGAAATTCATCGTCGCCTTTGTCACCGCCATGCTGGGTTTTGCGGTGATGAATTTGTTGATGACGGCAACGCCGATCACCATGCGGGTTATCTCTTTTGATGATGTTGAAATTGCCGACGTTATTCAATGGCACATCGTCGGTATGTTCGCGCCGGGCTTTTTCACCGGCTTTCTGATGAAGCGCTATGGCGTGGTTAGTATCGTCTTGGTTGGCTGCGTGTTTTTTCTGCTCGCAATCCTGATCTCACTCGGCGGCACGGACTATATTCACTTTTTGGTATCGCTCACCCTGATCGGCATTGGCTGGAATTTTGCCTTTACCGGCGGCACGATCCTGGTGACCGAAGTCCATACCCCGTCCGAGCAAGCCAGAGTCCAGGGCTTCAACGATTTTATTATTTTTACCGGCCTCGCCATTACGTCATTGTCTTCCGGCATCATTTATCATTTCTTCGGCTGGATGTGGCTCAACATTATGGCCTTGCCCTTTATATTGGGGATTACGTTATCCGCGCTTTGGCTGCGCTCAGTTCGCCGCCAACAACAAAGCGCAGCCTGAACCGGTGAATTACACAAATATTATGGTGAATGCTTGCAAGAGGTTTTCACTTAACGTAAAGCACGCTTATGAATGACACGCATAATTCGACGCACAATACCAAGAACGTCGTGGTATTGGCGATCTGCCAAGGCTTATTCAACAGCGGACGGACGCTCACATTTTTCACGGCGTCGCTGGTTGCTATTTCAATGCTTGGAGACAATCTCACCCTGGTCACGGCCCCAATTACGGCGATGCTGGTGGGAACCTCGGCTGGAACGCTGCCAACGGCTTATTTATCCCGCGTTTGGGGCCGAAAATGGAGTTTTTCCTTTGGCGCTCTGGTCGGCACGATCGGCAGCCTGGTCGCGGCCTATGCCGTCGGTTTAGATGATTTTGTATTGTTTAATATCGGCATTTTTCTGTTTGGCTTTTATGGCGGTGCGGCGCAGCAATACCGCTTCGCCGTTGCCGATGTTGCCCCTACTCATATCAGAGCGAAGAATGTCTCCATTGTAATTGCGATGAGCGTTGTCGGTGCCTTTGTTGGTCCTGAAACGGCCCTGCTATCCAAAAATTGGTCCAGTTCTGTGCCGTTCCAAGGCACGTTCTGGGTACTGGCAATATTTTGCGCGCTCTCAAGCGTCATTGTTTTATATGTAAACATTCCAAATTTAACTGATGAGGAAGTGGCCGAAGGTGGCCGACCGATGTCGGAGATTATCAAAGTACCGACATTCATGGTCGCCCTGATTGCGGCCTTGTTCGGCTATGTGGTGATGAATTTCCTGATGGTGGTCACACCGGTGACCATGGAATCGATTAAAACCGTCATCTTTTCTCATGACAATATTAAATTGGTGATCCAATGGCATGTTGTCGGCATGTTCTTACCGGGGCTGTTCACCGGCCATCTGATCACAAAATTTGGCGTGGTACGGATTATCGCGACGGGTGCCGCCATCTTACTATCCGCCGTAATCGTCACCCTAAGTGGTCAGACCTTTGTCCATTTCCTAGCCGCCTTGGTGCTGCTCGGTATTGGCTGGAACTTCACCTTTACCGGCGGCACGCTCCTGGTCACCGAAGTGCATACCCCGGCTGAGCGCGCCAAAGTTCAAGGCACCAATGATTTTATTCTATTCACCGGCCTCGCCTTCTCGTCACTCGCCGCCGGGACGATTTATCACTTCTTTGGCTGGCTATGGATCAGCTATTCCATGCTGCCGGTGATCCTGACGATCCTGCTCTCGGCCCTGTGGTTACGCTCGATCCGCCGGAAAGAACAAGCCTCTGAGACTGCGGCAGCTGAGTAGTTACGGAGCTAAAAATCCTCTGACCGTCTGAACAAAGGCTTCCGGGTTATCGGCGTGAAGCCAGTGCCCGGCATTTGTCAGATCAACGACAGATGAATTTGGGAACAAACGATCGATCTCTTCGTGATGATCGGGTTCAACATAATCAGATTCCGCGCCGGCAATAAAGATTGCGGGCTTTTCGAAGCGAACCTCTTCCGGAATAACGGGAAAACCATGCAAATTGGGCAGACCGGCTTTTAGGCCGGCGAGATTGATCCGCCATTCATAATGATCCCCGTCTCGGACAAGATTTTGCAATAGAAAAGCGCGCATCATGCGGTCGCTGATATGTTCAGCCAATTGCGCTTCGGCATCATCGCGGACTTTAACGGTGGTAAGATCAACGGCATCGAGCGCTGAAATGACGGCGAGATTATCGTGGTCGTAAGGCACGGGGGCAATATCGGCAACAATCAGACTGGAGATCAATTCAGGCCGCTTAAGAGCCATCGTCATTGCTGTCTTGCCGCCCATCGAATGGCCCAATAGAGCCGCGCCTTGCAATCCCTGCTCGGTCAGAAAATTAGCCGTCGCCTGTGCGAGGCCTTCATAGGTTATGGTTTCGGTCCAGCTTGACGCCCCATGATTGGGCAGATCTACGGTTAGGACGCGATAGGTATCTGACAATGCCCGGGCAATCGACGCCCAATTGCGCCCAGAGCCGAACAGTCCATGCAAAATGACTAGAGTCTCGCCGTTACCGTCACCATTTCCAGTGTCTGTAAAGGCGAGCGTCATTAAACCATTATCCGTTGCTAGAAAGGGATCTCATCGTCGAGATCATCACCCGGGCCGCCGGAAGGTCCGGGACCGTAATCTGGTTCTTGAGCACCGCCACCACCACCTGATCCGCCGCCAGAGCCGCCGCCGTAATCTCCGCCACCGCCACCGCCGCCGGCACCATCCAACATGGTCAGCTCGCCCTTGTAGTTACCGAGGACAACTTCTGTGGTGTATTTCTCGACGCCCGAATTATCGGTCCATTTGCGGGTTTGCAACGCGCCCTCAACATAAACCTTGGAGCCTTTTTTAAGATATTTTTCAGTAATATCGGCCAGGAATTTATTGAAAATGACAACTCGGTGCCACTCGGTTTTTTCGCGTTTTTCGCCCGTCGCTTTGTCATTCCATGTCTCGGAAGTCGCGATGGAAATATTCGCTATTTTATCGCCATTTTGTGAAAAACGTACTTCCGGATCGCGGCCCAGATTACCTATTAATGTGACTTTGTTCACGCTACCTGCCATAGGAGCCCCCTAGATTTTTTGTTGTCTTCGCTATGTTGTATGTACCCGACTTTAGGCGTTTATTCACGCCTAAAATGAGCACGACCCAATATTACTATGTTAATGGTGTGTTTATGCGGCACCCAGAGGGGGTTTTTCACTCTGAAGTGAAAAATAAACGCAATTGGCTGAAAAAATCAGCCGAATCTAGATATCGAGGACGAGTTTTTCGCCCGGCATGGCGCGGGAGACACAGACCTGAATGAAGTTTTCACGGTCACCGTCATCGAGGAATTCATCGCGGTGATCAGCTTTGCCGGATATCAGCCCGACTTTACAATTGCCGCACCAGCCATCTTCGCAGGCATACATTACATCGACATTGTGTTCCCACATGAGCTCGATAATGGATTTGTCGACCGGCACGGTGAAAGTGATACCGGTTTCTTTAAGCTCAACCTCGAACGGCTGGTCGCCATCGGTGCTATCGGCTTTGTCATCATCTGCCTTAGCACTTGCAAACAGCTCGAAATGGACAGAACTATCGCGCCAATGAGATGCTGCCTCACGGGCCGCGTTGATCAGGCCGCCCGGGCCGCAGAGATACAAATGCTGGCCATCTTCTTGCGCGCCCAGAACATCATCAAGCTTGATGCCATTTGCCGGATCGCCGCCATCATGGTGAAACGTCACATTGTCGCCAAAGACGTCTTTAACTTCGTCATAGAAAGCCGTTTCTTCGGCTGATTTGGTGCAATAATGCAGATGGAAATTAGCGCCCATATCTTTTAAGCGATAGCCCATTGAAAGCAACGGCGTGATGCCAATGCCGCCGCCAATCAGGACGTGGCTGTTGGCTTTCTCATCGAGCGGAAAATGATTGGTCGGCGGCTCGGCAATGATCAGCTCGTCACCAATGGAAACCTGGTCATGCATATATTTAGAACCGCCGCCGCCATTTTCTTCGCGTAAGATCGCGGTAACATAGCGCTCCGTGTCGCCCGGTTTATTCGCCAAAGAATAGGAGCGGCGCAAATGTTCATCGATCTGAAAATCGATATGCGAGCCAGCTTCCCAAGATGGCAAATGACCACCATCGGCTGATTTCAATTCAAACATTTTAATGTTTGGTGTGAGTTCCTGGATATCCGCTACTTTGAGCTTGATCTGGGACATCGCTATTTCCTTCCGGTAAGACTGTTTGTCGGCCGAACAGTTTATATAGGAGAACCATTGGGCCTGTCCAACAAGTTATGCCGCATTTTGGATTTTATCCAGAGCAGAGATTGAGGCACGAATTGGATTGACCAAACGGCGGGAAGCTATATTGATCTTGCATGGCTCAGTTCCGTTTTAATAAAAATATTTTTATGATTATTTCCCTGACATTTACGTCCTTGTTGGGGTTCCCCATCATTTCGCCAGCCCTTCCGGCAGCCCGCGAAGCATTGGATATTTCAATTCAAAATATTGGCTGGGTCATGGCAGCTTACTCGCTGCCGGGCCTGCTTTTTATGCCCTTGGCCGGATTGATCTCTGATCGCTATGGCAAGCGCCGGGTTCTCTTTCCTTCCTTATTACTATTTGCGCTCGCCGGTGGCGCCTGTTCGCTCGCCACCAATCAAGAAACTTTGTTTGCCTTACGCTTTGTGCAAGGCATCGGTGCCAGCGCGCTCTCGACCATCAATGTTGCCATGGTCGGCGATCTGTTCAGAGGGACTGACCGGGTTAAAGTCATGGGGCATATCGGCGCGACACAGAATATCGGCAGCGGAATTTTACCGATGCTAGGCGGTGCCCTAGCTGGCTTTGCCTGGTTTTACCCCTTCATGGTGTCGTTAATGGCAATACCGGTCGGCATCTACATGATCTTTGCGATGGAAGTTGTGAAGCATGAAACCACGGCAGAAAATCCGGGTACCCGGGGGTTCTTGGGCCATGCCTTTTCGCAACTAAACAATCGCATTGTCATTGAGCTGGTCTTCATGACGGCGGGGTTCATCTTCATCGGATTTGGCGCTTTTATTACCTATATGCCGTTGTTTCTAAACGATAGTTTTAGCTCCCCCGCCCTCCTGATCGGCGTTATCCTGGCGTCGCGCTCGACCATGGGCGTGCTAACCGCTTCACAACTCTTTCGCCTGACGCGGCATTTTTCTTATCGCAGCCTGATATTTGCATCCTTCATGGCAATGGCCCTCGGTATGGCAGCTGTCCCCTTCGCCACCAATCAGTGGATGATCATTTTTACCGCCATGTGTTACGGTGGCGCCTTCGGTGTTTTGAGACCCTCCCTCCAAGTCATTCTTCTTGAACACGCACCGGATGATTTGCGGACGACTTTTGTCTCAGCTTTGAATTTTGGCTTACGGATGGCGCAAACCATCTCGCCGGTTATGGCGGGACTATTTCTCATCGTCGGAACCTATGGCGGTCTATATATGACAGCCGCCATCCTTTCTTGTCTGATGGCTCTGTTTTCTTTATTTGCGCTCTCATTGCGATCTTCTAAGTAAAACTAATCAAATCTGGACTCGCTTTTTCCGAGATTGCAGTCCATATAATTGGCTATGGCTGATATAAATATTCGCGGCGCCCGCGAGCACAATTTGAAGAATATCGATGTTTCGATTCCGAGGGATTCACTGACCGTGATTACCGGTCTTTCGGGCTCGGGCAAATCGTCGCTGGCGTTTGATACGATCTATGCCGAGGGGCAGCGGCGCTATGTTGAGAGCCTGTCGGCCTATGCCCGTCAATTCCTGGAGCTGATGCAAAAGCCTGATGTTGATTCCATCGAAGGCTTATCTCCGGCGATCTCGATCGAGCAAAAAACCACCAGCCGTAACCCGCGCTCGACCGTCGGCACGGTCACCGAGATCTATGATTATATGCGCCTGATGTTTGCCCGCATTGGCATCCCCTACTCGCCGACAACAGGATTGCCGATTGATGCCCAGACGGTCTCGCAAATGGTCGATCGGGTGATGGAGATGAAGGAAGGCACCAAGCTTTATCTTTTGGCGCCGATTGCACGTGGCCGCAAAGGCGAATACCGCAAAGAATTGCAGGACCTCGCCAAAAGAGGCTTTCAGCGCGTCAAAATCGACGGCGAGCATTATGAAATCGAAGAAGCGCCGACGCTCGAGAAAAACTTCAAACATGATATCGAAGTCGTGGTTGACCGTCTGGTGGTCCGCGAGGGCCTAGCTCAACGTCTGGCTGATAGCTTCGAGACCGCGCTTGAACTCGCCGATGGACTGGCTTTCACTGAAGATGCCGATAATGGCGAGCGGGTCACGTTCTCGGCCAAATTTGCCTGCCCGGTATCTGGATTCACCATAGATGAGATCGAGCCGCGCCTGTTTTCGTTCAACAATCCGTTCGGCGCCTGCCCGTCTTGCGATGGTCTCGGCACCCAGATGTATTTTGACCCCGAGCTGGTCGTCCCCGATGATCGCTTGGCGCTTTCAGAAAGCGCGCTAGCTCCTTGGGCAAATTCGAGTTCCAACTATTATCAGCAGACCTTAGAGAGCCTCGCCAAGCAGTTTAAGATCGATCTCGATAAGCCGTGGTCCAAACTCAAGAAAAAAGAGCGCGAGGTTATCCTTTATGGCTCCGGCACGAAAGATGTCACGCTGAACTATGATGACGGCAAACAATCTTACGAGATTAAAAAGCCGTTTGAAGGTGTGGTGCCAAATATGGAGCGGCGCTGGCGGGAAACGGATTCGACCTGGATCCGCGAAGATCTGGCTAAATATCAGACCGTCACGACCTGCGATGTTTGTGAAGGCTATCGCCTCAAGCCCGAAGCGCTGGCGGTCAAAATTGACGGCAAACATATCAGCGAGATCACGCGGCTTTCGATCCTAGAATCCGAGGCTTGGTTTTCTGGGCTGGAAAAGAAGCTCACCAAAAAGCAAAATGAAATTGCCCGACGGATCTTGCGCGAGATCAATGAGCGTCTCGGCTTCCTCAATAATGTCGGGCTTGAGTATCTCACCCTGGCCCGTTCCTCACGCACGCTGTCCGGCGGCGAAAGTCAACGCATTCGCCTCGCCTCACAAATCGGCTCTGGCCTGACGGGCGTGCTGTATGTGCTGGACGAACCCTCGATTGGGCTCCATCAGCGCGACAACAACCGCCTGTTGGAAACGCTCAAGCGCCTCCGTGATCTCGGTAACTCGGTTATCGTTGTTGAGCATGATGAGGACGCCATGCGGGCGGCTGATTACGTCGTTGATATTGGACCCGGCGCCGGTATTCACGGCGGTAAAATTATTGCTGTCGGCACGCCGGAAGACATTATGAAATCTTCCGAAAGCCTGACTGGTCAATACCTCACCGGCTTTCGCCAGATCGACATTCCGAAAGAGCGCCGCAAGGGTCATAAGGGGCAGAAAGTTACCGTCTCGGGAGCCGTAGAAAACAATCTGCAAAACGTCACAGCAGAATTTCCGCTCGGCACCTTTACCTGCATCACCGGTGTTTCCGGTGGCGGCAAATCGTCGCTGGTGATCGAGACCCTTTATAAAGCTTTGGCCAGACGATTAAACGGCACCCGCGTTCATCCTGGCAAACACGAAGAGCTTTCCGGCACGGAGTTCCTCGACAAAGTCGTAGATATCGACCAATCCCCGATTGGCCGCACACCGCGCTCGAACCCAGCGACCTATACCGGTGCCTTCACCCATATTCGCGATTGGTTCGCCGGCCTGCCCGAAGCCAAAGCGCGCGGCTACAAACCGGGTCGCTTTTCCTTCAATGTCAAAGGTGGGCGCTGTGAAGCCTGTCAGGGCGATGGCGTTATTAAGATTGAGATGCACTTCCTGCCCGATGTCTATGTCGAATGCGATGTCTGCCGGGGCAAGCGTTATAACCGGGAAACCATGGAAATCATGTTCCGCGGTAAATCCATCGCCGATGTGCTGGATATGACGGTCGAGGAAGGTCTCGACTTCTTCAAAGCCGTTCCGCCGATCCGCGACAAGATGAAAACCCTGTTCGAGGTCGGGCTCGGCTATATTCATATAGGACAACAGGCGACGACGTTGTCCGGCGGTGAAGCGCAGCGGGTCAAACTCGCCAAAGAACTCTCCCGGCGCGCCACCGGCAAGACGCTTTATATTCTGGACGAGCCGACCACCGGCTTGCATTTCGAAGACGTTAAAAAGCTCATCGAAGTGCTGCAAACCTTGGTCGAGCACGGCAATACCATCATCGTCATTGAGCACAATCTCGAAGTCATCAAGACCGCCGACTGGATCATTGATCTCGGTCCCGAAGGCGGTGACAAAGGCGGCCACATCGTCGCCGCCGGCACCCCCGAAGACGTCGCCGAAGTTAAAGCCAGCTACACCGGCCACTATTTGGCATCGCATCTGAATTTGCCGAAAAAGAAAAAGCGGAAAAAAGCTTCTTAATTCCGAGTCAAGTCACTCCCACCACTCCCTCCCCCCTCAAGGGAGAGGGAGTTATATTGTTCACCGATCCGGCATCCTAATTCTCCTCCCTCTTGAGGGGGAGGATAAACGTGGGGGGACTTTTAAAATGAATTTCGGGGACAGTTTAATTTAACACAAGAAGATGGATAGGCGGATCAAGTCCGCGCATGACGTCGGAGTGATTGCACAGCTATAGCCAAAATTCGTCATACCCGGGCGTATCCAACTTCCCCTCATGCCTTGGCAGCGAAGCCTTCGACTTCAATGCGGAACTCAGGGTAGGCCAGACCGGATATGAGCAGCAGGGTGTGACCCGGTTTGTGATCGCCTAAGATTTCTGCCCGTAGGCGGCGCATATCGTCAAGATCGTCACGGCTAACGAGATAGGTTGTGAGCTTGGCGAGATCGCTCAATGCCATATCGGCATCGGCTAGAATAATCTCGATGTTGGCGTAGATCTGTCTTATCTGGCCTTCAAAATCTGGCTTTATCGCACCGCTGGCATCAGCGCCGACTTGGCCGGAGAAAAAGACAAGTCGTTCATCACGCTGAACTTCAATGCCGTGGGTGTAAGGATTGAACGGCGCATTCATCGCTGCAGGGTTATAAAAACGGGGCATATGAGACTCCAATATTGTGGTTTATCGGAGATCATAGTTAAAAATTATCGAAGTTTAAATATCCGTCTCGATTAGGCCTTCGACGCGAAGCCTTCGATCTCAACCAGGAATTCCGGGCGGGCTAAAGATGAGATTACCAGCAGGGTATGCGCCGGTTTGAAGTCGCCCATGATGTCATTGCGAATGTCGCGAAACGAGGCGAGGTCTTCGGATCTAACCAGATAGGTTGTCATCTTGACCAAATCAGTCATCACCATGCCGGCTTCGGTTAAAATAGCCTCAATATTGGCATAGGCGTTGCGCATCTGACCTTCGATATCGTCCGGCACATTGCCATCAAAATCCGCGCCGACTTGGCCGGAGAAGAAAATCATACGCTCGCCCGCTTGGACTTCCGCGCCATGGGTGTAAGGCCCAGCGGGCGCTCCCATTATTTCTGGATTATACAAACGTGCCATTCGTCTCTCCCTCGTCTCTTAATGTGGTTTAGATCATAGAGCCTTGATCCAGGCCTTTGGCGCCTCTGGTGTCAGCTCCTTTGAGCTTAGCCCCGCCAAGATCGGCACCGGTTAAATCGGCATCGACCAGTTTAGCGCCCCTGAGATCGGCATTGCGGAGATCAGCCATCGACAAATCGGCCCCCTCCAAATTGGCATTGGTGAAATTAACACCGTTCAGCTTGGCACCGCGTAATTTGACGAATTGCAGATTGGCCGGCCACAGACCAGCGCCATCATCAGTCGGCAGACCTTCAAATTGCGCACCAACGAGATTGGCACCGGCCAGGTTGGAGCGCTGCAATTTCGCGCCCCGCAAATTGGCGCCGGCCAGATTGGCCTTGCGCATATCGGCAAAGCAAAAATCCGTCATCATGAAATTACTTTTTGAAAGATCGGCATTTTTTAAAATGCAATAGGACATGTCGGCAGCCGCTAAATTCGTCAAACTGAGATCATAACCGCCGAGATTGACCTCACTGAGGATCGCTTGCGTCCCGGTCTCACCATTTGAGTTCAACCATTCTACATGAGCCGCGATGATTTCATGGATTTCACCATCGAGCTTGGCTTGGTGGCGTGGCATGCGCGCTTTGTCGAGATCGACATGATCCAAATTTACTGAATCGAGGATCGCGCCCGACAGATTAGCCCCATCGAGTATGGCATTGTCCAAGATCGTATGGGTGAGCGTCGCGCCATGAAAGATCGCGCCGGATAAATTGGCCTCGGTGAAATCCGCGCCATCTAAGATCGCGCCGGTGAAATTGGCAAAGCTCAAATCAGCGCGAATAAACCGGGCATTGCGCAGTATCGCATCGGTCATATCCGTCTGAACAACAAACGCGTTCGACATCCGGGCATTGGTGAGATCGGCTTCTTTCATGATGGCCTGGTCGAGCGAGGCGGCTTCGCTCTCATTCATAACCGGCACGATATCGCCCTTCTCAACCGATTTCATCAGCAAGCCATCGCGGAGATCCGCATCGGTCAAATTGGCACCGGTAAAATCAGCGCCCCGCAAACACGCACCCCGGAGATCGGCGCGGGTTAAATTGGCATCAATAAAAGAAACAAAACGCATATCGGCAGCATAGAAATTCGCGGCCATCAAGATAGCCTCTTCCATGCTGGCATGCTCAAAACGGGCCCCCGTTGCATCCGCCTGGGTGAGATTGCAGCCATTCAAATCGAGATAAGACATATCGAAGAATTTCAGCACCGCCCGCTTGGCGCCTAAAATTCCGTCCATGTGGCGGGCGTGTTCCTCCAACAATTCATCGAGATGGCTTTGCGAAATTTTGGTCCAGAAGGCATCGTCGTCTTCTAGAATATCCTCGAGATTATTGAGGGCCTGGCTGATATCTATGCCATCATCATCGTCGTCAGAATTATCTTGGTCAGCCACAGTCGAACGTCTCCTATAGTTGAGAGTCTGATACGGAAAGTATTATATATCAAGTACTTCTAACACATAGAAAAACGGGCAGCTATGATCTACCGCACAGTTGGGACACCTGTCCTTGCTCGCTTGCCAATCGCAGAAAGAGCGCGACCGAGTGTGTGACACACGGGCAAACCCAAAGCGAGATAGATTTTACCAATGAAGGAACTTGTCCCAATACCGGCCTGGCGATGGGCGATCTCTTTGATCCAAGGCAAAGCCAAAAATTTCACGAAAATGAGCACGCCATAGTGCCGCCGCATCAGGCGCACCAGCGGTTTAGCCCAGAAATGATAGCCACGTATGATGGCCGGATTTAACGCGCGACCAAAAGCGCCATCAGCTTGAAACATCTCTGGGGAGATCATGTGATGGCGAAACAGCTCAGTACAGATCACACTGTCATCAGAATCACTTGCGCCATCACCGTCAGAATCGCCAAGAAAACGGCCACTGACGGAATCGTAATCGCTGGCATAGCCACCCGGACCACCTTCATTTGAAGAATCATAGAACGCACTGCCGTTCCAGTTGGCATCTCCCGCCTGGCCTGGTCCTTGCCCGCCTCCGGTGGACGCGCTTTGACCATTGACGTCTGTTCCTGGACCGGCCGTAGATTGGGCGACATCGGCATCGTCAACATAACCGTCTAAATCCGCCGGGGAATAATCGGCACCCGATCCCGCGCCATCAAGATTTCCACCCAATCCAGTGCTGGGACCTACGCCCGAGTTGTTGCCCATTTGTTCTTCTGAAGAAGCTACTGAATTATAGGCATCGGCAAAGGCCGGGTCTGTGTCCATCGAGTAATTATGAGCGGCAGTGAAAGCATCTATAAAGCTTTCTGGCTCGACACCATAATTGGTTTTCTCGCCGCTGGTATTTGCTTTACCCGCGCTCGATCCCGCGGTCGTCTGGCTGTTGCCATAGACACTATTGGCCGGATTGCCGCTCTTGCTGGGCGCCCCGCGATAAGCAGCCCCGATGTCATTGGTCGCGCCCATAACCATCGCCGTTGCCCGCTCCGCATGGGCCGCCTGTTCAGCCGGATCTACGGTCGGTGCCGTGTAGGTAATCTGCTCGCCGGGCTGGGCTGCCAAATTAAATCCCATATTGGATGATGTGGGCGTTTCGCCCGGGGTATTGCCGAGGGTACTACCGAGGCTGTTGTTCAACGAGTCATAGAGACCTTCTACATAGGCCGTGACAGCAGGATCATTCAGAAAATCATACCCCGCACTACCCTTTAACTCGCCCGGGTCAGTGTCGGTCTTGCCCGACGGCGAAGCCGAACCAGGGGCATCATCCAGAAACGCGCTGCCATAAATATCAACAGATTCGTCCAAATACATATCCAATTCGTTCTGATATTCTCGAGAGTCTTGAAAATTGTAGTTGTTATAATTTTCTGTAGGCAAACTGTCTGGATCGTCTCCCAGGAACCACCCCTTGTCTTCGTTATCCGCTTTGTCATTTGAAAATAGATCATTCCATGATGGATTTTCGGTATCATAATATCCAAATGTAATGGCATTGGCTCCGTCCTTGTAAGTATCTCTGCCCAAGGCCGCCAACCCAGATTCATAGGTACCGGGCTGGTGGACCGCCGGTCTTCCCGATCGTTACCGCGCATGACATCATGTCGATCGATTGGGCCGCCCGCTCAGATCACATTGATGGGGCGTCACCGGCGCTCGCTAGAACGATCCGCGTACAGCCTTAACAGTCAATTTTAGCTGCCGTCCTGCCCGGCCCGCCTCGATCTTAGGATCAAAGGGATTGTGACCAAGCTTTTCGATGCGTTTGAGATACAGATCCGCCAGGCTGGCCTGCAATAAAATCGCCCGGCAGCGCTTGTCAGCTCTCCCCTTGAGCAACACCCGGGCGGCCATAATCTCGGTCCAGGCCAACTGGCAGATGCGCTCAACGGCCTTTTCAATCTCGGCTGAGGGTTTTTGCGCCATAAACATCGGCGCATCGAAACCACATTCCAGCATCAGCGTTTGCGGCATGTAAACCCGCTTATATTTGGCCAGTATCGATGAGGCGCGCAAAATGCCGGTTAAGGCCCAAGCAACGCCAACATGTTCGGCTGCTTTCTGCGCCTCCTCTGAGGACGTCACGATCTCTAGCATCAGCCGGTTAAGCGTTGCCGCCGTACCAAAAGCATACTCGCGCAACGCCGCCTCATCTTTTGGCGGCTCATCCAGCATATCCTGGGAGCGTGCATCAATCAGCTGGTCAAACCAAGCCCGGCTGAGGCCATATTGCGCCACGGTCTTGGCCAATTCTGCCACAATGGCATGATCTTCAAAATCGCCATCGGGCTGAGCATAGATCCGCTCAATTGCATCCCGCCACCATTGCAGCCGAATTTCGCCCAGCAATGCTTCGCTCACCATTTCACGCGATTTCGCGACCTCGGCATTGAACGCCAACAGCGTAAACAACCCGTCCCGCAGCTCTTCCGGCGCAAACAACGTGCAGAGAAAGCGGTCGCGATCCAGGCGGCGGGTTTCCTCCGCCATATATGAAAGTGCATTGGCCATTTGGATATTTCCCATATTTGAGACCTTAAGTCGATGGGATTTAATTGTGGAATGTAGAATTGAAGAAAAACACTATAAAATACCTCAAAATTGAAGTTCATTTATTGACGGAATCAACACCGTAGCGTGTAATGATTAAATGGATAAAATTTTCCCCAAAATAGTGATAGTGTCAGACCGTACATTGAAATATGGACGAAATGTACTGGTAATTGGATCAATGATTTTTACGCTTACTTTTATTCCAAATATCAATGTCACCGATTTCGAACCCTTCGGCTATTCTTTCACAGATAAGGGAGAAACTTCATTTTGGGTAATTATTTTTTTTACACTCGCATATCACTACTTTCAATTCGGATTTAATTGGGGGGTGGATGTTGAAAGTGATCATCAAGCAAGAGTAGTTTATTTTGACAATCCTGATCTCCAAGAACCTAATTATTTAAACACACCAAGTGATGAAGAAAAAAAGTACCTTGCCGTCGATAGAGGAAGCATTGCATTCAAATCAATGATGATAGACATATTCTTTCCAAGCAGCGTTGGGTTAAGTGGTCTCATTATTTCACTTATCAACATATTCATTCATTGAGATTAGAATATTGGTCCTCTGTCGCTTTTTCCCAACGAAAGAAATATAAAAAATGGCTGCCGACGACGGACTTTCACAATTTCAGAGTTTCAGCGAACGCACCCTGAAATACGGACGGAACGTGATGGCTGCTTCCCTGCCCATTATAGTTTTCGCATGGGCGGACGTGGTAGACCTTGCTAAGTCTCGCCCATTCAATTTCGAAATCAAAGAAGGTGGCGAAATTTGGATGTGGTGGGGATTTCTGGCTTTGTTGATATATTACGGTTTCCGGTTTTTTGGTCTCGCTTTCCCTGACTTCCTCCAATGGCGGTCTGATTTTGGTTCAACACGAAACGGTATTAAATTCAACTTAAATAACTTTGTCATACAAAAGAAAGGGGAGGAAGAATCACTCTCTACGCAGGAAGAAGTCAAGCGTCACATTTCCAATCAAAATGACAAATCAAATGTCGAAAAAAGGATTCTATCGTTCATAAAAAACATAGAAGACTCGCAAAAAAACATTATTCTTACTCAAGCTGCACTTAGAATCTAACATTGGCGGCGTACTTATTTTTGGATTACTGATGCAGGGATTCCTACGGTGCTATTCTGCTTGGCGCTTTTTGCGGGAATTAACAAAATTTATAGCCTTTTATAATACTCCAAGTAAAAAATTTCAGCGATCCACCAAATTCAATCGTCCAAGACATTTGGATATGTCATATAGTATTCCAGAAGTCAGACCAAGGAGTGAAAGCAGAGCTTTGCCACATTCAGATCACAACGCGGGCACAGTCTATATTATCGGTGCCGGAATGGCGGGGCTGTCTGCGGCGGTTAGTTGCATCCAAAAAGGCTGGCGAGTTGCGCTGTTCGAAGCGGCCAATCATGCTGGCGGGCGGTGCCGGTCCTACGAGGATAGCGTGTTGGGCCGCACCATCGACAATGGTAACCACCTCATACTCAGCGGCAATAACGGGATTAAGACCTATCTGGAAATGGTTGATGGCCTGGAGGGTTTTGAAGCGGTGGATCCGGTGTCATTTGAGTTTATCGATATGGATGCCGACGAAAGCTGGGCTCTCTCGCCAAGTGCGGGGCGCATTCCCTGGTGGGTCCTGCTGCCGAGCAAGCGAATTCCGGGCACCAATCTCACCGATTATCTCGCATTGTCGAAGCTGCAGGGCGCGACCACTGAAAGCCTCGCCGGTATTATCGACCCCACCCGGCCGATCTTTGAGCGTTTTTGGCAGCCGCTCTGCCACGCCGTCCTCAATACCGATGCCAACGAAGGCTCTGCCGCTTCAATTTGGGCGATGTTGTCTGAGACACTGTTGAAAGGCCGGGAAGCCAGCCGGCCGATGCTGGCAAA
This sequence comes from Rhodospirillaceae bacterium, assembly GCA_018649725.1. Lineage (GTDB taxonomy): Bacteria > Pseudomonadota > Alphaproteobacteria > Rhodospirillales > UBA2165 > TMED23. The sequence goes on along the minus strand of JABIHH010000031.1, from coordinate 27,009 downwards.
GAACGGCTTATCTGCGGCCCTGGTTGATCCGGCGGTGAGCTATCTCACGGCAAACAAGGCGGCGCCGCAATTCTCAACTCGGCTGCGCGCCCTCAAAACCTCACCTGACAGCGTCCAGTCGATCATGCTGAACGATCAAGAGATCACGCTCAACGCCGAAGACCGCGTTATTCTCGCTCTACCACCAAACGAGATTTCAGCGCTTTTGCCAGACATCACTGTGCCAACCGAGACGCGCGCCATCGTCAATGTGCATTTCCGGCTCGAATATCCACCACCCTTGCCGAACAACGTGCCTTTTATCGGCATGATTGGCTCGACCTCGCAATGGCTGTTTAAACGGGGTGATGTTTATTCGGTCACCATAAGTGCTGCCGATGAACTCGCCGAAAATACCGCTGATGAGATCGCCGCGACGGTTTGGCAGGAAGTCGCCAAGGTGATCGGACGAGATGGCTCAGAGCTGCCACCGGTCCGCGTAATCAAAGAACAACGCGCGACAATTGCCCAGACACCAGCGCAAAATGAGTTACGGCCTGATTCGCCAACAAAGTGGCAAAATCTCTTTCTCGCTGGCGATTGGACGAAAACGGGTCTGCCGGCCACAATCGAAAGCGCAGTCGTCTCTGGCCAAAAAGCCGCGGAATTACTTTGAAAATAAGCATGTTCTGTTAAGCATTCGGTAAGCATCTGGCGAATAGTCTCGCCATTGTGTGTACTTACCCGGCTGTTTGGAATAATAATAGCCCAGGGAAAAGCCCTTATTGTATTAACTTTCAGCTCAGGAGAAAGAGGGAAAATTATGGGAAATCCACTAGATTCATTAACTGGCACAGTCATCTGTGGCCTAATTTTAACCGTTGTGATGGTCTTATTGACCAACGCAATCGCAACTTAAGGGAGGTCTGATCATGGAATTTGGAATGGAATATTGGACCTTCATCGTCCGTTGGGCACACGTTCTTTGTGGCGTCATGTGGGTCGGTTTGCTGTGGTACTTTAACTTTGTACAAACACCAACCGTACCAACGATCCCGGATGAACTTAAACCTGCGATCCCGAAACATATCATGCCGGTCGCGCTCTTCTACTTCCGTTGGGCCGCGCTCGGAACGTTGGTTTTTGGTTTGCTGCTCGCTTGGATGAACGGCTATTTCATGGATAGCTTGTCAATTGGTCTAACCAGTGGCGCCGCACGCGACGCCTCTATCGGCTTCGGCATGTGGATGGGTATCATCATGGCGTTCAACGTCTGGTTCATCATTTGGCCTAACCAGCAAAAAGTTATTGGTTTGGTTGAATGTGCCGCTGAAGATAAGCCAAAAGCTGCACGCGCAGCCGCTTTGGCCTCACGGACCAACACCATGCTGTCGATCCCAATGCTCTATGCAATGGTATCTGCACAAAACCTATACTAAACACTAAAGTTTAGGGCTTAATCAGAATGGGGTCGCTCACGCGGCCCCATTTTTTTTGTTAAAAGGTTAATATCTGACTGTCAGGCAATTACTTAGATGTGACACCCGTCATAGCTTGGGCCGCCGTAATTCCCTATAATCCAGACAATTCAAAACCAATCGGTGGATTTAGATTTTGAGTGTTTCAGGTGCCCTTTCAGCTGCCGTTTCCGGCCTCCATGCGAGCCAGCTTCAGTTTCGTATTGCGGCCAATAATGTCATCAATGCAAATACCGAAACCTACGAAGCCAAGGAAGTGCGTACCTTCAGCCAAATTGCTGGTGAAAATCAAGCGGGTGTTAGCGCGGCCATTGTTGAGGGCGGCAACGTCGATCTAGCGACAGAATTCGTCACCATGATCCAAGCCAAAACCTCCTACAGCGCCAATGCCGAAGTCATCACAACCATGGATGAGCTGATCGGCTCGCTGCTCGATATTACGAGCTAAACCTCCTAAACAGCTTGCATTTCAGCCTCTAATTAATGATCATCTGATCAGTAACTGGGAGGGACCAATGCAAGATATATTTATTCAAACCGACGACCAACGCGCTATTCTCGAAACCGTTCGGCGCTTTGTTGAAGACGAAGTAACCCCAAGATCGGCTGAGCTTGATGCCAATACCGACCCGGAAGAAAGTTATTCCTGGGAAATAGTTGAAAAAGCCCACGAGGTTGGTATCCGCCAAATGACACTGGCAGAAGAATATGGCGGCCTCGGCACGGATTCGCTGACCACATCGATGGTCATTGAGGAGCTTGGCAAGGGCGATCTCGGTGTCTCGGTGATCTTCGCCCAAACCCTCAAAATTGCCCAGATCATGCAAGCCGCCCTCAATGAGGAGCAAAAAGCCCGCGTGCTGCCTGGGTTCGCCGAAGATCCCCGCGGTATGCTGGGTATCGGCATCACCGAGCCGGACAATGCGTCAAACTACTTCATCCCCCACCCGACCCCCTTCCGCACCACGGCTGAGAAGACCGAAGGCGGCTGGATCGTCAATGGCATGAAGCACTTTATCTCCAACGGCAATCGCTCAAGCTTTTATCTGGTGTTTATCCAGACCGAAAAGGGTGCGCCGCTCGCCGAAGGCAGCACGTGCTTCTTGCTGGAGCGCGACCGCGAAGGTTTTTCGATCGGTCGCGTCCACGACAAGATGGGCGAACGCCTCGCCAATAACGCTGAGCTGGTTTTCCAAGATTGCTTCTTGCCGGATGAAAATGTTGTCGGTGAAGTCGGCAAAGGCTTTGGCGTATTAGCTGAATTTTTCCCACAAAGTAACGCCTATGCGGCGGCCAGTATTACTGGCGTTGCCGAGGCGTGCTTTGCCAAGGCCGTCGACTGGGCCAAAATTCGCGTGCAAGGTGGCAAACCCCTGATCGAGCATGATGGTATTCGTGCGCAACTTGCTGAAATGCGCATGCTAATCGATGCATCGCGCTCCTACACCCACCGCGCCTGTTATCTGGCTGACCATCAGGACGAAGGCTGGGATAAGACACTGGGAGTGCTGCCAAAAACCATGGCGTCGCAAGCCGCCTGGAAAATCGCCACCTGGTGCCTCGAAATTCATGGTGGGCACGGCTATATGAAGGAATTCGGTGTTGAAAAGCTGGTCCGCGACTCAGCCGCCTTTCTGCATTCCGACGGTGTTAACCGCACGTTGTTCCTGAAAGCTGCCAACTTCATGTTTAAGGATTGATGATATGAAAGCGATGGTACTTGATGCCCCAAAAACGCCGTTCATTTTAAAGGACGTGCCAGACCCGGTTGCCGGCCCCGGTGAAGCGGTTGCCAAGGTCTATGCTTGCGGCTCAGGTCTAACGATCCAGCATTGGAAGGCCGGACGTACGCCGGCAACCTTCCCGCGCATCATTGGCCATGAAATTTGCGCTGAAATTGTCGAAATTGGTGAGGGCGTCGATGGCCTTTCCATCGGTGATATCGTAACCTCTTATTTCTACATGAATTGTGGCCATTGCAAATATTGCCGCGCCAACCTACAGCCGCATTGCGAAAATCACGGCGGTTATGTCGGCAAGGAAATCGATGGCGGCTATGCGGAATATATCAAGCTGCCGGAACGCTGGTTCGTCAAATTACCCGACGGCCTCGACTGGGAAAACCAGCCGGCGCATGTCGGTGTCGCAGTGGACGCCCTGGCGACTCCCTATAAAGTGCTCAAGCGCGCCCGCATCAAGCCCGGTGAAACCGTCGCGGTCTTTGGTGCAGGTGGTGGGCTCGGCATTCACCAACTCATGCTCGCCAAATGGGCCAATGCCCGAGTGATAGCCGTCGATACCAAAGCCAATAAGTTCGATACCTGTAAGGAAGTCGGCGCCGATGAAGTTGTCGATGCCTCCAAGGAAAACGTTGTTGAAGCCCTGATGGATCTTACCGGCGGCAAAGGCGTTGATGTCGCCGTTGATTATGTTTCGGCCAAAGTCACGCTCGAACAGTCCGTCCAATCGCTCGGTAAACACGGCCGCATGGTCACCTTAGGCGGCGCCGGCGAAACCTTCGAGATCGAGGCCAAACACCTGCTCACCAATGAAATCGATGTGCTCGGCAGCCGCTATGTCTCGCCGCTTGAGATATTAGAAACCTACGATCTCATGGTGCGCAAAGAGGTTTGGCCGATCGTCACCGAGATCCGCCCCCTCGAAGAAGCCGAAATCGTCCACGACCTCGTCGAAAAAGGCGAGGTCATCGGCCGCGCCGCCCTCGTCATTTAGACTTCCAGTATAACTTTTAATCGCTCATCGCTGGGGGCCATGAGGTGTTTGATGGCTTCGGAGAGCTCATCCAGTGAATAGGTGTGGGTGATGAAGGGGCCGAGGTCGACTTTGCCTTCCTCGACAAGTTTGATGCAGGCCGGAAAATCCGATGGTAGGGCAGCGCGGGCATTGATGATGTTGAGTTCTTTAAAATAAAATTGGTAGAACGGTAATTTGCCTTCGAGCGCAGCATAGATACCGAACGGGATGATGCGCCCGCCAATGCGCGCGATGTCCATTGCTTCGGCCAACACGGAGATATAGCCAACGGCTTCGATTACCACGTCGGCACCCCGGCCCTCGGTCAACTCCAAAACTTTTTGCTTGGCATCCTCACCATGCTCAGCCGTAACATCGGCGCCCATTTTATCTGCAAGGCCACGCTTATAGGCATTGCGCGAGACGCCGATAACCACTTTCGCGCCGAGCGCTTTTGCGACTTGAATTTGCAAAAGGCCGGTGACGCCAAGCCCTAACACGACGACGACTTCACCCGTTTGAATTTTGGCTCGGTTTTGCGCATGCAACACGGTGGTCATAACTTGGATCAAGGGCGCCGCAGCACGGTCTATTTTGGTGCCTAGGGCAAACACATTACCGGCGGGTGCCAGAAAATACTCAGCAAACACACCATCAACTTCCCGGCCAACAAGTCCGCCATTTTCACAGAGATGCGTATCGCCTTTGTCGCAATAGAAACAATTGCCACAATGCAGCACCGGATCAATGATAACCGGATCACCCGGGCTGGAGCCATCCTCGGCCTGACCTTCGACAATCTCGCCAACCGCCTCATGGCCCATCACCAAAGGCATGTTCGAGGGAATGCCGCCATCAAAAATTTTGGTGTCCGTGCCGCAAATACCAACATGGCTGATCTTGACCAAGACCTGCCCATCACCACAGACAGGCATCGGCATATCGGATATTGAAATTTTACTCGGTTCAGTTAATAGGGCGGCTTTCATTTTTTACTCTCACAATAGATCATATAATTTTGCACTCAATTCTGCCATCCGATGGGTGGCGGTATGCTCGGCCAAGAACCGTTTGCGACCAGCAGCGGCAATGCGTGCTCGTGCTTCAGGATCATTCAAATATCGCTCAAAAAGCGATGGTAGTTCATCAAGTGATTTAAAATAAACCGCCTCTTCGTTAGGTTCAAACAAAGAGATTGCATCATCGCGCCAATCTGTCAGCACGAACGCACCGCTGGCAGTGATTTGAAACACCCGATGATGACAGGAATTCGGCCATTGGGTTAAATTGAGATTGATCGCCGAGGAACAAAACAGCGGCGACAAGTCGTCCCACTCCCGGCCCTCATGCAGGATGATGTTTGCACGGTTTGTTGCCGCTGAGCCAATGCCGACAATGTGGAGCTCCTGCTCGCCCATTGCCTCGATTAGATATTCACGGGCCAGGGCTTTTTGTTCGTAATGCATAGCGTGGGCGATCTTGGAAAAGGCCTCAGTTGTTGCGCCAAAATCGGTGCCTGCCGATTCAACAACATCGACGAAATCTTTTGTCGCCCGCCCCTTAGCAACAATTTTATCTGCTGCCGCATTCATCTCATCAGAAAAGCCTTCCCGCCATTTAGCTCGCTCGGCCTCATAGGAAATAAGTGTCGCAGCAAAGCTGATTTCAAAAGCGAGTTCTGGGACACGTGGCATCGGCTTAAAAATGTCGGGATCGATATGCCAGGGCGGCAGATAAAATACATTCTCCCAACCCAGATTTTGAAATTGCGCCAGAGCCTGGCTGTCTGGAATGAACATCGCTTTATGATTGGAAGTTTTAACCCGCTCTAGGAGCGGCAAATGCTTGCTTGGATGATCCGTCCACAGTGTAACATAGGGGATATTGGCCTCATCCAGGAATAGATTGCCGTCAAACGAGTTCAGCAAATTCTGCAGCGAGTTTCCCCACAGCACCGCGACGTCAAAATCAATCCGTTGAACAAGCTTTTGATAACCATCCAAGGGCAGCAATTGATCAACATAGATAACTTCATGGCCCATATCCGCCAAAGCCTGAAGGGCCGGTTCGCGTTGACCATCCCATTGTCCGCGCAAGAGAGAAAGAATACGAAGCGGTCTGGTAAGAGAGTTGCCTGTCCGGTTTTCAATTATTCTCATGCTAACTCATAACTCACACGTTAATCATTGGCCGGACCGCCAATCGGTTTCATCTTGTAGAGCACCAGAGTCTAACAGCTCTGGATGAACATAACATTTATCCAGATCGAGATAATTATCGTGCAACACCCATTCTCTGAACGCGGCATCTTCGGCAAAACATTTCAAGTGATGACTGACACCGAATGTCAGGCCGTCTTGTATTGTCTGGATTAATTCTTCCGGCACGGTGTCAGGCTTCGGGAAATAACGCAGCGCCATGGCCTGAAATTCCTCCTCACCCGGCAATTCATAGACGTCTCGCAATTGGCGCAGCAAGGCAAAAGACCGAGTATAGCCAGTGGTGATGAATTTCGATTTGATTGCCCCCAAGGTTAAACGAGCGGTCGGAATGTGATGAACCACGGAGGCTTCGGGGTGATATAATACACGGTGCCCAAGTGCTTCGACCGAGCGGCCGACATGGACTTCACCGTCACCATGAAACTTTAACAAGCGTCCCGGCATGGCACAGGGATGGAACCCCTGAACCTCCAAAAGACAGGATTTGCGAACCGTAAAATTCGTGCCCCAGACAAAATTTCCCGGAATTTCTTTAACCTCAGAGCCGGAATCCAACAACCCGAAAGCCGGCAAAGTTTGCGCGCCGGGCTCGCCAATTATCATGTGTTGAATCCAATCGGGTGGCGGGGTTTCATAGTGTAGCTTGATCGGCCCGGTCGCGAGGCCGACCTCCGAATCACGATAAGCGCCTGCAACACCAGCCAACCAGCTCGAATCCGGTGAAACATCATCATCGATAAAGCAGGTGATATCACCTTGGGCGATCTTGAGCGCCCGATGCCAACCCACCATTTGCCCGGGCCGCGCATCATAAAGATAGGTGAAGTTCTCGAATTTAGACGCGTAGTCGTCACAGACATCTTTGGTAGGGTCGGTCGAGCCGTTATCGGCGACAATCACCTCGAAATCAGATTTTGGAAAATCTTGGGCAAGCAAAGCCTCAAGACCACTCACCAATCGATCCGCACGGTTAACCGTCGTTATGGTCACAGAGATGTTCATGTCAGCCAGTGTGCCGTGTCTTACTGCATTTGGTCAAATGCTTCGCCAATCCAATCTTTCAACAAATGTCGGTTTTCTTTTATCGTGGCAGCCGAACGCCCATCCAAAGGCAGCGCATGACCCTCGGCGTCACACACCCGATGATGATACAGCACCCCCTGATTGAGTAAAAATGCTGCCCGGTCTTGCTGGCCATTGGCCAACTCGGCGGCCACCCCAATAGATAAAAGCTCCCGCAAAATCGGCGGATATAAATTCACCGCTTGGTAAAAGGCTCCTAAAATATCTGTTGCCCCAGCCGATAGATGATCAAGTACTTTTGCCAAATGTTGGTAGGCTGGAAAATTTACCGCCGACAGAGTGATCGCTTTTTCAAAAAAAGCCCTGGCCTCAACCGCCTGATCGGTATCAAACGCCAAGACACCAAGATATGTGAGTGCACAAGACTGGATCATGGTTTGAGCCAGATTTGGATCACTCAAAGCGGCTTGCAAATAATCCCCATAGTTAAACATATCAGCGAGGTGTCGCATGCGATGGCTCAACAAAGCGTCTTTGGGGTCGAATTCCAGACTTTTATCAGAGCGGGCCAACTCACCAAATAAAACCGACGCCTCTGGTCTCGCGCCAAACGTCCAGAGCACGCGGGCCGCGTTAAATTTTAGTACCATGTTGGCGGGACAAGCTTCTTGTCCTAGCGCATAAATATCCAACGCGTAATGCGCCAATTCCTCATTGCCATCACCAACCGTCGCGGCATAAAAGGCGGCGGCGGCGGCGAAGTTGTAATGCGCGACGGATTTCTCTGCGGCGGCCATATTGTGCTTGGCAATTGCGGTATAAACGTCAATCGCTTCACTTGGATTGTAGCCTCTGAGCTCTGCCGGCAAAGGCAGCGTTGTATCCGAGCTCGTCTGTTGCAGTCCCGCTAAGATTGACTGGAACAGGCAGAATTTGATAAATCTTTGCCCCCGCGCAGGTTCCGGCCAGAAGAGATCTTTGAACTGTCCATCGATCTGGCTTTCGTTTTCGCGGTACAATGCCAGGCGCTCGTCAAAACCAGCCAGTTGTTGTTCAGCCAACTCTGCCGGATGCTCATCGCATATACTGACAAATCCCGCACCATCGCCGCCCAGCAATTCTCCGCTCGTCAAAGCTTCTGGTGACAGGACGAAAGCACCTTGGCGAAGCGCGTCAATGGCGCGGGTTTGAATTCCGCCACCATAGCGCCAAAAAAGCGGCACGAACTTGCTTTCCCGCATCCTCTCGACAAACGCCTCTTCAGCAAGATAGCCATCGCAAATACTAATTTTCAAATCAGGATCATCGATGGTTGCAAGTTGAAAGAGAAATTGAGCTTTGTCTCGCATATAGGGCACAAAAGCACGTCCCGTATAACCGATATCGATATTTTTGCTGTCGGGAAAATTTGGGAACTCATTCCCCTTGCTGTAGGTTTCGTGGCCAGGAAAAGAGACGACCCGTGCCTGATAGTGTTCACTCAGTTCGACATGTTCGCCGGCGCTATTTGCGACCAAGATTGTCGCCCGTGAAAAATCGGCCTGCCGTGTCGCGTAGAAAAAATCGTGATCACCAACCCAAAAAGCTGTCGGACACTCAAGATCAAAAATATTGCTGGGCAAATTGATGCCCGAGACATTGAAGCCGACGATCAAATCCGGTATCGGAAATTCGAACGATATTGTCTCACCATAGTGATCGGGTTCGATGGATTGGTATGTCAGCTTGATGTTGTCAAAGCTCTCTAAGCGCTCAGCCGTCGGTTCGGCACAGATCAGCACCGCAGCGCCTTCTGTGACAATCTTCTCAAATTGGCGGGCTTGATCGCCCTTAACGCCTTTCAGAATTTCCAAGGCGCGCTCTGGCACACCCAAGCACCAATGGCCGTAGGCTTGAATAAGCCGAGCCTCGTCGGATAATTCTAATGCGTCATCCAGGATCGCCAACCCGCCACCGATTGCACCACACATAATTTGAGCCGAAGCCCGTGTTACTGGGTCCTCTGCTTTGTGAAAGGCGTAAGCGTAATTGCCGGTGGCTATAAGCGCCTCGGCTGTCTCAGATGTATCCGGCAAGCTTGGTAGAGAAATTTGCGGATCAATCATGAGCAATTTACTCGACGGGGATCAAAGCCGCTGCCACTCGGCGGTCTTCCGTGGTCAGCACATTAAAGGTTCGGCACGCTGCCCCGGTATCCATCGGCTCAATCACGATACCGGCGGCTTTTAACTCATCACGAAGCACAGGCGGAATAAGCGCCATACCTTTGCCGCAGCCGATCAAGAAAATCTCAACCGGCGGATCAGCCTCGATAACCCGGCTGAGTGAGGCAATGCTCAAATCATCAATGGAAGTGACGGACCATGGAATGGTTTCATCTGGAAACACCAGGACAGGCATCTCGAAGACTTCATTACTGATGGTAAAGCGATGATCGCCATAGCTTTGAACGATTTGTCGACCAATTGGGATAGAGGGCGTGATATCAAGCGACATAGCCGTCTCCTCCCTTTCAATTGCGCCTTAAACCTTTTAGGAAGACGCCTCTTGGGCAACTTCGCCATCACTCTTTGTGCGCCCTGTACCCCGATTAACATTGAGATAAAGCAATAATGGCACAGCCAGACAGACCGAAGAATAAGTACCGATCACCACACCCCAGATCATCGCGAAACTAAAGCCCCGGATCACCTCACCGCCTAAAATATAGAGCGACAAGAGCGCCAGCAAAGTCGTCACCGAGGTCATAACCGTCCGTGACAATGTCTCGTTGATCGAATTATTCAACAACTCAAAAAGCGATAGCGTTTTATATTTACGCAAGTTTTCCCGCACCCGATCATAAACCACGACGGTATCATTGATCGAATAGCCGGCAATCGTCAGGATCGCCGCCACGGTCGAGAGGTTGAACTCAATCCCCGTCAACGCGAATATGCCAATCGTTGTCAGTACGTCGTGACAAAGCGCAATAACGGCGCCGACACCAAATTGCCATTCAAAGCGGAACCAGATATAGATCAAGATGCCGACAATGGCCAAGACCACGGCCAACACGCCATCGCGGAACAGCTCTTCACTAACTTTCGGGCCAACGAACTCGGTTCGGCGATATTCAACGCCGGGTCCAAGTTCTTTTTTAACTTTATCAATCGCGGCTTGTTGCGCTTTCTCGCCGCCTTCCTGCTTTTGAATGCGGATCAGAATATCGGTTGGTGCGCCAAATTCCTGCAGCGCCACTTCACCCAATCCAAGATTAGAAAGCTGCTGGCGCATCTCACCTAGCTTGCCGGCTTTATCAACCCGGACTTCGATCAGGATACCGCCTTGGAAGTCGATGCCGTAATTGAGATCACGGGCAACAAATAAGGCGATAGACGCTAAGACCAAAAGAATGGAGAAGCCAAAAAAAATGATGCGTTTGCCTGCAAAATCGAGGCTCGGTTTAATTGGAATAAGATTTAAAGGTTTCATAATATGTACTCCGGCCCCTCTAAATCGGCACTTCGGTGCCGCGCCGATTTCTAATCCAGGCGACAACACATAAGCGGGTTAGCATAATTGCAGTGAACATTGAGGTGATGATGCCGATTGACAGCGTGACAGCAAAGCCGCGCACAGGTCCTGAGCCGAAATAGAACAAGATCAAAGCCGCGATCAATGTCGTTAAGTTGGCATCGATAATTGTTGTGATAGCACGGCTATAACCCGCATCAATCGCCGAGATCGGCGTTCGCCCAGCCCGTACTTCTTCACGGATCCGCTCAAACACCAACACATTGGCATCCACCGCCATACCAATTGTCAGCACGATGCCAGCAATACCAGGAAGCGTCAGCGTTGCTTGTAACAATGACAAGCCGCCCAGGATCAGCACCATATTGACCAACAAAGCAATGTCGGCAAAGACACCGAAAATGCCATAAGTGATGACCATGAAGACGACGACCAGAATAAGGCCAATGATAGAAGCTATTTTACCAGCGGCAATACTATCGGCACCGAGGCCCGGGCCAACAGAGCGTTCTTCCAAGATCGTCAGGGGCGCAGGCAGTGCACCGGCGCGCAACAACAGGGCTAGGTCTTGGGCACCACTAATTGTGAAATTACCGCTGATTTGCCCGCTGCCGCCTAGAATGGGCTCGCGAATAACCGGCGCTGAAATAACTTTGCCGTCCAGCACAATAGCGAAAGGACGGTTTACATTCTTTTTGGTGACATCACCGAATTTCTTACCACCGAGCGTATCAAAGCGGAAATTGACAATCGGCTCACCGGTCCGGCTATCAAAGCTCGGCTGAGAATCGATCAAGCGATCACCACCGACCGCGACGCGTTTGCGTACCAAATAGCGCTGTGCCTGATTGCCACCTTCAACAGATGGCAACAACATGGTGCCCGGAGGAATACGACCTTGCATGGCTTCAGACATTGAACCTTTATGATCGAGCAGATGAAAACTCATCTTGGCGGTCTTACCCAGCAGTCGCTTGAGGCGCTCTGGATTATCAAGGCCCGGCACTTGAACTAAAATACGATCCCGTCCTTGGCGCTGAATGGTCGGCTCGCGGGTGCCGGTTTCATCGATCCGGCGGCGCACGATTTCAATGCTTTGATCAACCGCTGACTTTTCGATCTCGACCAGCGCTCGTTGGGTGAAATTAACCGTGACGCGATTACCTTCTGCGAGGATCTCGAGATTGTCTTCGATGCCCTGCGCTAACTTACGCGCTTTCTCCAACTCGCTAGATTTACGCACCATGAAAGTAACGGTCTTGCCGCGGAGGCCCAAACCCGTATAGCGAATGCGATCTTTACGAAGCGCAATTCTGACGCCATCAACGAGGCTTTCAAGGCGCTCGCGAACAACGACGCTCGCCTTAACCTCAAGCAGCAAATGCGAGCCGCCTTGCAGATCTAGGCCGAGGTTCACCTGCTCATGCGGCAACCAGCCAGGTAGTTCATCAGCGGATTTTCTGTCCAATAAGTTCGGCGCGGCAAAAGCCAGACCGAGGACAACGATTCCCAATATAATTGAGACTTTCCATTTAGAAAAATAGACCATGCGGAAGTATGAATACCTTACTTCTTGCCGCCGCCCAGCAATTTGCCGAGCAAGCCACCACCGCCTTCATTAGCAGGGGCTGCTGGAGCATCGCCGGAAGCGGGCTGAGATTTAGATTGAACACTGGCGATCAGTGCGCGCTGAACCCGAACTTTGATACCTTCGGCAATTTCAACGGCAACTTCCTCATCATTGACGACTTTAGTCACTGTGCCAATGATACCACCACCGGTCACAATCTTATCGCCGCGGCGTACTGCGCCCAGCATTGTGCGGTGATCCTTGGCGCGTTTTTGCTGTGGTCTGATCAACAGAAAGTAGAATACAACAAAAATTAAAACCAACGGTAACAGCGTGGCGAAACCGCCTTCTGCACCACCTGCGGCTTGCGCGTATGCTGGCGAAATAAACATCTAAAGCTCCCTAAACAAAAACATTGCGCGGAATATAGCTCGCCACACCATCAATGCAATCGTAAACCGTTGGAATTTACGAAATACTGGTAATAGGCGATATCTGAAAACACCTGCTTTTAGGCGAACAAATGCTGCAACCGATGCCGCAAAGAAAAAAGCCGCTCAACGATTGAGCGGCTTTTTAATTTAGTATCGGCTAACTTACATAACTTTAGCCGGAATTTTAAGACCGATTTCTTTGTAATATTTCAAAGCTCCCGGATGTAATTTATGGTTTGCCGACTTAAAGATATTGTCCTTATTGATGGCATCCTTGGCCCATTTTGCCACAGAGTGCATCTCATCGATATGCTCCCAAAATGTCTTGGTCATTTTATAGATGACATCTTCAGGAATACCTTTTCTCGTATACAATCCAACCCAAGCTGCCACGGTTTCTGTTGGCTTGGTATTGGCTTGATTGGAGCCGTAAATATCAGCGCCAAACTGAGCTCTGGTACGACCCGGTATTCTCATGGTTTTCTTCATGGCGGGCGAATTCCAGTCCGTATCTCCGGCGCCTAAGAACCGAAGTTTATTCGTGAGCGTCAATTGCGAGAAACCCGCCGCCGGGTGATTGGAAGCGTTGACGTACATATCCAACTGCTTATCCTGGAAGGCTTGCCACGCTGCGCTGAAACCAAGTTTCACGGCAGTGTAGTCCTTATTCATTTTATAGCCCGTTACCGCCGCAACAAACTGAGCCGCAACAACCTTTTGAACACCAGTAGGTGGGCCAAGGAATACCCGTTTACCTTTTATGCCCGCCAAAGCTTTTATGCCGGAACTTTCATAGACAGCAAAATTATAGGTGCCAATGCGGTAATTAAAAATTGCACGTATATTTTTGGCAAGCTCGGGCGCATTTTTGACCTTCGCAAACATTGCCTTGCCTTTAGACATTAAGAACATCAAAGAAGGGGCGCCAAAGAAAAGGTCCGTTTTACCATTCGCCGCATCTAAGGCATGACGAGGCGCAGCGCCAGTAGCGTTGACCTGAATTTCAATGCCCTTATTGTATTTTTGCACAATTTTAGCGAATGTTGTGTTGAGCGCAAAAGGTGTCGGCACACTAATCGTCGACATTTTATAAAAATCCTTCGCTTGCGCACCACCGAGGCACATAAATGTAACCGCAGCCATTGAGATAATTTGAGTTTTTAATTTTTTAGAAAACAAAGCAACCTCCCAGTCTAGTTTAATTGTGATTAGTTTTAAGTTTAGAACAATTTACACAAAACAATAGAAAATAATTTATCAAATCACGCCGATACGACTGTATCGCTTGTGATTTTCTTTTTTGCGATGCGAGCCTCGATGAACAATAGAGCCAATGAAGCAAGGACACCGATGATCTGCACCGCGACGAAACTGAGCAAAACGGTAATACCGAGTACCATTCGCAAAACGCGTGAATAGATTGATAATTTGTCACGGTCGACACCGCCCAAGGCGGTCGTCATCAACCATATTGCGAGAGACAGCCTAAACACGACCGAAATGAACGCAACAACTTCAAACTCGTATACGAGTGACAATGATGGGTTATAGATCAAGACAAACGGAATTATAAACCCGACAAAAGAGAGCCTAAGTGCCTGAAAAGCCGTATGCAACGGATTAGATTGGGCGATCGGAGCAGCCGCATAAGCGGCGATCGCCACAGGTGGCGTTATCGCCGACAAAACACCAAAATAGACGACAAATAGATGGACCAGCATCTTTGGAACACCAAGTTTTTCTATCGCACCGCCCATAATAATAATGATGATTACATAGGCTGGAATTGTCGGCAGTCCCATGCCCAGAACCAAACTTGCCATAGCCATCAAAACCAGGGCAAAAAACAAATTAGTGCCGGCAAAGGCCAGCACCATATTGGAAAAACGGATACCAAGTCCGGTCAAATTCATGATCCCAACAATAATGCCAATCGCTGCTACAGCGACCATGATTTGCGCACATTGTTGACCACCTTTTGCGATTGCATCGATAAATATTTGCGGGCGTTTTCTAACAACAGGATTAATAAATCCCATCACCATACCGGCAATAGCAGCCCACAAACCGGCAGCAGCAGGCGACCGGCCCGTTGCCAACACGCCAATAATAACCAGCACTGGGACAATAAACATGAGGGATTTGATCCAGTCGTCACGGGTTAAAACTTCGCGTTCTTCCTTGGGAATGGCGGTGATACCCAAACGACCGGCTTCAACCCAGACCGCAATAAACAAACTCCCGTAATAAAACAACGCCGGCATCAATGCGGCGGTAATTATAATCAGGTAGGGAATACCGGTGAAATCAGCCATAACAAAGGCGACGGCACCCATGACCGGCGGCATAAATTGTCCACCGGAAGATGCCGCTGCCTCGACGCCGCCCGCAAAGGAACTCTTGAAGCCTCGGGCTTTGATCATTGGGATGGTGAATACACCGGTGCCGACAACGTTTGCCGTAACCGCTCCGGATATCGTGCCAAAAAATCCGCTGGCCGCGATCGCCGCGTGGGCGGGCCCGCCTCTCATAGCTCCAGTGAGGCTTACCGAAATTTTCAAAAGCGTGGCCCCGGCGCCGGTTGCCTCCAGCACTGTACCAAAAATAATAAAAATAAAGATCAGGGAAATAACAATGATAACAATGAAGCCAAAGACACCATCAAAGCTATACCAGACCGTGCGCATAACGGATTCTAGATCATAACCACCATGGGCAAATATCCAGGGCAAATCGGCTCCAAACAACGCATAAACAATGGTCAGTACAGCAAAAAATGCGAGGGGCGTCCCAAAGCAACGACGGGTCATTTCAATGACGACTATCAGGCCGCCACAACCAACTGCTATATCAATTGGCAAAAAGCTATATAGCCCGCTTTCAAGCTCATCATAGACGGACGAAAACCATAGAATTGATAGAGCCATCAAAAAGATCAGGATAAAATCGACGGCCCATTGGCCTGCTTTGATATGTTTTTTATCTGACTGATATAGGCCGGCCAACGGCGTGGCAAAGATCGACAAGATAACCGACACAGCAACTGTTATGCTGCGCTGATAAATTTCATCAATGATGCCGAACGCAGCGGTATAAATCGCGACTAAGGCGATCGCGAAACCGAGAACCCAAACGATAGGGCGGGCGATTTTATTCAAAGTATTTTTATTCCTATTTTTTGTACGACAATCAGATGTCGCTTTCCCTGTTTTGAGCTAACCCACTTTCTTCTAATTCTCCAACAAACACAATATTTTCTGGTCATCCGTGCCATCTAGTGGCACGTTGTTGTTTGGTATCTAGTATAAATATAAGCGAATATAGAAATGGTAGAGCTGAAAAACAGGTCCTTGGACCGAGGTATAACCGTATTGGAAGTGCTTGCCGAACTTGGCGCCTGTACTCTGGCGGAATTGCACGCAAAATCAAAAATACCCAAATCCACCATCCGACGTCTACTTGGAACCTTGATAGCTCGACACATTGTCAGGCGATCAGTTTCAGACAAAAAATATCGTATAAATATTATATTACCCGCTCAGAAGCGAAAATATATACCAGAAAATTTTCCTATTTATATTGATGCTGTAATGCCGCATGCAATGGATCTCACCAAAGAGGTTGGCTGGCCATCGGATATCAACATGCTCCAGGAAAACCATATGACGGTTATTGATTCTACACGGCCGATGAGTCCGTTTGAGATTTATCCTGGCATGGTTAACAGGAAGATAAATCTCTTTGGCTCGGCAACAGGAGTCGCCTGCTTTGCAAAGATGACAGATGACGAGATTGCCGATTTCCACGAACGAACGAACGGGGACCGGATTTGGGGTCTCGCACGGTTCGATCTGACTCTCGATCAATATATGGGACGGATAAACTACCATCGAGAATGTGGCTACGGGATACGTATAAAAGAATATGGTGGCGAATATATTCTCGATGATGGTCTCGCCGCAATAGCCGTTCCCTTATTTAAAGACAAAAAACCCTGGGGTGGCCTGTCTCTGGTGTGGACCCGAGGCCACCGCGACCATCAAGACTTCGCGGATGAATTTCTTCCGTTACTCAATCGCACAGCAAAATTAATCAGTGCAAAACTGGGCTAGCATCGCTATTTCTCGACGGGCCAACTGAAAAATCTAACTAAACTCGGACAGTTCCAGCTGATCACTGGTAATCATGGCAAAGGCACCGCCGTCGGTATATATGTTATAGCCTTTTACCCATTTGCTTTCGGGCGAAATTAAAAAGATGGCAACCCCTGCTGCTTCTTCCGGCAGGCAGGATCGCCCGGCGCGATCTGTCATGCGATTGACCCGTTCAGCACCGAAGGCCTCGACAAAATCCTCCAGGATCGGTGTGCTGACACCACCCGGGCTGACACAATTGAGACGGATGTCCCGTTTCAACAAAACTTCGGTCTTGGCCATTGACCAGACAACGACGGCTTCTTTAGAGAGATCATAGGCGCGCACCGGATCAATGCCGTTTTGGCCGCAATATTCCTGCAAATTAGTTGTTTCCGGCAGGCGCATAAACTCTTTAACCTGATCGATATTTTCCGCCCAGCGCGAACCCGCCCGGGACGACAGACTTGCGATTGCCGCACCATCGACGAGCTTCTCCAGCATAAGTTCGGTAAATTTTCTGAGCCCAAAGAAATTGACCACCAGAACCAGCGCCTCATTGCCAGCATTAGCCCCATCCGACTGAGAGCGCGGCGGGATGCCAGCGATGTTCAAAAGAGCATCAAAATTGCCGCTGAGCCCGGCTATCAATTCCGGCAAGGCCGACAAATCAGCGATGTTCATTTTGTGAAATTCATCAACATTGTCGGCTATGTTTTCAGGCGGCTCATTGAGATCAAACCCAACAATTTCATCGCCGCGCTCCTTCAAAATTTTACAAGCTGCGGCACCTATACCACTTGCCACTCCCGTCACTGCTACGCGCATATTGAATTCCTACTCCGCTGCCATGGATTGGTTTTCTTCAGCAACGAGCTTATCAATAATTTCCACTGCCGCCAAACCCCCGACATCGCCGCTGAGATTGATCCGTGGTGCCTGAGGCTCTCGATCAATGAGAGCCTGTTGCTCTTCGAAGACTTCAATATCCTCTGAAAAAGCAGCGTGGACCTGTTGGTAGACCAGTTCGGTAACATCCGGATTATCGACATTAAAATTATGCGCCTGGGCCCAGAAATAATGGGTCGTCGTTTCGGTCTCGGGCGTAATGCCATTTAGGTTCCGCATATTGATGCCCCCCACTCGCTTGCCTTCCGGTGCACCTGTGCCAGTATCGCAGGCCCCGACATCAAGCCGAATGCTGGAAGGTGGCGTGAAGTTAATGATTTGCCAGCGATCGACATTTTTATCGAATCCACCCGCTTTGACGTAAGTCGGCGGTGCCGGTGCATCAATAACCCAGCGGGTGACCGTGACATCCTCTTCTGTGCGGTCATATTTTGTCTCAGCACCTTCAGCGACGGCGTCATTGCCGATGGTGGTTTGATGGACATAAGCGAGATGGGTGAGATCAAGCAGATTTTCAACAATCAGCTTGTAGTCGCATTTAACATGAAAGACGGTGCCTTTAGCGCCCCAATCCGGATCATCCAGCCAATGAAAATCGGTAATCTCATCAGGATTGGCTAAAGCCGGATCCCCCATCCAGATCCAGATCCAATGTGCCTGCTCGACCACGGGATACGCCCTCACCTTAGCCTTCTTCGGCACATTTTTCTGCCACGGTACATCAACGCAGGCACCTGTTTCATCGAATATCATGCCGTGATAGCCACATTGTATCCGGCCTTCATTCATCCGGCCTTTTGACAACGGATAAATCCGATGACAACAACGATCCTCCACGGCTGCGACCTTGCCCTCTTTGGTGCGATAAAGCACAACCGGCTCGTTCAATATGGTGCGACCAAAGGGTACCTCATCGGTAACTTCATGATCCCAAGCCGCAACGTACCAAGCATTTTTGATGAACATGGCTCTCACTTTCCTAAACTTCTTAGATGAATATTATTTGTCTATTAAAACTGATCTTTCCTTATATTCTGCTTTATTCTCCTATCGCAAATGAGTAATTCTCTTTATAAAGATGAATTAAATTCATTTAAGGAAGGCTATTTCAGAATGGATCGGCGAAACTTACCGCTTACCGGATTGCGCGCTTTTGAAGCCGCCGCACGCCATCTCAGCTTCGCCGAGGCCGCAAAAGAGTTAGCCGTCACCGCAACCGCCGTCAGCCACCAGATCCGCAACCTCGAACAATTGCTTAATTTGAAATTGTTTGAGCGTCAGCATCGGGCGGTTCAACTAACGCAAGCGGGCAAGGCACTGTTGCCGGGCACCGAATTAGGCCTTAACCAGCTTTCGGAAACCATTGAGCGGGTTAGTACCGAATGGCGAACCGGCGCGGTCAATCTACGCGCGACACCACTTTTTGTCGCCCGCTGGCTCGCCCCACGTGTTGCCCTGCTACCCAATGAAAATCCAGATTTGGAATTTAGAATTTCGCCGAGCTTCGAAACTGCAAATTTCGTCAGCGATGGCATCGATCTCGCCATTCAATTTGGCACCAAACCCATTGAAGGCGTTCATTGTGAGCTTTTGTTCAAAGAAGAAATGCTGCCTGTTTGCAGTCCTGATCTCCTGGATGCCAATGGGGGAAAAATTGATCTTGCTTCGCTAAAGAACCATCAACTGATCCATGGCAATATACCAGGCCGGGAGACGTCCCAAGAGTGGCGCACCTGGTTGGCAGCGGCTGGCAATACCGACATAGAGCCTACCAGCGGCCTGCATTTTGATAATGCAGCACCCGCGATCGCGTCAGCCATCGAAGGCTTGGGCATAACGCTGGTTTTAAAAACGCTGGTCGAGCCGGATTTGCGAGATGGGCGTCTGGTTGTTGCTTTCCAGCAAGAACAACCTGAAGACTACGCTTGGTATTTGGTCACCCGCAACAAAAATCTTGAACGTCCTTTGGTTAAACAAGCGTGGAATTGGCTGCTGGAAAAGACTGGATAAAATCATGATTTTTCGGGTAATATCATGATTTTATTGACGAAACGAATTCTTATGGTAGGGTCCCGCCGCCTACAAGATTAAGTATTTTCGGAGACTATTTGAATGTCGAAACACGACCTTGAGCCCCTCCTGACACGGATTGCGGATGCTCTCGACCGCTTGGCCCCACCGGCGGCCAAAAGCCACTCTATGGAGGGGGCAGACGCGTTTGTCTGGCATTCAAATCCCGAACAGTTGGAGCCGATCCATAAAGTGAACCGGATTGAACTTGATCTATTGCAAGGCATCGAACAACAAATTGGCATTTTGCGCGACAATACCGAGCGCTTCGCCAATGGCTTTCCAGCCAACAATGCCCTACTTTGGGGTGCGCGGGGCACGGGTAAAAGCTCGCTCGTCAAAGCGCTGCATGCTGAGATCAACGAGAAAAAAGCTGGCTGCCTGGCATTGGTTGAAATTCACCGCGAAGACATTCCGACCTTGCCGCGCCTGTTACATGTGCTGGCCAAAACCGATCGCCGCTGCCTGTTATTTTGCGATGATTTGTCCTTCGAGATGGAAGATGCGACCTTTAAATCATTAAAGGCTGTACTTGAAGGCGGCATCGAAGGCCGCCCGGAAAACATTATTTTCTACGCGACCTCAAACCGCCGCCATTTGATGCCGCGTGACATGATCGAAAATGAACGCTCAAACGCCATTCACACCGCAGAGGCCGTCGAAGAAAAAGTCTCTTTGTCGGATCGCTTTGGCCTGTGGCTCGGCTTCCATCCGGTCAAACAAGATACTTTCTTCGAAATCATCGACGGCTATGTCGAGCGCTATGGTTTGAAAATCGATCAAAAGCAACTTCACGCCGAAGCTTTGGAGTGGTCGATGACCCGGGGTTCGCGCTCCGGCCGCGTTGCCTATCAATACATCCAAGACCTCGCCGGTCGCCTCGGCAAACACATCGATTAATTGTGCATTTAAGCTGGATACGCGGATCAAGTCCGCGCATGACGGTAGAGAGAGAAGCAGTAAAACACCTCCGTCATTACCGGGCTTGACCCGGTAATCCATTTGGTCACAGAATTTATTCTACCAACAAAGCAAATATTTGCGATGTCTGATGTGAGGCACTCAGGCGTTTGAGGTGGCGAAGCGGATTGAGGGCGCGTTTGCCTTTGCGAATTTCGAAATGAAGTTGCGGGCGGATGACGTTGCCCGAGGCGCCGACTTTGGCAATAACCTGGCCGGAACCCACTTTGTCGCCGCGCCTGACCAAAAGTCTTTCATTATGAGCATAGGCTGTCACCCAACCGCCCTTATGTTTGATCAGCAAGAGATTACCAAACCCGCGCAACTCATTGCCGGCGTAGGCGACAACACCACTACCGGCCGCCCGGACCGAGGCCCCTTTCGGCGCGACAATGTTGATGCCGTCATTATGCAGTC
Source organism: Rhodospirillaceae bacterium (assembly GCA_018649725.1). Classification (GTDB taxonomy): domain Bacteria; phylum Pseudomonadota; class Alphaproteobacteria; order Rhodospirillales; family UBA2165; genus TMED23. The sequence continues at coordinate 5,544 of JABIHH010000031.1, read as the reverse complement.
CCTCCCCCTTCGAGCCATAGACTGACAACAATCTGCCGCGCACCGGCCAGTTAAAACGGCCCGAAGTCTTGACCCTGGGCACGGCGATGGTTTTGAGCGCCTTGGACGCTGTCTTCGACGATCTGGATTTCGCCGGCGACGTTTTGGTTGAAGGTTTTCGTGAAGGTGCAGGAATGTCAGGTATAGCTGCCGCATCTACCTTTACCGACGGCAAGCTTTCCGTTTCCACCGGCTCGCGTTTGGCAACAGCCGTGTCTTCCGGCATGTCAGACGCCCCCGAAGATGGCAGCACCAGCTTTTGGCCGACATAGATGCGGTAAGGCGGTTGCAAGTGATTCAGGCGCGCCAGTTCATAGGCATCGACACCGTAGCGCCGGGAGATTTTATAAAGCGAATCTCCCCGGGCAATTTGATGAATGCGCGGACGGGGCAGGATCAAGCTCTCTCCCCGCTGTAAGCGATACGGCGGCGTTAGATCATTGGCTTCGATAATGGCCCGGGCCGATACACCATAGCGCCGGGATAGAATAAACAGCGTGTCACCATTTTTAACTTGGATGATGCCGCTGGCTGGAATGTCTGCCCGTTGGGACGCTGGCGTCGTCGTTGTTTGAACAGGACGCGTTGACCGCTCAGCAGCTCGCCCTCCAGTCTCGCCGGGCGGCGGCCATTGTAGATTGCTGCAACCTGACAAAATCAGAACAGCAATTAAAAGGACAGAATACTTAACTCTCATCATCGTCCGTCTTTTTTAGCTCATAATTTAGGTAATGTGTCGCTTTAATTATGCCGTTGCTTCTTCCGGTATCAAAGGCACAAAGCGGACATCGCGTAACTCCTGGGTTTCCAGACCGTGCTCGGTTTTAATGACTTTCAAGATAACTTGAGAATCTTCGGTCAGCCCAATCGGCACAATCATAATACCGCCAAGCGAGAGCTGCTCGGCCAAAATTGGTGGCACGTCAGTCGCCGCTGCGGTGACTATAATGCGCTCAAATGGTGCCTGCGCTTCCCAGCCCAGCGTACCATCGCCAACTTTTGCCGTGACATTGCGAATGCGGAGTTCCTCGAAGCGTTTTTCAGCTTCTTCCAATAGCGGCGCGTGACGCTCAATCGTATAAACCCGGCGGCAGAGCGGCGATAAAATTGCAGTCTGATAGCCCGAGCCCGTGCCGACTTCCAATACTTTTTTGCGATCGTCAAGCTCAAGCGCTTCGGTCATCAAGCCAACTACAGCCGGCTGGCTCAACGTCTGATGGTGACCAATCGGCAGCGTGATGTCTTCGTAAGATCGATCTCTAAAGGCCTCCGGCACGAAAGCCTCGCGCGGCACCTGCTCCATTGTCGCGACAACATCCGGATCGGTAACGCCAGCACGGCGAAGCGCGAGCACCAGCTCCATTTTCAAATTTTCAGATAGATTAGATTCGTAATTCACTATCGTATTCCCTCACTCCTGGTCGGCAACTACGACAGCGAAACTTCTATTTCTTAAAAGCTTCTTTCAGCGTCCGCATCGTGGCCCGATGGGTGAGATCAAGTGATAGCGGGGTCACCGAGACCGCGCCGTTCTGAATAGCCGCCAAATCCGTGCCAGCCGGATAGCTTTCAGAATTCTGCTGTGAACCGATCCAATAATACGGCTCACCTCTCGGATCACTGCTCTCGATAATCTCGTCGCCGATCTTACGGCGCCCTTCCCGGGTGATTTCGATGCCAGTTACCTGTGTCCTGGGTACAGGGGGAAAGTTAACATTTATTAAAACATCGCGCGGCCAAGCGACAGAAGTGACCTTTTTGATGACTTTTGCGGTAAAAGCCTCGGCTGCGGACCAATCCACTTTGGTTTTGATATGGTCTTCGTCAATTTCCTGACTAAAAGCGATTGCCGGAATTTGAAAGAGTGTTGCCTCCATTGCGGCAGCGATTGTACCGGAATAAGTCATGTCTTCCCCGACATTCGAGCCCCGGTTAATGCCGGAGAGCACGAGATCAGGACGGTTGTCTTTCATAATATTATTCATCGCCATCATCACGCAATCGGTCGGCGTACCATTGACGCTAAAGCGATTTTTGCCGATTTTTTTGACCCGCAACGGGGAGCGCAGCGTCAAAGAATGGCCGGTGGCACTTTGCTCGGTCTCCGGGGCGACGACCCAAACCTCTTTGGCGAGCTTCTTGGCGATCGCCTCAAGCCTCTTTAGACCCGGCGCATTAATGCCGTCATCATTGGATATCAGGATGCGGGATTTTTTAAGATTGAGGGGCGCTTCAAACATTATCTGGCATTACGCTTCAATTTTTTCTAAACCACCCATATAGGGCCGCAGCACTTCCGGCACGACGATCGAGCCATCTTCCTGCTGGTAATTTTCCATGATCGCGACCAAAGTCCGGCCGACCGCCAAACCAGAGCCATTCAACGTGTGGACATGATTGGTGCCTTTGCCTTCTGAGGGCCGATAGCGGGCCTTCATGCGCCGGGCCTGGAAATCACCGCAATTGGACACACTTGAGATTTCCCGAAAGCGCCCCTGGCCGGCGAGCCATACTTCGATGTCGTAGGTTTTCTTAGCCGAGAAGCCGAGATCGCCCAGGCAAAGCGAGACCACTCGATAGGGCAGTTCCAACCGTTTCAGCACTTCTTCAGCGCAGCCGATCATGCGTTCATGCTCGGCATCTGAGTCTTCTGGCTTGGTAACAGCAACCATTTCAACTTTGGTGAATTGATGCTGGCGGATCATGCCGCGGGTATCTTTACCGGCAGAACCGGCCTCTGATCTAAAACACCACGTCATCGCCGTATAGCGCCTTGGCAGGGTATCCTCATCAACCAACTCACCCGCCAAAATATTGGTCAGCGGCACCTCGGCGGTCGGGATGAGATAGAGCCCCTCTTCCATCTTAAACAAATCTGCTTCGAATTTCGGCAATTGCCCGGTGCCATAAAGTGCATGATCGCGCACCAGTGCCGGCGGGTTAACTTCGGTAAAGCCGTTCTCTGTCGTGTGCAGATCGAGCATAAAGCCAGAGAGCGCCCGCTCCATTCGCGCCAGCGCGCCGGACAAAATAACAAACCGTGCGCCCGACATTTTGGCCGCCGTCTCGAAATCCATTTGGCCCAAAGCCTCACCCAGATCGAAATGCTCTTTGGCTTCGAAGCCAAGATCTTTCGGCTCGCCCCATGTTCGGAGCTCAATATTGTCGTCTTCGTCCTCACCTTCCGGCACATCTTCGGCCGGGATATTCGGGATTGTGCAGAGTATCGCCTCCAACTCATCGCCCGCCGCCTTAGCCGTCTCTTCAGCCGCGGCCTGAGCATCCTTCGAGTCAGAGACTTCCTTCATCTCCGCATCGGCATCCTCGCCCTTGCCCTTTTTCATGCCAATGATCTTGGACAGCTCATTTCGCCGGGTCTGCAACTCCTGGGCAACCGTCTGCGCATCGCGGCGGCGCTTATCAATTTCGATCAATTGCTCAGCAATCGGGTCCAGCTTGCGGCGGGCAATCCCCGCATCAAAAGCAGCAGCATCTTCACGAATGGCTCTAATATCGAACATGGTGGTTTTCCGAGTATGTTGGTTATTTGAGTGACTTATACGGCGCTCAAGTCTGGAGAACAAGAGTGGTGTAAGAGCTTCATAAACGTCACGTTGAACTTGTTTCAAGGCTCAGACTGGATTCTGACTTTCGTCAGAATGACAATCTTCCTTTGAAGCTTTCCCCCGACGCGTCATCCCGGACTTGATCCAGGATCCAGGGTAACCAGAAAATACGCAAAGCGGTCAGGACATACCGAAACCAACTGTTTTCCGTACCCCCTTGAAGTCATCCATCGAACCGCACACTTCTGCGACCCGATTTGACCCATTTTTAAGGGGTTTTCCGTACAGCATGATATGCTAACCGAAATAATCTTTTGCTATAAATCTAATATGTCCGACACTTTTGCACAGAACCCGTTCGCCCCCTCCTCGAAACGGGCCACAATAGGTAGCAAAAATTTGCAGATTAATGGATCGCTCAGCGGGGGTACGAAAAACAGTTGAATTCGAAATATCTTTACTAAGTCCGCTTCTAGCCAGAAGCGGATATTATCCGAGTGTATAATAAGGATCATTATAACTGCACTCATTTACAATTGATCTCACTATAAAATGTGTCAGTTATCAATAATTTAAGTCGAAACACTGTGAATTTTAGAATCAATGCAGCCGAATTGACGAGCATCATGGCACGATGTGCCAAAATAGTGCTTTCTCACTATTAGAAAGAGGAGGAAGCTATGTTGGCTAGGGATATTATGACAAACAAGGTCATTTCGGTTGGCCCTAATAAACCGATCAACGAAATCGCTAAATTGTTGTCTGATCGCCGTATTAGTGCCGTACCAGTGGTTGATAAAAATAAAAAGCTATTGGGCATTGTCAGCGAAGGCGATCTCGTTCACCGTATACTCGGTGACCACGAATTACCGCGCTCTTGGTGGCTGAGCTTTGTTGGCGATTTGAATGATGTGCCGCAGGAATATATACGCTCCCATGGCAAGACGGCAAAAGACGTCATGACAAAAGATGTAGCTACAGCGACCGAACAAGATTCGATTCCAGACATCGCTGAATTACTCGAAACAAAAAGAATAAAACGCGTACCCATTGTTAAAGATGGCGTATTGGTTGGAATTGTCAGTCGTGCCAATATCATTCAGGCGTTAGTTGCTCAGAAAAAAGAAAAAATGCCTGAAGTCAAAACATCAGATCAGGAAATTCGCAAGATCTTACTGAAAGAAATTGGTAATCACGCATGGGCCAACCATGCGACCCTCAACGTAATCGTAAGTGATGGCGTTATCCGATATTGGGGATTTGTTGAATCTGAAGATGCCAGGAATGCCCTACAGCTTGCCGCTGAGAATATTCCTGGCGCAAAGGGTATCGAGGACAATTTAAGTATTCTATCAACGCAAGTTTTATCCCACGGATTGTGATCGGAGTAACATTCTGAATATCTGATTCTTAAGTTTACGTCCCAGAACATCCCCTAGAGGTCAAAAACAATCGGGGCCAGTAAGAACATTGCTCCAAAGGCTACAGCTACTGCCGCGATGTTTAACCAGAACCCGGCTTTTACCATATCGCTCAACTGCATTTCCTCGTAAGAAAAAACGATAGCGTTGGGTGGCGTTGCGACAGGCATCATAAATGCCATTGATGCCCCCAAAGCAACTGGGATTGCGAGCACACGAGGATCAAGGCCTAAGCCAACTGCTACTGCACCGAGTATCGGCAAGAATGTAGCTGTCGAGGCGGTATTGGATGTAATCTCGGTCAGATAAATTATTGCAATGGTAGTAATTAATACCAGTATCCAAATTCCCACGTCGACGCCTGAAACTTGACTTCCAATCCACTCTGCAAGGCCGGTATTTTTAAAACCACCGGCAAGTGCCAAACCGCCACCAAAAAGTAATAAGACACCCCATGGAACATTGCGTGCGGCCTCCCAATCAAGAGCAAACTGTCCCTTCTCCCGTGAGATCGGCCA
>JABIHH010000011.1 GCA_018649725.1 Rhodospirillaceae bacterium | reverse complement strand
GTAAGACATTGGAATTTGCAACGCCGGCAGAGAAATTTAACGAATGTGTTGCGTTGACCGGTTGAGATAGCAGGGGTAAAGCAGGCACTATAGTAAGGATTAATTTCGGTATGTTAGAACGTTGGGAAATTAACCCGAAATTAAAAGCCGTGCGGGATCTTCCAGCAAGTCACTGACCGCCAAACTTACGGAACTTGAAAACGAAAAATTGGATATCGAGATCGAGATATTATCAATCACCGACGAGCCTGAAGTTATACCCCTCCCGACTAACTTGCCCGAAATCTTCCATCAGCAAGTCGCTCAACTTGAATCCAAGATCAAGGTCCCATCGGCTGCGAATAATTCGGCCAAGCAGATTCTACGCTCATTTGTGAACCAAATTGTCGTCCACCCTGGACCCAATCGGGGCCAAACCGATATCGAAGTATTTGGAAGTCTCGCTGATATTCTCGTGGCCGCAAACAATTTAGAGAATAGAACCGCTAAAAACCTAAGTGTAGGAAAAAGTGGTGCCCGGGGGCGGCGTTCACCATTTATTTTGTATCAATGACTTAGTCCAAAGTGGGACAGTAATTTGTTCCATAGGTTTATTATGTATTTCAGGATGGGTGTCCCACCCAAGTTTCCTTCTGAAAAATTGCCGTCACAATTTCAGCAAGTCCAAAATATCCCTAGCGATTTACTATGTCTGGAAGTAATCCAACAAATTCGGACTATGAAGCTGAAGGCGAATTGTCTGAGGAATTCACGGGTGGAAACGGTATAGTTCGCGGCGCCGTGGATAAATCTAAAGAGGTGAACATTCAAATCGAGAAACTTAGCGATCCACTGGCGAAACAATTGTTTGGACTTCCATACAACGATTCCGGTAATGCTAAAAGACTCGTCGCCCGTTATTCCGATGATTTAATTTATGTCACTGACGTTGGTTGGCATCATTGGACGGGCACCCATTGGTCAATTGTTGGCGGTCACGACTCAGCGATGATATACGCCGATGAAACTGCTCAGAAAATAGAAAACGAAGTTCGGTACTTGCGGACGAACGGCGCTTATTATGATGAGACAGAAAGTCAGTTTAAAGAGCGCGCTAAGAAATTAAAAAATTGGGCTATTAGTTCGGGGAATGTATCCCGGATCGATGGAATGATAAAAATATCTCAACCGTATTTAACAGAATTTCCACAAGAGCTAGACCGTAACCCTCAATTACTTAATCTGAAAAATGGCACATTAGTCTTGGAGGGAGTTTGTCAAAATCTACATCCTCACGATAGAACGCAACGAATAACAGGGGTCTTACCAATAGAATATGATCCGGAGGCAACAGCCCCAGAGTTTTATCGATTTTTGAATCGCATCCAGCCTCTACAAGAACGTCAGATATTTCTTCAAAAGCTGGTAGGATGCTGTTTAACCGGGCTTACCCGGGAACAAGCGATTTTTTTCTTTTATGGTGATGGAGCAAATGGGAAATCGGTTTTTCTAAATTGCCTTGCGGGTATCCTGGGCGACTATTGTCAGACGCTGCCATTTGAATCAATTCAGCACAACAGTCGTAGAAGTGGCGGTGATGCCACACCTGATCTTGCACGATTAGTTGGATCAAGATTAGTTCGTATATCTGAACCTGAGAAAGGAGCGCGATTTTCTGAAGGACAATTAAAGTCTCTCACTGGCGGCGAACCGATTTCAGTCAGAAAGTTGTTTAAAGAAGGCTTTGAGTATACTCCCGAGTTCAAAATAATCTTGTCAGGAAACTTTCGCCCTGAGATCAGGGGCAACGATCATGGAATTTGGCGTCGGATGGTGTTGGTGCCTTTCGAGGAGGTATTGTCTGAACATGAGCAAGTACCAGACCTGGACAAAAAGCTAATAGCAAAGGAAGCGCCGGGAATTCTCAATTGGGCCCTTGATGGCTTAAGGATGTATCTTGAAGAAGGTCTCACCCTACCACCATCTATAAAGTCAGCCGTAGAAATGTATCAAGATGAAAATAATCCGGTAGGCCGGTTTGTTTCCCAAAACCTGATTTACGATCCTGGTCAAGAAATCTCGGCTAAAGTTATGTACGAAAGTTATTTGCGGTGGTGTGACGCTAACAACGAAAAAAGTTGGAAGCAAAGATCCTTTGGAATGGAACTCAATAGTATTCGAATCGGTCCGAATAATATCCCTATAGAAAACTTGCGAAAAAGGTCTAGTCAGCTGAACGGTGCTAAAATTTATGTCGACTTGAAATTAGCCGAGGGCGAAGTGCACGACAATAGTTATGGCAAATCTGACGATAGTGAACAATAAATCGGTCATCACGTAATAGATAGTTCATGCATTTTTATTAGTAGTTTCAATTGCTTATCTCCGGTCTGAACCATCGGAATGATACAAATCCATCGTCTTCTCATAGAGTTATTAGCTATATGCTTTATATCTCCTATCATCATCATTCATATGGTTCATGAATCTCTACATCACTTGCATTCACCGTGCTTCATAACGGAAGGATTGGCTGCTGATCATTCATTATTGTTCAGACAGTTTTCAAAATAGCTGCCTAATGGACCAGCCAGACGCTCGTACAGTAATTTTGGGTCCTTCCCAGACCTTCTCCCATACGGGTCCGCGAGAGCGTATACCCTCCCTAGATTTCCAGAAATTTTTTTGGTGAACCTTTTTGGTGAGCATTAATCCACGTTTAACCTGAGAGATCAATTTCTAAGATATATTTGATCCCACAAACAAAACTGGCTAAAAGCGTCTGCTTTGCTTCCGAAAGCAGACATAAACGAGATCGTCAAAAAGAGTCTGCTTTTGACCCAAAGCGGACATTAGAGATCATAGATCAAAGAGCATTGAGCATCGATGCATTCAATAAAGGTACAGACTGGAAATGGGATGATGCCACTCGCGACGGATGAGTGAGGCGGTGAATTCCCTGTTTAACAGGAAAAATACAGGGATTTTTTCACAATTGACAAGGAAGTCAAATTCAAGATCAAAAATTGCTGTAAATTTAAATCGAGTAACCAATTAAAATGGTTTCGCACTCCAACATCTACGTTCCTTAAATTGCTACCTTCAGTTTTTGTGGTATCCATCTTACCCTGGTGCTCCCAATTGATTGATGCAATATTTTTATCTTAAGCACGAATTTAGAATCCACGCTAGGGCCCGATAAACCGCTTGATATCAGCGACAATTGCATCCGCTGTAATGCCATGAGGGAATAAGCTTAGCCCCCTACCATCAGGACCGATCAGGACAATAGCTGCACTGTGATCAACTAGATATTCGCCAGGGTCGCCATCCGGTGGATAATATTTTCTTGCTTTCATACGGTAGACTTGCATCGCCGAGGCAACTTGTTTCTTAGTTCCGGTTAGACCGATAAGACGGGGATGAAAGTGTTTCACGTACTCAGCCATAACTTTGACGGTATCCCGCTCTGGATCAACGGTTACAAATAGAGGCTGAATGATTTTGCTTTTCTCGCCCAGGGCATCCATGGCTTCACTGATGATTTGCAAGTCTATCGGACATACATCAGGACAATAAGTATAGCCGAAATAGACCAACATATATTTGCCAAGGTAATCTCGATTGGTCACCGTTTTACCCAAATGGTTAACCAACTCGAACGCGCCCTGGCTATTGCTCCGTGAAGGAGAGCCTTCTTGAGCATTGGGAACGACGGCATAGAAAAAGCCAAACAGCAGGGCCCCAAATGCGAAACTCAATTTCACTAGAGAGCTGCCTTTTGGCCACCTTGAAATTCTGGAACGACAGCATCGCTTAAATAGTTTGCGACGCCGGCGGCGGTCTTGCCAGCCTGCTCTACACAAACCGAGACGGATGGACCGCAGATATAGTTGCCGGTCATGTAAAGCCCCGGCACTCGCTGATATGCCTCCAGCATTGTTGCAACCCGGCCGTTATGTCCTAGTCTATATTGTGGCAATCCTCTTGGCCAATGACGCACGCGCGCAACCAAAGGCTCACCTTTGGCGCCAATGAGATCACCAAATTCCGCCTGTGCAATTTCAATTAAATCTTTTGCTGGAAGACGGGCTAAATCAGGTGCCCGGGCACCGCCCAAATATCCCGCGATGGCAACGCAGTCCTTTGGAGCTCGGCCCGGGAACATCGTGGAACAAAACTGCGAGCCTGACATTGAAATATTCTCGCTTTCGGGAGCCAGAAAACCAAGACCATCTAGCGGATGTTCGACATTTTTTCTCTCAAAACCAAGATAGACGACAGCCAAAGGGGGCGCTTGAATTTCACTTGCGGCAATGGAAGACGGGGCATCGACACTTTCCAGCAATTCAGCGGCAACATGAGGCTGGGTCGCGATAACAATAGCTCGGGCAGACAATTCTCCATGTTCGCCGGTATCAATACTAAATCCATCGGAGGATTTTTTAATATTGCGCACGGTTACGCCGGTTTTAACGCGCGCTCCGAGGCTTTGGGCCAGCGCTTTTGGTAACGAACCAACACCATTTTTATAGGAAAACAATCGGCTCGACGGCATACCCTTCGCTCCTTGGCGATGATGCTGAACGAGGCCGCGTGCGATCGAGCCGTAACTTTGCTCGAGACCATAGAGTTTCGGAAAACCTGCTTCGACCGAGAGATCAGCCGCCCGGCCTGCATAAATGCCGGCTACCAGGGGATCGATAACTTTCTCGGCGAATTCCACGCCAAACCTGCGGGCAGCGAACTCAGCAATGGTTTCTTCCTTGTTGCCTTTATAGCGCGGTACCATAAACTCTGCCATGAGACGCAAGCGGCCTTTAAGGCCCAAATAATTCGAAAACACAAAACCTAAGGGATGAACCGGTATGCCTTGTAGCTTGCCCTTACCAACCAAATAGCGGCTTTTGACGCCGGCGCCGAGGTCGCGTTGGTCACCTGCAAGTCCGAGACGACGTGAAATATCATGAGCAGCGATCGACTGGGCATTAATCGTGCTCGGCCCGTGCTCCATCAAGAAATCACCAACCCGCTCAGAAATCGCATTACCACCGGCGCGAACCTGACGTTCAAGTACGACGACGTCTAGCCCGCGAGCCATGAGATCATAAGCCGTCGCCAGCCCGGAAATACCACCGCCAATGATCGCGACATCAACCATCCGGTGATACCTTATCGGAATTACTGAGGAAATTTGGTTTGAAGGATTTACCTTCGCCAAATCGCTTGGCTGCAAGAGTATGAAGATCCTCAGCCGTTACCTCGGCGCGGCCTTCACCCCGCACATAATCTTCGGTGCGGCGCCTGATCATGCGGCGGAGAAATCCTGGAATTTTACTTATGCGCGCTTCGGCACCTCCGGTCCACATCAGGGCATTTTGCTTTTCTGGCAGCGGCTGGATTACCGCTCCGCCTGCTGGCTCATAACCACAGAGGAAATCTTCCCCCATCAAATTATCATCACGCGCTAATGGCCTGGCCCGGCAACCACCACATAGCTTGGCATACTCACAAGCACCGCAGCGCCCTTCGAGCACCGGTTCCCGCAAGGCTTTGAACATCGGCGCGTCCTGCCAGATCTCAGCAAAGGATCGGTCGCGGATCGAGCCAACGGTTTCTTCAATATAGGGACAGGCGGTTACCTGACCTTCGGGTGTCACCCGGCAATAGCGCGTTCCGGCAAGGCACCCGCCTGCCTCATAACCTTGCGCCAGGGTAATCGGCCAATCGGGATCAAGCTCAATCGCCATGCGTTTGAAATGCGGGGCGCATTTGGCTCGGATGAGCAATTCTGGCTCGTCATGGGCCGCTTGCGTCACTTTTCGTAACACCGTTTCGTAAGTTTCGGCTGAGATATTGGTAACCTTCTCACCGCGCCCGGTGCAAACCAAAAAGAAAATGTTAAGCACCAGCGCCCCCGTGCTACGTGCGAACTCGATCATCTCATCCAGTTCATGGGCGTTATCATCGGTCACCGAAAAATGCAGTTGGTGGGAGAGGCCGAGCTTACGGCAGGCATCTATGCCCGCCATCGTCTTCTCCCAAGCACCTAACACGCCACGGAAATTATCGTGATAGGTCGGATCAAGTGAATCCAAACTAATCCCGACGCCCGCGACACCCGCCTCTTTAAGCCGAGCTACCCGGTCTTCGGTCAACATCATACCGTTGGTGCCAATCACCGTCATCAAGCCAAGGCCGGAAGAATGACTGGCAATTTCTTCCAAATCAGGCCGCACCAAAGGCTCACCACCGGTCAGCACAACCATAGTCTCACCGCCAAGCGCGTTGATCTCATCAAGGCAGGCGCGCACCTCGTCGGTTGAAAGCTCGCTTGCCTCACCCGTGCTGCGTACTCCCGCATCGAGATAGCAATGCGCGCAGGCCTGATTGCAGGCCCGCGTCAAATTGAGCGCGATCAAAAAAGGTTGCTCTACCTCGCTGTCTTTCAGTTTATCTTTTGAGCTCAGAAGGTTCACGAGGCCAAACTCATTCTTTCTTGTAAAGTTCGGGGTTTGCATCGGAATGAAAATCGCCCATGCCTTCCCAAGCTTCGCTGGCCTTATCAACGGCAGCGGTGGTAACGCGATCGAGTTCCAATTCTCGGGCGCAGCGCTCAATTTCCAATTCGACCATACCCCGGACAAAATCCGGTATACGCTGAACGCGCGCTGCAGCATCCTCGTCCCACGCCATTTTGCGTTTTTGCTTAGCAGAACCTTTGCCCCATTCAGCATATTTTTCTTCTACTAAGGCTTCGGTGATAATCTCAATATTGTGTTTCTCGGCATAGACCTCGACCCGCTGGCGCGTCATATCACGCATAAAGCCTTCGGGGATTTTTGCCATCCGCTGTTCGGCATCCTGAGCCCATTCAAATGTCGGCTTATCTGTTTCAGCAGCTTCTTTTTCTTTGGCTTTGGCAGCAAAAGGACAGGCAAAGGCCTTTACTTCATCCGACTCGTCAGGTTCTTCTTTGGCATCAATGGCCGCGCTCATCGCGCTGCGAGCAAGCTCAAGTCCAGCCTCAGCAATTTCCAACGTCACCTCGGTGGTGCCGCGTTCCTGCGCGACACTTTCGATCCTGGCACGTGTTGCATCACGCATGGCATCCGGCACCCGTGATAACCGGGCGAGTGCGGCAGCAGCCCAGACAAATTCGCCTTCAACACCGGCCTCGATATTAATGCTGGTATCAATGAACGGCAAAATATGCTCGTCTAACACTTCTTTGGAGCTGTTGCGACGCGCCCGTTTTTCTGCCCTGAGCCGGACATTGGCAGCCATCGGCAATTCGACGTGGCGCTTCACCAAGTCCTCGGCAGAGCTCGACCAAGTCACACTTTGCTCGTTTTCGAGTTGTTCCTGCGACCGACCGCCGCCCGGCATCATGTCATTGGCGACAATTTCAACAATATCTTGGGTAATGAAGGTATGGCCCTTTTCCTGGGCATAGCGGTTAACAGCTTTTTTTGCCATATCCTGAACAAAACTCGGCGCACGTTTCAAAAACTCTTCGGCTTCATTGCTCCAGGAGATGGTTTCTTCGGCGACGACTTCCATTGGTGGCACATGTTCTGTCTGGCCGAGCCAGATATGGCAGGGAGAGAGGCGTAGCAAGTTCTCTGCATTACCGCCAATATCGAGTTTACTATCTGCATGGACGCCGGTCATACCGACCATCAACAGGCTGGCGCTGACTTCCTCCAAATAATCGCAAATGACTTTAAAGGCTTTGCCTTCGAGGAGTTTACTTACAACTTCGACACCTTCTTCCTCGGCAATCTTATTGGCGATCTCAAGATTAGATTGATAAATCTTGGCAATGCCGTCATCGATTAATTCTTCGTGCAATGCTTCCTGTTCACGGAAGCGAAAAACTTTACCGGCTTCATCGCTAAGCACGCTGGCGATTTTGTTGAACGCCACATAGTGATAATAGGGATCATAAGAAGAGACGATATGCACCTCTGCATCAATGCGCCGGGCGATCTCAAAAGCGCGTTTAAGCACACCATAGGATTTTGCTGAGCCGTCGATCGCCACAACAATCGGGCCATCGCCGATTTCTTTTTGGGTATCACGAATAACCAAACAATCAATTGGACTGCGCCGAACAACGCGTTCACACACGGTGCCGATGAGGCTGCCGGGAACAGCGCCGAGGCCAAGCGAGCCTAGTGCGAGCACATCGTGATCACCGGTTACGGCGGCTTCAACAATTTTAGTATAATTTTTGCCTTCAGGGCTGAGGCGCTGAAACTTGAGGCCGCGTTTGTCACACTCTTCTTTGGCAACATCGTGATAACTATCGGTGATAATGCTGAGACCATCGGTGATCAAATCGTCATGGACATCGCGCTGATACTGCATTTCCTCTTCGTCGAGATAACGTTCCGGCAGACCACCTTCCATTTGGCGAAATCTTGCATCGTGCAGCCGAGCCGCATAGGCATGAATACCGGTAATTTGGCCATCAACTGAAGGAACGAGATTTAACACTTGGGCGAGCGCGTGATCGGCATATTCCGAGGCATCAAGCGCGACAAGAAAGCGTGAAAAAGTCGCTGGATTTTCGGCTGCAGATACAGGACTTGCCTCGGCTTTTTTTGCCGCTTGAGAAACGTTCATTTAAATAACTCCTACCTTAGAAGCCAAAATTAGCGGGTTTAAAAATCCCCTTCCTTGACGCGGATCAAACCCTGTAAATTAGAACTATTCAGGACGGCCGCGGATCAATCCGATCACGACAAATATCAAGCCTGCGGCCATCAAAAAGATATAAAAATTTTCAATGGCATTGCCTGCGCGCCAGGACAGCATCGCGTCGAGCGCACCGACAAAAAGCAATGCAGCACCCAACAGCCGTGGAATGACCCCGCGTTTCGGCTCTAACCCCTGCTCTATTTCTGGCGTTACCTGCATGGCCTAACCCTCCCGCCGGCCAGCATTACGCGCCCACCAGCCCAGCAAGCCAAAGATCAACAGGGCGACGATCACACCGGAGATAATCGGCTTGGCACTGGTTGGCGGCTTCAACAGCACCCAATACCAGGTCGTCAATGTATAGCTGCGCGCCTTCTCTGAATTGCTGCCATCCCAAGCGGCCAAGGCGATCGGCGTAAAGCGGCCTTCTTCAAATTGGATATCTATATCTTTATCGGACGTCTTGAGCGGGCGTTTCACAACCACCCGCCAGGTGCCGTTCTTATAACTTCCTATAGCACTTAGGCCATTTTCTTTAGCATCACGCGCCTCGAGTTTATCAAGACCTTGGCCATTCGAAAGCTCGATCTTGGCCGGCGATTTGGTCGTGCCGGCGCTCCATTTCCAGATATTAACCGGCTTGGTGGCATCACCTGCAACAAAATAAGGCTTCTCCAATCCATCAATGGGTAGAACCGGCCATTGCAGTGCGACTGCATCCGCGGCCATCTTAGGATCGGCGATCTTTGCTGCCGCTTCATCGCCTGGAATGCTTTTGGTGCGATCATCCCACTCCAATAGGAAGGCGACTTCTGTGTCGTTATAAAGCGCTTGCACGGTAATGCTATCATTAGCGGCTTTGAAGAAACGTGGTTTGGCAATAATTTGCGGCACCATCGCGAAAGTCGTGGTCTGAGCCCCTGCCCACGCGGCATCATCGGGGGACGTTGGCAGCGCCCCTTCAAGTTTCTCAGCTTTCACCACGGTATTTTCGGCGCGAATTGTTTTGTCGGTCTTGGCTAAAGACTGAACATAATTTGCCACATGCCAGCGCTCCTCAATCGAGAGCTTTTTCTTGCTTTTCTCATCGGCAAATGTCGGCATCTGAGTGCCGGGAATGCCAACGGTGATGCGCGTAAAAACATCCTTGGGTGCATTGCTGGCTCTAAAGGTCCAGGGTTTGGTCAGATTGCGCGGCCAAGTCCTGGCACCTGCATCATCTTTAAGACGTTTGATCGCATCGCCCTTGCCTTCCTGGCCGTGACACTCTGAACAACGATCACCGTCATGAAAAAGCTTTTTGCCTTTCTCGATACTCTCTGGTGAGCTCGCAACTTGGGTGCCGTAATCCAGCTGGTCTTCAGGTTTCTCATCTTCAAGCTCAGCGAAGGTCTTGAGATAGAGGACAAGGTCCCACATTTCCTGCTCTTTTAAAACATCAGCCCAACCTGGCATTGCGGTTCCGGGCATGCCATCGCGGATCATACGATAAAGATCATCGTCGTTCGGTACCGGGTCATCGGCACCGGTTGTTTTGATCTTATACAGCGCTTCGGAAAAATCGCGCGGCGGCGGATTGAGGCGCTCGGCACCCGGGCCCGCGCCATCACCTTCATCGCCATGGCACATCAGGCAACGCTTCTCATAGACTTTTTTGCCATTGTCGGCGTTACCTGGTGCGGCAAAGGCCGGAGCGGCGATTAACGCCAAGAGGATAACTGCGGAAAATAATTTTTTCATGTCTCCAGCCCCCCTACTCGTGTCCGAAACTTCGGGGCTGATACCCGGTATAATCATAAAGAAATAAAATAACCTGCCAGATTTCTTCTTCGCTAAGAAAATCCTGCCAAATTGGCATAGATGATATCCACGGTGCGGCTTCTTTCGGCAATCCCGGCCCACCGGTTGCTATGCGCCAAAACAAATAGGATTCTTGGAGCTGAGCAATGGTGCCAACATCTTGGAAATTCGCCGGCGTTGGATTGAGCCCCGCCGCGTAAGGACCTTTGCCATCAAGTTTGTCACCGTGGCAGAAATGACAATTTTGGATATAAACCTTGGCCCCTTCGGCAATCAGTTCTTTGAATTTTTTGGGATCTGTTTTTTCAAACTTGCGAAAAGGGTTTTCTAATTTGAGAACATTATAGCGTTTGCCGTAAGCCTTCATACTGGAGGGCGGTGCGGGATGAATGGTGCGAAGCTCAACCGGCGCTTCAAAGCTCAAACTGGTTTTCTCATAGGTGTACCAACCGGCCAATAAAGGCAGGATCACAAAAACCACGTTACGGATCATTTTTTTAGACGGGTCTTCAACCAAGGCTTTGATCGGCGCGACCAACTCTTTAGCGCTTTTTTCATTCGCGGTATAGACCATAAAGACGCCAGCGACGACAAAGAACATATACATCGTCAGCAAGCTCGACGGTATGACATGGTCGAGAATTATATCGAAGACCAAGATGAAGCCAAAATAGACAATGGCGAGGACGAGAACGGCTTGGAGTAATTTAGGTATTTTCATATCAGCCCCTCCCTATTTCAACGCAACTAAATAATTGACCAGCATTTCAAGCTCGCTGGCATAAAGCTGAGTGCCATAATCTTTTGGCATTAAGTCTTTTTTGAAGCCCTTGGTGATCTCAGCATTGGGATCAAGGATCGATGCACGGATATGGGCCTCCGTTCGAAGCGCGCCGATCTTGGTAAGGTCGGGCCCCTGCTCACCTTCATCCTCGCCGACTTTATGGCAAGCCCCGCAGCCGACTTCATCGAGGATATCTTCGACCGTCTCAAAGGGTTTGCGCTGTTCTTCTTCGTCATCTTCGGCAGCACTATCGCTGGCATCTTCGGGCACTTTGACGGTGACTTCGACGCCGCCGAGTTCCTGGAGGTAAGCGGTGACCGCAGCAATCTCAACCTCGTTCATACCAATACTACCGGTCGAGACATCCGGCATTGGACTGACGGCATCATTGGTGCCTTTCTTGCCAAAACCAGCGACAACAAAAGCCGAGGGCTTGATCATAGATTCCACCAGATAGCTTTCGATGTCTGTCGCCTCGCCTTTGTAACGCGGGTCTTTCAGACGCGCTGCAGTGACGGTCGCCGCTTTTTCAAGCAAGGGGGCACGGCCGCCAAGCGCATTGTGGCAAAGCGTACAGGTACCTTTGCCTTTGTAAATTTTCTCACCAATGCCGACGAACTGCTCAATCGTCATTGAGCCAAGATCAATTTTCTCTTCGGTCGGCGGTGGTGCCGGCTCGATCTTGGGAATGCCTAAATTCGCAAATCCGGCAAAACTAAAAATAACCAGCAAGCTAAAGGCGGCAACTTTGAGGAAGTTCTTCATCCCCCACCTCCTTTACCAACCGCTCCATCAACGGCTTCCGGAGCCCAATAATTTTCAGGCTCGACTTTTTTGGCGCTGATCTGGCTCAACCAGAAAACAAAGATCACCATGGAGAGGAAGATGATTGTGCCGATGGAGACCACATTAGCGGCAAAGCCCATGGTTGGCGTAAAGGCATCGGCGGAGTTGTCGCGCATGATATCGACGACATGCCAGTGCTGGCGAATGCCGGACCGGATATAGCCCATCAGACCCATCAGCCACGTGAAAGAAACCGCCAGCAGGAACAGCGCATATTGCGAGCGCTCAGGCACCCTGCCCCATTTTAGCGGCGCGACCTCTTTGGCATTTTTGTACATAAAGCTGTCGATGAGAATACTGATGACAATCACTGCCAGCGTCGTGCAAACTTGTGGAATAGACGCGGCAATCTTGTAGACCGTATTGGTGAAATAGCCGTAATAGACGCCGAGAATAAAGATGTTGATGACGCCGGCTACAAACAAAGCGACCTGCGCTGAATTGCCGATCTTGACCCAGCTTACGGTGGCGATCTTATTGGCGCGGCGATAGAACAGGAAGCTGACAAAGGTCGCCAGGATCATTAAATTCACCGCGGTGTTTTTGGCCGGCATAATGCCAAACGGTCCAACATATTTATGATACGGCCCACCGAGTGCTTTCAGTTCCTCATTGGTCAGCACCAGCGTGTGCGGTGTAAACCAGACCAGGAACGCGCCAACAATCACGATGGCAATATATTTGATGTATTTGTAATACCGCTCAGCGCCATCACTTCGGCCCATGCAACACCAGAGGTAATAATTCGCCGACAAGAACAGCGCGCCGATCAGCACCGCCTGAATGATGAACAGCCAGGCAAAAATTCCGCCCATCAGTGTGATGCCCATCTGCTGACTAAAGGCATAAATCTCGGTCGTTAAGTAATAACCGGCGAACGGCAAGGGTAGCAGCGCTGAGATGGCAATAAAGTTAGCTGTGTAGCCCATCCAATCATAATGCGCCCGGTCCTCGGCCCGGCTTGAGCTTAAGAATTTAAAGGCTGCATACGCGCCAACAATAGAGCCACCAAAGGCAACGTTGGCTACGACGCGGTGCAAGTTTATCGGGTTCCATAAATGGTTCTGGATCGCCGGCCAAATGTCACCGGCGAACACACCGGCGGCGTTAACACCTTCGGGGCTCATCATGAAGGTTAGCCAGGAATTGGCCAGGAACATCAACATCGTGCCGACCGCGTTGAGCAGCAGACCAATCGTTAGATGCACCCATTTTCGGTCGCCGCCTTGCAGCCAGTGCCAGCCGTAATAATAGAGGTAAAGACAGGCACTTTCAGCAAAGAATAGGGCGGCGTACCAGAACATACTGTCTTTAAAGATGGTCGCGAGATAGCCCCAAAGATCAGGATAAAACAGGACCAAGGAGAACAATAACAAGCCGCCTAAAATGGCGGTCAGCGAATAGGCGGTGATACTGACTTTGATAAATTCATAAGCCATATTGTCATAGCGTCGGTCGCGCGTTCGCATACCGATAGCTTCGATGATGAAAACAAAAATCGGCACAGCCAGGACGAAGGCGGCGAACCATAAATGCAATTGCGCCACCAGCCAAATCACCACCCGGCCGTTGATCCCTTTGATTGTTGGATAGCTGGCCAGCGTCGTTTTGGGGGCAGGTCCATAGGGCGACGCGGCAACATCGGTGCTTGCTTCAGCAGCAGGCTCAGCTGATTCAGCGACGCTGACACCAAAATTGAGGTTTTCTTCATTAAAATGGATCGGTGCGAAATAGAACAGGATTGCCAGAAGCGCCACTAACCCCAGTAGATTAAACTTCCCCCGATTTCCGTCTTGGCACTTCATACTGCTTACTCGCTTTCTACGTATTACTGGTGAAAGACCAGGGACAAACCTTGTAAATTCATCAATCCCCAATCGAGCACAAAAATGCCGACCCCGAACACGGCAAGCGATAGAATAAATGGCATAATGTAGTCTTTCACCGATTCGTCTCCCTTAAGTATTGCGGCTAAAACAGTACGACCCAAAACGCCCAACAGATGGCAATGAGGACCACCGTGAATAGCGCCGGGCCAAACCAGGTAGCTTCATTATTCTTAGATGAGTCTGTATTCATTCTTTCGACCGTCTCATTTACGAACGTTGATCAAATTCGTTTCGAAGTTTAAAGTGGCTTCAAATAAACCCAGAAATCCTTGGAACTTAACCATGACTAAAATCAAAAAACTCAGGCCTGTTGATTGGGTCATCTTTGTCGGCGCTGCGGTTAATTTTGTCGTGATTGTGCTCATCCTAGTTTATTTTGTTTTCTAGCCTGCTTTACCCTTACATTTACAAATACCCCGCAAATGCTTGATGAGGCCATTGACGTCAGCTTCGCTGATGGTCTTGCCCCACGGCGGCATTAGTGGCGACTTACTCTGCGACGGGCCACCATCCATAACGATACCGCGGATGTAATCGTCAGAGAGCTTGCTCATTTCTTTCGCATTACTGAAATCGCGCGGTGTTACCGGAAAATCCTTGGTCACATTGGGTCCCTTGCCTTTGCCTTCGAGGCCGTGGCACTGCGCACAATAAAACTTGAAGGTCTCCGCCGCGCCCGCTGCTTTTGCAGTTTCCGTATTCATCAGCCCAACCAGTCCAAATACTGCGGCCAGTAGAGTAATTTTGATCATTTTTTTCATTGCTCTATCCCATCCTTACTTGAGTTTGCTGACGTGTTTGGAAACATTTTTAAGATCCTTGTCTTTCAACAATCCAGCGAAGGTCGGCATCGCTTTAAACGGTTTGAAGTGCGTCGGATTCTTCAAATAGGCGTAGATCCAATCCGGGTTAAGCCGCTTGCTGGCACCGACCAATGTCGGGCCACTGAGACCGCCGGAAACCTTGCCCTTTTTGCTGGCCGATTGATGGCAGCCGGTGCAGGGCATCTTCTTGTTGAAGATTGATTTACCTTTGAGGCTTTTCTTTGGCTTGATCGTGCCCGCTTTAACCTCACTGGAGGTTTTGCTCATCAAGAAATCGGTCATATTACCGGCATCGCCACCAGACAGTTTGGGATGATCGCCGGCGTTCTTTTTGGTTAAGGAGTTATAGGCCAAAGCGCGGATTGGCTTCGGATCTTGCAGCCAGGCATTGAGCCAATCTTTTTTGAATTTCGATCCGGCATACCAAAGCTCAGGGCCTTTTTTTGCCAATTGATCGGCAATACTTTTTTCTCTGGCGGGTCCATCGGCATAGTGGCAGCCGGTACATTTCTGCGCCTCAAAAGCCGCCTTTCCGGCAGCCGCGTCTGCCCGGACATCGCCCGCAAAAACTGCGCTTAGGCCGATTGCCGCGAGTGTGGAAATTATCAATCTCATAGACGTTACTCCTCTGTTATCAGGCGTTTGAAGCCTGCGCCTTTTTCATGAGCCAGAAACCCAACCCGCCGGTGATGAAAACAGCCAAGAGAGCATAGATATAAATTACCATCGGTGTGGGGGCTTCTAGGAATACAAAATGCCAGGTCGACAAGCTCATGATCAGACCATGTTCACCGTTCGAGCCATCCCAAGCGTTGATCGACATTGGGATAAACTGACCGTTCTTGAATTGAATGTCGTTGCTATCTTCAGTCATTCGCGAACGTTTCAGCACGACACTCCACTGACCATCTTTCCAAACGGACTTGGCAGTGATTTGTTGTTGTTCTTTTGTTTGTGCGCGGGCCGGCTGCTGATAGCCGCGGGCAATCGCTTCTTCTGCACCGGATTTATTTTTCTCGGCCATATCGGCTTTCCAAATCCAAAGATTAACCGGATTGGATGAATTGCCGCGTAAGAAATGAGGCTTCTTAGTGCCAGCTATAAATTTAGCAGGGAATTGTAGCGCCACTGAGTCGCGATAGGTTTCAAGCGCCCGCGGAATCATATCATTCGCGGCAACATAGGAATTATAGGCACCGACCTTACTGATATCTTTTGGATTAAATACCTTGTCCAGTTTGTGGGTGGCGTCTTTAAACGGATCATCCCACTGCAACAGGAAGGCGATTTCTTTGTCGTTATAGCTGGCTTTGACCGTCACAAGTTCAACGCCAGGGTTTTGCCAGCGCGGCGCGGCGACCACTTGACCCGTCAAACGCATATCCATCGGCTGAGCATCTTTCCAAGCGGCATCATCCGGCGTTGTTGGCACCTCGCCCGCAACTTTTTTGGCTTGGAGAACTTGATTGCTGGTCAATTTATGCTGCAAAGATTTTATGAAATTGGCGAGCGCCCAACGATCTTCATTGGAAAGTGCTTTAGCAAAAGACGGCATTGGCGTGCCGTTGATACCTGTTGAAAACCGCATATAAATATCGTCAACTTTGCTGCCGCCCTTAATCTTCCATGGCAGCGTCACATTGCGAATTCGAATTGGAAAGCCCCAATCATCCTTGCGGTCAAAAGCTTTTTGCCCATTGCCACGGCCTTGTTTGCCATGACATTCCCAGCATTTGGCTTTCAAGAAGATCGCCTTACCCTTGGCGACTAGCTCATCGCTGAACGGCGGCAAATTTTCAGGAAATTTAACCAACTTACCGGTCTTGATCGGATCAAGCTCCTCATCCCCGAATTCCTGGGCGAAGGTCTTGATATAAGAAATCACCTGCCAACGTTTTTCTTCACTCAAACCACTTTTAATAATATCGCTATCAAAGGCCTGCATACCGGTACCTTGAAGGCCGCGGCTGACTGTGCGGAACAGATCATTGTCGGTTGGCAATTCACCTGATTCGGTCTGGCGGAATTTAAATGTTCCGAGGGTAAAGTCACGCGGCCGCGGATCCATGTAATCTGCCGCCGGGCCATTACCGTCGCCTAAAAGACCGTGGCACATCGAACAGCGACGCATGTAAATCTCACGCCCCTTCTCAACAAATGCCTCGGTCGCTTCCGGCATCGGTTTCGCTGGCTGGTCAGCCGCCATGCCCGGTGCGGAAAGACCAAAAGACAGTGCCAAACCAGTGGCTGCTAATACAATTTTCATTTTTTTACCAATAATACCCTGCATTATTCAGACTCCGGAATTCGTGGAGTCTTTTCGGCAAGGTCATATTCCGCCAAAATAATTTTCCACCGCTCTTCATCGGTGAGGTTTTTCTTCCACTCAGGCATTGCTGAATCCCAAGGCGTTGCTTCGATCGGCAATCCGACGCCACCGTTCATCACCCGCCAGAAGGTGTAGCCTTCGACAATCGTCTCAATAGTACCGTTATCGGTAAAATTGATGGGGCGCAGCTTAAAGCCATCGGCCATTGGTCCATCACCGGCTACGCTATCGCCATGACAAGGTCGGCAGTTCATCGCGTAGAGCGCGCGGCCCTCAAACAAATCGACTTGATGCAGCGCGTCTTTGGCCGTCGCCTCGGTAATCTTTTCAGCCTTCACCTCAGCCAGTAATTTTTTTACCGCTTCTCCGGGCAGGAATTGAAGCGTGTGATCTGGATCGGCTTCCTCTTTCCAGGTATCGATGTCTTTTTGGACTTGCGGAATAAACGTAATCTCATCGGCTTTCACCTGCTTCATAAAAGCGGTGACGCGATCCTTGCTTGGCTCATTAAAGGGGTTTTTCATCGCTTCGAATTTTTTAGGGAAATTCGAAGATGGATGCTGGATACGCAAGCTTGATGGCAACTGCACCTTTGGTACCGTAATATCATAAACCTGCCAGCCAAGAATGAGCGGCACGCCAATTAAAATAACCAAACGCAGGGCTTTGGTATACTCGCCGCGCAACATTTTTCGTATCGGCCCAACGAATTCTTCCAGGAACTCATCGGAAAAAGTAACGAGGGCGAAAAGCGCGACACAGGTCAAAGTCATATATATAAAGACCAAGGTGCCTGGGACGGTCAGCGGAAAGGGCAACGAGGTAATGTTACGCGAGATCGCCGGGATCGCCCATTTGACGATCCCATAGATCACGAGGATTGTCGCAACGACAGACCAAAAACGATTTATTTTAAATTTGCCCATTTTTGTCGTACCGCCCTACTTCTTGCCTTTTTGCATTAACATGTAAGAAAGGACATCCTGATAGTCCTTAACCGTCATTTCTTCTGACAAATCATCCGGCATAACGCTCAAAAGCTTGTCCTCGGTGATTGTCTTGATATCTGTTTTCTTAATCGCAACGGCATCACCGTCTTTCGTGGTGATTTCAACTTCGCCGTCTTCGTCGCCGGTTTTAAGGCCGACGACCTTACGTCCATTTTTTCTGACAACGACAAAGGTCTCAAAGCCTTTGGCGATCTCTTTTGCCGGCTCCAAAATGGATTGAGAAATAAACTTGATGCTCTTTTTGCCGATTGTTGATAAATCGGGTCCAACTTCACCCGGCTCGCCTTCGAGCGAATGGCAATCACTGCAATTTTCTTCATAAACCTCTTTGCCGTGCGCTGGATCACCGCCGCCGGCTGCCGAGGCAACAGCTATTTTACTGTAGAAAGATTGGGTGATTTCACCTGGCTTGTTGATCTTCGCGAGATCAAACTCGCCGCCCTGCGCTTGCAAATAGGCAACCGTTGCTTTGATCTCGTCGAGGCTCAATGAAATCGGCGGCGCATAGACAACAGCCATTTCATTCTTATAGCCTTTGACGACATAGGCGCCAGGTTCAGCCAAGCTCTCGACCAAATAATCAAGTGCAGTGAATGTCTTTCCGGTTTTTGCCGAGCGTTCCTTGGCACGCTCAACAGCACGCGCACCCATTGGCAGCGGAAATTTTTCGCCAAATTGGCCGTGATTGGGACCCCTGACCGCGCTGCCGCGATCACCGACTGAATGACACGTAAAGCAGCGACCTTTACCCCAGTAGATGGCTTCACCGCCTTCGGGTGTAACTTCAACTGCGCCCGTTGCAGCAGCCTTCTTTTCACCGCCGGTGAGTTTTGTGACGGAATGTCCAACCCAGTTAAACACGGCGAAAACCAACAGTAAGAAGATAAAAACTTGTCCAACAGCTTTTGCCATGAGGATATTCCTTATTCGCCTGGCTGTTCGCTGACGGCGGGGGTGGGTGACGAGTCTGCTTTATCATCACCATGGACTTCCTCATGTCCCTTGGCAGCCAAACTGCCAATCCAGAACATGAAGGCAATGCCGATCATGAAGACGAGGAAACTCAAGCCGACCATTTGCGTCATGGTGAAGTTACTCGGCGTAAACGACCATTCTGACGTATCGCGCATAACACCGAAGATGTGCCAATCACCTCGAAGACCGGAGCGGATAAAGCCCATCAGCCCCATATTGAGCGTAATAACAAAGGTCAGGAGCAGCAGTGCATATTGACTGCGGATGGTCATCTTGCCCCATTTCATCGGACCAATTTCATCGGCCGAGCGGAACAAGTAGAGATCAATCACAGTGACCAAGATCAGGCAGCTAATTAATTGCAGGAATTGCGCAACCGCAACATTACGTAAGAACGGCGACGCTTGCTCCATCACAACAAATCCGTAAACGCCTAAGAATATTGTCACGTTAAACGCGGTCACGGACATATAGAGACCCTGCGCCCATTTTCCTTTATCAACCAGCGCCAGGAGTATCGCGATGACACCGACGACACTTTCGAAGACCAGAAGATAGCCAACGGTTTCGAAATATTTAGCCCGGTCAGCCGGCAAATCAAGATGGGCAGGATCCATGGTTATCAGCGTGAAGGCATATTGCGCGACGATAAATACCGCTAAGAGACCTACCAAAGAAATGACAACTTTAGGCGCGGTTCCTTGCTGTGAGATTGGCACGACCTTACTTTTATTGCCGCGGCGATAAAGCAGGAAGCTAAAGAACGTCGCCAAGATAATGAGATTAATCACCGCGTTCTTAGCTGGCATGAGGCCTAAAAATTTGAGTGTTGGATGATACTGACTGCCGCCCATTTCACTCACTTCTTGGCCGGTCAGAGGCAAGTTATGGGGTGTCAGCCAAACCGCGAAGGACACACAAAGCGCAAACAAAATATATTTGATATATTTATAATAGCGCTCGGCGCCCGGTATGCGGGTCATGCCACTCCACAGATAATAATTTGTAATGAGAAAGATTGAGCCAACGAGCAGAGCCTGGATGATAAACGTCCAGGAAAAATCGCCGCCCATCATATTATTGCCCATTACAGCGCTGGTTGAATAAACCTCGCGGCCAAGATAGTAACCGGCAAAGGGCAGCGGGATCAGAGCCGCAATCGCCACTAGATTAGCGATGTAGCCCATCCAATCATAATGCGCCTTTTCTTCGGCGGTTTTGGAGCCGATAAATTTCACGGCCGCGTAGGAACCCGCAACCAAGCCGCCGAAGGCCAAATTGCCGAGCATGCGGTGAATGGCAATTGGAGTCGCCAGAATATTTTCAAACGCCACCCAGACCGAGCCGGTCAACTGGCCTGTTTCATTGACACCTGCCGGGCTCATCATAAAACCGGCCATTGAGTTGGCCGACATCATAATCGCCGTGCCGACAACATTGAGCATGATGCCAATAAAGATGTGCGTGCTCTTGAGGTCTTTCATCATATAAAAGCCGATGGCCGTCGGCAGAATATATAAAAGCGCGATAAAAATCCGCGTATCGCCGCGCATTTCCGGGCCAAGATAGCCTAAGAAGAAAACACCGGTCAGCACCAAAAGGGCAACACCGATTGATTTGAACAACAATTGCAGGCGTGCATTATAAGGTGCCCGGCTCTGCATCGCGTTCCAGCCGTAATAATAAATGTAGAGCGCAAATGTTTCGGCAAAAAACAGCAGAGCGTAGATGAACATGACGTCCTTAAACGTGCCTGCCATATAGCCCATAAAGGTCGGATAAAGCGTAAACAGCGCAAAGGCCAACATGCCGCCAAACGCCGCGGTGGTGGCATATGCAACGCTCAACAGACTGGTAAATTCGTAAGCCAATTTGTCGTAGCGCCCGTCCGCGCTGCGCCAGCCAACAATTTCAATGATCACCGCAAACAGCGGCACACCCAACACAAACGCACCAAAGAACAGATGCATTTGAGCCAGGAACCAAACGACTTTTCGAGAGTCCAATCCCAAAACCTGACGATAGACATTTGCTTCCTGCGCCAGGGCGGGGAAAGCGAAAAACACAATCGCAATTAATACGCCAGCGAGTACTGCCCGGCGTTGCCGAGGATTGGCAAAGAGGTTGGGTTCACGATAAGAAGGCACCTACGTTACTCCACTATACAATTCCAGATCGCTGATTTTGTGCTTTATTTCGCCGCGAAAGAGAAATCAGCTTCAGCTTTACCGCCTCCCTTGACGGTGATTTTTGATTTCATCACGCCCAACCGTGGATGCCATGCTTTAACGGTATATTTTCCGGCCGGAACATTATCCAAGCTGAACGATCCATCGTCTTTAACGACAACTGCGTAAGGATTTTTCGGCGCCATCATGAAACCATACATAAAGTTATGAGCTTCACAGTTGATCGCAATATAGGCCGAACGACGTGGTTTAAGATCTTGCTTAATGTCACCTGGATCAGGCTGGCCAAAATTAAACATGGTCCGTTTAACGACGCGTTTCTTTTCAACGCCAATCATCTCGCGGGTGTTAATATTATGGAGAACGCCTTTATCACTATTGCGGATGATAATGGGGCCAGGTCGGACAACTTGCGCCCACGGGTTAAACCGGCAGCCCTTTTGATTAATCAAATAATTGCCGCCTTTGGGCTTGTCCCATTTTTTGCCGGCCTTAATTTTATTAATAAAGACGAAAGTACCGCGAAGCGCACCGTCTTTAACATCAATCCAAACAACTTCCCGCTCACCTTTGCCGCAAACATCAGGGTTTTTGGTGATGAGAATTTTCTCAACACCTTCCGCCGGAACCGCACCCTTAAAGGTAACCTTGCCAGCGATACTACCGCCATTTGATACGGCACCTTCTTTATATTTGGCCTTGGCTGCAAAAACGTCAGCGGAAACACCTAGATTCAAAAGTAATCCTGCGGCTGTGATAACAGCGAGTTTTGGAAAACCTCTCATATTTACATACCTCTTCATTTTATTTGTTCTTGTCCCATAATGCCAATTAATCAGCTTCATATGAAACGGTCCTTGATCTAGATCATGCCAATAGCAAAAGCTAAATTTGTTGATTTAATTTTGGAGAATTGATTTCAGCTAGAACCTCAATCGCGACACCCCATTCACGGCGACGATCTTCATCTTCAAGCACGGATACGATTTGGGGATTGGCAAGCGAAGGGCCAATCTCTCGCAGCATATGAGCAGCTTCACGTCGCAGATAACCTTCATAGGCAAAAGCAAATTCGACAATTTGCTCTAGCGCAGACTCGCCTTTTTCAGCCATTAATGCAGCTGCGGCAGCCAATCGTACCGAGCGTTCCGGATCAGCAATTAATTGGTCCAACTGGTCGATTTCAACACCCATACAACTGAGTGCATTGATGACTTCGGTTTTGACGAAACTGTCACCGTCTTCAAAACGATGAACAAGAAATCCAGCGCAACCCTTGGCCTTAGCAACACCGATTGCCCGAATTGCCATCAATCTGGCGTCACGCTCAGCATTGGCGACAACGCGCATTAAAGCATCGAGGGCATCCTTCGGTAAATCGCCACATGTTTCGCCAATTTGAACCAAAGAATCTAGTGCCGCGAGACGTACTTTCTCAGGACCACTTTCAATATTCTGGGCCAAAGCCGAAGCGACTTCGAATTGAGCAATTTGACCCAACATCCTGGCCGCGAATTGAGGGACATCCTTATAGGCCGGAATAACCTCAGCCAATTTTACCCGGCTTTTACGCGGCGTCTGCGCCGAGAGCGCCAACATTTCCATGTCCGTTTCGGTCAGTCGGATGCGGTTCTTCTTGGATTCACCAAGTTCCGCCATTCGTCCTTCCGTCGGACCATCATTGCCCATGATCGCCTGCCAAGTCGAAGTTGGATATTCGTCTTCATCTTCTGAGACTTCGACATCCGATTCTGGGCCTGATTCTGGGTCTAATTCTGGGTCTTCAGCAACTTCATCAACCTGCTCATCAGCAACGGGAGCCTCTTCATCATTGGGGGCAAGTTCCGGCTCTTCCGGCATTGGCGTAATTTCGCCTTTTAAGGCCGAAATCAAAGTTGTACTGGCAAGATTTGGGAAAGCCGTTGATGCGGCGATATCTCCCAAGGCAGCTACAGCGTCAAATCGAAGTTGGCGCTCATCCAGGATCAATGTTTGTGCCATGGCCGAAACGGCCTCGTCTGATGCAATTTTCTTAAGACCGCGCAAGGCACCCAGCCGAACCTCTTCGGATTTTGAAGGATCGAGCAAACTATCTTGTATAAAGTTAGCTGTGGCATCGCCAAACAGGGTCGCCAGAGCCTCAAGCGCAATAGCGGAAATCGCCGGCACTTCTCCAACTGATAACGCTTCAAGCTTGGTTTTCAATTCTGGGCTCGCGACAAAATCTCTAATTTTCATAAGCCGGCTGAGAACCGCCAGCTGAACTTCACTTGCCGGGTCTTCAAGCCATGAGATCAATTGATCGGTATCGCCCTCATCAACATGGCAGATTGCCACGGCGCGAATTTCCGCGTCTTTATCGCTGAGAAGAATTTCGCAAATTTGATCATTGAAGTTTTGCGAAGAGATCGCCTCGGCAATTGCCAAGCGAACATCCTTGGCTGGATCTTTCAAAGCATGGAGAACAGCAGCGCGGGCAGCAGCATGATCGATACCGGCCAATGTAACCGCAGCGCGGCGGCGGCGGCGCGAATCCTTATCGCCTAGAAAATCTACGAGCGCACTGGCACCCGCCCCGCCCATTCGGGCAAAAGCTTCAAAGGCAAATTCGGTTAAATCCTGAGCATCTTCCTCATTGATCGCGGCGACAATTTCCGGGATCGCATCAGCAACGCCAAAATCGGCGAGCGCTTTGATGGCAGCTATCTGCAGATCAACCCAGCTATCCCAGCCACCTTCATAAAATTCATCCTCATCCCAAACAATTTCCTCGCTATGCCAACGTAAAAGTTGCTTGAGCCAAGGAACCACTTCGGGAGCCTTCATATTGGTCAACGCTTTGAGCGCCGCCATTTTTACTTCACTGCAAGGATCGCCAATTAGATTTGCCAATAATTGTTCAATTGATCTTGGATCGGCAATGACTTGCAATGCCTCAGCAGCATCCGTGCGGACATCTTCATCTTCATCAAGCAAGGACTCCACCAGCACATCTGTTGCCAGCGAGCGCAAGACGTCATCGCCATCACATCCCCCGGCACATCCCGTGCCTATTTTACCAAGTGCCCGGGCGGCCTCACAACGATGGATATCAACGCCGTCACGTAAAACGACTGAAAGAGCCTTAATGACCGGGGTTAAATCTTGAGTAGAACTGAGCGGAGCGACACCTTGCTGCCCGGCCGATGAAACATTGCTCACCGGCCCAGCAGTTAAAGGTTGCACTTTTTCCGACCTAACAGTTTCGTCATTTTGCGGTAACGAAGTCATGCTTAGGTAATATCTCTCGGTGCAAAAGACATTGTTCGGAACGTATGTTTATAAGGCGACTCGCCGATCTTCTTAACCTTAGCGGTACCCATTTTGTAGTTATAGTTACCACTAATCCAATCGACGATCCGGCCTTCCAACGCATTCGCAGGTTGTTGCGTATGCAAGAAGTCCATATAGAGCATGCCCTTCTTAATGTGGCGCGTAACCATGGCCACACCTGTTACAGCCGCTCGGGTTAGCTCAACATTGCCGGCTTTCATTTGACCGGAGAACGAATAATCAGAGCCTTCAACACCCAGTATCGTCTCTTTAAGACTAGGCACCCGATCAGAATAGACCATCAACATGTCACCCGATTCAATGCCACGTTTTTTGGCATCATCAGGATGGATTTCAACATAGTTATCCGGCCAACGCTGAACAATATATGGACGCCGCCGATCATCAAAACCAGATTGCCAGCGTTCATTGGTTCGCCCGGAAGAGCACCACAACTCATCACCACGTGGCTTCATCCATTCCCAATAATCGGAGAACAAGGACCACGGCGATTTCTGAATATTACACTTACCGGTTTGGCTGTTGAAATGGGTCAACTTCTTGTTGAACACATTACTAGCCTCCGGTCCGGTCACACTCAACTTGCGTTGAGTGTCGTGCAGACGCTTGGTACCTTCCAGCTTGCCGTCTTCGGTCATGAAGACAGGTCCCTGGATACCGTTCGTGCCGAACTCCCGCATTTTCTGATGCAAAGTCTTGCCTTCACGTTTGGCGGCCACTTTGATCTGATGGAAGTCTTTCCGGCTTCCTCTGGAGAAGCGCGACATTTCTTCGGCAACTTCATTGGAGTTTTTCCAATCAAAGCCTTCAAAGCCCATCCGTTTGGAAAGCTCGGCAATGATCCACCAATCTGGTTTCGCTTCGCCCGGTGCATCATAGAACTTCTGATAAAGCCGGAGACGGCGTTCGCCATTGGCTCGCATGAAGTCTTCTTCACCCCAGGTTGCGGCCGGGAAAATGATATCGGCGTAACGATTGCCGATTGGATCAACCAAATAGATCTCCTGGTTGACCACGACCATGCCGCCCGAATCGGCCCGCTTTTTCAAGGTATCGATGATATCTTGTTTATCGTAAGAACGGACTTGATGCGGGTTGGCAACGGTGAGTTCGTGGAAGCGTTTCGCCAATTGCTGCGAGCCGCACATGGACTGGATCCACGTCGTACCAATGACGTGCGCCAGACGGGTATGACCCGACATGGTGTAGGTATCCGTATCCAGCGCGCGGCGACGGCGACCCGGCAATTTCATCGGCGATTTATTACGCGGATATTTACCACCTCGTTGACCGCCACGCTGGTGACCACCAGCCCGGCCAATAACCTGACCCGGACGACCACCTGCTCCAACAATAATACCGAGTGCAGAGATAGCCTGCGTGTTGCCGGTGTTGTTTGACCAGTAGAAGCCTTTCTCAATCATGATCGAGGTTTTTGGACGTTTTTTGCCTTTAGGCTTAGCCATCCATTCGGCAGCTTTGCGAATTTTCTTGGCATCGACGCCGGATACTTTTGAGGCATTGGCAAGTTTAAACTCGTCTTGCGCCAGCAACCATTTTTTCCAATCGTCATAACCATTGGTCTGGAACTTGCCCCAGGTCGTCCGCCACTGCCACGGCGTATTCCGCGTGCCTTGACCGAAGCCGGAAGAAGAGCCCCATTTATTATTGACCCAATTCTTAATCCATTCTTCGTCCTGCCAACCGTTTTCAGCGATTATCCGAGCAATCGCATTGACGACCAGAAGATCGGTGCCGGGATTTACGTCGAGCCAAAGCCCGCCGTTTTTCTCGGCATAAGCGACACCAGCGGTACGCCTTGGTACCATGAAGATCGCTTTTTGACCGTTTTGAATGCCTTGCATGATCCACTGAGTGAACAAGATCGTCTTGGTCTCATAAGGATCGGTACCGCAGATCAATAGAGTTTCTGCATTCATCCAATCTTCATAAGCCGGTCCAAAGTTGTCAAAGCCAGCATCCCGGAAGCCCGGCGTCGAGCTTACATCTGACGGCGTGTCATGGAAGGTAAAGTTCGCGGTATTAATATGGCGTAGAGCATATTTGGTGATCGCGTAGGTATTTTCCAAATACTGGTAAGAATAGGTTTTTACGCCATAGGCATTGGCACCATGGTTATCAATAACGTGATTGCCAACTGCCGCTGCGATATCAAGCGCAAAATCCCACGGCACAGGTTGTAAGATGCCAAAAATCCGGACCATCGGCGATTTTAATCGATCACGCGTCGGGGATTGCGGGTTATAGACTTTCTGCGCGATACAGCCGCCCCGAAGACTGGAATCACCGCCTTTGTTAACGAATTTCGCGTCTTTGTCGGGGATAACCACCACATGGTGCGGCTTGTCTTCATGCAGCACAATATTGTGTTGGTTAGGTGCAACCCAAGGCCCTAACGGATCCACTGGGAAATCTGTGTCAAAAGCATTATCTTTCGCTTTTGGTCCACCCTTGCCATTGCCGGCAACCGGCCAGCGGTAAACTTTAAGGCCGCAAGCGACAATGCAATAATCGCAAGCGGTCGTGATAACTTCTGCGCCCTTCGGAGGAAGGGGGACATTAGTTTCTGGAATATAATATGGAGTAGCCATTAATTCGTCCCTTCCTAGGCTTCTAGGTTATCAACACGGCCATAAATCAGGCCGAATATGGCGACGGCGTATATGTTATCGCCGTCAATTTCGAGCAACACCTGCGGCAGACTTTGATAGGCCTGTCCGGAGATCAAAATTCCGTGCCGGGTCAAATCATAAGTCGACAGATGCAAATTACAGGCACCAAGAGATTTGGTGTCTCCTTTATAAGACCCTGACATGTCTCCACCTTGGTGGGTGCAGGTGTAGTTAAAGGCAACGATGTCCTTCTTAGGACCAATACCGCCGCCGCCTTCAACCCCGAGTTTGACAATCATCGATTCCGAATAAGCCCCTTTATCGGGATATTGGAAATCAATGGGTTTGTCGGTTTTCAATTGGCTCAACTTAGCTACTAGTTTGCGGGGATAGGTCGCGACCATAGCTGGCACCTTGGCCATACCGGGACCGGCACTAATCATCGCAACGGTCGTAACACCAGAGGCAAATAGAAAGTCGCGGCGGGACATCAGGCATTTGCCGTGCCCCTTCTCTTCTTTCACCACATCGCCCTTACTTTGACCTGGGCTTTGATCGAGCTCTATCGCGATTGGCTTCGTTTTTGTTTCTTTGTTCATAATTAAATCCTCATTCCTATCCCGCTTAATCAAGCGGTGCATAAGGTGGAAGTTTCGGTGTCGCCATCTTAATCTCTGGCCCACTCAAGGATTCGAGGAAAGCCACGAGGTCTTCCTTTTCTTCGTCTGAGAGCTTCAAAGGTTTCAGCAACTTGGTTTTATTTGCCGCAAACTCGTTTTTGCCGCCGCCGTCATTGTAAAAGTCGACGAGTTCTTCAAGATCAAAGAACGTCCCGTTATGCATGTAGGGCGCGGTGTAAGCGAGGTAGCGCAGAGGCGGTGTCCGGAACTTGCCTTTGTCAGCATTTTCCTTGGTGCGGTAATAGAGCCCCGCATCATCCTTGACCTTGCGATACATTTTTTCGGTCGTGCCTTTACCATATTGCTGGTAACGGAACGTGACCTGAGCAAGACCACGGGTGAGCCATTCTTCTGCCCGCGGCACACCGAGGTTATAATATTTCTGATCGGTCAGCTGCGCGCCGTTGTGGCACTCGATGCAATTGGCTTTGCCTTGGAATAATTTAAGACCACGCTTTTGTTGTGCTGAAAGCGCTTTCTTGTCACCCCGCATATGTTTATCGAAGGGTGTATTGTTGTGGATCAAGGTCCGTTCGAAGGAAGCCATTGCCCGCCATACATTATTGACGCGCGGCCAACGATCACCAAAAACTTCGCGGAAGGCTTTGACATAAACCGGAATGAACGCCAAGCGGGCTTCAATCATATCGCGTTCGCCGTTGCCGGAAAGCGCACCTAAGGCTGCCGATGGTGCTTGGTTCTCAAGTGACTTTGCTGATCCCGTCCAAAATAATTTTCCGAGATAAGCCGAGTTCACCACCGTTTGGCTGTTCCGCCAATGGATCGCTCCCGGATACCCTCGGGAGATCGGATCATTGAAGCCCCAACCTTGGCTCGGCATATGACAATCAGCACAGGAAACTGATGCGTCTCCGCCAATCCGGGGATCAAAAAACAGGAGTTTTCCAAGCTCAATTTTAGCAGCCGACTGAGGGTTGTCCGCCGGTATTGACGGCTTACCCAAAGCTGCTAGAGGAGCATTTTTGTCAGCCATGGCAGACGTGCCATAGCTAAGGATTACCAAACCTACGATTAGTACAAAAGCTATTTTTTTCATGATTTTCATCTCTCGGCTCCTAATTGCGCTGCTTGAGCCAATCTTTGATGGGTTTGTAATTGACGTCGATCTTGCCCGGCCAAACATGTTGTTTACCGGTCAACGGCTTGCCAGAAAGAGCATTGAGGAAAGTCACCAAATTGGCGCGCTCCTCTTTGCTCAAGCCCAAAGGCTTGATCCGGGGATCTTTGTTAGCGTCACTGCCACCGCCATTGTTGTAGAACTCGACAACGTCTTTAAGCGTCTTAATCATGCCATTGTGCATATAAGGCGCGGTATATTTGAGCTCTCGCAAAGTCGGTGTCATAAATTTGCCGATGTCAGAGCCGTCAGCCTTGTGCGTGCGGACATGGGCACCTACATCGCGGCGGATATTCATAATATTTTCAATACCCATAAACAGACCAAAAGCCACATAGGTTAGATGTCGACGCGGGTTTTTCCAGATTTCCGGATTGTTCGGCGCGCCCGTATTATGGGGCTGGTCATCGGTGAAACGATTACCGGAATGGCATGAAGCACACCCTGCCTTGCCCTTAAACAATTCAAACCCTCGCTTGGCGGCATCGGTCATCTTGCCCACATCGAAAGCCGAGCCCCGTGAGGTCAACGTCTTCAAATATTCCGGAATGGCTTTTCGCACAGAACCATTGGATGGCTCGCCATATCCGGCATCTTTAAACATTTTCACATAAACCGGATCTTGCTTAATGCGTTCCTGCATCAAGCGCATATCCATATTCATGTTATAGGTTTCAGTAATTGATTCGCGCGTGACGTCGTTTAGGTTGGTACCCAAACGGCCATCGTGAAACCAAGCAGCCCGCTGCGCCGTATTAATAAGTGTCGGCGTATTGCGAAAGCCATCACTACCTGGATAGGCTTTGGACAGGGCGAGCCCATCACCAAAACCTTTTTCCGGGATATGACAGGTAGCACAGCTGATTGCAGCATCACCTGAAAGGCGTTGATCAAAAAACAGCCTTTTACCCAAAGCCGCTTTCTTGGCATTTACCTTCGGCGCTTTAATTGGACCAAACCCATCGGCAGATACCGATGGTACATATGTGATAAGACCAAGTGCGAAAACACCAACAACTAAAATAAGTATTCGTTTTCCAAATGAATGGATTGATTGATTAAACATGGACGATTTCCTCCGTCGCGAGGGACGCATGGGAGTTGGAGGGGAATTGAAGGGGAAGTTCAAAAATTTGAACAGATGACTCTAAGAACCGTAAAAAAATGTCTGACAAACCGATCGATTTGTCGACAGAAGAAGAACCTTCACAATGAGGGGACAATGTATTGCGGAAATTGCCGCTAAAATAATCACGGCAAAAATAATTAAAACCCACTAAACTGCCCCTCCCGTTAGCACTAACAAAGACATAACCTAAAAGCCTGATTGCTGATCTTTTAGAGCCAGCTTTCAAAAGCAATTAAATAACTATAATTTATTTGTGGGTTTTACGAATTAACACAGATCAAGGAGTTTAAAAAAAAGTTGTGCCAGGGACGGATAAATTACGCGGTACTCTTGGATGAAGACAAAACAATCTCTTTACCGGGAGGCTGGGATCATTGTCACTTTAACTCCAAGATTCGGGCATTGTCACATTAACAGACACTGGGTGCATAAAAGTCGTAACGTTACTTCTATGCCTCAGCACTTGCGGTTTTCCACACATCAAATGACTCGGCCCGATAAAATTTAATTCTAAGTCGATTTCCGGCCCTGTGAGATGCATAAATATCGATTGCGATATTTACAGTTCTACCAAAACGATATTTAGCTTACTCGTTGATCGAATTATCCCGGGGACCGCAATTATTTTTGACGAATTTGTCGCCAATCCAACTTGGCTAGAAGGTGAATTTAGAGCATTTAAAGAAGCCGTCGATTTAAATGATTGGGAATACGAGTACCTAGGGTTTAGTTTGAACTCTAAACAAGGCGTTGTTCGCGTCAAATAGAAATTTCAAATATAAATTTATTCCCATAAGTCCGCTTCTGGCTAAAAGCAGACATTCCCACGCTTCAATTTAATGTCCGCTATACACCCGAAAGCGGACTCTTTTGGCTTAGACCAATAGTGTCTGCTTTTGACGGTGGTCTCAACTGATCGACGCAACACTTTATCTTAATTGGAAAGATGGAGTGTTTAAAATGAGTAATAGAAGTCGTATTTATTTTACGAGTGAACAGAAGTCGGCGATATGGGATCGCTGGCAACGCGGCG